>JABGUH010000014.1 GCA_018646675.1 Bdellovibrionales bacterium | reverse complement strand
GTAACCACCACCCATTCCAGGGCCGCCAAATCCACCGCCGTAACCGCCACCCATTCCTGGGCCGCCAAATCCGCCGCCGTAGCCACCGCCAAATCCACCACCAGCACCAAAACCGCCACCGGAGCCAAAGCCTCCCATGCCGGGCCCTAACATACCGTTCATAAATCCAGGTGAGTAGCCAGCAGCGCCCCACGGAGAACCAAATCCGCCATAGCCGTTACCATACATTCCACCCATTCCTGCATAGGATCCCATACCGGACCCATTACACTGGGGCCCGTTACCAAATGCTTCGGCATATGAGGTTGCTTGATCAGGAGAGATAGGATTTGCCCCTGTCGTGACATAGTAGTCATAGAAGTCATTGGCCATTCGGACTCGATTATCGGCAAAGCTATTATAACGCATAGTACACTGCTCATGACCCGATATAATCGCATTTGAATAGGCATCAGCTTGATGTGTCTGGCCCTTATAACCAAAATAGGTGGCCGCTACATAAGCTAGTGGCCCAAGGGCCGCCCGAACAGTCTTACCCAGTTCAGAGCCTTGACTCTGCTCCTCATGAAACAGACACTCAATACAGTCAATTTCACCGTCATAGGACTGAGTAAGTGCCAACCTGACACAAGCCTTATACTCTGCTCGCAGACTAGGTTCGCTCTGATAGTCTATCCACTCACAGCTACTGTGTTGGACACCATCTCCAGGTTGCTGATCACCATAGTCATAACCATATCCATCATCAAAACTATCCCCATCACCGGCGAACGTGCTCCCAAAAGGAATAAGCAGCATCGCCATCACCAGGATTACCAATTGTGATGATTTAGTCTGATTGCACTTTACCTTACCCATTGTCATGATCAACTCCATCCGAGAAATCTCTTCTATTAACACTTCATCGATCAACTATTTCGGGTGATTCAATTAGAAACTTTAATCCTGAATTGAGTAATAACAGGAATTGCCTATTGTAATTTTAGGTTGTTATGGCCAACTAGGCTCTTGCAATAGAGAATTTTCGAATCTTTTTAACTAAAAAATCGATAATTTCATCATCAGTCCCGTAGACATCATCGATTAAATCAGAACTTAAGAGAAAGTTGTTAATTCGAACTGCAACATTGTGAATTGACTCGACCAGATAGAGACCTTCAACATTTTCGCCGCTATAGGATTTAATTATCTCTTTACGAGCATGGTTAAAAATCTCTGACTCGGTAATATCCTCGGGCATATTATCTCGCCCCATCTTCTCTTCTACTTCCTCAATCGCCTGATCCCTAATATCATCATCAGTTGCAAGGCTAACACCATATTCAGTCGCCATCGCTTCAATTAACGGAAGTCTATTATCTACTGAAAACTCAATAATATCACGCTCTTTCAAGAAATTGATAGTGTAGCTCGCTAAAGCCTTCAGTGTCTCAAAATCAGTTTTCATCAGATAAAATTCCTTAATGATTTAAAATAAAACTGAGTTCACTCTATCCAAAATAGCGGAATACCACAAGAAACATTTTGTAGTGATCAACTAATCCTACTGGCGTTTTCTCTTAATGAGCAGTGGCTTAACTGTCTTCCACTCACCCAGGGCCACCATTGCCCCTAAATAGCAAGCCGCACCCAAAATACCAATAACAGAGAAGATTAATACCTTTTGCAGAAAAGGGTCACTAAAGCTAAACCAACTAATTGCTAGCCATTTTGCGAGAAAAAGAGTGGCAACAGAACTAACGACCACCTTCCCTAGCTGGCGATTGATAAAAAAAGTGACCGGGAGTGCTAGCACTTTTCGCAAGTACCACGACTGCAAACTAGTATTAAACATCATGGAAATTGAAATCCCTAAGGCCAACATGTGAAATCCGTAGATCGGTGTCATCACCACACTAAAGGTGATGTTCAAGACGATGGAGATTACGGAGATTGTTACTGGAACACGAGGCATATCTAATGCGTAGAAAGTAGGTGAGAAGATTTTATATAACCCATAAAAGGGCAGGCCAACCAGATAATAACGCATCGCCTTGGCAGCCATCATGGTGTCATGAGAGGAGAATCTCCCTCTTTCATAAATTAGATGAATTGTCTCATTTGATAGGGCAAAGAGTAGCGCCAAGGCCGGTAACATAACCGCAAAGGAGATGGCATAACTATTTCTAAGAGTCTCTTTGGCTTGACCATAATCCCCTTTTTTCCATAGCTCACTAAAGTGGACTAAGTTAGAGCCCGCAATTGAGACTCCTAGAATCCCCACAGGAAATTGGAAGAGACGGAAACCATAGGAGAGCCAGGAGACTGCCCCAACCACCGTACTGGTCGCCAAAACAGTATTGATCAGTATATTGATCTGAGTAGCAGCAATCCCAATCGTCCCAACTCCGACCCGATTGATAATTCGACGGATATTAACTGATGAGAAGTTGAGTGGTCCTGTGGGACCATAGCCTCGCAGAAAGATCAAGGGGAGCTGTACCGCTAGCTGGACCACTCCACCCAAGACCACCCCAATCCCCATACTGATCGCTATGTGCAGATTATAACTGACTAGCAGCTGAGGCAACAGCACCATTGAAGCGATCATCACAATATTATATAAAGCAGGGGCCAGTGAGGGGACAAAAAATATTTTGATCGAGTTTAAAACTCCCATCATTAAGGCAGCCAGAGAGACCAAGGTCAAAAATGGTGACATTAAGCGGATCAAAGTTACAGTAATTTGAAACTTTTCCGGGTTCTCAACAAAGCGGGGAGCAAAAACGCTGACTAGCTCTGGGGCGAAGTAGATCATCCCAGCAACTATGCAAAGCGTGATAAATCCCAATAAAATAACCAGAGTCCAGAGCATCCGACGAGCCTGGGCCGGATCTTTTAAGCGAACTTCGGTAAAAATGGGGACAAAGGCAGCCGAGAAAGCCCCTTCAGCAAATAGATCTCGCAACATATTGGGAATACGGTAAGCGACCAAGAAGGCATCGGTCACCCCGCTGGCCCCAAACATATAGGCCATCACCTGCTCACGTACCAGACCCAAGATACGACTTAGGAGAGTGGCCACCGCCATTTTTAGTGAGGAGAGTAGCAGGGAGATGGTGTTCTTTCTTTTAGTTTCTAGATGATCCAAACTATATTCCAGATAAAATATTTTTTACTTTACTAAGGGAACTTCTATGATAATTGTTGCCCTACACTATTAGCTTTTTATAACATGATGATATTCAATTAAACCCCATCTGGGGGAATGTAACAAGAGGAGAACACAAGATGGATGCTTTAGTTAATTTTCTTGCTTATGGCCCATTTATTGGCTTGGCTGGATTTCTTTTTGCACTTTCTACTTACTGGTGGATTGTACAACAGCCTGCAGGTAGCGCCAAGATGACTGAAATTAGCGATATGATCGAAGATGGTGCAATGACCTTCCTTAGAAAAGAGTACACCATCCTTCTAGCCTTTCTTGTCGTTGTGGCACTGATTCTAGGTTTTAACCTAGGAACGAATACTGCCATTTGTTACATATTTGGAGCCTTTTTATCTATGCTGTGCGGTTTTGTTGGAATGAAGGCCGCAACCAAGGCAAATGTTAGAACGGCCAACGCCGCTGCTACTGACGGACAGGGAAAAGCTCTATCGATTGCCTTTTTTGGTGGATCAGTTATGGGAATGTCGGTTGCCTCTTTGGGCTTGATCGGAGTTGCACTGGCCTATAAATATCTAACTGGTGGTTCAACGATAGAAGCAATTAATGGTTTTGCCATGGGTGCTTCTTCTATTGCACTTTTTGCCCGAGTAGGTGGTGGAATCTACACTAAAGCTGCTGACGTCGGTGCCGACCTAGTTGGAAAAGTTGAAGCAGGAATTCCAGAAGATGATCCACGAAATCCGGCCACCATTGCTGATAACGTTGGTGACAACGTTGGTGATACAGCAGGTATGGGCGCTGATATTTTTGAGTCTTATGTTGGTTCAATTATTGCCACCATGTTTATCGGATCTACGACCTACGCCGCCGCAGGATTAGGGCCGGTTATTCTGCCAATTCTAATTGTCTGCTTGGGATTAATGGCTTCAGTCTTGGGTATCCTGGGAATGAACCTATTTAAAAACTCCAGCCCCGCTGCCGCTCTAAGGTACACTCCAGTCATTGGATTGATTGCACTTTTTATTGGTGCATACTTTATCGTCAAGACGATGGACTTTGGAATAACCTTTCCTTTTGCCATGGGCCCATTTTATGCCATGATTATTGGCTCACTGGCCGGTCTCTTTATTGGTCTAATTACTGAGTACTATACCTCTTATGATTTTTCTCCCACTCTACGCGTCTCGGCTGCAGGGAAGACTGGACCTGCCACCAATATTATAGCTGGATTGGCAACAGGAATGTACTCTTGTATTCCACCAATTATCATTCTCTCTCTTGGCATCTACTATGCTAATCACTTTGCCGGACTTTACGGTATCGGTATTGCGGCAGTTGGTATGTTAGCTACAACCGGTGTAACGATGACCGTTGATGCTTATGGACCAATCTCTGATAATGCTGGAGGCATTGCTGAGATGAGTGAACTTGGGCCAGAAGTTAGAAAGATTACCGATGGTTTGGACTCGCTGGGAAATACCACCGCAGCGATTGGCAAAGGTTTTGCGATTGGTTCTGCCGCTTTGACAGCACTGGCGATGTTCTCTGCCTACGCCACTGCAGTTGGCTTAACAACAATAAATATCATGAACCCACTTGTAGTCATCGGCCTCTTTTTGGGTGGTGTACTTCCATTCTTTGTTGGTGCCAACACCCTTAGTGCGGTTGGACGGGCCGCAGGAGAGATGGTGGAAGAGGTACGCAGACAGTTTAGAGAGATCCCCGGAATTATGGATGGAAGTGGTAAACCAGATCCCAAGACCTGTGTTGCCATTGCTACCACCTCATCACTTAAAGAGATGATGTTACCAGGTATCGTCGCTATTATGGCACCAATCGTTGTGGGATTTGTTCTCGGCAAGGAGGCACTGGGCGGCATGTTGGCCGGTGCTACTGTTACCGGTGTGCTACTTGCAATCTTCATGGCCAATGCTGGTGGTGCTTGGGATAACGCCAAAAAAGCAATTGAGCAGGGTCTGATTACTGGTGAGTCAAAAGGTGGTGAGTGTCACAAAGCAGCAGTTACTGGTGATACTGTCGGTGATCCCTTCAAAGATACTTCCGGACCATCCATGAATATCCTAGTAAAATTGATGAGTATTGTTGCGCTAGTTATCGCTCCACTGCTTTAATTTTTTCAGTAAGTACTCGATATCTTGTTACCTGCCCCGATAATGCATAAACGGGGCAGATAGCAAGCCACAAAAGTTGCCCCCTTAACATAGATTACCAGTTTGCTACAATAGTTGGGATGGCTAAAATCAAAACGAGTTGGAGCAAAACTCCACTACTGACACTCATTTCTCTTTTTCTCTTTACCTCATGCGCTGGTTTGCTGGATCGTCTATCTAACTCCAAGCGAATTCCAGTTAGTGATCAGGTCACAGCCAAAAAGATAGTTGTTAAAAAGGAGGATGAAACATATAAGGACGAGTGGAAAGATGATTTTGATTATCTATTCAAAGATAGCAAAACAGCCTACCAGCCAGTCAAACGTGTTGTTGTAACATCACTCCCCAAAAGCAGACAAGCAGACGAAATACTGGGGGAGATTAATCCCCAACTGAATCGGAAAGTAAAATGGTGGATCAACTACTACACCACCAGAGAGAGAAGGGGATTTCAACGCTATTTAAATCGTGGGCATCGCTATAAAAAAATAGTTGAAAACGTCTTAAGTGAGTATAAACTTCCAGCGGAGCTTTACTATCTAGCAATGATTGAGAGTGGATATTCACTACGAGCACACTCAAAGGCCAAGGCGGCAGGTGTTTGGCAATTTATTGCTGGAACCGCAAAACGATATGGCCTGAAAATGAACCGTGGAGTAGATGAACGATATGATCCCATTCGCTCAACACAGGCGGCGGCAAAATATCTGCGCGATCTGTATAACGCCTTTCACTCTTGGGAGCTGGCGCTGTCGGCTTATAACTGTGGTGAGGTATGTGTATTACGGGCGATCATGCGTGCAGATACCCGCAACTTCTGGACGCTAGGTGAAAAGCGGAGACTCCCGAAGGAGACTCTGGACTATGTACCTAAATTTTTAGCTGCTGTAACCATTGGTAAGAATCCAGCCAAATATGGTTTTAAGGTCTCTAGTAAAATTACTCCCCTTGATCATGTGGCCAGTGTCAAGGTGGGGAGTGGTAAACGACTAAGCCGTATCGCCAGAAAGTTTGGTATCTCCTACAGTCAGTTACAAAAACTGAATCCGCATCTCAGGCGAGGTAGAACCCCTGGTCGTAAAAATCATGGCAACTACCAAATCTGGATTCCACAAAATAAGATCGCTCGCTATCAGGGACGAAAAAAACAACTAGTCACTGCTATCCCCAAGCCACCGGTTAGAAAATTAGATCACACTAAAACCAAGCACCGAATGGTAAGTCGCACTACCAACCAAAAGTACTACAAATATCAAATTAAAAGAGGTGATACTCTTAGTAGTATTGCTCGTCAGTTTAAAATTTCAGTTGCTAAAATTAAAAAAACTAATCGCATTAGAGGTAATCGGATTATTGCCGGTAAAAAAATTAATATCCCATCTAAGTCATACCTTCAATACCGAAGGTATCGAGTCCAGGCCGGTGACAATTTGTCCCGAATTGCTGCTCTGTTTAACACATCAATTACTCGAATAAAAAAACTTAACGCTCTGAAAAGTAATCGAATTTACGTCAATCAGGTTCTATCAATCTAGTCGATAGCGCAAACTGACACCTAAGGGTTCACTTTTTACTTACATCTTCTCCAATTGTCGTAAGGGGAAGTTGGATAAAGATGCGTGTTGATCAATGTTTTAACCGATATAATTTTCATGCGTGATCAGTTGGTGATCAGGATGATATCCAACCACGCCACACACATCACAAGGAGGCACTCAATGTTTATTGCTATTGCCATGGAATCCTACTCAAGCGAATGTAAACAAAATGATTACAAAGTTTGGTACCTTGATATTAATGCTATCGGGCGCTTGACGGCGATTGGCGTTAAAACCAGAGAGGAGGTGCTGGCAAACGTTCTTTCAAACCTTCAGCAATTCAAAGAGAGCGGCTGGAAGGTCTTTAAAAAAGATGCCTGTCGATCCGAGCCGGTCGAACTATATGACTTTATTTCACAAAACATCCATGAAAACACCCACTTCGGCAATCTACCGACGCTGCGTGAATTCCAAAAAACAATCGATCAATTACAGCTAAATTTGGAATTAAAATCAATTGCGTAACGATCATATTTATCCTTATAATCGGCCGGCACCTGTTTAGTAATTAAGCAGTTAAGGAGAGCCAGCTATGAAGAGTGTTGCAATCATTGGTGCCCAGTGGGGCGATGAGGGTAAGGGAAAAATCACAGATCTTTTAAGTGAACGCTCTGACCTGGTTGTGCGCTATCAAGGTGGCAACAACGCTGGCCATACCATCATTGTTGACGGTAAAAAAATTGTACTCCATTTGATCCCATCCGGTGTTTTGCGAGGTGATGTTACCGCCGTGATTGGACACGGAGTGGTCTTTGACCCACAAGCATTTTGCCAAGAGATGATCACCTTGAAGAGTTGGGATGGCGATATTGATGCCAGTAGAATTAAAATCTCTGCCAACTGCCCGGTCGTTACCAGCTACCACCATCTATTAGATCGCTGTCGGGAAGAGCATAAGGGTGGGGTTACCATTGGTACTACCCTAAAAGGAATTGGCCCCTGCTACGAGGATAAGGTTGCTCGACGAGCGGTACGGGTGGGAGATCTGCTTAATAAGCAACTACTGTCCAAGCGCCTGGCCGCGATGTTGAGTGAAAAGGAGTATCTATTTACTCATCTGTATAAAGCTGAATTTCCCACACTAGAGGAGGAGCGGGATCGTTTGCTGGAACTAGGCAACTTAATTAGACCCCATATCTGTGACACCTTCTCTTTAGTTGATCAAGCAGTGGCAAAAGGAAAAAAAGTTCTATTTGAAGGAGCACAGGGAGTACTGCTAGATATTGACTATGGCAGCTATCCCTACGTAACATCTTCCAACACTACGGTTGGTGGCATTTTTACCGGTGGAAGCCCGTCCGGTGCTGCTCCCGAGGCAGTAATTGGTATTACCAAGGCGTATACAACCCGAGTAGGTGAAGGCCCATTTCCCACCGAGCAGCTAGGTGAGATTGGTGAAAAACTACAGTCAATCGGAGGAGAACGAGGAGCGACCACTGGCCGCAAGCGGCGTTGTGGCTGGCTCGATCTACCACTGCTACGATACGCAATTAAAGCTTCCCATCTAACATCGCTCGCCCTAACCAAGCTTGATATTCTGTCTGGTTTTGATCAGTTAAAACTTTGTACTGGCTACCACTATCAAGGCGAGATGATTGATTGTGCTTTTCCGGGGATTGATTTAGAACAGGTAGAGCCAATCTACGAAGATCTTGCTCTCTTTGATGATAAGTTTGAAGATGGTATCAGTGAGAAGAGTCTAAGCCCCAATTTAAAAAACTATATCAAGCGAATTGAAGAGCTGGCAGGAGTTCCGGTTGATATTTTAGCCTATGGGCCGGGACGCGATCAGGTGATTATCCGTAAAACATTTTTCTAATTAGAGTAACCTTCCAATTAGCTGCTCCCCATCAATTTGCTCTAGCAAGACAGGGTAAATCTCATTTTTAAGCTCTAGCTCTGTCTTAACCCTAACCTTGGTGAAGTGAGGAGTGTATCCAGTATAGTTTCCATCCCGATCTCGTTGCTCAAATAGAACCGCTGCCACTGTGCCTAGCTGACAGTTGAGCAGTGCTTGGAGCTTTTTCTGAGCTAGCTTGGTCATTTGGGCCACACGATCTTTTTTTACATGATCAGGAACTTGATTGGTCATGGCGTTAGCAGCTGTTCCCTTGCGTCTTGAAAAAGGAAAAATATGTAGATGAGTAATCGGCAGCTGATCTACTAGAGAGTAGGTGTTCATAAACTGCTCTTCACTCTCACCGGGAAATCCCACCATCACATCGGCCCCCAAAGCGACCCCAGGGATGGCCCGACAGAGACGATTAACAGTCGCAACATATTCACTGCGAGTGTACTTGCGTCTCATCTCAGATAGAATCTGATCATCACCACTTTGTAGCGGAAGGTGGATGTGGGGCATCAGATTAGTAGCACCGGCTAAAATGGCCAGTAACTCGGCCGTAAGAGTATTAGGCTCTACGCTTGATAGGCGAAGCCGAGTAAGATTTGGGGTCGCAAGAACACCGGCCACGAGATCAACCAGCCTCTCTCCTGCGGTCCGCTGATATTCACCAATATTTACTCCGGTAAGAACAATCTCTTTAAACCCGTTAGAGGTTAACTTCTCAGCCTGAGTAACGGCTTCCCCAATAGTAATTGCCCGAGAATTTCCACGGGCCGCCGGAATGATGCAGTAAGAACAGTTGTAGTTACAACCATCTTGAATTTTCAGAAAAGCTCTAGTGTGCTGATCAGCAGTAGTGGTGGCAGCCCCCCAGAAGTGGTCGGTTTGATCTACCCTAATTTGAGCTGCCTCATCGCCATCTAAGTATTCAAAAACATTAAACTTCTCGGAATTACCCAGTACCAGATCTACCCCCTGCATACGAGAGATTGCCTCCGGCTCCATCTGGGCATAACAGCCAGCAACGATCACTTTACCTGTGGGGGAGCTGTTATGGGCCTTACGAATCAAATTACGGCAACTAGAGTCCGCCCGATCAGTTACCGTGCAAGTATTGATAAATAAAACATCGGCTCGCTGACCAAATGGGACAATTTGATAGCCCCGCTGGGTAAAACCAGAGGCCAGTGCCCCTGCCTCCGCAATATTTAAGCGACATCCAAGGTTGCCAAAAGCAACAGTCGGTACACTATCAATTGGATTATTATTTTCCATCAACTGGTTGCTCTACCCCATCCAAATTGTGTTCGACAAGTATCTGGGCGAATTCATGAAATATATAGTTTATAACTGCAATTCCAATTGACAAATAACGCCAAAATCATTAATTTTTTGCATAATTGTCTGTTGTAAGATAAGTGGTCCCGTAGCTCAGTTGGTTAGAGCACCTCCCTTTTAAGGAGGGTGTCCTGTGTTCGAGTCACAGCGGGATCACCATCTTTCACCACTGGCAAAAGTGATAATTTAGTTAGTTTTCGCTCCCATCGTCTAGCCTGGTCTAGGACACCGCCTTTTCACGGCGGTAACAGGGGTTCAAATCCCCTTGGGAGTACCAAATTTATATAAAGCCCTGCAATTGCAGGGCTTTTTTATTTCTACCCATAATTACCCATAAATTTCAAAAAATAATCCTACATTTTTACCCATAAATTTCTCACTGGGAGTGCCCATTTTGATTTGAGCAAAAAAAATCCTCATAAAAATGAGGCGGTCAACTGTCTAAAAAATGAGCTAATATAGAAATCTATGATCGAGACATCATCTCGTTCATTTTCTCCTCGTGCATCACTGTCCCTTCCTTTTGAAGTTCATGGTCAACCGAGCAGTAGTGCTGTGCCATCTCAGAATCCTGCCATCTCCCAGCCGCCTGAGCGTGATCCAAGCCTGCAATCCTTCTAACTGCAGTCCCACCAGAATATCTATTAAAGTGAGTCGCTGAGAACCTTGGATACAATCCTGCATTTTTAAGGGCCTTCTCAAACTGATATTGAATCGACCTATAACTTAAAGGTTTACCTTCAAATTGAAACAGAAAATTACATCCCCTTTCGGCCCTACGAACCCTTCTTTCAAAAATCTGTAGCAAAGTATCGTTCAAATGAACCTCTTCCTCATGATTGTTTTTGGGAGTTGGCTTTAACTCTAAGAACTTCTTATCTTTCCCCCAGATTGCAACATTCCTAATCCATGCCTTTCTAAACTTCAGGCTAATATCCTGTAACTGCATTCCGCAAGGTTCTTGAATCCTATTGATCAAATAGTATTGAGTAACTGCAAGATCATAAAAAACAGATTCCTGTTCCTCAAACCCTTGCCAGAAAGCAATTGTTTCACTTTTACTCATCACCTTTTTTTTGGCGGCAGGATAACGAATAAAACCATCACCTTTCTTACGTTTAGTTGTTTTATGTCGCTTCAGTATCGGGTTGTTAAACGAGACATCACGAAATGTTTCACGATACCAATTAAATATCGAATTTAAGAATTTAATGTCATCATTAAAATTACAGCGTCTGCTAAATGACTCTACGGGAAGATTCTCTTTTCTTCTTGCAGGCTCACGAGCTTCAACTCTTTTCTTAATTTCTGCTGCCTTTGCCAAACATTTATCTTTTTCAAATTCAAGATAATTGGTGATCTCGTCAGGATCAATTTCTCTTAATTTGTAATGAAATAGTCCTTCAAGAAAGTTCATCTTATCTAAGCGATTTCTCTTAGTGGAACTAACAGTACAAGTATCAATCTCCCTTGCTCTGTACTGAATCCAAACTTCTTCAAACGTAATATCTTTATTAACTACATTTTTATTTCTTTCCATTTGAAAGTCTGGAGAAGCAACAACCTGCTTTGAAACAAACTTTTCTCTATACTCTCTTGCTTGTCGAAGTGTTGAAAATTCTCTTTCAGGAATTTTAGTTCCTTTAACCATCCCATATGGGCAATACTTCCACCCATCTCTAGACATCCTCTTACGAATACCTTTTTCAACTTTTTTGTATTTACTAGACATAACTGCATCCTCTTTTCTGTATCTCAACAGAAGCAAAAAAATACAGTTTGCAAATCTTCTCTCGTCTTCTAAGTATTAACTTAGCTGGTTCCACTATTAAATTTTCAAAGAACAACACAACACTTAATGGTGCAGTTTCGCTTTTTATAGAGCTGAAATGGATTTGAGTCAAGCTGTGAGTTGACCTGCCTAACAGCTTGTATTTTGTACATATCTTGAACACGTTATCTCTTTTCTCTTTCATCTATGAAGTTCTGAACATCTCGACCTTTAAATTTCAAGCCAGAAGCCTTATTTGCAACAATTTCTTTTTTCCAAACCAGGTTATAGATATGGCCCACGGAACACCCAAAAAAATCAGCAACTTCCTTGGCGTTCCCAAGCCTCTTAGATCCAGGACTCCACTCATTTTCATTTTGACCATTTATATTGATATTATTTCTCATTTTGACTTCTCTCAGCTAAAATTATTTAATCAAGAGATACTAAAATAGAACTACACGAAGAAATAATCCTAGATGGAAGAAAAATGGAACTGACCTTTATTGAAAAATATTTCTCCGACGAAATTCTCGATGGAATCGGTGTTTCAACAAGTATTGTCACCATCTGTCAATCTCTAGCAAAAAGCGGTCTGGCCCCGTCGGATTTAAAAGTAACAAAAGATCCTCTCCACCATAAAGAAACAGATATCTACATAACAAAAAACGGTGAGAAGCAATGTAAGCGGTAAATGATGTCGTATTTCTTTATGACTAAACTGTGCTAAATTAAAAAATTATGCTTGAAATACCCCTTTCAGAGGCAGTAGTTTTTCAAAGTCATCCACAGTTTTTGCTGATGGTAACTTCTCCAACATCTTGTTTAAATAGTCAAATGGTTCCAGACCATTAGATTTGGCAGTCTCTATTAATGAGTAATACATTGCACTGGCGTTGGCACCAGCAACGCTGGCGCTAAACAGCCAGTTCTTCCGCCCTAGGGCAAATGGGCGAATAGCGTTCTCTACTCCAATATTACTGATATTAAAGCTGGGATCATCCATATAACGGATCAGATACTTCCACTCATTATAAGCGTAGTTAACTGCTTTGCCTGCAACCGATTTGGGAGTGATTTTGGAGCGAAGATCATCTATCCAGTTTTTTAGTTCAGATAAAATCGGTTGAGAGTGCTCTTGTCTGTTCAACTGTCGCTCTGAAAGTGAAAGATCCTTGATCCTTTCTTCTGTTTTATACAGCTTATCAATTAGCCGGACTCCCTTTTTGCCAATACTCTTTCCTTTTGATGTTTTGCTGGCATCAAAAAAGTAGCGACGACAGTGATCCATGCAACCCAAGCGCTTGATCCTATTTTCTCGACAGACAGCACTATATCCATCATAACCGTCTACCTGAAGTGCACCAGTAAAACCACTCAATAACTCCAGTGGTACTTTGCCTGATCGATTCGGAGCATAGTCATAGAGAATAATTGGATTATCACCAGGGGCATGTCTCACCCACATATAAGATTTGGAGGTAGCTTTTTTTCCATCTTCATTCAATACTTGGGTCGGGGTCTCATCCATCTGCAAATAGGTGCAATCCAAACATCTATCTTGAAGTAAATTATAAAGAGGAATTAACTTCTCTGACACCTGAATCAACCAGCGTGACATCGTTTGCCTAGTTAAAGATGCGTGAATGCGCTCAAAAATCTTCTCTTGGCGATAGAGGGGTAAGGCATCCATATACTTGGCAGTGATAATATGAGCAACCAAGCTACTGCTGGCCATGGTTTTAGGCAGCAACTCCGCTGGAGATGGTGCAGTTATAATATCACCGCCATCAATCAGGGCATATTTATAACGAATAGTTCTTTTAACTACGATCTTTGCCGGAAAAATAAATAATTTTTCACTGATCTCCTCGCCAATCTTTTTCATTCCAGCTTTTTGCTCTTCCGGCAAATCAATAATTATTTCTTCTCTTGGTAAGTAGTCAGGGAGCAGTTTGCGCTTTCCCCTCTTTTTATTATCCTTCTCTTTTGAATTATTCGTTTCTGCTTCAGCATCATCATTGATAGTCTCTTCAAGTTCATTAAACAACGAAGGTTGATGCTGGCTAGATTCTGAGCTAGGGGCAAATCGATTACGGCGGTGGAGATGGATAAAATCCAATAGATCCGCGATCTGGCGATCTTTATCTACTATTAACTTATTTTGCTGCGCAAGTTGTGATTCCTGCTCAGATAACATTGATTTCTGTTGCAGCAATAAATTTTGCAGTGTTTGTACATCATTTGGCAGGTTCTCTCTTTCCATTGAGATAACCTACCAAACAATTTATCTTAGGCCAAGGCCAAAGATCAGATGTAAGAATATTTTTTAGTTTTATGAGGGATTTGCCAAGGATTAATACCAACAAGCAGCTGTTCCAATTTCCTAATATTTACTTGCAATACATCATCTTCTAGATGATGAGGCCATATGTATTTATCCTCCTCCAAATACTTCATCCACATGGCAAATCCAGTATTATCCCAGTATAGTGCTTTGATCTTGTTGCGTTTGGAATTGGTAAATATAAATATATAGTTTTCAAAGGGGTTAAGCTCCATCTCCTCCTGAACGACAGAGCACAATCCATAGATCCCCTTCCTGAAATCCACAAATGGTCGATAAAAAAATATATTATCGAATTTCTTGATATTTATCATTAGGTCTTTCCATAATATTTAGCAATTTGGCAACCCACGATGGTTCAGGTGTCCGATCAAACCGAATGGCCATTCCATTGGACAAGGTAATTGAAAATGAAGCACTGGCAGAGCTTTTGACAGGAAGAAAATCAATGCTTCCACTTGCAGATGGATGATCGTTATTCAAATCAGGTCTCAGTTTACTGCACCAGTAGTAAAACTGATGAACGGACACCTTACTTTTTCTGCAAAATTCCGCTTTGGGTAAGTTAGAGTTTTCATAGGCGTTAATAATCTTTTTCCATGATGATTCTGATTTTTTCATTTTATGCATATATCCCTCCATGATTAATATGAATGATTAGATTATGCACAAAGGATATTGCTAATAAAATATGGGGATATTGGATCGCTTACGAAGCAATGGCTCCGTCCTTCAATTGAAATATATACCTATATTGTTCAATACCGCCTAAAAGAGTTCTGGAGGCATGCAAAAAAGACAAACCCCCTTGAGGTAAAAATTCGCAAAATCAACACAATCACAAAGAAAGCTGACCTCGCAAAGTTATCAAAGCAAATATTAAGCCAGAAAGATGAATTATTGCTCCTGAATAAAGACATCAAACAAATGAATAAAATTATAACAGGCCCCAGACTGTCTTCCGCCAAAAAAATTCTAACTGACATTTTTCACAATAAAGTATTGTTAGCAAAATCAGTCTCTCTAATTATACAAAAACTTCAGAATCCTGCCCGCCTAACTCATAAAGGTGAAAACCAGGAAACCTCGAAAGTGAATGCCCTTTGGTATCAAAACTACTTTACAATCTCTAGATCAAGCAAGCCCTTAAAATACTCTCTCGCACTTGCTTATCACTACACCAGATGTGCAAGCATAGAAAACTCAGAAGATGTTTCCGAAGTAGTGAGACAAATCATAGAACAGCAAGGTGGGGGCAAAATAAGTATAAAAAATGCTCTAGGGAGTGGCTTGAAACTCATTAAGGAAATGTCAAAATTAACCAATGGCACCATTATTGATACTACCGAATGGAAACTTCGAGATCGTCGCCAAAAAGCAATCACTAGAAGAGACGGCAAAAGAAAATATAAAATCACTCACAAAAATAAAAAACATTCATAAGATAAAATATAAAAAGGATAACTTTATGATTTGGCTTTATAGATTTTACCTCCTAATGATTTTCGTTACCCCAATTACTATTATCTCTATTCACTTCTATCGCAACGGCGTTACTGATCTAGATAAAATCGGAACATTTATCACGGGAGTAGCAGCTCTAATTGCCTCCACGGTAGGGATTGAAAAATTCATTAAAGTAAAAAATAAAAAAATCAGCCTCGAAAAGAAGGAAGATGTGATAAAAACATTTGTAATGCTAAGGTCATTCATCCATTCAATGTACAACGTAACTTGCACATTTGCTCTACAAGGAGACCCTGACAAGCAACCTAACCAACCATATCCCGACCACCTTCGAGAAGTAAGAAAAACAAGAATGAATAAGCTGGACGATGAGATTTCATCACTATTTGAAGTTCGTTCACGATATGACACATACCTAAACAAAGAAGGTATTGACCTCTTTGATGAAGTTCTAAAAACTTGGAAGGAAAGTCATATTAATTTTGAACTTTGGGCAAATGCTCACACAACTCCAGAAGCTGGTAATTTCTGGAAAAAATCTTATGTCTCTAAGGAAGTTGCTGACAATCTTGAAAGTAGAGTTACTGAAATAATAAGAAGACTAAATCCCAACTATGGTAAGTCTTTCGAAGACCTTGATTTTCAGTAACGAATTATCCTTTGACATAATTAATGCCACTAGCCTTAATTATATTAAAATGTTGATGACTTAATCTTGACCCCGTCTCCAGATGTTATCGCATTAAAAGCACGAGATTCTTTTATGACCACCTCTTTCAAAGCATCTTTCTTGGCAGGATCACTATTAAAATCTGAAAATTTTCTGTCTAAATAGTCATTGAGCAACCACGCATCCCAAAGATTTGTATGTTTGGTTAATAAAATATTTTCCCCATGCTTGTTTTTCATATTTATTTTACCACCCCAATTGTCAAAATAAACAATAGGAGAGGAGATAGGAGGAGTTTTTCGAGCATACACATTAAGCAACATTGTCAAAGTCATGTGACCGAGCTTATATTGTGCATCTCTCAAAGAGGCTCTCCCTTGCCCCTCAATTTTTTCACAATATGCCATCATTGTAGCACAGGTTGTTCTTAAGCACCGCTCAACATAGATCTCAAGATCTAAACTGTCCATCCTGTAAGACCCCGCCTTCTTTTTAAAAAAATTTTTATCATAAAATGTTTTATCATGAAACAATATCAATCTAGATACAATTGACAATGCTGGATTAACCAACTTGCTCGTATCGGCCTTCTTCTTTGTCTTTTTCACTAACCTTCCAGCCTTGTAATCAAGAAATCCTTCGGAAATTACAAACAGACAATGATTATCTTGCAACCTCCAAAGCTCACTTGGTCGCAACCCAGAGGAGAGCCCGAGGATAATATAGTTGTATAAATATGGACTAAATGCCCATGCCTTATCAAGAATTTTACGTAGGTGAACAATTTCAATATATTTAAAATGCTCGCCTGTTACTATCGTACCTGAGTCCTTATTCTCATCATAAGACTCTGCCTTAAGAACCTCTCCTATCATCTTCTCCATTGAAATAATCTGAGTAGCCAAATTTCGATATACAGTGTACTGAGATAAAATCTTGACCATACCTAAAACAACCATTGCCTTTGTTTTATAAGTCGCCTGAGTTACAAAACCCTCCTCCCCAACATCTCCTGCGATTCTCATTAATATCTCTCTTATTACAAGAGGATACTGCCTTTCATTACAATCAAAACTAATCCCCTTGAGTAGTTTTGCTAAATTTCGTCTTATCCCCTTAACCTTATCGCTTGCGGATCCATTTTCAGAAACCTCTGCCAAGGCAAACATAAAATCTAAATTCATTAAAGGATAATGATAAAAACTTTCTTTTTCATCAAGATACCGCTTAATAAATGATTGTGCCTGGCTAATCTTGTCGTCAACTGTTACCCACGCATCATCAGCACTTCCATCTTTTGTTTTCCGAAAAAACTCCCTTGCCTCAGACTCGGAGTCAAACGTTCTAAAATCTGAACCACATTCCTCCTTTCCTTCATCCCAGAAGCGATGAAAAACATAATAAATACCGCTCGTATCACAAAGAAGAAAAAACCATGATAGATTTGTTTTTTGATATTCCTCAAGAACTCCACCATCTTTATCAACAACATGCTTTTTAATTCGATACCATGACCGCTGAGCAGCCATCATTTTTCTTCTAATTTTCCTCAATTTCTTATCTCTAAACTTCTGAACTCTGGCCCTTATCGACTGAGTCTTTGCCTTTAAAGTATCACCCTGAACCTCCATACCTACCTCCAAATTGTTACATCCCTGACCAAGCTTAAATGTGCAGGCTTGCCCATCTTTCGCCTGTATTTTCAGCAACTTAGCCACTGCGTAACTTAGTCAGGAATCTTACGTAACGAACACACTGCATTATACCATACTTTTCCTTTAATTCCAAGGAGTTGAGCAAGCTACTGAAATCATAGATAATCCTCCTTCTAAGGTGATGATTTACGCAATTTATAAAAAAACGCACTATTATCAACAGGTTACAGCGGTAATCTTCTGGGCAACCATTTCTTGCACCCTTGAGCAATAATCATTTGATTTGAATGCCAAAAAACCACCTCTCCTCACTTCTTCATCCACGGGAATCTCCAAGACGATTAGATATTGGGAAGCTTTTATTACTGACCACTTCAATACTTTTACCTGCTTGTACTTAGGTAGTTCTTCAAACCCGCCAGATAGAGAAATGTCTATATACAATTTAACAAATTCATAGTCCCCATAATGGGAAAGATGTTGCCCAACTTTTCGATCATATTTCCTTATATTTGGGCATGAAACCAAACCAATCTTTAAGAATCTCACAAGTAAGGATTCTGCAATCTTTCGTGGTGACTCATTTATACTTCGCTGGACCCCTTTTTTAACTAGGTCAACATCAAAACCGTACTCGGATTTCATCAGCTCAAGCATATCTTCTACGAATCCACTTTTCTTAATTAGCGAACTGTACAAATACCCGTTGGCTCGATAAAGATCTTCGTGCGAGCTGATGTCATTTTCAATAAAGAAACGCTTCACATCATCAAGCTCAAGACTATAACCTTTCTTGAAATAATCATGTTTTTTCTTTTTGTAAAATGATCGAGACTGTCGACTTCTCAAAATGTTCAAGACAACTGTCTTGCCTCCTGCTCGATTCAGTGCATATCTTAAGTCTGGTGAAATATCTCTATAAAAAAGCACATCTTCATTTTCTACAAACAGGTCAATCAGTTGCCTCCTGTTGAACCCGTGATACTTCTTTGAGAGATAGCGACTTAAAAAAACTTCAATACATTTCGCTTTCAGGTGAAAAAACCTTCTTACAAAGCAATAATCAAAGCGACTAAGCCATTGAGACATATTTTTTACGTTATTCGATAGCAATATCATGGCCCACTCCTGATCCGTAATGAGTCCAAGAATACCTACTGAACTCAGTCTTAATTCTGAAGAAATAAGACCGCTGGTCATAAAAGCTGCTTGACCTTCACTTGTAGACAACAATTTAAAAAAAAACTCAACATCAGCAAGGGCGAATTGATATAAACTCTTGGCCCTCTCCTTTTTGATGCGATGATAGGCTATCTGAAAAACATCCATAAACTTCTCTCCCTCGAGCAATATGCCCAATATTGAAGTTTATTTGTGTCAAAAAAAATAATAGAGAAATAGTCCTAGATAGAAAAAAGAAGGACTTGAACCTGCTGCAGCCTCATTTTACCTTTTTTTCAAGGATGGATAGCCCTTTAATAAGGGCTTCTATGGCAATGTCATTATTTCTAAAGCGACGATCACCCTCTTTGATATTTTCGTTATGAAACTGAGCAAGTGTTTCAATTCTCTTCATGAGGTCATTATATACATCGTGAGTAGTCGTAAATCTCAAGACAGGGTAATCGGCAGGGGTTTTTAGTTTTTTTGGTTTCATACAGATTATTTTACATTCAACTGTCTAAATGTTCTACATAAATTCATCAGCTTAAGAAATTAATGTGCATTTTTTACACAGTATTTGTTCAGCAAAAGATTTTATGTTGAATAATACGCATGATTTGATACAGTGAGTCTAAGAAAGGAGGTTTATATGACCAGCAAGCAAAGAAACATGAAAAAAATTGTACTGATGGAAAAAGAAGGAAAAGACATGCAAAAAATTCAGTTAGCAAACAAGGTGGCCCTTAAGACTGGAGATAGTGAGAAGTATCGAGGTTTCGACAACTCTACCCCTACATACTTTAAGCGTATTAACGGCATCAATAATTGCTTCCCCGATGGTGAAATCTACTTCGCTGGAAACATCTTTAAAGAACATTCCTGTAGGCACAAAGAAATAAGAGTATTTTGTAACACCCATGAAGAGTATGGAGAAGGTGTTGGTAACACCCCTGCAATAGTTAAATTTTTAGATGCAAATTTTATTAAAGTTTACGAGGAGTAAAAAAATGAAGAGAACTGGAAATCATAGTCATTACGAAAATGCTGTAGAGGCATATTTCATCGAAAAGAAAATAAGTTACATGGCAATAAATGAAGGTAAAAAAGTATTTGCTAACAATCAGAAAGTTAAAAATTTCGATTTTCTGATCAATAGCAAAAAGAGCGTTATTGCTTTAGACGTAAAGGGCAAGCAATTTGGATATGACAGTGCTCCTTCTAATTTGTGGGAAAACTGGATATTAGAGCAAGACATCACTGGTCTAGAGAATTGGCAAAAGGAGTTCAGGAATAATGGTGTTAATATTGAGCCTGTTTTTATGTATGCCTATCTGCTCAAAAATAAAGATCAGCATAATGCATTTAAAATAACCTATAGATTTAAAGGCAAAACCTATGGCTTAGTTGGGATATCCCTTGAAGACTTTAAGAAAAATCTAAAAGTTAGAAGTAACTCACCTAAAAGCGTCTGTATATCAAGAAGAGTTTTTGCTGAAATCACAAAACCGATTGACCACTTTATTTAGGAGGGTGTTATGGCATTTAAAAAACTATATGAAGAATTGATTCTAGAGTTAAGAAATATAAACAAAGATAAGTACTTTCTGATTCCAAAGAAGGAGTTGCAATCCATTGACTTCATTATGGGAGGATCGCCAAGGGATTATATTGGTATACAACGAAGGGTTGGGTCACACTCGACTCTCATCATTAAGATTGGTTCTGTTCACTCATTTTTTGGAAATATTCCACAAGTTAGAATTGAAAGATCCATGCATTTTAAAGATTTTCAAAAAAATCCAAATGCTCACGATTTTGAGTATAAAGACGGAATTTTTAACGTTTACAGTAAGGCATTAGGACTATCTAACGTTGCAAAGAAGATTGATTGCGAGATTAATAACTATGAAATCCAAAGTACCTTAAAATTTACCCCCTCCTATGCCCTAGCAAAAATTGTAGGCCTCGCCCCATTAGATAATCTCAGTATGTGGGACCTGTTTTCAAACTATGTTATCTCTAAAAATCTTGTCACAAGTAATAAGCACATACGACTTGATAAAAACCTAATGGACATATTTGGTCCTAACTGCAAAGCAGATATAAAGCCAGAGCAAGTAAAAGAAATTTTAAAAGAACACCTAGAGGAAATACCTCCATTTTGATAATTCACTAATTTGAATCTCTTGCATCAACTTAAGTAAGGATGTAAGAGATGGAGATTAAATCAAACAACATTTACAACACAGACTGCATAGATCTTATGAGCAACATGCATGAAGAGTCTGTCGACTTAATCATTACAGACCCTCCCTATGGTATTAATTTCAGTCATGACCATGAAACCTACAATCGGGCCCCAGAGAATGTCTTAAAAGGGTATCAGGAGGTCTCACCTGACAATTATCTAGACTTTACGGAGAAGTGGATAGGAGAGGTATATAAAGTGCTTAAAGATGACGGCACAATGTACATTGTGAGTGGCTTTACTAATCTCAGGCATATTCTAAATGCCCTAGACACAGTTGGCTTTCATTTAATTAATAGTCTTGTTTGGAAATACAATTTTGGAGTATACACCACCAAGAAATGGGTCAACAGTCATTATCATATACTTATGGTTGCTAAAAATCCTAAGAAAATGAAATATCACCCATTCTGCAGGCACCCAAAGAAACACAGAGACGAAGGTGGCAAATCCCTTAATTATGCTGACAGAGAGAGCGTTTGGGATATCAAGAGGGAGTACTGGAAAAACTGTCTTAAAACGCCAACAAGGCTTCCATATGACCTCATTAAGAAGATGATAGAGTACTCATCAGATAAAGGTGACCTCATTTGTGATCCTTTTGTGGGATCTGGTCAAACTGCCTATGTTGCAAAAGATTTAGAAAGAAATTATATCGGCTCTGAAATTGTTGATGAGTATTGTCAGTTTGCAAACAGCAGAATTGAAACTGGTCAATATTTAATTCCCAGAATTGATTAACTTAAAAGGAAATATCATGGATGCAAAAAACAGTAAAAAAGATGAAAGAACCCTCTCAGATGATAAAAGGCTAGGAAAACTCAAAAAGAAACTAAGAGAAAGATTAAAAGAAAAGCCCGACAATATTGGATTAACCGTTAAACTAAAGAAAAGAAGTCTTTCAAGTGATTAACAATCTTTTTTTTAAGAACAAGGGGCGAATGCCTTGATCGTAACTTTGAGAAACCTTTATTTTTTTCATTTTAAAAAATCAGAACGGAACAATAACCCTTGATGGCTTTGGCTTAACGACTTTCCCTTTTCCTAGAGGAATAAGATTGTTCTTCCTCATCCATCCCAAAGCAAGCATCAACTTCCCTTTTGGGAATTTCCGAGAGTCTTTTTTATCTTCATGCCAATTATTTTTGAATTCATCAACAATCATAGCATCAGAAATATCTTTCACTTTCTTATTTATAAGATCGTTCCAGCATGCGTACAGCGTTGCAACGATTTCACTTTGTCGAACATCTAACTTCTTAAATATTTTGATAATACAATCAAATGATGCAAGGTCTTTATCAAAAAGAGTCCTTGCTCTAGCGACCATGGGCCTAATGTTTTCATCAGGTATATAAGCATAACGAGTAACTCTCCCTTTTTTCTCCTCTTTCGTTTGAAAGATTTGATACGTGGAAGACAATCGTTCGTACCCATTTTTCTTATTATATATAAGTCCTTGATCAAGAGGACCATTCGCTTCTCTAAGGTATTTAGTTCTGAAATCATGGGTCGATATTACATCACACATATAAAATATTTTTGCGAGTTTAACCCTTCCCAGATTGGGATCGCTTTTTAAATTGGACACGATATAACTAGTTAAAGCGAGCCTCTTTTCAAGAACTTTGTCAAAGTTTGTTTGCGGAGTAAATGGCAATACATCTCCATTCTTTGGAGGTGTTCCAGTAGGGTTGCTTTCACTTTGAAAGAAAATTGCTTCTGAAATAATGTCATATCTATATACGAGAGATCGCAAATTATCCTGAAGTTTTTTAACCAATCTTAAATATGTTTCCAGTACACCCTTGTTTTCTTGTGAGAGCTTTTCTGAATGCCGATAAATTCCATTTATGATCTGTCTTGGACTGGCATCTGGCATCATAACCTTTCTCTTAACATCTCCATTTAAACGCAACCCTGATTCATATGTGTATATCATTAAAGTTTTGTAAGCGTTCAGACACTCAAGTTCCAGCAGTGTGAAGTTTGACCTATTTTCTTCAACCCATTTTGATGCGACTGTATCATCACTTGGAAGTTTAGATGAGTCTATTCCACTAATTTCAGTTAACTCTGATAAAGGCATCGCAAAAAATTCGTTTCTTACATCATATGAACTTCCATCCCACTTCACTTTCCCAAGACTTGATGTGTAACCGCCTTCCAAAATAGACCATAAGACAGCCTTTCTCTTCAATTGACCAAACTTGCTACTTTTGATTAATTCATTCGATAACGTAAACTCGTCTTTATCGTTATGCCATTCCTGTGGGACAGACTTTCTAAGGCCATAAACCAATAGAGCCGATTCAAAGTTTTCCTTTACAACACTTACTCCATTAGCATTAGATCCACCATATGGTGCAGACATTAAAATTAATCCACTACCTGAATTTTGTATATCATTTGATATTGTCCTTAAGTATCCAAAAGATCCTTCGTGTAAATGCTGACAATAAATTTTCCCCGAGTCATAAACTTGATATTCATTTTTTAATGGGACAAACTTCTTTTTCTTTAGTTTTTTTAAACACTCTCTATCTATTGTATCCTGGAGTCTGATTTGCCAGTCACTGGGGGCATGATATTTTTTAATTCCAATTTTCTCTAGACTCTTGTTGAAAATATCAAGTTTTATCTGACATGACGGTGCTTTCTCCAAAATACGATCTCGCTTTTTCCATAACGAAAACATAACTGGCCAATTGCCTTTCGTACCTCTAAACACTTCACTCGAAACGATGAATCCATTACAAAACTCATATCTTTTATGCCAATACTCAAAAAATTGTTTGTAATCGCTCCCCGTCAGCCAAGCTGTTTTTGAAAAAAGTCCAACATAAGCATTAGTTCTTTCAGCTTCTTCAATTATTGAATTGATTTTATATAAAAATTTAACATAAGCACCCCGTATTGTCCTTAGGGAGATCTGCCCAATGTCTTCACTTTTAATAAATGATTCATCAATTTGATTAGGGTTCTCTTCTTTTCCCTTAGAGTGTCCTGACTGATCATTGAACGGAGGATTAAGTAAAAATATAAGCGGTTTTTTCCTAGTATCCTTAAGTTGCTTATCAATTGATTTTGGAAATTTCTCTTTTAAAAAATTAAATCTTTCAATTGTACTTTTACCAAAAGCTGTAATTGATTTAAGTGTTCTATAATCAGGTTTTTCAAGTGTGCTGAGAATAACATTTTCTTTTCGAGGAGACTGAATAAATAGGTTTGCTCCCCCTGCGGCAGGATCCCACCATAGAGCATTTACTTGCTCATTCAAGGAAACAAACTTATCGATGTATTTGTTAGACAATTTAGCGACTTCAATCGGAGTATAAAAGTCTCCAGTGTCATTTCTCGTCTCTGTATCATAAAGACAATCTTTATGTGCCAATATATATTGCTGAACACTTACTGAAGGAGGTCTTTTGTAATATTTCCAAAAATCTTCATAAGATTGCCTCGGAACTTCCCATCGTCGATCAGTTTCCAAGTTAATAAGAATATTTGTATCCCCTACAAATTGAAATTTTAAATTTATATCCAATACATAATTGTCTGCAATTTGTCTTGGGTTATCCTCAGTGCCTAAAAAAAGTTGTTTCCAGAGAGTATATATTCCTATGAAGTTTTCTTCATCGATTTCAATTTTAGCTGGTTCATGTTCTGCCTCAAGTACAGCTCGCTTAAACTCATTAATATGCTGATCAGAAGAAAACTGGTAATAACTAATTCCGAAATTTTCAAAATATTTGTTTGCTTCAAGCCAATCCACAAGATGAGTATCTGGGCTAGATGCAGGCCTCATCCAATCAACGGTTAAGCCATCCTCTGCGTCACCAATAATTCTTTCCACCTGTTGGGATGGAACCATGAAACCACCGTTGCGATCTAAGATAACAAGGACCTCGGGTAAGCTTTTCAAATCTCCGATAGATAAATTAGAAATTCTTTTTAAGTAGTAAATTGCCTGGGCAAGAGCTTTATAGGAAGTATGTCTCCATTCACCCTTAGTATAAAAATTAGCGTCAAATTTATATTCGAACAATCGCTCATTCCATACCCCATCAGAATTTTTGATATATTTAATCTTGTCCGAGATTCCTAGGATTTTATTCCAAATATTTTCAACTTCTTTTTCACAAGAAGCACCTGACAGTTTTACACCTAACGGACTTGAAACCATTTCTCACCTGTAATTTTAAACAGTTAATCTAATTACTACCCACTAATTATAATGCATCACCCTACCTCTATAACAGGGAGGAGTTTTTGCCCAACCCTTAACTACTTAAGTAAATCATCCACGCTATCTGCACTATCGATTTTTTGATATTCAACATAGACTGGACACTGTGGACTTTGGGCCGGGTTACTAATCTTTACTGGAGTAATTTCCTCGGCAGCTCCATCAAAAACAACTTCATATTTGCCTGTATCTTGGTAGGGTCTTATTTCTTTAATCTTAGCGATGTGTGTAATCGCACAAATTGGAGATATTTGATAGGCTGCAATGTACTTTATCTTGTCCTTCATCGCAGCCCCAATTCGAATTGCAAACCATCTGTTCTCTCCTAGAAAAACCTCGTTGAACCCTTCCTTTCGAGCAGGCACAACGATAGTGTCACACTTCGCTCTTCTTTCTCGTCGCCTAGTTATTTCCTCTTTAGACAAACTCTTTGGCTTCACATCAGGAGAAGAGGTTGCATCAATTTCGTCATAAAGAGTATCAAACTCGTACATAAAGTTATTTTGATCATCAACATATGTTTTTAGTTCAAGAACAGATATATCAGCATTTATTTTCTCAAGAACGTGATGAAGCTCTGGTCTCGCCTCATCAATAACCACAAGAGCCTTGAATGTCCCAAGGACCGCTGCATCTAGAAAATTATCAATATTTCTATAGGAAGATTTTTTAGTAAACTTTTCAAGAAGTTCCATACTGTCTTTGGACTTTGTTATTTCCTCCATTAAAAAATTTCTTATAGTTGTTTTTCCCTCATCAAAAGATGTTGCAAACTTTAACAGTTGAATACCTATGTGCTTAAAAGGATCATGGGAAACAATTTCATTTTCTATTACATAAAGGGTTGGTTGATCAGGATCTGTTGCATCCAATAGATAACCATCAGGAATGGTTATAATATCACCACTCTTTACTCTTTTTTTTACATCTATATATATAGTGTCCTCTCCAAAAATTTGTTCCGCTAGACTGCAAACGACTTTCTCAAAGTCGCTTTCGAGTGCATGTTCAAATAATTGAAAAACACCCTTTCTTTGTGGGTCATAAAGCACTGTCATAAATTATCCTTTTCCTATACCTCTAATTCGGCAAGACATAAGAAATCTAAAGAAATTACATTGATTTATCGTTTTCCGGAAAAATAAGCCAGACAGGAAAGACAGTCCCACCTCGCTACCAGATAGGGTACAATATCAAAAAGTAATGAGGAGTCAGCATGGAAATCCATGTAAAAAACTGGTGCAAATTTAAGGACAAGTACACGCCACAGGACATGCACAATTGCTCTGTCGAGATCTGGGGAGGCGAGTTTAATGTTTCTGATCCATTCTCTGTACAGGTAGATAGAACTGGTAAAAAATTTAGAGTCTGTCCCAAAGATGGCTCAACTCTCTCATATTCAGGATGGCAAGACTTTAGTGGTGTTGAAAAGTATCTCAACAACGCTGTATCTGAATTCACATGGAAGTATTAGGTGGGCCCCGATGAGTATAACGACAAAGAAACTAATGCCCTAGCATCCTTTTTCGGTGAAATAGAACACTTGAAAACATTAGAAACTGACCTTTGCAATTTCCTATCGAAAAATGGTGAGGACTCTACAAAATATGACACCGATCAAAAAATAGAATTTGAACTCAGAATATCTCTACTCTTTTCATTTTTCCATATATGCATCGAGCATTTTGAGAGATCTAAATTCAAAGATGCTATCAAAAAGAATCACTCTCGTACCGAGTCCTTTCTTAAGGGCTTAAATGAAGAAGATGTGGCCCTCCTTAAAAAATATAGAAATAAGACATTTCACGAAAATGTAGACCTAGAGGCAGATGTGCGAGTAAAAAAGCAGTTGGATGTAAAAACAAAATTTGAGCATTATCACGAGCTAGTCAAGGAACTACTATCTTTAAGTTAGAGGCGATACTCACCCTTTAATTGAACGGCACTCCCAACTTTTCGGAAACCACCCATAATTTTACCCATAAAATTTGATGAAAACTGATGAAATTCGATGAAAACCAAGGAAGAGAGAAGATCTGCAAGCTGTGAATATTATTGCTAAAATGTCGACATTACAGGGTTAAGTTGATCTAATCCGTAATTTTCTTGGTTTTTTTTTCGTCTTTATTTCAAGTTTCAGCAAAGTTTGGGTTATCGGGATTATACCGATGGTGAAATTTGTAGTAGTTATTCGAGCTAATATGGAAAAAGATGATTAATATATTATGGATAAGAGAGATATAAAATGATGGATATAACTAACGAATTACTTAAGTTCGTAGGCTGTGAATACTTGGCCACTTCCAAGATTGTTGAATCAGGACAAAGAGTTGTCTATTTAGCATCTAATAACAATGATCCTTCCGCTAAATTTGTTTTAAAAACATGCCCTGTATACCCATCAAATGTTGCAAGAATTCAAAGAGAGTTGAAAATTTTAAGTGAAATTGATTCTAAATATTTCCCAAAACCCCTTCACTCGCAATTTATCACAGATGAAGATTTAAATTATTTTGTTGATAATTTTGACCCTAAGACACAGGGAGAGAAAATCAATGAAGTTTTAAGCTTTAACTTGCGTCCATTTTTTGTGACTGTAGAAGAATATATAGAACATATTCCTATTAATGATTACATAGTTCGTCTTAAAACTGAAGATACTTTAATTCAATATTTGCTGAATGTTTTCGAAGCCCTTAATTTATTATGGGAGAAAAAGATTGTTCACAGAGATTTGAAACCAGATAATATTCTGGTAAGAAGTGACCTCTCTCCTGTCGTAATTGACCTTGGAATAGCGAAAAGTATGCGTGATGGAACACAAGTTATTACGAGCCCATTCAGCTCATCTCCATGTACTCCCCAGTTTGCAAGCCCAGAGCAATTGTTTAACAGTAAAACAGAGGTTACATACAAGTCAGACCAATTCTCTATTGGAATATTATCCTATTTTATTCTTACGGGTGAATTTCCATTTGGAACTATTCAAGATATTGGGATAGAGGATTATATGAAATCCTTAGTTGCCAACAATATTAAGAAAATTAATGACTTAAACTCAAACTTATCAGAATCACTACAAACATTTGTACATAAACTGCTGAGTCCTCAACCCTATAAACGGTTTAGAAATTACCAAGAAATTAAGAATAAACTTGAAGAAATGAGAGGTTAATATGAAAATTTATCAACAAGCTGGACACAACACAAATTGGAACATTGAAAGTTTAAGCTCAGACCATGCCGGAGATGGAATTATCTTTAGTCCAGTTCATTACAAGAAGAATAAAATAGAGTCTGTTGCAACATCAATTAAAGAAAGCAGTCTCTTTGATCCACAATTCTATGTTCCTGACTCTCAAAAATTAAAGCTTCAAACCTATGACTTCTTCCCTGAAGTGATTACAGACGGCTTTAGTACAATTGATTTTGAGTCTCTTGCCCATCAAGCAGCCGAAAGATGTTTGAAATTTCAAGTTGATAATAATTTTGAAAAAATAATTATTCCTGCACGCTTCCACCCCGAGCTTGTTACAGATTATATCGCAAAACAAAAAGTGTTTTCGGTGGAACCTTTTATCAATGAGATTGCAAGGGCTGGAATAGAAAAAGAAATATTCATTACACTTCCACTAACAATTAGCATGGTTACTGACTCTGAATACAGGACACAAATCCTAAATTGGATAACCTCATATCCAAACATACACGGGGTTTATCTATTAAATCAAATTGGGGAGTCATCCAAACAAATAACCGATTACAACAACTTATTGCCACACATAAATTTCGTTAGAGAACTTCAAGATGCAGGTCTAAATGTTATAATTGGTTATTGCAACACTGAGTCAATCCTACTCTCAGCAATCGATCCATATGGAGTTACAGTTGGTGCCTACGAAAATACAAGAAATTTCTCAATTGATAAGTTCTTGGATAATGATTCAAACATGAGAGGCCCAGCCCCGAGAATATACCTACCGAAACTATTAAACTGGATGAGATATGATACCGCCATTGAAATAAAGGATGATTTCCCAGAGGTCTGGGAAAGAATATACACATCGACACCTTACATGGAATCAATCCTTACTACAGGAAGACCCCATTTCACAAAACCAGAACTATACAAACATCACTTCAAGATAATGTCAGAAGACCTTGCTGACCTAGCAGGAAAAACACTCACAGAGAGACGTTCTTCTGTCCAAGACAGGATTACTTCTGCTTCACAACTTTATAGTGACATAAAATCAGCTGGTGTAATTTTCTTTGACAAAAACTGCGATGGAGAACATCTACCTGTATGGAACCGAGTTATGAGGCACATTCAGTCATAGAAAAATATCCATAAGCGGCCTCATTTACTCTAATGAAGTATTCTGCTTTTTTTATATTCTTCTTTTCTGGAGAAGTATGAATGACAAACTTGGATTTATTCATTGTGATTAGTCCAATATTATGATGATTAAATAACTCAATATTAGACAATGCCGAAGAAGCATAGGATTCATCAAGCAGTACAAAAGAGTAGTCAGATATTTTCTTATATCTAATTGCCTGTGTTAATGCCCTTTTCCAATTTTTAAGCTTTGCCTCAACTGCTATCACTTCGTCACAGATTAGATTATATTTTCTAATTACTTCAAAAGATCTATTATCAAGTTTTTGCAAAAAACCAGCATCAATATATTCCTTTAACTTTAATCGTGCTGAACTTTTAGAAAAGTTGTATTTTTCCATAAACTCTTGAACAGTAAAGATCTGCCCTTCTTCAAAATTTGTAAGAGGGAACAACCAATTGAGATTTACTATCTCTCTATTGTTTTTTTTTGACAAATAAGGTCGATATGTTCCAAGAATCAAGTCTGCAACTCCGGTATAACTATCAAACTCTGGAATAATAAAATGACGCGAGACGCTTCGATTACAAACTGTTTGTAGAAACATTTTAGACTTATGTTTAAATGCAGATACTAGGTCATCTTCTGTTGGGAACATCTTTATCATTTCTCCTTATACTTGTTTAAAAACTTATTTGGAAGCATTTCTAGCAACATTGCCTCCAGAGCAGCAGATTCTTTATGCCCCTTTTCTTTGCACCATGAGGCAAGTGCTCTTTTTACTGATGGTTGAAGAGTAAAATTGTACCTTTCCTTTTTCTCAGGCCTTCTATTCAATCTTGAAAGTACTTTTTCCTCTAAATTAGACATTAGTAATACTAGCACATGGCGTGTGTATGTAAAGTACACATTTTTAATACACACTCTCTCGTAACAAGAGCACTCCCATCTTTTGGCACTCCCAGATTTTCAAAAACTACCCATAATTTTACCCATAATTTTTGATGAAAACTGATGAAATTTGATGAAAACCAATGAAGAGAGAAGATCTGCAAGCTGTGAATATTATTGCTAAAATGTCGATATTACAGGGCTAAATTGTTAACAATGCGGTCTCCCCTTGGGAGTACCAATTTTCAAAGCCTCGCAATAGCGGGGCTTTTTTTATCTAAAACCCTGTATTCGTACGAACAGCCCCAATTGCAAGCGACTGGAGTGCCACAACAAATTGTTCGCTTGAACCGATGAAATAGATGAAACAATATGAAGTATGATGAAAAACCCAAACCTCTTAACCCTATGTAATTGTTTCGCAATTATTGCTATTTAGCGATTCTAGCGAACCGCATTTGGACCAAATGTCCAAAAACGTATCCATAAATAGCCATAAAATGCGAAATATGGATGTTTTTCGGATGTTGCTAATGAAAAACAGATTTATCAAATCATTGAAAGTAATAATAAGTGCAAGATTGCTTTTCTTTTAGAACAAACAGAACTCTCAAGGGCCGGCGGTTTGATTAAAAAAGAAGGACAGGGAAAGGGAACTTGTTACTATATATCTTGAGTATCACTTATGTATTGAAGATTGGCACATTATCCCTGATTAGAGGTAAAAATACAGTATTATCTCTAGATTAGACCATGTTTAAAGATAAAGATTTACTTAGATATTCCGAAAAGATCGATGTGAAATATCAACTACTATTTTTAACGCTGCTGCTACTATTTAATAGTGCACTTGCTGAGGATGAACCACTACCGAGCTACTGTCGATATTTTCCGGCACTAGGAGCAAGAGAGATTAAAGATTATCTACGTCAAGAAGATGGTGCCCAGGTATATCAGGATTGTCTGGGGGGAAGAGCGGTCTTTTTAGAAGTAGGAGATCTGCTGCGCCACTATTTGGAGATTGAGAAGCAACAACAACACTTTAATGTAAAATCTTTTCGCAATCGAATGGTTGCCAAGGCGATTAAAAATTCACTTGCTGAACGCAGTCCCTATCTTGGGCTTTTTGGTGCTACTGATAATGTTAAAGCTCGCCAACAACTAAAAGAGTGTATGCAAGATAGTTGGGGCAACCCCACTTTGGCCAATCTGATTGATGATGACCAAAGGACAATCAATGACCAGGCCAAGCAAAAGAGTAATTCTAAGCGAGAGAGAAAATTTCTGCAAACTCATATGCTCAAGACACTAATTGCTCACAACTTAGAGCAACGAGTAGCCAAAGGGGATGATAGTGCCAAGAAAGAGCTCTACTCCATGATTAGAAATAATCCACTACTGTTCACCCAGAAGAATAACTTCTCTATCACAAATTGGTTTGACTACACCCCAACGCTGTCACCTTTGGGACATCAACTAATTAACGGTATTGATAACAAACTAAAAGAGGGATTCTCCCGAGAAGATTTAGTACAACATAGCAAGGAAATTAACCAACATTTTGATCGTGTCGTTGATGGCCCAGAGACTAGAGCGTTGGTAAAAGAGAAGATTGAACAGCAACTGGAGAAGAGTTCTAAAGGGGCACTCCACCTTTGTGAAAGTGATGGCAAGCATATTCATCATTTTGCTCCACTGGTAAAAGAGGTGATGACTGACTCATATCGCTATGGGATGAGTAGTGCAAAGGGAGAGGGTAACCAAAAGGAGCTGATCGAAGATCTATCAGGTTATTGTTACCTACTGGCCAAAGAGCCGCTGCGAGATCTAGATGCTTTTACCTGGCAGACTGGTAGTGGTTTAGCATTAGTAGCATCAGGAACAGCGGCGCAATTTGTTCCCTTTATTGGTAATCTGGTGGGATATGGATTGATTCTAGGCGGAGGCGCGCTGTTGGCCCACGAAGGTACCGTAAACTATCTAGATGCCAAAGGTGAACTTGCCACCACTGAAACGATGCACTCTTTAGGATGGGCCCAATACTCATCGGTCCTGGATCAACAGGGACAGTATAGTGATAAACTGGTTGATCTGGTATTAGAGGGAACAGTTATTCTTGATGTCGGCGCAGTAATTAAGGCAGGAAAAGCTGTGGCCCGGGCACGTCATGCCACTGTTGATGGGCGACTTGATCTTGTTCATCAACAGAATAAAGAGTTAGTCAGTGCAGGTAAAATTAAAGAGTATCGAAAAGGTGTATGGAGCCGACATCAAAGCTCTCAAAAACGTTTGGCAGAGGCGAATCCGGAAAATCGCCAGATGGCAGTAATACGAGAGCAGCTGATGTTCTATAATAGCAATGATCGTATCCCTGCATATTACCGTTACGGAGCATCAGGTGATGATACGTTTGGAGCGATAGATGTTTTAAGTGATGCCAGCAAGAGTGGGAGTGATGAGTTTGGGCAAGCTATAGACGATGCTAACCATTGGGTCGATGAGTACTCTAATTATCAGCGACGCCTTAATGATAAGATTGACGAAGGTTTTACCGCTCGTGCCCAGCTAAATGAACTCACCCCGTACGCTCAATGGAGTCGTAAGGAGTTTCAGGCACAACAACGTATAAACAAGGGCAGACCGGTCAAGATCGAACTAACAGTGATTGAAAATGGAGTGACAAAGAAAGAGGTTGTCCCGTTTCCCAGCTTCAATCAGCTGCGTAGCTACCTTCGCACCCTAAAACGAAACGATAAGGAGATTTTTGCTGCTAACCGAATCAACGAGGGTCGACGTGCCTCTGAGATGTTTGAGGTAATGGCTGACCAAGCTAGGTATCATCGCAAATTAACTTTTGTGCGTGAACGATTGGGCCATATACCAAAATCAAAACGGACGACTGAACAGCAAACCCTGCTTACCTCTATTGATAGTGCCTTAGCGAAGAAAAATCTTGTGCCAAGAGAGGATGCTATTCACCACCTTCAGATTTTAGAGCTGCGCGGAGAGATTCGTGACTCCTTTCGCTCAACCAAGGGCAGGGTAAAACTGCGTGATAGTTCAAAGTTTTCATTAGGCAAAAGCGCTACGGTAGAGTTAGGACAAAGCAGTGCTGCTAAATCACTGGTAAAATACTCTGGACTGGCGACAGTAACAGGCGGTTTAGTTACTACTGGTAAGGGGATTGTAGATCAATATCAATCCGAAAGTGATATGGCGATTAAAATTGCTGAAGCGCAGAATATGTTAGATCGAGCCATTCGTTCGATTCACTTTCGTGGAGGTACTTTTGAAGAGGTCAGCTGTGCTCAAGAGCCGCGAATGTTCACCTTTGAAAAGAGCTGCTACCCCAAGCTGGCCCGTAAATTTATTCTTCCTCACGTAGTACGTTCTGTGCAAAATCCAGTCTATCGTTTAGATAAAGACCCAGAAGTTGCAACCAAACTTAAGTTCTATCGTCGCCACATGCTACGATTACGACATCAACTAAAGGGAGCGGAGACCTTCAATCTGATTCGTAAAGATTTACGGCAGGAGGGATTAAGAGATGCAGCCCGCGAGCAGTTAATTGAGGGAGCAAGTCGGATGGCCGCTGATCAACCCCTGGTTGAAGATTTACGCTTTTTACTGTCCGAACCAGATGAGAAACGTACTAAAGAGTTACAACAGGAGTTTAACAGCAAATATAGTGGCCAACCGATAGTTGATCTGGTCAATCGCTATTTGGAAAATGAGGGAGAGATTACAACGAGTATCGCTGATTCAGGCGCCCTACCACCCTCCATCCAACAACAGCTAAAAGAGGCGATTGCTGCTACGATTAGAGTTCCAGGCTCATAATAGTTCCTAGAGAGTTACATCAATATTCAGCATAGCTCCATCAGCGAGTAAAGGATGGGTTCCTTTTACTCCTCTAGGGTGTGCTCAGTGTCTTTCTCATGCTTGGTCACCTTGCCATCAATCCATGTTTTTGATCCAGGAAATTTCCACGGATTTAGATGAGCATGATACATATGGACAACTAACAAGAAGAGGGTCGCCAACATCGCCTCTTCGCCATGTGCAACCCAAAACATTTGAATAATTGATAGTGGTAGAAAATGAACCAGCTCCTCCATGTAGAACATGGCAATACCGGTCACTCCCATTACCCCAATTCCCCAGGTTGCACCAAAGTAATCGAGTTTTTCATACCAAGTGTAGCGACCCATTTTGGGCATATCCTTTTTTAGTCCTAGATTGTAGAGATTATGGTGAATAAAATTTCTAAAATCTTCCAATCGAGGAAACATCTCTGCTCTCCAAAATGGAGTTTTAACAAAGAGGAGATGATAGATAAAGTGCCCCACTCCGAGAGCAACCATTGCAAATCCAGCCCCAACATGCAGCAGATGGCGCAGCTCCCCAACTCCAACGAGGTCTACAATCACCTGAGAAACAGCATTATCAGGAAACTTTACGGGAATTCCGGTCACAACAGCAACGATGACTGAGGTGAAGAGAATTGCGTGTTGTAAAATAAATCCCATACCAAAACGCTTAACGCTTTTAGGAGAATCCCGAAGTAGTTGGCGATGATGATGACGAGTTTGCCAGCGCTTGAAAAAATCTAGCAGCACATAGATAAACATGACCGCTAAAACAGAAAATGCCAAAATGCTGAATGACCAGTACACCAGCATTAGCACATCAACTCCTCCCATCACATAAAAACTATCTTTGCTCGTTTTTCCTGGTAGAAAACCAATGTTTTCTCTTCCGGAGGTAAATATGGCCCTATCTCTAAAGGGAATATGCATCGATCCTTCTGCAATCCTCGAGTTTAAAACTGTCTTCCCATGACATTTCGCGCAGGTTGCACCGATGTTTTTTGGATGAATCATCGACCTCTTATCACTCATCGGAAGTATTTTGCCCCAAGAAACTGATTCGTGGCAGTCGTTACAGTAAGGAGCACGACCATCACCTAACCGACGCAATCTTCCATGTTGGGATTGTTGATAGGAGGAGAATGCCTTCTGAATACTGTACTTGAAGTGATTCTGGATATCCCCCTCGTGATCCAGATGACACTCATAACAGGTTTTACCCTGCAGACCACCGGGTATCGCAACGTGAGGTATATTTGATCCTAGTGCTACCAACGGAAAAATCACGATTAGAAATGAGAGCACCTTTATTCTCGCCAACATAAAATATCCTTTATCAAAACAAGGAGGGAGACCTATTAATCCCCCCCCCTTAAAATTGATTAATGATCTAAGTCAACCTTCTTAAGGTGCTTGTCCAGCTCACGCTGAAGCTTACTTGGTGAATGATCCTTATGGTAGTGGCAAATATTACATGAGTTTGGTGCCTTTTTAAGATCGCCACCCGCTTTTACCGTTACCTCTGGATAGACGACTCTTGCAGTATGGGCCGAATTATCAAAAGGCTGGGAATTTTTAGCTGTTCTTGGGAAGTGACAGCCAACGCAATCATTAGCGGTGTGAATACCATGAACACCTTTTGGTTGGACGTTGGTATGACAAGAGATACAGAGACTCGACCCAGGTAGCTTCAACTGAAATTGATTTGCTGACCCCTTAGAGTGTACCGTATGACAATCCCAACACATAACGCCGGCCCGTCCGTGACCTGTGGTTTTCCAATCATTATATTGCTGATGATGTTTTTTAGCACTGCCATCACCATGTAGGCCTGGTTTTTCATGATATTGCATCCGAAGATCCTGGCCCGCCAAGAATGGAATAGGGGTGATCTTTGTTCCAACTTTTTTAATCCCTTGTGTTGGGTAGGAATGAATACCATCTGTTGACTTCCCACGGTTATGGCACATTCCACAAGTCATGGCTGCTCGTCTAGAGTCTGGGTGAACACCAGGATTAAAAATACTCTCTTTTTTGTCCTGCTCTGACGATTTAACGTGTTTACTGCCAGGACCGTGACAAGCTTCACAGCTAACACCAAAATCCACCCACTTGGTGTCTGAATACTGCTTCGTCGCCGTATCATAGGTGTAACTTGATCCCGTGGTGTGACATCCTAGACATTTTTTCTGGTAGGTTCTTCCTGGGTCACTCCAATATTTTCCATTGCCGGGCTTATGTTTTTTAAGTCCGTGATAGTCTCCCCACTTCTGTCCCTGGACATTCCACTGGACAGGGAGAATATGAAGCCCACCGTCGGGAAATACTGTGATATATCGTTGCTTCCAAAAAGAGCCGATCACATACTTAACCTTATGCTCTTTTAATGTTCCATCCTGACCAGAGGTCTTGATATAATAATCATCCCCCCTTTTAGTCATAGTCGAAACTTTTCCCTTAACCTCATAAGTATTATTTTTGATGAAATCACCAATTACAAAATTGGGATTTACTGGTTGCAACTTATACGGGTGCTTAGTAGATCCCCAAGAGTGAAACCGCTCTGTATGACACTCCTTACATGATTTAGCGCCAACAAACGTCGCCCCCTTCTGTAAAGATCCGGTAACCGCGAAGGCATTAATAACAAAACTCAAGCACAAGACAACTAATAAAGATCCCATCACAACTGTTCTCATTTTGAACTCCCCTTATTCCACTAAAGAGTATTAGATAATAGTTAAACAATCTTAACTGTTAAGATTGTTACATAGTTGATCCGATCAAGTCACATATTTATTTTAAAAAAGTGGAGGGTAACTACTCCCAATTAGAGATATTCTGCTTTAGATGACTTAATACAGCATCCACTAAAAAGTAGATACTGCGCTTGCGCTCATTGGGCAGAAAAAATGGAATCTCTTCGGCGCGGTTTTTTACAAATGGAATGTTACTCATTAGAGAGAAGTGAAAGACGTTAGCAAAGATAACTCGCATCGCCCAATGCCTGCCGCTAATTGGCACACCATCTCCTACGTCCTCAGTGATTTTCTCTAGAATCATCTCCTTACCAGGAGGACCCATCTTCATCTCATCTTTATTGCTGATACAAGGCAGCTTCTGATGTGAGGATAATTTTTCAGAGAATATAATTCTAAATGTATTTAAAAGGGAGCTACCATTATCAACAAAGTACTCTAAAACTTTCCAACTAAACTCTTGGGTATTAAGTGCCTTATCCTTCCCAATATTTAGGATATCCTCCTCCATTCTCTGATAACAATGATTGAAAACCTCGAAATAGAGGTTCTCCTTATTCTTAAAATGATAATTAACTGCCGCGAGGTTGACTTTTGCACTAGTAGCAATATCTCTGACGCTGGTGCCTTCAAATCCATTGCTAGCAAATAGTTCGGTCGCCACCCTTATAATCTGCTCTTTAGTGTTGATCTCTTTACTGTTCACTTTAGGACTCCACCACATCAGATTTGCGGTTAAGCAGTCTAGCGACTAATGAATTTATATCTTCGATAATGGCATAGGCGCAAGGGGCCCAAATGAGAGTTAAAATCGTTCCACTGGTAAGCCCCCAGGCCATCGCCAAAGTCATTGGGATCAAAACAGCGTCAGATCCTCCCAGGCCATAAGCAGTTGGCAACAATCCGCTAATGGTGGTAAGTGATGTAACCAGCACCGCCCGTAACCTCATACCTGATGCCTTGACCAAAATTTCATCTAGTGAAAATTTACCCTCCGCTCGCATCTGATCGATAAAGCTAATCAAGACAATGCCGGAGTTGACAATAATTCCTCCCAATCCAATAATTCCAATTAACGAGAGAAAGCTAATTGGACGCTGGTGAAAGTAAAAAGCAACCGAAAATCCAAACAAACCAAGAGGAATAGTAGTCATAATGATAAAGGGGCGCAGATAACTCTTAAAAAGAAAGACCAGCAAGGCAAAAATACCAATTAGTGAGAGCACCAAGGCTTGAAAAAGGCTCTCCATCGACTCTCTGGTGCTTTCGGCCACACCACCAAATACCAGTGTCACTCCCGGAAAACTCTTTTTATTATGTTCGAAAATCTTGGTTAACTGGCGATTCGCCTGGTTAGCGGTGATTTTAGTGTCGTCTACATTGCCAGTTAGTGTCATTGAGCGTTTAAAATCAAATCGATTTATCTGTAGAGATCCATCTGTCTGGCGGAAGTTGGCAAAGCTTCCCAGGGGAACTAGATTCCCTCGCTTATCGAGCACCTTTATCTTCTGTAAATCTTCGACATCTTGACGATCATTTATATTGTAACGCAAGACCAGATCAACATCCTTATTATTTAAAATAACTGTAACGACTTTTCTGCCGGAGATGGCTGTTTTAATCGTTGACCCAATATTTTTAATATCTAGCCCTAAGCGATCGGCTTTCACATAGTCGATATCAACAAAAACCTCACTAGCGCCGCGAACAGCATTTAAACTTAAGTTGTGAATACCATCTGTTTTCTTGATCTCCCCTTCAACATAGCTTATTGCCCGATTTAACTCATCCCTATTGTTAGAGCGAAAAGTTGCCTCGATATCATTACCAACTGGGGGGCCATTTACTAACGCCTCGAAGGCAACACTTTTAAACTCTTTAGTGTCAACTTTACGTAAAAGATTTAAGTACTCGGTGTGGGCCATGTTGAATCTTGCGAAATCAGAGGCGTAGATGGTCAGCATCCCAATATTACTACCGGTACGATTTTTGGGATCACCCAGCCGCGTCTGGCTAATTCCGGCGCGAGCAACCACATCCACCTTCAAATCTCCTAGTCTATCTGCCACCCGATCTGCCAACAGGGCACATAAGCGATCTGTCTCTTCTACTCTGGTACCCTCTTCAACCTCAACCCGTGCTACATAGATCTCTGTCTGATCTGGAGGAAATAGGATAAACTTATTTGCTAGAAACATCATAGCAAAAGAGCCAAAGATAATAATATTGAACAGTCCTCCTACCAAATAGCGCCTCTTGATAACCACTGCCATAAATTTTTCAAATTTCAATTCGAATTTATCAAACCAATTATTAAAGTTCTCATCTTTGCCAGCACTACCATTACCCATCATCGTCAGGCGCATTGGCAGTAAAAAGAAGCTTTCAAACAGACTTAGTAACAAGGACATAGTTACAATAATTGGAATCCAACGAATAAACTGGCCCATAACTCCCTTGGTTACTAACATGGGTAGAAAAGCCGCAATCGTGGTAAAGGCGGTAGCAGTAACTGGTAACCAGAGCTGACGTACCGACTCAATTGCCGCCTCTTGAGCTTTAAGACCTAGCTTTCTTAAGCGAGTAAAGTTTTCGCTAATGACAACCGCATTATCCACCAACATACCCAAAGCAATTACCAGTGCAAGAATCGTTATCCTATTTAAATTGACCGACAGTGATCCCATCAGGCCCATGGTACCAATTACCGCCAATGGTAGTGAAATAGAGGCAACAAATCCCACCTTGCCGGGCAGAAAGAGGAATAGAAAGACAATCACTAAGATCAATCCTGTCAGAGCATTGTTGGCCAACACCCCAACACTTTTTTTAACTTTTAGTGCCTCGTCTAGATAGGTATGAAACATAACGTTGGGGTAATTTTGCTTAAAACGGGCAATAGTCCCTTCCATCGCCCCTACCATCGCAACGGTATCCGCCCCAGCCTTCTTGGTAACTACCAAGATTGTTGCATCCTTTCCATTCAAGCGCGCACGAGTCTTGATCTCTTTTTTTCCATCCTCGATCTGCGCAATATCTTTTAGATAGATTGTTCGGCCACTAAAATTAGATCGTATGACAATATTTTCCAACTCGGTGGCATCATTAATTTTTCCCTCAACCCGTACTAAGCTCTGCTGTACACTCTGCTTCAACTCCCCGCCCGGAGTATTAGTATTACGACTAGAGATCTTCCGCACGACCTCATCCACCGAAATATGGAAGTTATGCATCTCCTTCTCATTCAGACGAATCTGAAATGCCCGCTCAAAATAACTACTCAAGCGAACACTTTTAACGCTACGATTATCCTCCAGCTCCTCCTTTAGCTCATCTGCAACTAGATCACGCTGTCGAAGATCATTTATTCCCGTTAGTGCGATCTCAATCACCGGCATCTCCTCCGACTTAACCTCGGTAAAGACAGGTTGCTCTCTTAAATCAGACGGTAGCCTTTTAGCACGGTCCATTGCGCGTTGGATCTCGGACATCACATCCTTAACATTCACCTGTGGATCATCGATATCGACTCGCACGACGATCGTGGAACGTCCAGACTGGCTGATCGACTTGACATCCTTTAGACCACCGACACTACGAATTTCATCCTCGATCGGCTTGGTTATTTTAGTTTCAATATCTGCTGCTGTTGCCCCCTCGTAAGAGGTAACTACCGTCGCTTGGCCCAGACTAACGTTAGGAAAAGACTCCGCTTTCATCACCCTTAGGGCCATCACACCATAAACCAAGAGACCGGCAGTTAAAACTATGGTCAACTTATGATTATCAACAAAAAACTGAGTTAACTTCTTCATATTTGCTTCCTGTTCATCGCACACGGTGTCTCAGTAAATACACTGAAGTAATCCAGTAGCGTGCTGATTACTTCCAGTTTCGTTTCAATCTCATCCAACTGACTTGAAAGCAGTGCATCCTCTTTCGAAACCAACTGTTCAACAGTTATTCGTGCTTGGATATACTTTTTTCGGGATACTCCAATGCTCTCACTTAAATATTTTGAATTATCACGTTGATTTGAAATCACCTGCTGCAACAGATCTATCGATGCAACAATCTGCGTATGATAAGCATCAATCTTAGAGCGACTCTCTTTTACCGCTGCATCTCTACTCATTTTTGTAATTAACTGCAAAATCTCCTGTGAATTCTTCTTCTCCCTACCTAATGGAATAGTAAGGCTGATCGCACCGGAGATCGATCCACGAGAGTTATTCTTGAATTGGTCAAATGCCTCACTTCCTCCCAACGCCTTGCCCATGGTATCTGCTGCTAATTGTAATTTTAGATCCGGAAGATCATGGGCACGATGGATGCGGTCTGACTCTACTGCCTGCTTATTAATAATGGTGATAATTTCGTCGTAGGTGGTGTTTGCCAGTGGCACCTCCTTATAATCTTTGATTTGATTTATACAACCGAAAAACTGGTAAACTGTTTCATCTAGCGAGTAGGTGCCTAGGACGATTTTTTGCTGAGCAATGGTTGGTAATAATCCCTTCATCACTTGAACAGCTCGCTCCTTTTTATAATTAAGATAGATCAGTTGAGCTTTTCTTGACGCTAGCTGGGATTTATAACGGGCCACCTCCCCATAATCAGCCACTCTCTCTTTTAGTCTCCTTTGTGCCAGTGCCACTTGCCTCTTAGAAGCTTTGATCAAAGAGTTAACCAACTTTCTGGCCTCACTATTTGCCACTAAGGACCAATATAGTTTCCGCAATTGAACGATAAAGCCAGCGGTTGCCAGCCGCTCCTCTAGTTTTGATCGCTGTTTATCATAGACAAGGCTACTCCATCTGGCCTTGGTCAGCCGGCCCAAAAGATCCTTATAAAGGTCTATAGAGAGTTGCATCGTCAGGCCAGTAGAGGTGACATCAGTTAACATCGTATTGGTATATTGGTTTTTATAAGCAGTTAACTCGACTGCAACTCCCCGCCTAAATTTTTTTGCCACTCCCATTTTAAGTGAAGACATCTTGCTAGTAACTGGAGCAAAAGCAGAGAGGGATATTTCGCTCGAGCTAAGCTGGGAAGCCGATGCACTCAGCTCTGCACCAAAATTCTCACTAAAGCTGCGCTTGGAGCTCTCCTTCAGATGAAGAGCGATTTGTGCCCTAACCAGTGAGGGTGGCATCTCTTTAATAAGAGTAAATAGCTTGTCCTCTGTCAGGGTGATTGGCCCCAAAGAATCAGCCACTGCGATCCTAGTTATTATCAGTAGTAGTAAACAAGCTAACTGTATTGGCCTTATCATTACTTTGATCCTTGGCTAAAATATCATCTTCGGCACTATATTCAAACGTTTGTTTGAATATAGTGCTATCATGTAGTAAATGCAACCACCTAATGAGGTTTATTTGTCGCCTGGGCAACAAAACTACACATGCGCCCCGCACCGTTCACACCAAAAAATATTATTTAGTAGGAGTGGCCACCTTTAGAACAACTCTCTATTTAAAGAAAGTTAATTAGTTAAGTAGCGGTAGATACTAGGTGATGAAAAAAAAATAATAAATCCAAGGGTTATAAAAGCGATTGCTACGTATGAAAATTTTCTCCAAGTGAAATCACGCTTGGTCAATATTCTTAAAAGTTCTGGCAAATCTTTGATTGCATCAAATGCTCTTTTAACTGGCATTAATCAATACTCCATTTTTTGTAAATGCTCCCTGGATTTTTCAGAAATCTCACGGCCGCGTGGGGTTCTTAATAAAAAACCTTCCTTTAAAAGATAGGGCTCATACACATCTTCAATTGTATTGCGATCTTCCGATAGTGTTGCACAAAGAGCATCAATTCCTACTGGCCCACCTTGGTAGTACTCCATAATTACTTGTAAAATTTTACGATCCATCCGATCGAGGCCCTGTTGATCAATCTCCATCAATTTCAATGCCTGCTCCACTTCACTGGAGGTAATAATATCACATCCCTCCACCAAGCCAAAATCTCGCACCCGACGCAAAACACGATTAGCAATCCGAGGAGTGCCACGAGCACACTTAGATATTTTATCCAAAGCATCCTCAGCCATCTTAACATTCAGTTTAACTGCATTATTCTGGATAATCTGGCACAATTCAGCAGGATGATAAAAATCAAAGTGTAGATGGGCCATAAAGCGGTCACGTAGTGGGGAGGATAGCAGTCCCGACCTCGTTGTTGCCCCAATCAAAGTAAAGGGGGCAATCTCAATCTGCATTGTTCTAGCCGCTGGCCCTTGCCCCATGACAATATCCAGTCGGAAATCCTCCATTGCCGAATAGAGTACCTCTTCTATCGTGGCATGCATCCGGTGGATCTCATCAATAAATAGTACATCTCGAGGCCCAAGGTTGGTCAAGATCGCTGCCAAATCCCCCTTTTTCTCTAGTGCCGGGCCAGAGATAACAAAAAACTCTGACTCCAGTGCCTGAGAGATAATCATTGCCAAGGAGGTTTTGCCAAGGCCGGGAGGTCCAGACAACAGCAGGTGATCCATAGCGTGTCCACGCATTCGTGCTGACTTTACCATCAACTCAATATTTTTAACGATCTTCTCTTGTCCAATATACTCGCTAAAGTCCTTTGGTCTTAAATTCATATCGTGACGGTACTCATCTCTACGACCAGATGGCTCCATCACTCGCTCTAGCTGCTCCTGATCAAAAGAGTTATCATTCATAATTGCCATTATCTAAACTACATTCCTTTGAGCACTAGGTGGACTAGCTGCTCTGGTTTACTAATATCCCCTTCTCGCATAATCTTGGTTGCTCGGGATAGCACCTGCTGCTCACTAAAACCTAACTCTTTACAAGCCATAATAGTATCATTGATAATTTGTTGATGATTTCTACGGCCAGCCTGCCTTAAGCTCAAAGGCTGCTCTGCTGCCCTTAAGGGCAGCTCATTTTCCCCTGTGACCTGATCACCACGACACTCCATTGGCGGTGAATCATATTTATCCGAGTACATTTTGACAGTTAAAATTTTACCCGCCAGATCTAAAATAATTTGTGCTGCTGCTCTATTTCCAACTCCTGGGGCGAGAGTCAAAATCTTACGGTTCTCAAGAGTAATTGCTTCACACACCTGTTCAAAACCAACACTGCCAACAAGGGAGAACGCCGATTTCGGCCCAACGCCCTTAACGGTCAAAAGTAGTTCAAATAACTTCTTCTCTCTTAGGGAGCTAAAACCAAAAAGTGACTGAGAATCTTCTTTAATTACATGAGCAATATAAAGCGAGACCTGCTCTCCCTCTGGTAGCACCTGAGAGCAAAATATCTGATATCCAATTCCAGAATTTGTTGCCAATAATATTTCACTACCATCACTAAAAAGAATTTTTCCATTAATATGTCCGATCATGCTGCTTACTCCTACCAAGGGCCGAACGTCGATGAAGGGCGTGAGTCATTGCCACGGCCAAGGCATCACTCTCATCATGGGTAGCAAACTCAATCCTTCCAAATATCATTTGCAGACCTTTTTGAATACTCTCTTTTCCCGCATGCCCATTACTAGTTACTGCCGACTTAATCATATTAGGTGCATACTCAAAAATTTTTCCCGGATACTGCTGTGCGAAGGCTGCCAACATTGCTCCCCGCGTCTGAGCTAACTTCATCAAAGAGGTGGGATTTTTAACATAGATGAGTGACTCAAATGCAATCTCATCAAAGTTAAGTTCTCTTTGCAATTCACAGCAGGAGTTATAAATGGGGCCAATCCGATCTAGAAATTTAGGGTACTGATCAAAGCGTAAAATACCAGAAGTAAGATATTTAACCTTTAAGCCATTCATCTCCAACAAGCCATATCCGGCACAGCGAGAACCTGGATCTATCCCCAAAATACGCATGAACAATCCTACCCCAAAAGCACCAAAAAGTTCACACTTATCTGTACCTCCCCTCGACGAACTGGCCAGTATCGCTTATTATGGCACCAATTCTTAAAACATCAGCCCAATCTACTTCATAGGGTCATAACGATGACACAGATTCTTAAAGCAAAGCAAGTTGTTGAACAGGGAATAGAAGAGTTATCCAAGAAGTGTAACCAGTTAAAGAAGTGGGGCATCACCCCCTACATGAAAGTTCTATTAGTAGGAGAGAATCCGGCCAGCCAAATCTATACCCGCAATAAAAAACGCTATATCGAGAAGTTAGGAGCGAAATGTGACATTATTCACCTTCCCGATAGCTTAAGTGAATCTGATTTTATCTTTGAAGTTGGCAAGATGGTCAGCGACCAGGCAGTCCACGGCTGCTTTGTTCAACTGCCACTACCAGATCAGCTCTCCCATATAGATGTAGGGGAGTTAATCCCTCCCAGCAAAGATGTTGACGGCTTTCATCAAAACAATCTGATTGGCGTACTAAATGGCGATTGTGGTGAAAAGGTTCTACTCTCATGTACTCCCAAAGGGATATTAACTCTTTTGCGCCACTACAACATTGAGGTGGCCGGAAAACATGTTGTAATTATTGGTCGCAGTATGATCGTAGGAAAACCATTGGCGATGCTCTTGACCAACCATCACGCCACCGTCACCATCTGTCACTCCAAAACTCAAAATTTAGAGAAGATAACATCTCAGGCTGACATCATTATCGCCGCTATTGGTCGTGCCAAAATGATTGGAGTAAAACATCTCTCTTCCTCGGGCAATCAGGTTATTGTTGATGTGGGGATGAATCAGGATGAGAATGGTAAGCTGTGTGGAGATGTTGATTTTGCTGCTGTCTCAGAACGAGTACAGGCGATTACTCCTGTTCCTGGGGGAGTCGGTCCGATGACAATCCTCTCCTTAGCCGAAAACCTTTTTCAGGCTGCACGGGAGCAATTTGAACAGCAGGAGATTAATCCATGAGCAAAGAACAACTCACCCTCCTACACAAAAATCATCTAGCGCTAGGGGCGAAGATGGCGCCCTTCGCTGGTTTTATGATGCCCCTTCAATACAGCACAATAAAACAGGAGGTCGAAGCAGTTCGAAATAATGCCGGGATATTTGATGTTGGCCACATGGGTGAATTCGAAGTTGTAGGCCCTGATGCATACGCTTTTGTCGACTACCTGATAACCAATAACTTTCTCACCGCTGGTGACTTAAAAGCTGTCTACTCTCCCCTTTGTCGAGAGGATGGAACGATCATTGATGACCTTATTGCCTATAAAGTTGATTTCGATCATGTTCTTCTCTGCGTTAACGCAGCAAATATTGAAAAAGATTGGGAGTGGATCACTAGTCAACAAAAAGGTTTTAACTGTGTCTTAAAGAATAGCTCAAATAACTATTCACTAATTGCACTTCAAGGTCCTAATAGTGAACAGCTACTCAATAAGCTAAATTTGATGCCCACCGGAGAGTTTGAACACTACTCAGTAAGAAAGCTCCTATGGAACGGTGAGGAAATTATCGTCGCCCGTACTGGCTATACCGGAGAGGAGGGGGTGGAGCTGTTTGCTCAAGGCCAAGCCATTTGCCAGATTTGGGATAAATTAATTAAATTGAATGTTACTCCCTGTGGCTTGATTGCAAGGGATGTGCTTAGGCTAGAAGCGGGATTCTCACTCTACGGCAACGAGTTAACCGATGAACTCACACCACTAGATTGTGGTCTAAAATGGACTGTTCGCGGCGAGAAGGGCCGTTTTATTGGTAAAGAGAGCCTTTGTGACTCGCAATACACCCCACGCTACCGTCAGATCCGTCTTGCCCTTGAGCGCGGAGTGCCACGAACCAGCTATCCAGTAGTTAACTCAAGTGAAGCAGAGGTGGGAGTTGTCACCTCTGGCACTCTCTCCCCCACCCTGGGCAGAGGAATCGCTTTAGCATCCATTCCCCGTGAAAAATTTAGTATCTCAGAGAGTTATGCTATTAAAATTCGTGATAAGATCTATCCTGCAACACGATATAAAAAACCATTTATCACCGGAGGTTATAAACCATGGAATTCAAAACCCCAGAAGAGTTAAGATATACAAAGGATCATGAGTGGATTAGTAGCGATGGTGATGTGATAACTATTGGAATTACCGATTTTGCCCAATCCCAACTGGGCGATATTGTTTTCGTTGAACTGCCAGAAGTCGGTACAACAGTCGAAAACAACTCTCCCTTTGGTGTTGTGGAATCTATCAAGTCCGTCAGTGACCTCATCGCTCCAGTTTCAGGTGAGATAGTTGAGGTCAATACTGATCTTGATAATGCTCCAGAACAGTGTAACAGCGCACCTTTCAAGGCATGGATGATAAAAATCCGATGCTCAAATCTGGACGAATTAGATAGTCTACTTAGCGCACAAGACTACCTACCTCTCTGTCAAGAAAATTAATCTTCATTTTAAAAGCAAGTTTTTTTTACAGAAAAAATAAGTTTTTTTTTACAGAATAATTACCTTTCCCATTTTTTTAATTTAGACGCTATGAGCTTACTCACCGCCTCTTTGAAAAAAGTAATTTTTAAAAAAAAATCGCTTTACGAAGAGAAAGAATATCTCCATACTCTGCCTCACCCTTTAAAGACTTCATCTCATGGAGAGAATGGCTAATATGCAACTTGAGAATCAAGAGTACGTTCAACTTCTAAACACTGCCATTATTAAGAGTAAAGAAAAGAAGATTGATACTGCTTATGAAGAGAGACTCGCGACTACCTGTCAATCAGCTACCATTAAATCTCTAAGTGTTGCTATCGCTCACCTTTCTGAGAGTGAGAAAATTTCCAGAGACCAAGCCGCGATGTCACTAATTGAGACGGTTCGTGAATTAGACTCTATCTGGAATGACTATGTTATGATGGAGGGAATCTCCAAATTAAAAGAGCTGCTTCAATCACCTACTCAGCAGTAAGCAAACAATCCTCTCAATTACAACTACTCTTAAAATTAAATCTAACCATTGACGACAAAGCCCCACTCAAGTCGCGCTTGTCCACCCTTAATCATCCCGGCCGGAGGATTAGGAAACGGGCCGGCACGGTTAAAAGACTCAACCGCAGCATCATCCAGTTCACGTATGCCGCTGGTTGATTTCACATTAACATTAATGATGTTACCCTTTGCATCGATAGTAACCGTTAGAGCGGTTATTTTGTTCTCATTAGATGGCAATCTACGGCCACTACGAAATAGATACTCTGACTTCTCTCGTAAAGAGTCACCCCAATACTGCTCTAACTTCTGTCGAATGCGATGGTAAAATCCATAGTACTTAAACTCCACCGTATTGAGGTTGGTCATATCACCAAGGGGAACATCCTCTAGGAAATCATTGTTTGAGGCATGTCCTAAAGAGTTTCGATCTCCATATTTGAGACCAGCAACTTTCTGTCTTTTAGGAGAAGGGGCCATCACTACTTTGCGGGACGAACTCACCGCTAAATCCTTTAAGCTGATCTTCTTTTGTTTGTTGGTCACCCGGTTTTTGCCCTGGTCCAAGCTATTACTACTCTCACTACCAATACCTGCACGCTTAAAAGAAGCAACTCTTTTAGCCTTGGTCTGACGGGCATAGCTTTGGTTCTTCTCTCCTAGAAACCTTGAGTTCTTCGGCAGTACTTTATCACCCGTTAGTTCATTATTAACAACCTGACGCATAAGCTGCTTACTCTCTGCAGCAGGCTTCGTCACTACCTTGGGAAGAGGAGGATCCTTTAAGACTACTCTAATCTGTTGGGTCTTTGGCCCAGCCTCAGCTAGCAGATGATCCAAGGAGATAGAGATATGATGGCGCAGTAATAATAGATGTAGCAACAGAGATACTGCAACCGAGAGCCCAAGAATCCCCCTGCGCTCTCTGACACTGCTTCCCATATTGTTTCTACTGTTGTCTGACATTACACCTCATACTCTGAAACCACGCAAAAAGCCTGCCTCTTATAGACCTCTCGGACGCTTGTAGTAGAAAATATACCACTATTTTCAGTGATTACAGCAATTATAGCATGTCCCACTTCAACCAACGATTAACAATCTCTCCGTTGCCTGTTAACATATTAATATTACTTGGGATAACTGCCTACTGGTTGCTATAATAGTCGTCCTCACCCAACACATTTTTTTTCTCCTCAGACTCTGCACTGTTAGAGAGGATTGAAGGAGGAGTAAATGAGGAGTTCCCTCCATTAAGCAGCTGCTTTTCCATACCCTGAGCAAAAGCCTCCATAAAGCCTTCGTCATCATCAGATGTAATTAACTGACCACTCTCCTTGTCTATTTTTACATTAACAATCCCGGGAGGAGTCTGAAAGTCGACCTCACCATATTTCTCAAGAGCAGCACGCATAAAGTTACGCCAAATAGGCAGAGCCGATTTTGCTCCAGTCTCACCCCAACCCAAAGTGCGATTATCATCGAAACCGGTCCAGGTACCAGTGACCACATTAGCTGAGAAACCAAGAAACCAGGCATCAACATAGCTATTGGTAGTACCAGTTTTCCCTCCCAAAAATTGGCTAATACGCTTAGCGCTACGGCCAGTTCCATAGTGAACAACTCCCTTAAGCAAATTAGTCATTAAATAAGCTAAACGAGAGTCGTAGACCTGCCTTCCTCCAATAGTAAGATGATAAGGGTTCTTCTCCTCTGGTTCCGGATCAAGTGTATTCTTTAAACCATTTTGCTTGATAGAGTCATCAAATTGGGCGGGAAGCAGAAGTGAGTTCTGACTGTTCTGCTCCATAGATGTGGTAGCGGCCACCAACTCTTGCTCTTCAATTTTTCTGAGTCGATGTTCTTCATCTATATGATAACTCTTTCCATCACGATCAATAATCGACACTAAAAATTGAGGATCAACAACCCGGCCGCCACTGGGAAAGATGGCATAAGTTGCAACAATATCCATCAAAGTCACACCAAAGGATCCTAGTGCCATACTAAGGTCAGGATCTGGAGTAGCCTTAAATCCAACTCTATTGATAAAATCTAATATTGTACCCACCCCCAACTTATGAGCAATTTTAATGGTGGGAACATTACGGCTATGTTCTAAGGTATTTCTCAAAGTAACTGGCCCCAAGAATTTTCCATCATAATTTCTGGGTTTCCAATTTAGAGATGAGTCAAACCCACCTAAGGATTCAGGCGAGTCAATAATAACACTGGCAGGGGTAAAGCCATTCTCCAAAGCCGCAGCAAAAATCAACGGCTTGAAAGCTGAACCGGGTTGACGCTTTGACTGCATCACCCGATTAAATTGTGAGCGACGAAAATTGGTACCGCCAACAAAGGCTACAATCTTTCCACTAACAGGCTGGATCGACACCAAAGAGCCCTGCACCTCTGGATCTTGATCCAGGGTACACAACAGATAACGATGCTTCTCAATCTCTTGAAACTCTTCATGCTCCTTAACTATATTTCCAAATTTTTTGTCTAGGCGAGGCAGCAATTTGACACTATGTTTTACAATCCGAGTGTGGATTACATCACCAACCTTGACGATACTAGAAGGATTTTTAATATATGGTAGAAGATTTTTCCTTTCACTAATACTGCGTTCATGTGCCCAGCGAAAATATTTGTACGGAATAACTCCAACAACTCCTCCCAAAGAGAGATAGATTAAGCGGGCACGATCATGCAGGCCAATCACCACTGCTTGATAAAGCTTTTCTGAATCAAGTTGCGAACGCAGCAGATCCTTTTCATTATTACCGGCCATAAAGTAGTCACGGTTGATCAACTTAGTGGTCGCCAGCCACTCCTCTTTCATCGCCATAAAATCATCCGGAATAAACTGTAGCTCAAAATTTTTCTGATGATTGCCATCCAACGTAAAATAGTTAGACCTCTCCATAAAAAGACGCTGACGAAAATCTACTTCAAAATTAAAGATCTCCTCCTCACTGCCAAGAAAATGAATCGGTCCTTTAAAGCCCTGACGTTTATCAATCTCCCTAACGCCAGAGTTAACATTTCGCTCTGCAACCTGTTGCATCTCCCAATCTAAGGTGGTTTGAACTTGAAATCCATTGGCAAGAAAACTCTCCTTGCCAACTAAATCTACTACCATCTGTCTTACCCACTCAGTAAAGTAGCTGGCCTTAAAGCCCATACGTTTACGAATTCTGAACTTGATGACTTCACTAAGCGCTTGCTGATAAGCACTTTGGGTTATCTTTCTTGTTGCTAGCAATCTTCCCAATACATAGCGCTGACGTTCCTTTGCAAATGCAGGATTAATATAGGGAGAATATCGCCCTGGGGCGACCAATAACCCTGCAATAATTGCACTCTCGGCAACAGTAACATCTCCTAACTCTTTACCAAAATAGCCCTGAAAGGCTGCCTTAACACCGTAGTAACCTCCCCCTAGGTAGACATGATTTAAATATAAAAACAGAATATCATTTTTAGAGAAACGACCTTCAATCCGGTGGGCCAGTAAAATATCTTTAATCTTTCTAGCAATCGAACGCTCGCGAGTCAGCAGGAGGGATTTTGCTACCTGCTGAGTAATAGTACTTCCACCTTGGACAACGGCCCCTGCCTTTAAATTGACAATCAGCGCCCGCACCATCCCCTGATAATCCACCCCTCGATGATTATAAAAATCACCATCTTCAGCGGATAAAAAGGAATCAATAATGGTTGATGGGATATCCATTAGTTGCACGATCTCACGACGCTCTTTACCTATCGTGGCCAAAACTGTCCCATCTCGCGCCAGAATTTGTGATGGGATGGGTGGACGATAATTAACGAGGGTGGAGACATCTGGAAGATCAAGTGAGAAGTAGATAACAACAGAAGCAACAAAGAAAATTGCCAAAAAACCAGTTGCAAAAATGGCTAGCAGAATTTTTACAAAAAAGTTCTTCACCTAATCCTCTCTCTCCTTTGTATCATTATATCTTCCCTTAGAAGTTAAGACTATCTGTTTTAGTTGCATCACTCCCTTTTGGCTGCTGAGGCGGCAATCCCTAATTATCTCAGGCAATCTACGCCCAGAATCAAGAAATGATGAGTCAACCGGCAGAGCAATGTATAGATCAAGCACTGTACCCTCTCTCTTGATTTTACCACTTAAATTGCCCATTACGCCAAAGAGGAACTCATTCTTACCTAGAAATTTTATCTCTTCGCCAACTGCATTAACTCCGACAATCAATTCACTGCCCATCTTGTTATAAATATCTGAGTTAAAGACTCTCCATTGAAAAGCAGTCGAGTAGCGAACGCCACTTTCCACTCCATATAATTTAAAATTACGCAACAATAGGGTTACAATTTGACCACGTTGGAAGTAGACCACCTCTTGACTCTTTCTATCGTACAAAGGAATCACGACAGCCTTACCCAAACTTTGAATCGTCTTGCCGGCAAACTCTCTTAATAAGTGGCGTCTTACAATTTTTATCCACTGGGCAGTAAATGGAGAAGAGCCCTCCAGCTCTCCCAGCAGACGGTAGAAAAACCACTCTATTTGGTCGGGTGTTTTACCTGCAGCATATAACGTCGCAAGTAATGCGCCGATTCCACTTCCGGAAACAATGTGAATATCTACCTGTTGCTGCTCCAACTCTCGAATTAGGGCGATCTGCCCAACCGCCCGCACCAATCCAGGACTAAAAATCAGGGTAATCACTTTCCTTTTAATAGCTGCTTGGTTTTGATCAAGAGGCGAAGTTAGCTCAACTCGACCTTCCGGCTGTGGGCCAAACTCCATATTGGTAGTTGCAGCAGATTTAGATAGTATAAGTGGAGTTGTCCCATTTCGGCTTTCAATAGAGACTACGCCACCAGCTGAACTCTTACTTGGATCTTTAGTGCGCCAAGACCTAGTTGTCGCGCAGGAGGTTATTAGTAGTAATATACAGATTAACCATTGGACTCTCAAAACCATTCCTTACCTAGCTATAACTCTTCATCCTTGAGACTATCAGTTAACTTTTTTATCTTCCTTTCTGATTTTGCCAATCTCTCCTGACAATCTTTAAACAGTGACACCCCTTCTTCAAATTTCTCAATACTATCTTCAAGTGTTAGAGCACCATCTTCCAAAGTCGTCACAATACTCTCAAGCCTCTTCATTTTTGTCTCAAAATCCATCAAATCACCTCACAACATCTACAAAATTTATTCACCAATTTTCTGCCCCTTATGTCATATCCGTGACACCACGGCCACTAATCAGGTGCAGCAATTGCCTAGTTTTAGACCAATGTCACTAACAATCTTACCGCTTTTACAACGACTCAATCAAATTATCTTATAACCAGAAATGGTTTTTAGCTATCAGGCCCCAACAAGCTCCGATGGGACAATTTTGCCTAGTGTGGAATATTTGGCACCTACCTTGGTATATTTAACCTAGGGATAAACTCATCTAGGAGGAGGGGTTTGAAAAATATCTGGGTTCCACTATCTGGAGCCATTGCTCAGCAGAGAAAGGTAGAGGTCTTGGCAAACAATGTGGCCAATGCCAATACACCTGGATTTAAGCGTGACCAGATCGCCTTTAGAGAACATCTAACTGCCTTAGAGCGCAACACTCCGGATATTAATCTGCCCCATAAAGACTGGGCACCCGAGGACTTCTATCATACTCAAGGTGCAGAAAATGCCTTTGTAAAAGTAGACGGCACCTATACAGATCATGGCCAAGGCCAACTTCACCCGACTAAAAATCCACTTGATCTGGCACTACAGGGCCCAGGATTCTTTGAAGTTCTAACACCTAACGGCATACGTTTTACCCGTAGAGGCAGTTTCACCATTACCTCCAATGGGACATTAACCACTTCCCAAGGATACCCAATCTTAAAAAAGGTTAATCGCTCCGCCCTAGGTGAAGAGAGCAACCCTGCTGACCCCGCCAAAGGGGCCCTACCTCCCCCAACAGAGCGCGTATTTAATCTAAGTGGACGCAATATTATAATTAGCTTACAAGGTGAAATTATAGTTGATGGTGCATCTCAAGGTGATCTCTCTGTTGTTGAGTTTAATGATAACTCAGCATTGAAAAAAGAGGGAAGTTCTCTGTTTATCAATCCAGACAAGCAGAACTTTTCAACCACTGCAGCACAATCCTCCGTCTACCAAGGATTTTTAGAACAATCGAATGTAAATGCAATCATTGAGATGTCAGAATTAATTAAAGCTAATCGCCATTTTGAGAGTATTCAGAGGGCGATCAAGACCTATGATCAAATTTCAGGGAAATCTGTAAATGATATCGCTAAGTTTTAAACAGAGAAAAACGTTCGGGAGAACACTTATGCCCAAATTTATCATTACTACCATCTTACTTCTAGCTTGCACCAACGGATTTACCATGTTGCGAGCACTCAATACTGCCGCCACAGGAATGACGGCCCAAGAAGCCAATGTTAATACCATCTCCAACAACATTGCCAACGTCAATACGATTGGTTTCAAAAAAGGAAGAGCAGAATTTGAAGATCTCCTTTATGAGACAATTCGCAACCCTGGCAGTCGCTCAAGTGCAACAACCAGATATAATGTCGGCACTCAAATTGGCTCCGGCGCAACAATCTCAGCCGTCCGTAAAAGTTTTGGCCAGGGGTCACCCCAAATCACACAAAACCCATTCGATTTAATGATCAACGGTGACGGATTCTTTGCCATTATTATGCCCAATAATCAACTACGCTACTCTCGGGATGGCGCTTTTAATGTAGATAACCAGGGTACCCTGGTCACTCAAAATGGCTATAAGGTATTTCCCGGCATTACTCTTCCCCCAAACACAAAAAATGTCGTCGTTTCTGAAAATGGCAATATGGATGTCTACATCTCAAACCAGGTACAACCAAGCATGGTAGGAACCATCCCTCTGTTTACCTTTGCCAACCCCGTAGGCTTAAAGTCCGCTGGTGGCAACCTCTATCTCATGACTGAGTCGAGCGGACAAGCGATGCAAAGTGTTGCTGGCCAAGGACATGTCGGAACTATCATGCAGGGAGCACTAGAAAGTTCCAATGTCAGCATTATGACTGAGATGACCTCACTTATTAAGGCACAACGTGCATATGAGATGAACTCCAAAGTGATGGGAGTTGCTGACCAGATGTTACAAACCGTAAATAGTATAAGGTAACAATTAATTTGAGAACAAACAGATCGAGAACACTCTTTTTCACCCTGATGGCAGCGTTACTCTCATTAGCGCTATCAATGCCAAATTACGCCGAAGACCAAAAGCCTAAACTTGAATGTACCATTACCAGTTATGCCAAGATATATTATGTAACAACAGAAAATTCACACCCAAATAAACGACAATATAAGTCATCAACCTGCCCGACTGCCATCAACCAGAAGTTTTCAAAGCTTTTACTTAACTACGCAGGCCGTGTAAAAGGGTCATATCTAGCGAATGTTAACCCCAGCATGTTTCTACCTTATAAAATAATCGTAGAACCCAAATGGATAACCATAACTCCGATTAAGGAGCTGATAAATTCCAGCTCTGCACTAGCGGCACCATGGTTCCTCTCTTCTATCTCAATGATTGGCAGCAATAATCAGATCACATCCGATCATGAGCTACAGTTTAATTTTAACTGTATCAACTGTGATCAACCGGGTAACCGCAGCCTAAAAATGGTGGTTAATAATCCCAACAACGGACACAAAAATATCAACTGGCTATCGGTAGTTGTCGGAAAGAAGACATCTGCCTTAATTGCCACTAGAGATTTAGGTGTTACCAATCAAAGGCTAGCGGCGAGCAGTTTCAAGATAGCAACTGTTACCACCACTACCTCCCGCTCCTATAACTACTTCCTAGATCAAGAGAGATTACGATTTTATAAACTCAATAAGCCATTATCAACCAATCAACCCTTAAAACGAACTGACTTAATCCCAATCCCATTAATCCAAATGGGAGATATGGTAAAAACAGTATTTAAAAAGAATGGCTTGACCCTAAGAGGGGTGGCCAGGGCGACCCAACGTGGCGAACAGGGGGACTTGATCCAACTAAGTAGCATCAGTGGAAAACAACGACTGATTGGAAAAGTTATTGATTATAAACAGGTGGAGGTTCAATTATGAGGATCAGACCTCCTATAGTAGGGCCAACTGCTCAACTATTAAGATGTAATCAAGGCATTATGTATAAAAAGTGCAATCATGCGACTGAGAGTAGCTTTTTGTTGCTAGATCGTGCTAAAATTTAGTTATACCGGCGAGGAATAGTCGGATTATTGACTCAGGATGGGTAAAATGGAAATGGATAAAGTTCTTCCAAATATCGGACGGCAGAGCAACACCTCCCACGCACATATAGTTCGCAATCGATCAAACCACGACGATCGTCAATATATTCCTGACCCATATCTTAACGTCGCCAAAAAGATGGAGGGTCAGTTCGTCCAATTTATGGTTGAGCAAATGAAAAAAACAGTTTCAAAAGAGAACCCAGATAGTGCTGCGGCCAACTATTATAAAAGTATGCTTACAGAGCAGCAGTCGAAAACTATCGCCGGTCAAGATGGTGGTCTAGGACTACAGGAGCTCATCCTAAATCAGATCTACCCTAAAAGATTACGCAATGTGACCGCCTACAATGCTTACCGGCAGCAAGCAGCCTCTACGATGATTAATAAACATCGGCCGCAGCCAACATCCACTCAGGAGATTAGTCATGAATAATATCGAAAACAGTGTCAAAAGATCTGCCTTTTTTCCTAACGATGTAAATTCGAAACGAAAAAAACTGACACAAATGCAACAGGCTGCATTAAAGCGTAATAATCAGGAGAGGCAACGTGAATTATTGGATCTGAAAAGCAGGGATAGCAGGGTTAAAATTCCCAACGCGGTCCGTGATTTTGCGCGCATTAAAAAAACAGTTGATGCTGCTCCAGCGATTGATAATAGCGCCAAAATCGCACAGCTAAGAAACCAAATTTCTAAGGGAGAGTATCAAATCGATTACGACGCTCTAGCAGACAAAATGCTACAGTCAGAATTCTAGTAACTGCAACAAACTAGTGAGGTTTATTGATTATGGAAGAGCAAAATAAATTCCCGCAGGGACAAAACAATAATAGAGACCTAGAGTTGGTATATTTCCAAATTGTTGATTCTTGGAAAAGGTTGTGTGAAGAGCATTCACTACTGCTGGATGCTGCATGCAATGAGTACTCTCTACTCCTGTCTAGCAAGCTAGATGAGCTAGAAACGGCAATCAATCATAAGCATGACATTCTACTAAAAATCAATACCCTAGAGGAGCTGCGGGCCAAACTAATTGACCGGGCATCCGAGCTATTTTCGCAAAAGAGTGGTAGTGCAGCAGTTGATCTTACTTCCGTTGGTGGGTTGATCAAGGCGCTAGAGCCATTTGAAGTTAAGGACAACGGACATCATCTAATGCGCTTTAATAATATATTAATTGATATCATTGAAAAAATTCAGCGCCAAAATAAAAAGAACCAACTGTTTATCAATAAGGCTCTTGATTCAATTCAAGATATGCGATTCGAGGCAGTCGGAGAGAAAAAATATGTAACATATGACGCTCGGGGGGGAACAACCTCCAAAGCGAACAATAATGCTAACGACAGTTAGGTGTCGGGAGAGAGTATTTGGGTGATCTACTAACAATTGGTAAATCTGGCTTATTTGCCTCCAGAAAGTCTATCGAGACGACTGGACATAATATGGCCAACGCTAATACCGAAGGGTATTCGCGTCAGACCACTGTTCAACAAAGCCGTATACCGATTATGCGCGGTGGCTTGATTGAAGGCTCCGGAGTTCGCGTTACTCAGATTAAAAGGATGAGTGATGAACTAATTGCAAAAAGATTAGAGCAGTCACTATCAAAATTTAACTTTCTCGATGAACGATCATCCAAACTGGAAGAGGTCGAAAATATTTTCAATGAAATTGATCATGAGGGAATGAGTAAAATATTAACTAATTTTTACAACTCATTTAGAGACCTTGCCAACCAACCGGAAAATGAGACTATCCGCTCTGTTGTTAGAGACAATGCCCAAATGGTGGTAAAAGATTTCCACCGTATCAACGAATCACTACAAAACGTTGCCTCCTCAATTGACGATAAGATCAGATCATCTGTTTTGGATATCAATTTTAATCTAAAAAATATCACTGAATTAAATAAAAAAATTGCCAATCTTGAAGTGACTGGCGGTGAGACTGGTGACCTTAGAGATCAACGGGATATCGCTTTACGCTCCTTAGCAAGCTCAATGGCAATTTCAACCTACACTGATGACCAAGGACACTATAACGTACAAGTGATAGGTCTTGGAACACTGGTAACTGGTGGACTTTACCAAGAGCTAGCGGTCTCCAGAACCAATAAAGATGACTCTAGTAGCGAAACCGCCAACTCGGTGGAGATACGCCTTAAAAACCGTCCCGCCTCAGTCATTACTGAAAAATTCAAAGGAGGATCACTGGGGGCGATTATCAAGGTACGCAATAGTGATATCAAGCAGCTAAAATCAAATTTGGATAATATTGCTTATGACTTTAGCAAAAGCATAAATGCGGTCCATAGACGTGGGTATGTCAGTCGCCCCGTCCCCTTAGATGAAAGTGGAATGCCGATTAAAAGTGACCACCGACAAATTACTGGAATAAACTTTTTCAACGAACCAACTACCCGTGTTGATGCCTCATTAAAGATCGACCTAAACGAAATTATCAAAGAAGATCTACGAAATATTACCACCTCACTTGAACCCAATAAGCCAGGTGACAACCGCGTTGCAATTGCCATCTCCAAATTGCAATATGAGAAGATACTTGATGATGGCACTACCACCCTTGAGGAGAAATACTTACAATCTATTGGGAAGATTGGTCTTGATGCTAAAAAGGCAGGGCTTGACCGAGAACAGTCCGAGGGAATTTTAACACAAATTCAATCGTTACGAGAGAAAAATTCTGGTGTCTCACTAGATGAAGAGACTGCAAACATGATGCGTTACCAGCAGGCATATCAAGCATCCGCTAAAGTAATTAAAACGGCCAATGATATGTTTGACACAATATTATCATTAAAACGATAGGATACATGGATGACCAGGGTATCAGATAATGGATCTTTAGCTTCAGTTAATTTCTCAATTAACAAGGTTAAAGAGCGTCTACAAAACCTACAGCTGAAGGGGGCATCCCTAAAGAATATTACTCGCCCATCGGATAATCCTGTCAACAATATTGAAGTATTAACCTTGGATGCAATAAAGACAAACAATGCTCACTACTTGAGAAATGCTGAGTTTGCCAAACTACAGCTCTCTACTACTGAGTATGCGCTACAGGATTTAACCGATCTGATGGTTAAGGCAAAGGAGTTAGCAGTAGCTCAGGCATCTGATCTCTACGATGCACAAAGCAGGAAAAATGTTTCCAACGAGATGATTCAGCTCAAGAATCAAGCACTTGCTATTTCCAATCGTCAAATTGGTCATCGACGAATATTCTCTGGACTAAAAACGTTAACTCCACCTTTTGACAGTAACCAAAATTATCAGGGTGATACCGGCAAAATCAATCTTGAAATTTCCAAGGGGTTCTTTGTTCCAATTAATCTAAATGGACATGAAGTCTTTGTCGGAGGTAACTCGTCCCAAAAGAAAAATTCGCCATCGCCGATTGAAATTAATCATCCAGCCAAGAAAAATGAAACCAGTCCTGAAATTACACGCGATCCTTCAAGAGATCTAGCCTCCATTGATAAGGCTGCTCAATTTGAAAAACGGGACAATATGCTGTCGCAATTAGACTCTCTGGTAGCGGCACTGGAGAATAATGATTCGAGTACAATTCAGGGCTTGCTAGTCTCAGTTGATAAAACCATCTCACGTTTAATTACCTTAAGAACTAAGGTGGGTTCAATCATCAATGCAGTTGAAAATAGTACCCGCAGTCTTGAATCACAAGACGTTAACAATGCGGCAAGAAAAAGTAAGCTGTTGGATGCAGATGTTGCCGAGCTCTTCTCCGACCTACAAAAGCAGCAACTAATTCTAAAAACCGCCTATCAGGCTGGTAAAACAACTTTAAATCAATCCCTATTAGACTATCTGCGCTAAGTACGCCGCCCCCCAGATAAAGTAACACTTGCTGCCGGCTGACGAAGTGATAGCCCCAAGCTTTGACGTAACCTCCAAAAAAGTGCCAGTGCTAATAGTGGGAAGGCAAATCCAATCATAAAACTTAGCGGCCCACTTCCTGGTGGAGTTAGATCATTATCCGATGTTACAGTGCCGCAACTCAACCCCAACAATCCGCTACTATTTGATTCTTGAGCAGCAGGAGCTCTAGCCGTAGGTTGACTTGATACAATCCCATCAACACTATACGCAATTTGAGCTTGAGGACAGCCACTATTTTCATTTGCTACGCCATAATCTCTAAATGAGTATGGCACATACTCTGCTCCAACCTTTGTGACGACTGAAACAATTAATTGGTAAAATATATAATCATCCTCTAGTCCAATATATATATCACTAGGCACTGGAGTTGTATTACTAGAAGCAACCTTGATGGTAAATATATTGTTGCTAGGAGTGGCTGAATCCAAATTTAGATATCCAATTGCCAAATCATCTTCTAATACCAACTGGTCAAAGACACCACTAATAACCGATAGGTTTACCACCTTACGAGAAAAAAGAGAGGGAGCAACTGCCTTAACTTCGAGGTAGTAACTGCTGTCCGGAATAGAGTATCCACTAAGGTCAACATTAACTTGATCATATTGGCTGGCATTAGAAAAATATCCTGTGATGCTATCTCCAACCTGACTGAGAGTACTGGCAGTTAGATCTAATCCAGTATAGATAGCAGATTCATCCCGATTACTAAGAAGATCCGCCGGAACTTTTAAGTCACACCCGATAGTAATATTTGCAATTGAAACATGGCGATTGCTACTATCAATCCGTATCCCTTGCGGGTGACCCGTGCGTGAGACGCTGCAACTTTCGTAAAAGGCTCCGCGATAGTCAGAGTCACCAGAGCAGAAATTCATCCGCCGAGAGGAGTAATATCTTGGCAGGGAGTCAAGTAGCCCAATCGGAGAGAGATAAAGATAGTATGTATCATTTAAGGGTAAGCCTTTAATTAAAAATGACCCGTCTTCATCTGAGAACACGCCACCTATAACCTGACCACTGTGGCCAGAGATCACCTGTATATGAGTTCCAAAAATCCCAATTAGACTATCTCCACCTATCACCTTTCCAGAAATCATACCCAAGGAGTTGCCGGTACCACTGGCATATCCGTTGGCCATCCCGACATAATCATCTGAGTGCAAAGTATCCTGGCCAGAAAAAAGCTGGTAGTACATGGTAGAAGAGCGGACTTGACCATGCCCCAGTCCCATCATATGTCCCATCTCATGAGTAATAACGCTTTCTAAATTATACCTGCCATCATCGGGTGTCTCCCCCAGTTTAAAGCTCAGGTTATCATTAATAAAGATATCGGCTGCAACAATCTCTCCATTATGGCCCTCATATGCGACCTGAGTGACCGCCAATACCCCGGAGCCTCCAAAGTAGTTCATATTAGTTGTAAACAATAGATCACTCTGCTCAATTCTAGCGTCATTGCGATTACTACCCAGATAAAGGGATAAACTCTGAGTATGGTTATCATTAGACCACTGACTTGCGGCTGCGACGAGGGAGCTTTGTAAACTAGATGAATCTAAACCATGATACCCATCCAGATAGATTATTAACGGAATAGTTGTCTGCCAGCTTGGCCAGGAAATTTTAGTGCCAACATCTGCTCTAGTGCGAACAAAGGCGACTCCATCTGGGCCCAAAAGTAGGCAGAGAAAAAAAGCTACTACTACCTCTCTGGCCCGTTTTTTATTGAAATTAAAAAACATCTTTGTCAAATCCCTTTCAAAATATATTATTTACGATTGACTAAAATTGTTGCACCACCACCAAGTACTGCTAAAATCAAAATTAACCAAAGAACATTTATACTCTGGCCTCTGGCCTGGCCCCCCAGTGATTCAGCAGGAGTACTTGCAGGTTTCCTTCCTCCATGATTGGCCAACGTCATCCCTCCTCCACCATTAGACCTGTCTATCTGATCTACCACCTTATCAAGATTGGGTGGGCTCATTGGTTCGCCAAATCTATCAATTACCATTTGTTTGAAACGATCGAACCAAATTTTAGAAAGCTTGGGATGGTTAGGAAAGAGAGCAGACTTAAGATATATTCGATAATCTTGTGATCGAAGCTGATATTTTGCCATTCCTAGATTAGTTAGCATAAAACCATCACTCATCTCCCTTACCAGTAGTACCACCTCCTCGCCAGATTCAAAGCGAGGGGTGCCATGCACTTGATAAGTCACTCCTTGCCACCTTCCACCAGGATAATTAACTGCAAAAGAGTTGGGGTTCATTGCACGAGTACGATCTATGCCTGCAAAATCGATCAATTCAAATTTGGCGGTAGTAATTACTTCGCCCCGACTATTACGCTTGTAATCCTTGCCAATAAAACGGCCATGGATAACTCCATCACTCTCTTTCAACTGCTTTTCAAGTGGCAAGTAGATGTATGTTGTGGCCAGAGTAGCTTTTGAAATAGTTAAAGCAAGCACCCCAATGCATAGCAATCTAACTACCATGCCGATGTGACTACCTATTTGCCGTAATTCCATCATGCTCAAAACTCCAAATATTAGGAACTAACCCTAATAAATTTCATGGGAAGATAAACCCCACCCATATTATTATAGTTTATTAGTCGGTTATATTGAGCAGAACTTGAGTATTATAGTCAGAATGACCATAATACAGTTACGATATATTCACATTAAAACAGTCACTTACCACTGTTTTCCGCAAACAATTGGGGATAAAAAAAATTATCTGGATATATGAAGAAGAAAAACTATCTTTTGGAAAACTGACAGCTTCTTCTGGCACCATGCAGGCCATACTTCTTACGCTCCACCTTACGTGAATCACGAGTAAGAAAACCGGCTGCCTTCAACTCACCCCTAATGGTGGGATCAAGCTTAACCAGAGCACGAGAAAGTCCTAAGCGTATTGCACCAGCTTGACCAGTAATTCCGCCGCCAATAACGTTGACGACCACATCATACTTATCACTTACCTTTAGCAGATTCAAAGGTTGGTTAACAATATAGCGGCTAGTTGCTTTAGAGAAGTAGTCCTTGATATCACGCTTGTTAACTACAATCTTACCCGTACCCGATAACATATAAACTCGGGCGACTGAACTCTTTCTTCGACCAATTGTGTGAACATCGTAACTCTTCTCTTTAACCATGATGGCTTCCTCTCTTAAGCTAAATCTAAATTCAAATAATTAAAACTCGTAGACCTCGGGTGCTTGGGCTTCATGTTCATGCTTCTCACCAACAAAGACCCTAAACTTGGTTAGCTGCTTTCTTCCCAGGGAGTTGTTAGGTAACATTCCCTTTACAGCTTTCATTAAAATCTGTTCTGGATTTTTTTCTAACTGCTCTTCAGCAGTTCGAACCTTCAAACCGCCAATGTGGCCAGTGTGTCGATAATATTTTTTATCGCTCCACTTATTACCGGTGAGCTTAACTTTCTCAGCATTAATCACCACCACATGATCACCAGAGTCAGTATTGGGTGTGTATTGAGGATTATTCTTTCCACGCAATAAGTCTGCAATCTCGGTGGCCAAACGCCCAACGATCTTATCGGTGGCATCAATTAATAACCAGCGTTTATTGGCATCAGCCGGCTTTAACGTGTATGATTTTTGCACAAACATGGTCAACTCTCTTTTCAGTAATTCAAATCAGTTACCAAAATAAACAGAAAATATTCCTGATAAAATGATGGTAATCCGACATCTTATATAGGTAGGATTCTATGTCGTCAAGAACTAAGTGTAATTACGCCCACTGTGCCACACGGCGTCACGGGCGATCTTTTCTACCTCTTCCCCTACTCCTCATTAATCCTTTGATGCACTAGGACACTAATCGCAATTGCTTTGGTGTTACCTACATTCTTATAAGAGTGATTATCATCTCCAGAAAAAATTAAAACGTCCCCCTGAGACAAAACAAAAGTCTCTTCACACACTACCACCTGAGTCTTTCCCTTCACACATGCAAAGTACTCTGTAGTTCCCTTGAGATGTGGCACTCCTGTGAACCCATGATCTGGTTCAAACTCCATCTTCTCCAACCCTAACCCTCTCAGGGGGGAAGGGAGGAGATTGTAGACCAAACAACCATTCTTATCTTTATGTGGCAGCTCAAAGCTTTTAATCATAGTTACAGTTGGAACGACAGGGGATAGCAGCTCCTCAACTTGAACCTCTAGGGCCGTGGCCAACTTAATGAGATTACTCAGCGATGGATTACCACTCCCCGACTCAAAATGGGTGATCGTTGAGCGAGGAATACTTGCCACCTTCGCCAGTTTTTGTTGGGTTAAACCCCTTGAATTACGCAGATTGATTATATTATGAGCCAAATTTGAAGCAATCGTTCTTTCAGACAGCGTAACATTACGTTCATGAGCAGAATCCATTAAAAAAATCTCCATCCATCGATTATATTAGTAAAACTAAAAGGATCTAAATGGATAGCAATTAATAAGTTGGTTGGCCAAAATAAAAAGGTCGTAGAGTTACAAATATGTTGCATATCAAGACAACTATACCCTATTATGGCCCCGGTCAGGCTGTCTGCAAGTGATGGTGAGAGCGAACTCCGCCAGGTCGGGAACGAAGCAACGGTAACTTTTGCTTTGCTGTGCTGTGCAGCCTGGCCGCTTTTTACCTCTATTGATCTTTACTCCACCAATATCCTGCAGTATGCTTGCTGACACTCTGGAGCTATAAATTCGGCTTTAGGAACATGCCAATCTATTCAAGGCCATCAAGAAATGAGCTATCAGGTTTTAGCAAGAAAATGGAGACCAAAAAACTTTGACCAAATTGTTGGCCAAGGACATATTACAAAATCTTTGCAAAACGCTATTTTACGTCAAAAATTGGGCCAAGCCTACATTCTGGCGGGAACAAGAGGCATTGGTAAGACCTCAATTGCCCGTATTTTTGCAAAAGCAGTTCGCTGTCAAGAGTTACAAACTGATGGAAATCCCTGTCAAACCTGCCCCGCATGTATCGATAGTGAGTCTGGCAACTCGATGGATGTCCTGGAGATAGATGGCGCGAGTAATAATAGTGTTGATAACATAAGGCAGCTAGTGGAAAATGTTCAACTGGCGCCAGCACTTGGTCGTTACAAAATTTACATTATTGATGAAGTACATATGCTCTCCAACAGTGCCTTTAACGCGCTTCTCAAAACTTTAGAGGAGCCACCTGAGCACGTAATATTTATCTTCGCCACTACTGACCCCAACAAACTATTGGGAACTGTTCTCTCCCGTTGTCAACGACTGGATTTTCGCAACGCATCCATCAAGGACCTGACTGCTCATATTAAACATATCGCTGATCAGGAGCAGATCCACTTTGAAAGTATTGATTTAATTGAGAAGCTGGCAACATTTGGACGAGGATCAGTGCGAGACACTCTCTCTCTGCTTGATCAAGTTCTAAGCCACACCGATGACAACCAGATAACTGAGAGTGTCCTGGTTCAAGCGCTGGGAATAGCTAAGGTATCCCAGGCTCAAGAGCTAGTCACAGCCATTTTGACTGGTAACACTGAAAAGCTCTCATCATTATATTCCCAACTAATTCAAGAGAATGTTGCAATTAAAAATATTATTTTGACCACGAGTGATCATCTCTACCTGCTAATAAAACATTTTGATAATCAAGATGAGATCCACCGCTTAAAGCTAGTTGATCCAGATGCGATGAAAGGCATAACTCGTCCAGAGCTCTTTTGGATCTACGAAACTGTCGCTCGAGATCTCAGCTGGGCCGAAAACTCCTTTTCTCCCGAAAAGGTGGTAGAGGTACTATTACAAAAGGTTACACTCCGGCGCACACTCTTTACTCCCGCCATTGTAGATCCCGGAAAAAAAAAAGATCGCAAATCTAGAATAGCACCGGTAAAGCCTGTGGAACCACCCCCTCCGGCCCCAACTCAAGTGATGCAACCAACCTCTCAACCAACAGATTTAATACCAGACAAGATACAACCCAGGGAGAAGAGCAGCTGGGAAGAATTTTTATCTTTTTTGAACAAGCACTCTCCCGCTTCAGCCTCAAATTTGGAGCAAGGAAATATTCTTCAACCGGTCGTTGTTAGCAACAACACGCTACATGTGGAGTTGGGATTCGGTACTGCTGAACAAGTTTTCTATGACTATCTACACGATAGAGATGTCATGGAACGCTTAAAAAACAACTTGGCCACCTTCTTTAAACTCCCAGTAACCAGAGTACGTATTAATCTACAATTAGTCGACCAGCAGAAAAAGATAGAGACTAATTTTCGCTCCAGAGCCGAAAACTCTAAGCAGCAACTCCAGCTAAAGCAGCAACAACAGGTCGATCAACTTCGCAACGACCCACTAATTGGATTTGCAGAAGAGCTATTTAACTCAAAGATAGATAAAGTAATTATCAAATAACAGGAGATCAATCATGGCAAAGAATATGAACAATATGCTCAAACAGGCTCAGCAGATGCAGGTAAAGCTTGCGGCACTACAAAAGGAGCTAGAAACCAGAGAGATGGAGACCTCATCTGGTGGAGGTATGATCAAAATAAAGGTTAATGGCAAACAGGAGTTACTTGCCATTAATATTAATCCGGAGTGCATTGATCCAAAAGATAGTGAAATGCTCGAAGAGTTGGTTCTGACGGCGGTAAACCAAGCAATTAAAGAGTCACAGGATATGGTACAGAGTGCCATGGATAAAGTTACTGGTGGTATCAACATTCCGGGCCTATTTTAGTCTGTATAATACTATGGAACTACCCGAAACCATTCTTGCAGCGATCAAGCAATTCTCTAAACTCCCTGGTGTAGGCGAGAAGAGTGCCATGCGCCAAATATTGGCCCTTACTAACTGGAAGATAAGTGACCTTGCTCAATTTGGCAGAGCGATTGAACAACTAGGAGCTCTTTCACGTTGCCGACGGTGTGGATTTTTCGCCGAAGAGGATAAATGTACTATCTGTAAATCTGAAGTCCGCATAAATGCCAAGTCAATTTGTGTCGTTGAAAGTATTACAGATTTTTTAGCAATTGAGCGCAGTAATCAATTTCATGGCAGCTACTTTATTCTGGGGGGAGTCTTAAATCCACTATTAGGGGTCGGCCCCCAAGAGCTGAAAACAGAGCGATTACTAAAATGCGTACTCGAAGAGGAGGTCGGCGAGATTATCCTGGCCCTTAACCCTTCGGTAGAAGGTGATGCCACCTGTTCCTATCTTAAAAGTGTCTTCCCTCAAGAAATTAGGGTAGAACGTATCGGATTTGGGATTCCCATTGGAAGTAATCTGGACTATCTTGATCCCATGACAATTACCAAAGCTTTAGAAAACAAAAGACCGATGTAATGAATGGTTTTATTGATCAGTTAATTATTAATTTTTCACGAGGGATAGAGCAGTTAGAGCTAACTACTCACTCCCATTTTTTGTTGCGTGAAGATGGCGTACTAATCCACCACCACAATGTAGAGAAGTTGTCGATCGAACCTAGTGCCATCTCCGCTCTAATGGCCGGTGCTTGGCAAGCCTCTTTCGCTATGACCGCTCAACTGAATACCAACCATGCTCTCCAAACTCCATTTCGTATGAGCTTTGATAACAGCTTGTCGGGGATCTATATCCTTCCAATTGTTCTAGAGCATCGTCCCTACTATTTAGGTACAATTTACCAACAAACCATCAACCCTGGTGCATTAAAGTCCAAGCTTCGCTCTTTAGTTAATCTGCTAGCAGATGGAACGCTTGAGTCGAAGTTACCCAAAACAAACACCAAGCCTAACGTCAATCAAAGAGAATACCTGTTTAAAGATATCTCTGACGATGAAATTAGTGCTGTATTTTCAAAAGTAGAGAGTTAGACGATGTCATTTGTAAACTACAACACCAAGGAGATAAACTGTAAGATCGTCTATTATGGCCCCGGACTTGGAGGTAAAACAACGAATATCCAGCACATCTACATGCGCACAAGCGGTGATACCAAAGGTAAAATCATCTCTCTTAATACTGAAAATGAGCGAACACTATTTTTTGATTTTCTTCCGTTGGATTTAGGAAAGATTAGAGGTTTTAATACTAGATTTCACCTCTACACCGTCCCAGGACAGGTATTTTATCAGGCAAGTCGTAAGCTGATATTACGAGGTGTTGATGGAATAATTTTTGTTGCTGACTCACAGTTAGTTAAGATGGAATCAAATCAAGAGAGCTTAGAAAGTTTGTCACATAATCTCCTGGAAGAGGGATATGATATCGACAACATTCCCCTGGTTATGCAGTGGAATAAAAGAGATCTTCCAAATATTACCTCCATTGATGATATGGAAAAACAGCTGAACCGCTATCAAGCTCCTAGCTTTGAAGCATGTGCTACCAAAGGCGATGGAGTATTTGAAACTCTAAAAATGTCAAGTAAGCTTGTATTGATGAATCTTAAGGGTGGAGCTTCCTAAGTTATCTTTATCTACTCTATTTGAGCTGCCACAAATCGGTTAATTAGTTTTTTATCTCCATAATTCTTCTTACCATAAACAATATCTAGTACCTTTCCATGTTCAAAAATAATCGAAAATGGAAGTGAGGAAACCATATACTTTGAGGCAATATTGCCACTCTGATCAGCAACAATCGGAAAGTTTAGATTATACCGCTTTGTCACCTTTTGGATGACTTTGTTGATGTCAGCATTGTCGGTGTTTACGCCGAGCACAAAAACCTGCTGGTCATTGAAGCGTCTCTTCAATGCTACAATTGAGGGGAACTCCTCTAGGCAAGGAATACACCATGATGCCCAAAAATTAAGGATCACAATTGGTGCCTTCAGCTCTTTTAAGCGTATTTTTCTTCCCTCTACCGTCGTAAAGCCTGAATTTCTATAGAGATCTTGATAGTACAACTCCATTTTCTTGCTCGGTGATGATAACCGAGCAGAGCTGTCGGATAAATCAAATGCTACCTGTAGCGCTAAAAATCCTGCAAAAAAAAGTGTAAATAATAGTGCTGAAATATATTTTTTCATTGAAACTTAAGGTTCAAATTAAACTCCTATTAGTATTATAATTATACCATGCGCAACTATTTGACAATTATCTTTCCACCAGACAAAGATCCAGACTTGGCGGTTCGTTCTAAAAACAGAGGACAGGTGTTCGTAGAGTTTGTCCTGCTAATTTTAGTCATGATATCAGTCTCAATGATAATGTTAAAAGTGATAAATAATAATATTGGTGATCGCTGGAAGAAGATGGTGGAAACTATCAGCTCCCCCACCAGCAGTAAAATTGAGTTTTATTAATAATTTTTCATCTAAGCAAAAGGCATCCATGAACTTCATTCTAGCAATTGACCAGGGAACCACTGGAACCACGGCGGCACTGATTAATGCAACATCTTTCGAATTTGTTGATCAAGTTAATACTGAGTTTCCACAAATATTCCCCAAGCCTGGTTGGGTTGAGCACAATTTGGATGATATCTGGCAGTCGGTCCGGCAGAGTGTTCAAAGCTTGTTGGCAAATAATAATCTTAAATTAGGTCAGATAAAATCGATTGGGATTACCAATCAGCGTGAAACTACCTGCGCATTTTCTCGCACAGGTGATCCGTTGGCCAACGCAATTGTTTGGCAGGATCGTCGTACCAGTGAGTATTGTCGACAGAAGCAGCACCAATTGGATAGTGAAGGCCGAGGAGAATTTTTACGCAAGAAGACTGGTCTCCCATTTGACCCATACTTTTCCGCCTCCAAGATGAATTGGCTGCTAAATAATAACAATAATGTTGCCCAACAGGCTCAACAAGAAAATCTCCTGTTTGGAACAATCGATACCTTTCTTTTGTATAAACTAAGTGGCCAAAAATCTTATCAGACTGAACCATCAAATGCCTCTCGCACTCTGCTAATGGATCTAGGCACTACAAACTGGGACCAGGAATTATTGGAGCTGTTTAGTATTAAACAGAGTCAACTTCCAACAATTGTCGACTCTTTTGGCGAGTTTGGATTAACCAGTGGACTAGATTTTCTACCTGACGGGATTCCGATTACTGGCATTTTAGGTGATCAACAATCAGCCCTATTTGGTCAGGCTGGATATAAAATAGGTGGAATAAAATGTACCTACGGTACCGGGGCCTTCATCCTGCTAAACACTGGAGCAACGGCCGTTACATCTAATAATGGCTTGCTAACAACGGTTGCCTTCCGCCATCAGGGGGAGTGTTGTTATGCACTTGAGGGTAGCAGCTTTATTGCCGGGGCCGCAGTACAGTGGCTAAGGGATAGCCTAAAGATGATAAAGAGTGCCCCAGAGGTTGAACCTTTGGCCCTAGAAGTTAAAAAGCTAGAGGAGATGGAGCATATTATCTTCTTTCCCTACTTTAGCGGGGTCGGCTCTCCCCACTGGTTACCAGACGCCAAAGCATCTATCATCGGGCTAACCCGCGACTCTAACCGGGCCCATATTGCCCGGGCGACACTCGATGGTATTGCTCTCTCTATAAATGATCTATTCACTGCCATGCGTGAAGATTCTGGATTGAAAATAGATACTTTGAAGGTGGATGGAGGTGCTGTTAACAACCAACTACTAATGAAAATTCAAGCCACTGTTTCAAATTTGACCATCATCAGGCCACAGGTTGTTGAAACTACGGCCTATGGTGCAGCATTGGCAGCAGCTATTGGCAGTGACAATATGACTTTTGCGCAGATTGACCAGCTCTGGAAAGAGGAGTCACAGTTTAGTCCAGATAAAGATGAAACTGCATTCTATCAAGCCAAGAGCCAGCAATGGAAAAGTATGATTGAGAAGTGTTATTTATAGAACTTTTCAACACGATCTACTCAATAGATTTAATCCCTCACAAATAATAGTCCCGATGATGAGATCTACTATTAGGGTGGCAACGTTTACGATTGAAAAACAATCTGTGCTGAATATTTCATGAAGCCGACCAAAAATTCTGATCAATTATTGGCAGTTTTGGCAACAGGACGAAGAATAACACAACGAGAAATAAATAGTGTCAACATCTATCAATATCTGGATATTTTAGAAAATGATCAGTAAATTGTGCTGAAATCACAGAAAAACATCAAATAAACGCTCAGAAAGGGAGTTTAACAGATAATATCTCTTTGCTTAGTCAAATTTTACCAGTACAAAGCTAACGGAGCACCCTAAGGTGGTCTATCTATCCCTTTAATAACGAGGAAATTATGGGCACAGGCGTAGTAAAGTTTTTTAATGATGCAAAAGGTTTTGGTTTTATCACTCCAGATGATGGAGGAAAAGACCTTTTCGTTCACACTTCAGCGATTGAGAGCGGAATGCTTAACGAAGATGACAAAGTTGAGTACCAAATCGGCGAAGGACAAAAGGGGCCATGTGCCGTTTCTGTTAAAAAAATATAATTAATTAAAGACATAGTTGATTATATGGGGAGTCACTTGGCTCCCCTTTTTTTTTATATTTAAGGACGGCTTACAACTAAACTTGTATAAAAAAAATGAGCCCGTAATGAATTATCGTCACAGGCTCAATCCAACACTAAAATATCTATATTACTAGCTTAACTACTTCAGAACACCTTCTATCTTTTGCTTCTTGGATATTACGATATGCTTACGATAATAGTGAGGGTGACAGTTCTCACCCAAGCGAACCATCTTGGGAGCAACATATTGCTCGATCGCAGTACGGGTCATTGCCAACTGCTCTTCCTTATAACTGAAATTATAAGATAACGTGTCTGTTAGCTCAACATCCTGCCATTTAGTTTTAAATGCCAGACACCCATCATCATTGAGGGTTTGAGCAGGAACTTTAATAGTTCTCTTACGGTCGAATTGAACACTCATTACATCATCAGTCATTGTGCCAACTACACCTCGATCCTGATTAACTTCACCCCAGACATTAACCATAAATATCTGACCATCAATTGCTTTAAATTGCATCCGGGCATCATTTTCTATACCGTAACGACAGTTATAGCTGGCGAGTCCGAAAGAGTAGATATCATTTTCATTATTGAAGTAGATATTTCCCTTGCACTTACTGCTGTAAGAGCGTGGCTCCATATTGCTTTCACTAAAAGTAACCTCAACTGCTGCGTCCATCTCTCCCTGGAAAAATTTCATCAACCCCAAAGAGGCCTCATTTCCATAAGCGGCAATAGACATTATTAGGGATAGGGCAAAAATTGTTATTCCTTTAATCATTTTAAACCTCCAATTGGTTAGTTATTTATAGCTTCTTCTTTAATATTTTGAATTGTTTCCGTTAGCTCGTAAGAGAGGGCATATTGGATATCGCGATACCCTATAATGCTCAAATACTCATGAATTACTAACAGATTTCTAGCAAAGGGGGTGATCCGCTGATCCAACCAGCGGTTCCTACCAATGACAATCATCGACTCTTCCAAGTCTGGATAGTTGATAGCATCGACCTCCACATTATCCAGATAGACATGTTCAGCGGAAGATATTTTAGTACTCTCTACAGCCTCTTTAAATAGCAGAGCAAACTCACTATCTGGTAGAAACTCCTGCTCTATCTTTTCAAATTGTTGGCTGATATTTTTTGCCCTTAGAATAAACTCCGCAACCACGATGTCCCCACCATGCCCCTCCTGACCTATTTTTCCCATAGCAACACTGGTCACCATCCAGCACAATGTGATCAGTAAAAAAATCCTTTTCATTACTGTAGCTCCTTATCTAGCTCTCTTCTTGGGTTGTGTGAAACCGGAAAAAGAGAGATGTTGAGTTGATAGACACGACTCTTTTTGGAGCCACTTTCCAATATATTTGTCAATTCCCGACGAAATTTACTAATTAATTTTTGAGCTTGAGCCATCTGATCACCATTGATCGCCATGGTCATTGAGCTTTGAGAACGCTCTTCAAAGGGAGTACGTTCCAAGGCATCTTGGGACTGCTTAATAATTTGGCATTGAAGGGTTTTAAATGCTTCTGAGGTAAACGAGTTCTTGGTGGTGGTGAAGTTGTCAGCGCATACCAGAGCACCATCCCGCTCAATCAGCATGCCCAGCCGTTTCAAGCGATTGATCGCGGCTAGGCACTCACCGTAGGTAATATCCAGCTGCATCGCCATATTCTGGGTGTTACTACAGAAATCGTCACACTTGGTTAGCTCTAAAATTGCATAGTGGTACCAATCAGCAATCGCATTAAACTGATCCTCCTCAATATTTGAGTAGGAATTTTCTCTCTCAGCTACCTTAGATGAGAGAGGACTACTATTCTCCAATTCATCAAGATAGGGCCGGATACCATGGGGAGAGAGACCTAGGCGGGCACCAAAACGGTAAATTGAGTTTTTAGTAATCTTTCGCTTCTGATTAAGTAGTTTACTAAGAAAGCTAGGCTCGACATCAAGTGACTTAGCGTAAGCCCTTAGGCTATAGAGCGGATTTTTTCTGCTGCGAGATTCAAACTCCTGCTGCATTAAGTTCAAAAAGCTACTCTGCTGACTCATCTATTGTTCATCCCTGCCAACTGATTTAGATCAGATAATTTGTTATGCAAGATCAACGCTATAAAACGCTGCACCCTTTTTCAACTACTTTTGGACACTCTTTGTGTCCAAGGAACACAAGTTCTGGTGTCGGGCCTTTACTGCCTCGCACAAGTGCGCGGCACCCAGATCTATCGCTCAAATACCGTTGTAATCCATGGTATTATAGTATGATAATATCGCAATTTGACAGAAAAAAAGTAATCGGCAGCCCAATGGCAAAATACGCTTTAGAATTGTCAATCATTACGATGACATCAACATATTTCCATATAATCCGAATTGATATCTAGGAACCTAATACGTAACTGAGATGGTCGATGAAGCTAATCCTACTATTACTAATACTTTGCACTATTAAAGTTTCAGCCCTAAGGGCCGTTGAGCAAAAGTGTATAAAATCCTCGGTCTATAGTAATTTTCAACAAGCAATAAAAAATGGCGATGGAGAAGTTATTGTCGACCAAAGTAATTGGCTCGGCCCTACAAGAGATCAAGATTCAGTTGGATGGTGTTATGCATTTTCTGGGGCCGACCTTTACGAGCACTGGCTTAAACGGAAGGGACACTTGGCCCCAAATAGAAGACAGCAAAATGTTATCTCATCTGTCGCAATTAGCTTGAACTATCACTCAAAGGATTGGAGTAAACGCACAGCAAAGTTTCAAGACTTAGCAAAAGGGAGGATGCTCTACCTTCCTCAAATTGAGAAAAATAGAAGAGAGCTAAACCGGTTGGCAATCAAGAGAATGAATTTAAGCAAAAACAGTATTCGAATATTTGATAATCACTATAAATCACATCCAAGATATAGCGAACTAAATAAACTGACAGCTAAGATGAAAAATATCCCTCATGGCCCGGCTAGAGATAGACTTGAAGATACGATCTATCAATTGGAGGATTTAATTGAGGGTGATGTTTACCGCTCTGGCGCCTTTCAAAATGAGATAAAACAGAACAATAGTGCTAAAACACAGCTAGATGAAAACATGAAAGAAGTTAATAGATTCCTTGCAATATTTAAGAAGGAAACCAAAGTTGGCGAAGATATGATTCCCGAGGCAGGATTTGTAAAAAGATCACTTCTCTCCATGTGGCCACAAATTTGCTTTGAAGAGGAAATTTCATCTAGGGATAATCAGTTTCACCAGTTATACAGCAGCTATCGGGAGTTGATTAAGAGTGTTGCTTTTGAGCCTACAAATCTTCAAGGAGCTTTGGGATATCTGTCGCTTTTGGAATATGAGTATCAATGGACAGGAGATGCCAATAAGTGTCTTGGCCTTGAGTTAATGCAAAGTATTTTTCCTGGTGCTGAAATCTCTCTGCTTGGCTCGTTATCAACCTTTTTCAAGGATAACAAAAATAGTGAAAATATTTTTGCAAAATTACTACAGCTCTCTTGCTCGTCAAAGGGCCTTCCAAAGCCCAAAATCAGTGAGAAATTGATCTCACGAGAGCTGCCGATAGTGAAATCTCACGATCTGATCAATCAATTGGAAACTGCACTAAATAGTGGCCAGGTAGCATCTGTTTACTATCGGTCACAGCTACTCGATGCTGATGGATTTGATAATGAACGACAAGACAATCACGCTTCATTGATTGTGGGAAAGAGTTTAATCTGCGGTGAGGAGTACTACATACTAAGGAATTCCCATGGCAAAGGTGCATGCGAAAAGAGAAGAGATACATTTAAAATGAAAGAAACAAGCAAATTGAAAGGCACAGTGGCACAAAATGAAAAACGCAAGTGTATCCGCCATGCAAATCTCTCGGCGAAAAATAAATATCCACTTTGCAGAGATAATCCCTGTTTTGAGCAGCGAGAGGGCCATCGAGTGGAGTTACTTGAGCAGTGCCTTAATCAATTTCGCCAAGAGGTCTTAAAGGTTTCAGAGCACCCCTATTTTTGTGATCAAAGGGGGAACTTTATTATCAACAAGAAATATTTCATCAAAGGGCTTTATGGTGTGGCGACTATTGATAATTAGCCTACTGCTTTCGAATACTGCTTTTGCCAACTTCAGATGTTTTCAGGGCGGCAAAATCCGGAGCATCAAGGATCGTAAGAGTAGCACAAGAAAGGTATCTTTCTGTATCGGTCACCCCCTCTTCAAGATGGTTAGCTTTAACTGTATTAACAGCAATAAGTGTCAAGCAGTACAGGGGTATCAATTATCAGTAAATATGCCTAAGACATATAGTGATATAGGCAGTAGAGACTATCACAAATGCTACCTGATTGGTGGTCGAGCTGAACTAATCGAATATCATAATGGTAGTAAGTGGATTGAGACAGGAATATGCCACTTTCCCGACTCTTCTTTCATCTCGGTCTTTAATATTATCTCTACCCTATAATAGAGCTACGTTACCTCATGCCCAACTGCTAACTCTATAGTCTAGGATGGATCAGACATCATCTCTGATCACAATATATTTTCCTTAGCAGCCTATGGGATACTGACCAAAAAATTTGTAAGAAAATATAGCCCCTCTACTTGCTTTTATCAGTAGTTGCAGATATTTATACCATACTGCTGCTTTAACAAACGAGGCTTTATTACCTGGGCCCCCAAAAGGCATAAATTTGAGCATTAAAAGGCGACACTTTGTTCTCAACTCCCTGTTGGCACTCTCGGGGCTAATTCTAGTCACCCCAATTGTAACCTTATTGGATCGTTTTCGTCGGCACTTGCCAACTACCAAAAGGAGCAAGGAGCTCACGCTACCAGCCGTTGATGGAGTACACCTGTTAGATAATTTTATACTCGTAAAAAATGGTGATCAGGTTCGTCTATTTTCTAGAGCCTGTACTCATTTGGGATGTCAGTTAGAGCTAGATGATAAACTTAACTTACTGTGCCCCTGTCATGGGTCAAAATTTAACCATCAGGGAGAGGTTGAGCGCGGGCCGGCGATACGATCGCTGACAGAGTTTCGTATATCTTTTAGCGCCGAGAATTCCAATCAATTAGTGGTGGGCGATGCGATCTAACACGCAAGAACCTTCCAGCAGTCTAACCAAGTTGTTTGATCGTTGGAATAGTGTACTCCCTAGCTGGGGAGTAATCGCGCTGGCACTATTTGTGTTAGTAGTTATCTCAGGCATCGCTCTAATTATACCCTATGACCTCAACAACCCAGATGATTCATTGCAGCTGATCGCCATTTTCAGCTTTGAAGGTATCTTCTTTCGCTCGCTTCACTATTGGAGTGCTACGCTACTGCTGCTCACCACATTTATTCACAGCATTGAACACTTATCGCGAGGACATGACTCTCGATTAAGCTGGGCAACCTGGCTGAGAGTAGTTTTATTAATCCTGGTGATTTTATTCCTGATGATTACTGGCTATATTTTAAAGGGGGATAGTGAAGGAGAGTTGGCTCGCACTATTCTTAATGGATTACTGGCAACCCTTCCCTGGTTGGGACGTACTTTACAATCCTTATTATTTGGTATAGAGGGATATCAGACCATCTACCTTCATCACGCAGCGACCGCAACCATTATCGCAACAATTTTTATTGTGGAGCATGGAAGACGACTTTGGCCTAGTACCAAGGGGTGGCTGATTGCTTTTTTTACCACTCTGCTACTGACACTTTTCTTACCAATCTCTGTTTTTGTACGACAGCCTCTGCTAGTCAAGGGACCATGGTATTTTTTAGGGGTACAAGAGCTTCTGCATTGGGCCCGCAACCCACTAGTGGTCGTGATTGCCATGGCCCTTCCAGTTATTATCCTGATCTGGCTGCCGAAAATGGAAAAAGGCGTTGCTCGCTGGTGCAAGATCTCATTGGTGACACTTCTCCCTATTTACCTATTGTTATCGGGCTTTGCCCTTTTTATGCGTGGAGATGGTTGGCAGTTAAATAGTTTTACTCATTTAAAGCGCTATCAGATGTTTGGGGGAATTTCTATCTATCAAACCGGAAAGACGGACAGATCTAATAATAGTGTGCCCGTGATACGCGGTCGGCGTGAAGGCTGCATAAATTGTCACCATAAAGTAACTGGTATGGTACCGGCCCATAATCCCAAAGTGATTGGCTGCGCTAGCTGCCATCTAGGAAATACACTCTCGTTGGTCAAAGATGTGGCCCATCAAGGATTGGTTTTAATTCCAGGCAACTTAGATATCGCAGGAAGTACTTGTGGTACGACTGGCTGCCACGGTGAAATTGTCAATCGAGTAACCAAATCACTAATGGGAACCGGCAGGGGAATTGTTCGGGCCAATCGTAAACTATTTGGAGAACAGGTCAAAGAGCATCCATCATTGAATGAGTCACTATCCAAACTGGGAAGCAGTAATGCTGACAATCATCTTCGCCAGATGTGCCAACGCTGTCATCTGGAATACCCCAAAAATGAATTGGGTGCGATTGATGAAAACTCTCGTGGCGGCGGATGTCTGGCCTGCCATCTTAACTATTCTCCAAGCTTGAATAAAAATGCTCATCCATCACTGTCGATCAAAGTGAGCAACAACCACTGCTTTGGTTGCCACTCTCGTTCAGGCAGAATCAGCACTAGCTTTGAAGGGTGGCATGAGAGTAAACTTGAGCCGACAGAAGCTATCTCTAAGAGCATAAACCACCGTTTAGTGGGAAAGAGTAAGCGCGTCTTTATAAAAAAACACGCAGATCTTCATCATCAAGCAGGCATGTCCTGTATCGACTGTCACACAGCCACTGAGACGATGGGAGATGGTAATCTCTATAGTCACCAACGAGAGCAGCTAGAGGTCGCTTGCCAGGATTGTCACTTAAAAGGGCGGGCCAACTCTATTAGCTGGAGTGAACTAACTGCTGAAGATCGAAAAATTCTTCTGATTCGCTACAAGAGGGAGCTAACGGAGCGCCGCTTTTTAACCACCAAGAAAAATGGGCGGGCTTTGATTAATGCTTTTGTTGCTCCCAGCCGAGAGATCAGACTTGAAGGAAAGATTTCTAGAAAATTACATTTACTAAAAGCTCCCGGTGGCAGTTGCCAAAATTCGCAGACGGGACATGCTGCCTTAAGTTGTAGCAGTTGTCACTCATCCTGGGTTCCCCAGTGCATTAGCTGTCACACTCAACAAGATAAAGAAGGTAGGTGGGTTGAGTACTCCGGAGACTTTCTGGCCGCCCCTCCAACTCTGGGGGTGAAAATTGGGAATGATGGCTTACGCCAGATTGTTCCTGTGGCCCCAGGCATGATTATGACTTTAAATCAGAATCGACGTGACCTTGGAAGATCTAACATTGATAATCTATCGCAGGATGGATCATTTCATCGTCGCTTTGTTCAGGTCTCACCACATACAACCATAAAAAAAGGAAGAAGCTGCACTTCATGTCACTGTTCACCATTGGCTTTAGGATTGGGTCAAGGAGTGCTGAGTAAAGGGAGTGAAGGGGAGTGGAGTTTCACTCCTGAATATGGAACACTACGTGATGGGTTGCCAGCAGATAGTTGGACCTCACTTTTTGATAAGAAGATGGATGATCTATATATGAAGATGCCACTTCGACCGCTAAATCAAGTGGAGCAGCGAAGAGTTTTACGCTACTGTACAAAATAGAGTGATCGAGACAGTTGTTAACTTATAGTAAAAACATTGTATGGAGGCTAGTGACTAACAACCACCCTCCCCCTCTTGACGAACAACACGCCTTAGAATGCGACGTTTCTTTTTGATCACCACTCCACCACCCAGTGAGTCTCCTTTTCCTTGTAGAAAATTTGAGATAGCGAGTCGCTCCTTATATTGTTCAACCTCCAGGTCAGAAGCTAAATCACCAGGGAACGTAGGAGTTAAAATCTGCTGCGCCCACTGACCAAATCCACCTTCCATAATGGTGGCGGGAAGGCCATTTTGAGATAGATAATAAGCAGCCATCTTCATTCGCTCTAATTTATCATCGACAAGGATGAGGTTGCCCCAGTATTTTATATCTAGTAAGGAGTCTCTCCGTAACATTTCCTCCAGGCTAAGCGATAAAGCACTATCAATCTTTGTTAAATTACTACCACTTGCAGGGCGAAGATCAATAATAGTGAATCCACCAAAATCATCAATAATCATCTTAGCCACTAGCTCTGGTTCAATCGTCTCAACTAGATAGTGGTAGTGATTAGGAAGGTGTAACTCCTTTAACTCCAGTTTTTGGGGATTAGGTAGAGCAATTAGTAACAATCCAATCACCAGTAAAACTATGACATTAACGACTCTAGTATTCATCTCAGCTCCTCCCTATTTCCAAATTTTCTCTCCATCACCTCGGAAAAACCGAAAAATGCCAATGCAAATAGAATGACAAAAAATCCTGTTAAGCCATATGAGATATTGAAGTATTCAGGTAGTGTAATTCTCTCACCAATGAGTGTGCTCTTCCAGAAAGTATAAGTGTAGGGGATAACCTCCGCTGCTATGTACATACCCAGTGCTCCACCAAGGACATTAATCCAGGCGTCAACTTTGAGCGTTGCCATACCAACGAGCGCTGTTCCTGGGCAGTAGCCACCTACAATAAAACCTACACCCATAACTAATCCACCAAAAATTCCTGGTACAATATAGCTGGGATTTATCCATATTTGATCCATATTGATCAGCCCGAAAGCTCTAAAAATAATTAGACCTATCATCGCAGTGACAATGGCAGTGAACATCACTTTAACCACAGTCATATCACGAAAATAGAAGGTCTTGGCCAGTTTGTTGGCATTACCAAATCCTCCCTGCTCTAAAAAAAAGCCAAAACCGATACCTATCAAAAAAGCGATTAGATAGTTCGATTCTGAAGACAACTCTAAATGGTGTGATAGTGGAAAAATCATAATATACTTCCTTTATTCCAGATTGCTTGATTAGTTACAGCCATACTTTGCGTAGAAAATAAGCTAAAGCATAGGCACTAAAAAATATGGCAAACATCGTTACCCAGCTACCAACCGCCAGAGTTGCCCCACCAGAGAGGGCGACCCCACTGGTACATCCCCTTGCGTAACGAGCTCCAAATCCAAACAGAGATCCTCCTAAGAAAGAGAGAATCAGTCTTTTTCGTCGATTAATTCTCGGGCCGTGGTTAGTTTCAGCTTTAAAACGCCCTGACAATATTCCGGACAGTAGACCACCAACGAATACCCCTACTACTTCAAACACTAGCCAGCTATCCAGCGGGTTTAGTTTGCCACCGCCATAGTTAACCATATAGATATTATTATCAACATGTTGCTGAGAGAAAATTTTTACTCCACCAACAACTGTTCGCATAATTGCACCTGATCCACCCAAGCCTTGGCCTGAGAATACAAAGGCGGCTAACAAAAATAGCCCAAGTCCCACTCCGGCAATATATGGATTTAGATATCTCATTTTTGTCAATAGCATCTCTGTTCACTCCTGTTCGTTTATAGTCTTAATTATTACCAAGTTTAGTAGTTTACCCAAGTTGACACTTGACCCGCATTAACCATAATAAAGCGGAAGATCAAACCTCCAAAAAGCACCAGGGTGGCAGTCAAGTAGTGCGAGACCTTAAATCCCTTCAGCTCCATAATCTCCAATATCAAAGGCAGCATAATTCCAATTCCCATAAAGAATATCCAAAAATGTGTAGTATATGCGCCCCCCATAATCAGACCTAATGCTTCAGCTTTTTGAGTTCCCCCTGTCATCATGCCGATAATCAATAGCGCAATCAGAATCACTTCGAAGAGAATCGCGATCAGATCCATCTTGGTTAGAAAATTCTGCTCCTCTGGTTTTTTACTAAAGAAGAGATTTAGGGCCAAAGCGGTAGAAATCCCTGAAACTAAAAAAATTGGTGCGATGATTGCCGAGTTCCAAAAAGGACGAGCGACAAAGGCTGAGAGTAGAATTCCGGTATAGATTCCTAGAGAGGTAGCTACAGGGATAGAGTAGTATGCAAACTGCTTGAGGTTCTTCTGACAAAAAGGGATTAACTGCTTAACGACAGGAAGTGGAGCGACCACTTTGTAGAGTTTTGGCCATCCCTCTTTTAGCGTACCTAGGGTTAAAATGATGCTAAATGGATAAAAGAGCATCAAAATCCATGATCCCCAAGACATGGGGGATGTAATTTGGAACGTAGTGTAAAAGCGAAAGACGTGAAGCTTATACTCCAGATCCAAAAAAAGGGCCACCATGCCGATACTTAGCCCAACAGGTGCAACAATTGCCAGTTGGGAGTAAGCGGAGGGCAGCTTTTTTTTCTGTTCATAAACAATGGCCAATGCCGCGATTAATAGTGCTCCTGCCGCCAGACCACCCAAAAAGAGGTAGACTGGAATCTCCCACCCCCAGATATGCAGCGATGGATCGATCAGGTGATTCAGTTTATTTGTAGTGATGGTAATTTCCTTCATTATAGTTTACTCCACATTTTAGCTATTACAGCAAGTAGTAGACGTTTGGCCCTGTTCCTGCTTCGGTGACCAGCGCCTTGTACTTTCTTGATCGAAGCAGCCTTGAGACAGTACTAAATGGGTTATTTAAGTTTCCAAAGTGAATACAGTGAGTAGGACAGGTATTGGCACAGGCCGGAAGCTCCCCCTTAACTGTTCGGTGCTGGCAGAAGGTACATTTACTAATGTATCCTTCAGGCATGACAAAACGAGCATCATAGGGACAGGAGGCGACACACGCTTTACAGCCGGTACACTTGGATGAATTTACCAAAGTAATATTGGAATTTTTGTCAATAAAACTAGCGCCGGTTGGGCAGCTACTAACACAGGGAGGATTATCACAATGGTTACAACGTTCACTGCGAATCTCCATCTCCAGATGGGGAAACACCCCGGTTGTCTCTTCGACAACCCAATCACGATGTAGTCCATCAGGCACCTGATTCTCTACCTTACAGGCGACAACACAGTCACCACACCCAATACAGAGTTTCGTATCTATAACCATTGCATATTTATTTTTTAACGATTGCATCGATTATCTCTCCTTCTACTTAAACAACGATGGTGACAAAGTTGGTTCTAAAGCCAGTCGCTCCCATAATGGGATCCACTTTTACTCTGGTGATCAGCTGCTGATCGTCAGCTCCTTTTCCGAAAGCCAATCGTAAACGCCGGTCAGTATGGCCAAACCCGTGTACCATGTAGATGGCGTCATTGCGGATCCGCTCGGTCACCTTGACCTTGATGTTTTCACTAATTACTCCATCGCTATTTTTCAACTTTATAGATTGACCATTTTGAAGATTCCACTGTTTGGCAACATTGCTATTAATCCATGCTTCATTTTCTGGCATGATTTGGTTTAACACAGGGTTATTCACAGTTTTTCCAAAAGTATGAGCTGGGGCCCGACCATAAATCAGTCGGTAAAAATCTTGCGGTGGTTGTTCAGGCATAGTGAACTTAGGTAGTGGATCAAAGCCTAAATCTTCCAGTCTTTTAGAGTAGAGCTCAACTTTACCACTTGCAGTGTTAAAGACTGGCCTCTCCCCTTTTTGAAAATAGAGAGGCGCAGGATGATCTAGTTCAATTACCCCTTTTTTCTGCAACTCTTTTAAAGAACTACCGACACTTTGTAGACGGTAATCAAGATACTCTTCAATCGTATTCCACTTAAAATACTCGTTTAAACCCATTTTATCAGCCAGTTTCTTGGCAATCCACCAAGCGGGTTTGCTATCCCACTTGGGAGGAACAGCTGGTGCACGTAGTGCAATCTGCTTGCGCTTACCAGAGGTGATTCGCAACTCATCATAGCGCTCCAGATAACTACACTCCGGCAGCACGACATCCGCATATCCGGTAATTTCGGCAGGCATAGTATCAATCACAACTAGTAGATCAAGATTATTAATTGCCTCGATTGTCTTCTTTTGCTCTGGCAGTGATTGCATAAGATTTGTGGCGTAGACCATCCACGCTTTAAAGTGACCATCTCGTGTTAGATCTCGAATGGTAGATGATGGTGCACTACTGGCCAATGGGAACTCCCCATTCATCAGATCATACCACCTCTTTTTTACTTTAGGGTATGCTGGGTGGGGATACTTTTTTACTTTCGCTTTACTTTGAAAATAGAATCCTCCCGGCTGTCCCCAGTTGCCCAGCAGAGCATTTAGAATTGCAATTGAACGTAGGCGCTGAGTATCATCTCCATACCAAGCAACATGACGAGATGGGTGAACACAGGTAGCAGGAGCAAAACGCGCCATAGTACGAGCAGTCTCTCTAATCACTTGCGGTTCAATACCGGTAATCAGGTAAGCCCACTCAGGAGTTTTATCTTTCGTCTCCTCTTTGAGCTCATCAAATCCCAGGCAGCTCTCTTTCACAAATTTCTTATCAAATAGTCCCTCTTCAATGATTACATTAATCCAGGCCAAGACCAGTGCCATGTCAGTTCCAGGCTTGATTGGCAACCAGTGCTTAGATTTACTGGCGGCCACAGAGTAGCGCGGATCCACAGTAATCACCTGACAGCCACTCTCTAGTGCCTTGCTAAAGGTTTGTACCTGAGCATTATGCAGGTTTTCACCAATATGTGATCCCATTAGAACTATGCACTTACTATTTTCCATATCCGTTCTTTCCGGTGAGCCAACCGCTTCACCAAAAGTTAGCTTAAATGCCTCGGCACGAGGTCCGCGACACTGAGCATAGGATGGATGTGTTAGCATCTTGGATCCATAGGCTTTGAAAATAGTTTTAAAAAATCCGCCACCAATTCCGTGGGTAAACAGCGCTGCTTTTTCTGCACCGTGCTCCTTTTTGATGGACGCCATCTTATCTGCAATATGCTGAAGCGCTTTATCCCAAGAGACCTCCTTGAAAGTCTGCTCACCTCTTTTCCCTACTCTTAGCAATGGTTTTTTTAAGCGATCTTGATCTGTATATGCCCCAACACCTGCTGATCCCCTTGTGCAAAGTCTACCATTGCAATGTAGATCATCAGGGTGTCCAATAATCTTCCATGGCTCCCCGCTTTTATCCTTATGAACCGTTCCGGCGCACTTCCAAAAGCAGATTTCGCAAAATGTTGGTGTTGTTGCACTGTCATCACTGGCAACCGAACGCTCAACATTACCCAAAACATGATTAGTGATCGCCTGTCCTGAGTTACTTAATAGCGCGGAGCCGGTGCCGACTGCCGCCGAAGAGATAACGATAAAGTCTCGTCGATTAATCTTACCACTCATGCTGAAAGCTCCTTTTGGTCCTCTTGCTGACAAACTGGATCATTACTGGGGGACAGGTGGGTCATCATTGGAGAGGTTTTAAGCTGTAACTGTTCAACCATGCTCCAGTCGAACTCTCCTTTTAGTTTACAGTAAACAAATCGCCCTACTTTTTTACGCTCAACAATACCAAGTATTGATAAGCTTTTTAGCTGTTGAGAAACATTGTGTTTACTGGCGTCTACTCTGGCCACAATCTCACTAACGGTGGACTCCTGCTGGCTTAAGTGATGAATAATTCTCAAGCGAAGTTCACTGGAGAGGAGAGAGAAGATGATCGATAGATCCTTATAGTTATAGTGCTGTTTAGTCTCTTGCATGTCGTTCTCCAGCCTTTTGGCAATCAGTGGTTAAACTTATTATATTTACAGCTAGTCTACTCATCTCCTAGACCGCAATAATTCTAGGTGTGTCTGATAAAATACTACTAGTTGCTGCTCCCAACTACTTAATTTTTGAGTACTTAAGTGGTTACGGCCCTGCCGGTACAGCTCAAGATACTGTTTAATCTCATCTATGAATGCTTGGTGTGAACGCTTAGTTGCCTGTGCCCCGTTGTTGTCATTACTTGGTTGATTATAGCTCTCAATCAGGCGAAAAAAGTTTTTGATACTGAAGCAAAGCTTATCGGCTAAACTAAGATGCTCAGGGCGAGGCTTATTGACAAAAACAGCCATTTCGATCTCTTTTAACTCTTTCTGAATCATATAGAGGGTCTCATTTATAATAGTTATATGATCAGTATGGCTACGTTCATGCATAATCACAGGTAGTTACCTCGTTATCTGTCTATGAGACATCGCTATTGCTGACAATGCCTGATCAATATTGACAAACCTATATTATATAATATAGGTTATGTATACACAAAAAACAATATTACACTATAGTTATTTTACTGATTAAGATTAATTTACATATTTTCAAGGTGTTAAAAATATTTTTTTTTAAATAATTTTGACGTAAATGGTGTTCTCTAAGTAATAAATAATATAAATATTATTCTTAAATGAGGTAGCACAGAAAATTAATAAGGAAGTATAAGATGAAAATGAATGTCTGTTTGGATGCTAATGTTGCACGTTTGGTACATATCGACTGGACCGAAAAACTAGAGCTAATGGTGAAGCAGGGACTTGATCGTACAACACTGGATGATGATTCAATTGGCATATCTCCTCTGTTAGGGCATGAGGATTGCGATCTTGGCAAGTGGCTATATGGAAAAGCTTTGCGTCACTATAATTATTCACGCGTAGTTTGGCCTCTCTCAGATGTTCATCAAAAATTTCACCGTGTTGCTCAACATATGTTAGAGGAGCGAAAGCGCTTATTGACACCTGGTCATGACCAATCCGCAGCAGAGAGAATAGACATTAAAGAGGGTATTGAGCAGTCACTGGTAGAGATTCACGTGCTTAGTCGAGAGATAATCTATCTGTTGACTAGTATGGAGTTAGATATTTTAGAGTCGGATAAGCCATCTTTCATTTCAAATTCTATTCGTGTACTAAAAATGCTGGTAACACCAGAACCTCAAACACCAAAGCATGAAGATATTCCCACCTTTTGTGAGTCTTCAAATATTGAAGGAAAAAAAGGTGAACATGTACACAAGAATTATATTGAAAAGATTAACCAGACTCGCCTGACCCATGTGGAGTGGGTAATCGATTTACAAAATGCATTTCGCAACTATGGGCGGACAGTTAAACTCCAGCCAGCAGAGCAGTGTAATCTAGGGTTATGGATACACAATGAGGGACACGAATTTTTAAGCCAGCATACCGAAATTTCCATGTTGGATCAGCTTCACAAGGACTTTCATCATGCTGCAGATGAAACAGTAAGTAGTCTACGTTCTGGCCGCTTTCAAGGTTCCGAAGAGAGTTATCACTCCGCACTAAGCCTTAGTAAAGATATTATCCTCCTTCTAACCAAGGTGGAGTATCTCTATGAAGGGCAGGATAACCTACTTAAGCGGATGGGGGGTGGAGTGCAAAATGGTCAAACCTCAGAAGTGTGCGACCAGTCCTAACCTAAAATTTAGTATTCCTTAATATTGAAGGCGTCAAAAGGACTATGATTTGACGGCACAGCTGCTGGACAAATTATTAAAAAAATCATTTAGTCTGATCTGGCGTTCCCGCTGCATCTCTATTGATACCCGACTCTGCTCTAGCTCATTTCGTGCAGATTGTAGGAAAGTTTCGAGTAGAGATTGCCTCCCCTCCTTCAGGTCATCACATAGTGTAGGATTATCCAGACTACTCAGCTCATCTGTACCATCTTTTTCTGGCTGGACATTTAAATCTAGTAGCTCATCTAACATTGCCGTTGAAGTGTTAATATAAGAGATCAGCTCCCCTAGCGTCTCAGTAAAAAGATCTGGCATCTCCTCTGCCCACCGGTGATATTTAGCACGGGCCTCAGTCTCACCACGATTCATGAATTGAAAAATGGCTGCAAACGATCTGGATTTCAATGCATGGGCTTCAACTACTTTTACTGTTTCAGTATTGATCTGCTCAAGGGATAGAGATGTGAAATCAACCTCACCACTCTCAATTATCTTTTGTGCCGCTTTCAAAACCGGAACAAGGTAGTAGGTAATTCCACCATACTGGAATGCTTGATTTCCCACACCATACTGAGGATTATCAGCCATCCACTTGCCAACCTTTCTCGAATAAAGATTTCGATATAGTGCTCTTTTGGCTGCAGTATTTGTTATGCCCTCTCTCTCTAACAGCAGCAAACCCATCACTTCAGCAAATGACTCACTCAAGTGAATCGAATAAGCATCTAGTTCATATTCGCTACTGGCAGCTGGCATATATTTTCTATCTAGACAGTGTCCTAGCTCATGGTAGATAGAGAATAGTCTCATCTCTTTAAGAGTCATCCCTCTCTTTAGATGATTAAAATCAATGTCCTGATATGCACCAGGTATTGTTAAACCGGTGATCCTCTCAGCCTCCAATCTCTGGTTACTATTATAAAGGGCCGGAAATACGGCACACATTTGATATTCAGGTGCCCGAAAGCTCCCGCGTGTAACTGGAACAGCAAACGCCCCCTCCTTTAGCTTGGTCAGATAGATATCTAGGCTTGCAGCATCACTATCCGTTAGTACTACTCCGCTCTCATCTAGGACATAGGACTTTATAATCTCAACCCTTTTGGCTTCATTTTTATCGCCAAAGAGGTTAGCAGCAGCAAAACGAAAGTGGATCTCATCTTTATCAAAAATTAAGATCGGATAATCGGTAAATTGGTTGGCATATCTCTTCTGAACGTATTCAACCGTTTGGGAAAATTCTGTTTTAGCAAAAAGTGAGAGGGTGGATAGCAGGATCGCAATTGAAAAAATAGTTCTAAAGATTCTAATCTCCCAAAAAGAGAATTGCGGTTGCTGAGAGATGGGTGCCACACTTAATGGCATTGATATCAGAGCTATTTAATCCTCCTAAATTATCGTTAATAATTACTTCCTTATAGCAAAGATCACCGCTGAATCAATAAAAATGACGCATACGCGTCATTTTTGCCGTCTGTTTTCGTTATATATAATAAAAATTCAATAGGTTAGTGCGGTTACTAAAGTAGGGTGAGTAACTCCTCTACCTTACTTATACCAATTATCTCAATACCAAACTTCCCCTGATATTCGCGGGCAACCTTTTCTGCAGTCACAACTCGGCGATAGTTAAGTTGGGCCATCTCCTTCAGACGGATCTCCATTCGAGGCACCATCCTTACCTCACCGGTCAATCCCACCTCACCAATTAGTACAATAGAGTCATCGACAACTTTTCCACGGTATGAGCTAATCAATGATGAGACAATACTTAAGTCAGACTCTCTGGAAGCAAGCCTAATTCCACCTACAACATTAAGATAGATGTCATTGTAGCCTAGAGGTATCTCCATATATTTTTCGATCACCGCAACCAACATTGCCAAACGATTACTATCAACTCCATGGGTAGTACGCCGCCCATTGCCAAATTTATTGTCAACAACCAGAGCTTGAATCTCAACAAAAATGGGGCGATTGCCCTCTAACACACAGGTTAAAGAGCGACCGAAGGAGTCTTCTTGTTGTTGTTCTAAAAAATATTGAGATGGATTCCTTACTTCTGCTAAACCACTCTCCTTCATCTCAAAAATTCCGACCTCGTTAGTGTCGCCAAAACGATTTTTTATAACTCGCAAAAGACGGTAGTGACCAAACTGATCGCCTTCAAAATAGATGACCGTATCAACCATATGCTCTAAGACCTTGGGGCCAGCAATAGATCCCTCTTTGGTAATATGACCAATAATAAAGCAGGTCGTGTTGTTCGCTTTGATATAATTCATCAATTCATAGGTTACCTCTCGAATCTGAGAGATCGTGCCGGGAGCAGAGCTAATCTCCAACGTACTGGTGGTCTGAATTGAGTCAATCACCAAAAATTTTGGTTTAACTTGCTTGAGCTCGGTTAGTATATTTTCCCAATTTGTCTCATGATAGATTAGAAAATTATCCTCTTGAATCCCCAGCCGCTTTGACCTAGAGGCAACTTGAGCACAGGACTCCTCGCCACTTATATATAGAACCTTATCGCCATTTTCGTCCTTCGCCCCAATTGAACAAAATCTCCCTAAAACAGCAGTGAGTAAAGTCGATTTACCAATGCCCGGCTCACCTCCAATTAAAATAAGTGAACCGGGGACAACACCTCCCCCTACCACACGGTCAAACTCCTCCATGCCACTACTTACGCGCTGATAGTCCTGCTGGACAATCTCACCCAGAGGCAGTGACCTTTCACGACTACTATCTGAAGCTCTTCCTCCTGGTACCAATTTTTTCTCTTCTTCCAATATCGTGTTCCACTCACCACAGTCAGGACAACGGCCGATCCACTTTGCAGTAGTGTAGCTACATTTTTGGCAGATAAAGTTACTATTTTTTTTGGTCATTAGTTGCTCCCACTTTGAAAAATAATCCGTCTGGCTGACATTTTATAGATAATGTATTCCATGGACAATGGTAATATGCAATCGACCCCCATACTGGGTGTTAGTAACTAGTGAATATATATAGCTGAAATCTAGATCGTAATATTTTCGTTCAAATTATGGACTAAATTTTGCGCTGCTTTTTGAGGAAAATAATCATATAGCTGCTGGAACAGCTGATCTCTATCTGTTTCGACACATGGATCATGACAATCCAGCAGCTCAAGAGAGAATTTTTCCGCAACAATAAAGACAATGGCTAAGGCGGATATATTTTCATCCAATGCCAACATAAACCCCTCACCTGTTGGCGAACCGTGGTGCTCCCGAATAATTCTAGCAACGCCGAATGGAAGTTTAGAATACTGTTGTGCCACCATCGAACTTAGTGCTGCATGTTGGTGAACAAGATCTCGTTTTGACTTACTCTCGATGGTTTCAGTTAGCTGTTGGTCTTCGGTGATAGAAGTTAGTTGTAGATCATTTTCAAGTGCCAGATCATGCATGTAAGATACATGGGATAGCTTCTCCAGCTGTGAAGCATTACCCCATTCAGATGCATTTACCATCGCTGCACAGGCAAAATGAGTTAGGGCTGCCTGCTTAAAAGTATCACTAGAATCCATCGCCAACAGTATTTTAACAAATTGCGTTCTCAATTTTTCATGGGTAATAATTCGCTCTAAGTACTGAATCATTGGCCCAAGTAAATCTGTAAGATTATCAATAAATCCAAACCGGCAGACCTCAACCGTAATTAAATGATAAGCAATCTCAAGGTTGCCTAGCAGGTCTGTAATGTTGCTATTGGCATCCTCCATTTTATTCGCCGTTTCATTAATCGTTTTGTTGATAAAAAGTCGGCGCACTTTATCGTCTAGATAGAAGCTGTTTAACCCCATTCGCTGAAACTCTTTAATGTCACCACCTAATATATTCTCTCCCTCGGAAATTCTTTTTAAATAGTCATACTTATTATCCTTGTTACGAATTTTTAAGTATAGATCACAAGATAACTTATCTGTATTACATAAATATGGCAGGGGGATTCTAGAATATTTTCCGCCATCCTTATTTCTATTTATGGTTGGGGCAGACTGAAGAAATTTATCTGCACCTCCAACAACATCTTTCCAATTAGTATAGGGGTCGGCAACAACAGAGCAGATTGCTGGTAAATTGCAGTCAACTGGACCCAATACTATCATCGGGATCGCTCTGCCCTCTCTGATCATGTAAGCTGCCATCTCAGAAGCTGTAGCTTGATTGTCAATGCGGTTTTTAACAATCACCAAATCAACTGCGGATATCTGTTTTAAATACTCAATACTATGTAGAACTGACGACGTTGTAATTATTCTTAGACTCGAACTGGAATTTGAATGTAACGCCTTATCTAGAACCTTGACGTACTTCTCATTATCTTCAATTACTAAAATTCTTTTCATTGCCCAACTTCCTTTTGGCACTAATATATACCTAAACATTATATCATAGATAATCGCTGGTTAAGTAGTGTGAAAAAATAAACCGAAGCAGAACACTCGGTTATTCATGGCTGAGCAATATGGCAACTGCCAAGTAAATCTGCTAGGAGTAGATCAGGCGGGAGGATACCCGCCTGATGAGTAAAATGCTTAACAACCCTCTTCATCATCCATATTTCTACGATGCATTGATTTCCGGGGCATTTTCTTTTTGGACTTTTTTACAATCCTGCCAGCCATTTTTTCCGATTGCTCAAGAGAAACCGTATCAATATTGTGTGACCTCAGTAATTCATCAAACTGATCATTGAGATAGGTAACATTCTTATAACCAGCTTTTTTGAAAGTATTATACCCCATACAGGCTCTAGAACCAGTACTGCAGTAAAGGATAACCCCACCCTTCTTAGGGATTCGATGTAAATTATCTTTTAACTGATCAAGCGGAATATTTATAGAATATGGGGCAACACCATCAGAAGCCTCTGCTTCAGATCTAACATCAATGATCATCTTATTTCCAGTTCTGGCAGCACTAATAAATGATTCATCTGTTGCTGCTCCCTTCTCCATTTTCTTTACATACTTAGCAGAGAAGGCAGGCTTCCCACTCTCTATTTTCAAACCTTTCTTGCTCCAGTTGGAAAATCCTCCACTCAAAACTGCGGCTGACTTATACTTCCAGCTGGCGATTATTTTATAACTAGCAACAACATCTTTTCCCATATTATTATTCGAGTATAGAATAATTGGTGCCTTTTTATCCCTTATGCCGAATAGTAGTTTTTTCTTACTTTTAACTCCTCTAGACTTATACTTCTTGTCCATGTTTTTCACATCTAAATACGAAAACTGAATGGCACCAGGAATATGCCCTTTAGCAATCTCTGAAGCTGAACGCATATCCACAATAACGTGGTTAACATTAAGCCGCTTTTTTAGCCATCCAGTATCTACTTCAACTGGTCGCTTGCTCTTTTTCCATGCAGGAACTCCGTCAACGTAAACTTTTACATTTTTATACCCCATTTTCTCTGCCATCTTGGCAGCCTTTGGACTTAAGGGGCAGGATGGGCCACCACAATAAAAGACCAACAACTTATTCTTATTCTTTGGAAGAAGATGCATGTTTTTCTTTAATGTCTTGGTAAATGTATTGACCGCACCTGGTATATGTCCCATGCCACATTTTCCTGGAGGTCTGGCATCCCCCAGAAAAAAATCATCGCCGTTCTCAATCATTTTCGCCAGATCACTGGTCGAAATTCTCTTTTCGGCTGCCACCTTTACTAAAATTAACTTGATTGATTTTGCAACGCCGTTTTTATCAACTTGAACACTAATTTTACTGCCTGGCTTTAAGGCCTTAAAAGATGACACCTCTAGAAGTTTAGTCTTACTGTTAAACTTAACAATATTTACCTTTTTGGTTTTTGGATTTACAAATTGAATTAACTTTGCTTTACGTGAAACGGATTGAACTTTTCCAACCATCTTTGCGCCAAAAAGTGATGCTGAAAAAACCAGCACACTGATAAAAACAATAACCTTGAAACGTAACATCTGCTCCCCCTTGTGGTTGTGATTATTTTTTCTCATATATTATATACAACTCTACTATACAGTGTCTTGCTGACTATCAGTTTATGAGTTAATTCCTGTTAACTTTTTTTTATATGATGTTATCGAACGGCTTAATTAAGCTTTCTTTTAACTAATATTTAGTGATTACCCTCTACTAGAGAGAGAATAACTCCTCTTCAGTTAGAATTGGTGTTCCATATTGCTTAGCTTTTTTAAATTTGCTAGAGGTGCTCTCTAACTCATTGGTCAAAAGATAATCGGTTTTTGATGTAACAGAGGTGACAACCCGACCTCCCATACTGCGAATTTGATCCTCAACAACACTTCGCTTCTGACTTAACTTTCCTGTTATGCATAGATTTTTGCCACTTAGTGGTCCGCTTGCTTCGACTACTCCTGTCATAAAACTGAAGCCTACCGCCTGTAGTTGACTAATTAACTCTCGACGCTCATTTAAAGAGTGGATGAAGTCCGTCGCCGATTTTTCAGCAAATGACTCTACTTGGGCCAACTGGGGAATGGTTAACTGGAAAATTTTCTCTATGGTATCTATTCCAGATGCTACAACCTTACCGCACTGATGGCGTCCTCCCCCTTTTAAGCCAAGTGCAGATAAAAAAGTAATCAGGTCAACACTCATGCTCTGTTGAATATTGCAGTGGACCTTTTTAGCCAATTTATCTTTAAATTTTTCTAATTTCAAAAGATCAGCAATGGATAAATGGTAAAGATCAACGATCGTTTTAATTAAGCCCTGTTTAAGCATCTCTTGAAGCCGCTTCCCACTTAAATCATCAATTCCAATTTTTTGAACAAAGTTAAGAATTGTCTCCAGCTCTCTGGCAGTACAGTTGGAATTAATACAACGTAATCGTATGTCATCAATTTCAACTGCTCCACTACAGCCAGGACACTGCTTAATTAAATCTAACTCACCCACCGTCGGCTTAACTACTGACAGGAATTTAGGGATAACTTCCCCAGAGCGAATAATCTCTATCGTATCTCCAACCTTTAAATTGTACTGCTTTAGCAATCCAAAATTATGCAAAGTTACCCGTGAAATAACAGCACCACTCAGCTCCACTGGTGTTACAATCCCGACCGGGGTCAATACACCATTACGAGAGACTCCCCACTCTATTTTCTTGATTTGGGTTACTGCTGTCTCTCCCTTGAACTTATAAGCTATTTTATAACGGGGATGGTGCGCAGTCTCTCCAAGAGAGCTGTGCAGAGTAAGATCGTTGTAGCTGAAGACTAAACCATCTATCTGATAGTCACCTTCGCTCATGAACTCTCTTGTGTCTTCAATAATCCCTTCAAGGCTGCTCGCAGTGGGGTTGATAAATAGAGGTGGAATATCAAAATTCAAATGTTCTAATTTTAAAAATTTTTCCTCTTCGCTGGATAGTTCTAAATTAGGTGCAATTAAATCAAAAGCCGTGAAGCAGATAAAACGCGCCAATTGAACATGATCTTTGCGTGAAATCAGACCTGCAACAATATTACGCCGAGAAGATGGCCGTGCCAGGCCAATGTTTTCCATCTCCGCAGCTAAAGATGAAAAGTTATCCTTAGTAGAAAAAAGCTCACCTCTAACTTCAATCTCGCCATCCTGTGCCAATGGTAACTCACGCGGAATAGAGTCCATCCACAAAACTTTATCAGTAATATCCTCACCCTGACGCCCATCACCTCGGGTCTTTGCCAACACTAGCTTCCCGAATTGATAGATAAGAGAGCAACTAACACCATCAATTTTATAAGTTCCAATTGAACTTTTATCTCCAATCCATTCGATCAGTTCATGTGAATTGTAAACTTTATCTAGCGACAACATTTTTTTCTTATGTGGTACTTTGCTTTCATTGCTAGGAGATGATCCGACAAGTTTAAGTGCCGGGCTATCAGGACAAAGCCCTTTTAACTCCTCTTCTATTGCATCATACTTAATATCACTTATTGTAGGTTTGCCACTATAGTAGTCAACTTTGTGCTTTATAATCAGCTCTTCCAACTTATGAATTTTATCCATAATACTCTCTTGTAATCACGGTCTCAAAGAGACAGTAAATTAAAATGTGCTAGATGCTCCAACTTTTAACTTTGTTTCAGAAAAAGTCATCGTACTGCCAGAACTAAAGCTCGCCTTATTGGTGATAAACTCCAGTGCTGCCTTGAGTTTAATTGAAGGAGCATACTGGTAACCTCCTCCCACTTCAAAGTCATAGCTGGTAACAGAATTGCCTTCACCGTAGAGAGTAATACCTTCACTATAACCAGCAGCCGGCCGGTAATCCAGGCGAAGGTGAACTCGGATGGTTTTTTTAATCGGCACGCTTCCGCGCACACCTAGCAACAATCCACCAAAAGAGCTCTCGGTAAATCCATCACTACTATTGTAGTCCTGATTATAACTATTATTTCCATATCCAATAAATCCATCTACTCGCGGGCCATAAAAGAACCCCAGTGGGAGATAGCGATATCCGGCCAAAAATTTATAACGAACCATACTTACTCCGGCCCCACTGCCGGAAATTGCTCCTTCTTGCTGTTTATATGATGCTAGACCCAAATCCAAATCAAGTCCTCCCCACCAGTTTCTTGTCACCCAAACCTCGAAAGCAGTATCTATGCCAAAGAGCAAACCACCAATTTTTTTGGTACCAGCGCTGGAGGTATAACTACTTTCTGAGCCAACCCCTAGGCTTAACATCAGCTCTACGGTTCCCAGCTTACCAAACTTATAGCTATTGTCGCTGACCAGATTTTTTTCATCCTTGCCGACAACCGAAATTTGAGGCTGTTTTTTAAAATTAATCCAATCCTCAAGCTGAATTCGCTTACGAGATCTGAACTCAGTAATCTTTGCCTGGGCCTGTTGATTATTGGCATAATTAACTTTGGCAACTGCAAGGGGCTCGCTCTCCCAATCTACCACTGACTTAAGTAGTGGGTGTTGTCTTTTCTTTTTAAATCGAGATATCTTAATTATATCTCCAACCCTCACTCCAGAATCCTTGCCAATATCAATTGTGATCTGAGTACCCAAAACACCTGTAACTCTTCCCTCATAGGGAATATGTTTCTCGTAAACATCTAACCAGTTCTCAATCGTCTGGGCGATAACATCTATCTTATCTGTTGTTAAATGAGTCTCCTCTTTAAAATAGACATCACTTCCATTCTCCCCCAGGATGCTCACCTTAACTGTTACCCCTTTGACTAAGCTACTAAGCTCCACTCGTATCAAAGATCCGGCCCTGATTTTCTCTGCTACTACTTTAAGAACATCCTCATTTTGTAGATGTCCAGATAGATTTTTTCTGTAGCGAGCAAGAATATTCAGAATATCGGAATTAGATCGATAATAGCACCAGTCACTCTCTCTTAGAAATCGCTCCACATGCTTGAACACCTCAAAAGAGATTGCACCATTCATAGTGTCACTAATCGGGAGCAACATACAGTGGCGCAGACTTTGTGCCGCATCAACTGATGAGAAACCCAAGCTAATAATTAAATAGAGCAGTAACAGACAGCTGATAATTAATCTTCTCACTCTACTTGACCCTATGATAGTGTTGTGGGAATCACTGGTGGAGTGTCGGAAGAGGATGGCGTCACCATCAGCTCGCTTGATCTGGACTCCAGAAGCTGAACCAACATTCTCAAATCAGCAATTTCCTCTCTTAGTTCTCTATTTTCCTGTTTTTGCAGTAGATATCTCTGATTATTATCAAGATCAGCACTGCGACTCTCTTTTGTCTCGCAATCATCTATTGATCTTAAAGACGCTGGAAGCAATAGGAAGTACTTCCCTTTTAACTGCTTACTCTTGATCCTTCCAGCCTTAATGTGCCTTCTAATCGTTGATATCGAGATCTTTTTAATTCTGGCATACTCTAAAATGGATACCCAATTACTATCAACACCCATGACTACTCCTAGTGTTAATTAACTATATACTAACAATATTAGTGAATATTTCCCTATTTATCCAATTAATATTATACTACTGTCATGCAAGATATCGACCTATCACCTTTTAAAGATAAAAAAGTTGCCCTCGTACTCTCTGGTGGCGTGATTAAAGCGGGTGCCTGGCACCTTGGTGTCGCTTTAGCATTAGAGGAGATGGGGTTTTCCTTTAAAAGCAATGGCGCCCCAAAAGATTCATATCAGATCTCAACCTATGTTGGTTCTAGTGCTGGTGCACTAATTAATCTTTATTTTGCAATGGGTCATAAGCCGTTAGATATTATTGATGCCAATTTAAATCGTAAAAAAACTAAATTAGTGCCCATATCATACCGGGATATGCTCTATTTAAAAAATCCAATGAAGAAACCAACTAGAGCTTCTTCCTATGATCCTTTTATCGGTTTGCCCTACGCAATTAAAAAACTACTCCAGCCGCTAACTAATATCTCCGGTTTTTTTTCGACCTATGGGCTGCATAATTATATTCAGACCCATTTAAATGAGTTTAGTCTTTTTGATGAGCTGGAGTCTGACCTCTTTGTAGTCGCTACCCAACTTGACCACTCTCGCAAGGTCATCTTTAGCAAATATAATTACCCAAACCCCTCTCATGATAGTACCGCAATCTATTACACGGACATTTCAATCGCAGATAGCATTGCTGCCAGCATGAGTGTTCCACCCTTTTACTCTCCATATCCGATCAAAAACCCACTGACTGCGGAGGTTGATTACTATTTGGATGGTGAGATTAGAGAGACTCTTTCTACGCATGTCGCTCTTGACAACAACTGTAACCACATTATCTGTTCCTGGACCCACACACCACTTCACTACCATGATGAGATTGGCTCTTTAATAAATTATGGGATTCCGGCGATCGGAATCCAGGCCATCTACCTAATGATTCAAAAGAAGATTATTGCCAACCGTGCTAAATTCAGTACCGCAAAAGATGCTATCGACTCTGTCTACCAATATATGATGGCCAATGACTTCTCTGTTGATCATCAAAAGAAAATATTAAATATTTTAGAGAGAAAACTGCACTATAAAAAAGATGTTCACCTAATTGATATCTACCCTGACCATGATAACTATAAAGTCTTTTTTCACAATTTTTTCTCCCTTGACCCCAATAATACAGCTGAAGTTGTCAAGGCAGGATATCAAAAAACAGTCAAGGTGTTGAAAGAGTATCAGTGGTAGTTTGAAATTAAAGCTGTTCAACTAGATATGAATCGATAGAACAGATAGTTTTAACCAAATCTTCACTACTGTCAGCGTAGAGGACTCTGAAATTAATAACCCCCTGCTCATCAGCAGCAAGAAATATCTTTTTAGTTAATGTACTGGCAGTATCACTGATTACGCCATCAATATCGAGGTAGAGTGTGGACAGATTTAAATTACCACGCCCAGATGTTCCTCCGACACTAAAGCTCTTAATCTCTTTGGCAGGATTTATCTGTACTAAGCAGCTTTCCTCTAAAGTATTTAGATTAAATATTGATAAAATATGTTTTTGAAACTGCGTACTGGGTATCTCTAAAGTACTATTGCTCCCCATACCAACAAAGATTGGCTCATCGGTATGTGTAAACTCCAGATAGTTTCTACTACCAAACAGGTGGCGCTCCAAGTAGAAATTAAACTGGCTTAAGCCACTTTTTTGAAATTTGGTATCCATTGCAAACAACGCCACTGAGTTAGAAGCGAGATTTAGATCAAAGGGAAGGTCACTCATCAAGCGCCGCTCTTGTAATACAATCTTCGCTGGTCCCCCAGACATGAACTGAACATTCTCAAATAACAGTTCATTTTGAACAATATTGATAATTCGAGGAATGGTCATTTCATTATGCTGTTGATAACTCACTAACACATTGCCTACCGGAATATTTACAATTAGTAGATATCTATAATCTCCATCAACAGTAGTGCGCTTGAAGTTGTGATCAAAATAAAACTTTGTAACCGGACCAGCATCTAGCATTACCTCTATGTCATGATCTTCTAAATCAAGAAGTAGATGGCCAACACTTTCATTACCAACCTCACCGGCCAACTGCTCAAGCTCCTCTTCCAAAAATACCGGTATCTCCACATCTAGACGGCCAGCATCCACTGCCATGGATATATTGGTAACTATCCCACGCTCAGTAATAACTCTACCACCTATGTGCCCAGTCTCACCTTGCAGCTTGTGTGTTACCTCTACTCTTCCATTATGTCGGTGATCACTAAAGCGAATATTACGATCATAGAGAGGCTCAAATTGGTGTCCACTTAGAGATTGTGGCGCTATCTTGCCCAGGGGATCGATGCTCAGTGCTCGTAAGGTAAAAACCACTATATCGGACTCAATCGCTGGTGCTCGCTCTATTTTTTGAGTACTCATCTTTTTGCCACTCTTCAGCTTGGGGCTGCTCTTAATAACTGGCGCATACCTCGCCGAACTCTGCCCAGAATGAGTACTCACTGCCGCCTGACTATCCATCTCACGCTTGATTACCTTCTCCACCCTAACCGAAACTTTTTGACGATTAGCTGCAACCAACGGATTATAGCCTTGGTTGATTACAATCTTGGACAACTCTCTAGTCGGAGTAACATCTGCCTTTACCACAATGCCGTGGCCTCCGACATTAACTCTATCTGTCTTAGTGCTAGATATGCTATTTTCAACATCAATCTGAGAGCCACCTTTAATCGGTTCATCCATAGATGAGTACTCAAATACTGTGGGCAGCTCCCTGGCCACTTGAGTGACCACACTGGTTGCGGCCAAGGTGTTCTTTACTTTGTCTTCCAAGATGGCTGGCTGGCTATCTTTTACTGCTGCCTGATTGGTAGCATGATCCGGGGCCACGCTTACCACCTGACTCTTCTGGGAGTTCTTCTTCTGCTGAGCAAGCTTTTGGGCTTTAACTCTGATAGCGTCACTTAGCTCCTGCTTTTCAAGCTTAGCTAAATATCTGGCCACTTCTAGCTTGATAAATGAGCTAGCATAATTTTTAACTTTAGAATTCCCAACCCTATATCCATAGTGTTGAATCAATTCAGAATTATCAATCAAAGTAGAAGTATGACCCTTGATCACTACTCTTTCTGGAATCTCTCTAAGCTTCGGCTGAGAGACTACTGGAGTAGGATGATTTTGCACTTCAATTTTAGTGGGCTTTCTAGTAGGAATTTTTATTGCAGCTAGCTTTTTTACCAGTGGGAAGGGAACAATTTTCCGCCGACTGCTCCTTTTTCGTTTAAAACTCGCAATCTTTCCAACCTGCGGTGTAATTTGTACTTCCTTGATTGATACTTTCTGAACCCTCTTTTGGTGAGTTTTTTTAACGATAATTGCTCTATTAATTGGCCTTGAGTCTCTTTTATCAACGGCTGGTTTTACGATTGATTCTATTTCCGCTGGAACGGCAAGAGTGCTTTCTGGTTGGAGGCTTGGGCCTTTTGTAATTTTATTTTCTTTGATAATAGATTGATCACTGCTGTTCAAAACTATGAAGCTCGCAACCAGTGGTGGCAGTAGTAATAATATAGTTATCGCAACTCTTCTCATATACCTTCTACATATAGTTCTAACTAATATGATGCCCCCAAACATATTATTTTCAAGGGGCAATAGCTTCCATCGATCATTTTGTGAGTAGCCTAAGAGTGACTACTCAGCTGGCAGACAGATTATTCAGAAAAGTTATAGATTATTTGTTGTTGAAAAAAAGTGGTCCTATGGGACCAGCAGAAAGATTGTGGTCCCATAGGACCACCTTCAGTTAGGGAAAAATCCTTTGAATTACAACAGGTTAGCCATTGAGATCTGAAGTTCTGATCGACGTTCTTTGCGTAACCACAGGTCGATATCTTCAGTTGATAACTCTTTCAGATCAGCAAGCTTCTGGCGACACTCTTTAAGTTCTATTTTTGCACGCTCAAAATCTATTTCACTGGCACTAATACAGCTAGAGCTTAAGATGGTAATCTTCTCACCTAAAACCTTACAGACTCCACCGTCGAGCAGGTAGTGGCTCTCATTTCCATCACAACTTAGCTGTAAAATACCCAGATCCAAATTTGAGACTACATGAGTGTGCTCTGGTAGAACTGTAATCTGGCCTCGAACCGTTGGAATTACTACTAGATCAGCCTCAACTGACTGGGCAACCACCTGGGAAGGGGACAGAATATCTATTTTAAAGTGACCCATTTATCCTTCCAGGCTCTTGGCTTTCTCTTTGACCATCTCTAAACCACCTACCATATAAAATGCCTGCTCAGGTATGTGGTCACACTCACCATCTAATATGCTCTTAAAGCCAGCAATCGTATCGGTAATTTCTACAAATTGGCCACTCATGCCAGTAAAAGCCTCCGCGACAAAAAATGGCTGAGATAGAAACTTCTGAATTTTACGAGCACGGGCAACTGCCATCCTATCATCTTCTGATAGCTCATCCATTCCTAGAATCGCAATGATATCTTGCAGTTCCTTATATCTTTGGAGTGTCTCTTGCACTCCTCTGGCAACTTTGTAGTGCTCCTCACCAACAATATCAGCAGAAAGAATTGTGGAAGAAGATGCAAGTGGGTCAACTGCAGGATAGATACCCAACTCGGAGATTGCCCGCGAAAGTTCCGTCGTAGCATCTAGGTGAGCAAAGGTTGTTGCTGGAGCAGGGTCGGTGTAATCATCTGCTGGAACATAGATCGCTTGAATGGAGGTAATTGAGCCGTCATCTGTTGAGGTAATCCGCTCTTGCATCGCCCCCATCTCAGTTCCCAACGTCGGTTGGTAACCAACTGCAGAAGGAATACGCCCCAGCATGGCAGAAACTTCTGATCCTGCTTGAGTAAAGCGAAAGATATTATCAACAAAGAAGAGTACATCCTGCTTATCTTCATCTCTAAAATATTCAGCAACAGAGAGACCAGTCAAGGCAACACGAGCTCTCGCCCCTGGTGGCTCATTCATCTGGCCATAAACTAGTGCCGTCTTATCAATAACCCCGGACTCTTTCATTTCATAGTAGAGGTCGTTTCCCTCTCTTGTTCTTTCACCAACGCCAGCAAAAACTGAGTATCCACCATGATGCGTGGCGATATTGTTGATCAGTTCCATAATAAGAACGGTCTTACCAACACCGGCACCTCCAAACAGGCCAATCTTTCCACCTTTTAGATATGGGGCCAATAGGTCAATTACCTTAATTCCAGTAAAGAATGGTTCCAGCTTGGTTGATTGCTTTTGAAAGATAGGTGGGTCACGGTGAATATCGTAACTCTTTTTCGCATTAACTGGACCAGCTTCATCTACTGGCTCACCAACAACATTGATAATTCGCCCCAGACACTCCTTACCAACAGGAGCTTGAATCGGCTTGCCGGTATCCATAACTTTAATACCACGACTTAATCCATCAGTAGTATCCATAGCAATACAACGAACCAGATTATCTCCAAGGTGTTGAGCGACCTCAACGACTAAGTTCCACTCCTGATCATTAATCTCTGTATTGGTTACCTTTAACGCATTATAAATTGCGGGCAATTTGCCATCAGAAAACTCGACATCCAAAACGGCTCCAGTAATCTGCTTAATCGCACCATAATTTTGTTCCGACATCTTTATCTTCTCCTTAACCGTTTAACGACTCTGCACCAGATACCACTTCAATCAGCTCAGTTGTAATTGCCGCTTGTCTTAATTTGTTCATTTTTAAAGTAAGAGTTTGTATTGCCTCTTCACAGTTCTTGGTCGCACTGTCCATTGAACTCATCCTTGACCCATGCTCCGCTGCAACTGCATTCAAATAAGCAGTGAAAAGTGAAGTCGCATAACTTTCAGGTACTAAGTTATCCAGTACACCCTTAGGTGATGGGTCATATTTAAAATCAAATGGAAACTGCTGCAATACTTCTTCCTTGGCCGATTTATCCAAAGAGATTGGTAGCAGCTGCTCAACAGTGGGGATAAAACTAATTATTGATTTAAAGTGATTATAAGCAACATAGACTCGGCCATACTCACCTTTACTAAACAGCTCAGCCAACTCCTCTCCAACCTGGGTGATCTCTTCCAGGGTAGCCTCTGACTTATCAAACTGAAACTGCTTGCCGGCATTACAACTTTTGCTAATCAACTCTTTGACTTTCTTGCCAATAAAGAGCACCTGGAAATCAAGCTCAGTATGATCTTTGATATATCTTAATACCTCTTTTCCTAATTGTGAGTTGTAACCACCGCACAACCCTCTATCTGCCGATAACACCAAAAGTAGGGCACGATTGTTGTCGTCACTCTCTTGGAGAAATGGGTGTTGATAGTCCTCTACCAATGCTGAAACTGATTTTATCAAACCATTCAACTCAGTTGAGTAAGGTCTGGCACCAACAACCTTGGTTTGTGCCTTTGCCAATTTAGCAGCTGAAACCAGCTTCATTGCCAAAGTAATTTTATGAGTACTTGTAGTACTCTTAACTTTTTTCTTTAAGTCCTTAATATTGGCCATAATTTATCACCTTAAAGAACTAGTACTGTTTACTTGCTACAAAATCTGTAATGATCTTGGTAATTTTCTGATCTAGTTCATCAGTCAAGTTACCTGCATCAATTAGCTCTTGAGTCAAACCAGTATGCTTAGAGTGGATGTGATCAAGCAGGTCTCTCTCTGCATCCAGAATTTTATCCACTGGAATACAATCAAAGTGCCCTCTAGTCGCAGCAAAAAGGGCAAAAACCTGATCCTCTGCTACAATTGGTGCATACTGAGGTTGCTTAAGTAGTTCTACCAGTCGCTCACCCCGTGAAAGCTGTTTTTGAGTAGCATCATCCAGGTCAGATCCAAACTGGGCAAATGCGGCCAACTCACGGTACTGAGCAAGATCTAGCCTAAGGGTTCCAGCAATCTTTTTCATATATTTTAACTGAGCAGAACCACCTACCCGCGAAACAGAAATACCAACATTAACTGCTGGGCGTACACCAGAGTTAAAGAGGTCGGACTCCAAGAAGATCTGTCCGTCAGTAATCGAAATAACATTGGTCGGAATATAAGCAGATACGTCTCCTTCCTGCGTCTCAATAATTGGTAGAGCAGTTAGAGACCCCGCTCCCATCTTATCTGATAATTTAGCTGCTCGCTCTAGTAGTCTTGAGTGAAGATAGAAAACATCTCCAGGAAAGGCTTCACGGCCAGGGGGGCGACGTAACAAGAGTGATAATTGACGATAAGCTTGAGCCTGCTTGGTTAGATCGTCATAGATAACAACCGCATGTTTACCACTATCACGGTAATATTCACCCATGGTACAACCAGTATACGGTGCCAAAAATTGCAAAGGGGCGGAGTGTGAAGCGGTAGCTGAAACAATAATGGTGTAGTCAAGTGCTCCTGACTCCTTAAGTTTCTGCTGAACCTGACGAACTGTCGACTGTTTCTGACCAATGGCCACATAGATACATATAACATCCTGGCCTTTCTGATTAATAATTGTATCAATCGCAATCGCCGTCTTTCCAGTTTTTCGATCGCCAATGATTAACTCTCGCTGACCACGCCCAATCGGAATCATCGAGTCAATCGCTTTCAACCCCGTCTGCAGCGGTTGGTGAACCGATTTCCTGGCAATAATTCCCGGTGCCTTGATCTCTACATTACGATACTCATCTGATTTAATCTCACCCAGGCCATCGAGAGGTTCACCATTGGCATCAACAACTCTACCCAGTAGAGCATCACCAACTGGAACTTTAACAATCTGCTTAGTGCGCTTAACTGTGGACCCCTCTTTGATCTCTGGGTCATCTCCAAGAATCGCAACACCGACATTATTTGATTCCAAATTTAGAACCATTCCCCGCATGCCTGTTTCAAACTCAACCAGCTCGCCGGCCATGACATTTTTCAAACCAAAGACGCGGGCAACACCGTCACCAACAGTTAAAACGGTACCAACCTCATCCACCTTTAATCTTGTTTCAAAGTTGGAAATTCTATCCTTGATAATTGTTGTAATCTCTTCCGGTCTGATCGACATTTTCTATACTCCGTATTTTTGGATAACTATCAATTAATTAGTTAAAATGCTCTCTCTAAGTTCATCTAGTTGACTATCTAGTGATGTATCTAGCTGTAGATCCCCAACTGTAATCCGATACCCAGCAGTAATCTGGTGGTTCTGCTGAAAACTCAACTCAATATTTTTACCTAACTCTTTTTTTAAATAGTCTTTCATCTGCCTAACCACTTTAGGATCAACTTGGCTCTCTCGGCCTTCCACCACACCTCTGATTAAGCCTTTTTCATCATCATCTAGAACCATTAACTCCAGGTAGATCTGAGGAAAAAGAGAGAGACGTTTTTCATTCAGTAAAAAATTAAAGAAATTTACTACCGTTTTGGGAAGAGAGAGCTTTTGCAGCAACTCCATCAATACAACGCCCTTCTCCTCAACTGTAAAAGTGTCCAAAAAGAGCAATTGCTCCAGATGGTTATTGGAGTTAATCAACTCCTGTACTTTGGTCAACTCAGTGGCCAGATCGATCTTCTGATCCTTGGCCAGTGCAAGCAGAGCTTGGGCATAAATTTTGGAACTATTTTCTCTCTTCATCTAACTATACCAACTTTGAAATGAGTTTCTCTGAGGCTTTCTCCTGACGGGAAAGATCCGAAGTAATAATATCTTTTGCCTTCGCAATTACGTTATCAACCAACTCTTGTTGGGCGGCGTGCTCTAAATTAACTCTGTCACTCTCAATTCGACTATCAGTATCACTAGTCATTCTTTCTACTAGTTGCTCTCGCTCTAATTTAACTCGTTGTTGAAATCTGGAAATCTCCGTCTCCTCTTCTTGAATAACCTGCTTTTTAACGTCAGCGATACTTTCTATCTTGCTTTGGAATTGATCAAAACGGTGTTGTGCTTCTTTGCCTTTGGCTGCAGCATGCTTGACCTGCTCTTCAACACTCTTGGCATTATCAGTAAAGTAACTGACAATTGGTTTTTTTAACTTCCAAAAAAGTAGTGACAATAAGATTGTCAGGTTAATTGCAGGAAAGATCAGATCCATAGGAGATGGGTGATGTGCTCCCTCAGCACTACTAGAAGCTAGAGCTGACATCATTGTTACAATAGATACTAAGCTGACCAAAAAAATAAATTGAAGAATTTTCATTCTGTTCCGTCTGATAAGTTGTTAATTGATAATTTTTTCGACTAGGGATTGGGTTAGCTCATCACTACTTTTCATCAGATTTCCTCTAACCACTTCAACCTCAGAGATACTATGCTCTTTCGCCTTTTGATACCTAACCTGTAAAGAGTGTTCCTCTTTTTGAACAATCTCCAAGTTTTCATTTTTTATCTTTGAACGGACACTCTCAATACGAGTCTGAGATTGACGATATGCTTGTGCCACCTCATCCTGATATTTAGATGCGAGCTCATCTGCGGCTTGCGACTGTAGCGCAGCGGCCTCCACCAACCCTACGGTCTTATTTTCCCTCTCCTGCAAAACAGTTAGCAATTTTTTAAATAGGATTTGAGAAATAACTACATAGAAGACGAGAATAACTCCAAACTGAATAAAAATCGTCTGATCTACCCCTAATGACTGGAAAATACCAATGATCATATCCATTAACGCGTCGATTCCCTGTTGGTTAAAATGTTAAGCAAAAGATGGTAATATAGATAATAATTTCACTAAATTCCGTCAAGTTATTTATCCTTCTGTAGAGGCGGTATTCTGATCCTGCATTTTAGTCGTACCATGAAATACCACACCCTCTTCAACAATCAAGCTAGGAGTTGAAATTGTGCCATGAAAACGAGCCGGTTTGACAATCTCTACGCGTGATCCGGCATTGATATTGCCTTTTACTATCCCCGAGATAAAAATAATATTCGCATTGATATCTGCGTCTATCACTGCCCGATCTGATATGATTACTGTGTCATTTGAAAAAATTGTTCCACTAACTTTACCTGAAATACGAGCTATGCCGCTGAAGGAGAGATCCCCCTCAAAAGAGCATCCCTCTTCAATCACTGCAGAAATTTTCTCTGATCGATCAAATTTCATCGTCTACTTCTTGCTGATTAAAAATTGGTAGATATCGTTAAACTCAGCCTCATTACTAAACTTCAATCTAATCTCACCCTTTCCGCCCTTAAGTGCCTTAATGGCGAAGTGGTGCCCAGTCTTCTTCTCTAGATTCTCGCGCAGCTGGTCATATTTCTCACTCAAAAGATTTTGTTGATATCCCTGGTCGCCCTCTTTGCGAGTGCGCTTTTTTGCCAACGACTCTAGCTCCCGAACAGACATCTCTCCATTTACCGCCTGATTGGCCAATCTGACCGCCTTTTCCCGATCACCGACTGAAGCCAACACCTTGGCATGACCAAAGCTTAGCAGCTCTTTTTGCAACAACTCGATCACACTACGAGGTAGCTTTAAGATACGCAGATAGTTAGCGATAGTTGATCGCTCCTTTCCTAATCTTTTAGCGACCTCCTCTTGGGTTATCTGAAAATCATCCATCAGCTGGTAGTAGGCTAAAGCTTCTTCAACGCAATTCAAATCAGTGCGTTGAACATTTTCAATGATCGACATTACTACCTTCTCTCGGTCAGTAACTCGCTTAACAATAACAGGAACTTTCTCTAGTCCGATACTCTTGGCTGCCTTTAGGCGTCGCTCACCAGCAATTAGATCAAACCCCTTCTCTGCCTTGGTAACAATTAGAGGTTGAATAATTCCACTTTCTGAGATTGAGTTTGAAAGTTCTTTAAGTGCCTTTTCCTTGAAAATTTTTCTCGGCTGAGCAGGGTTAGCATGAATCTGGCCAATATTAACCGTTAGAACCCCTGCCATATGTAGTGGCGGCATCGACTGCTCACTATTTACTCCGCTAGCTTGATCCTCCGCAGTCAGCTCGCTAATCAAATTTTTTGATAAGAACTGATCTGGAGTCGGCTTAATCAGCGATGCAATTCCCTTACCTAGAGCAATCTTTTTGGCCATAATATCCCCTCCCCATCTAAATTATAAATAACCGGTAAATCATTCAGTCTTAAAGCCCAATCGAGTTGGACTGCTCCCCAACGATTGGCGTGGTCGCTTGATACTGTTCAACTACTAATGTCTCTGTCTCCTCCGCCTTAACTGACGGTGCTTCCACGACCTTTCTTTCCGACATTATTATCTCTCTCGCTAGTGATAGATATGCCTCTGAGCCCTTGGACTCAATATCGTATAGTAGAATTGGTTTACCAAAACTAGGGCACTCGGAGAGTTTAATGTTGCGTGGAATGATTGACTGAAAAACCTTATCTTCAAAATGCTCGATAATCTCGCTGGCAACCTGTTTGTGAAGATTGTTACGACGATCAAACATTGTTAGCACTATGCCTGCCAACTCAAGCGCTGGATTGAGAGATGATCGAATTAACTTAACATTATTAAGGAGTTGCGCTAATCCCTCCATGGCAAAATACTCTGTTTGTAAAGGCACAATAAAGTTGTGCGCCGCGGTAAGGGCGTTGACTGTTAATAGTCCCAAGGATGGTGGACAGTCGATTAGAACGTAATCATAGCGGTCTTCAATCTCAGCGATTACCTTCTTGAGCTTGGACTCACGAGCAAAGAGTGAGACCAGCTCAATCTCTGCACCAATTAAATTATTGTCTGAGGGACAGACATCAAAAAAAGGTAGTTCACTATTATGGATACAGTCACCAAGAGGAACCTCACCCATAATCGCATGATAGATATTACACCTTGCAATTGCCTCTTTCTCAATTCCCATGCCGACACTTGCATTGCCCTGGGGATCCAGATCAATTAGTAGTGCTCGCTTTTCAGCAACAGCGAGTGAAGCAGCTAAATTGATAGCAGTTGTGGTCTTACCTACTCCACCTTTCTGATTAGCAATGGCGATGATACGTGCCATAAAACTCTCCTTACGGTAAATAACTGACCGAAATTGCAGGCTAAACAAAATACCTTCAAAGCCCTTGTTTTTACTGCACTTTTTACGACTTTGAGATTAAATTAACTCTGAAAGTTTGACAAGTTTTTTATTATATTTCTTAAATGTTCCACGTGGAACATTTTCATATAGCAGGGCAACGCGACCCTCTACACCAGGCAGCTCGATGGATTCCTCAGCAATTAACTTCCAACCATTGGGAGCATCATACTGCTCCTCCTGATGATAATTTGGCCCTTTATAACATAGTACAAAACATGGTGCCGCTACATTTAGTAATTTTAAACAGGTAGTTACCATCCCCACCGCCTTAAAGGTTATCATGGTCGGTAAATCAATCAGCACCCCCTCACTGCGTAGATGATGAACTGAAACATTAAGAATATTAAGTTTACTCGCGATCGATCTAACCGCTTTGACCTTCTTCTCTCTGGCCTCTAAACCGATAAAACTTTGCTCTGGATTAATTAGAGCCAGTGGTAGCAGAGGAAATCCACCACCAAAGCCGATATCCAGTACTACCTGGCACTGATCAAGACTATCACTGATGCTCATACACTCGAAAGGGAGTGTTGAGTCCAAAACCTGTTTCAAGTAGAAATCATCATAGCTCTCAATACGAGTGAGGTTGAGTCCCAGGAACTCACTATTAATAATATCCAAATATTCTCGACTGAATTTTTTTAACACTATAGTAAGCCTGCTACATAAGCGAGGGTTGCTGGTCGAATTCCATTAATCCGCTGCAACTGCAGAAATGTTTGGGGTTTCTCTCGTTGAATGCGCTGTTTACACTCAAAAGAGATATTTTCAGCCTCAATCAAGATCTGCCAGTTAATTTTTTTTACACCTAACTGCTCTAATCGCCCCTTCGCCCGCTCTGAACGCTTGATATATCCCTCATATTTAATCGAAATGGCCAAAGCTCGCACAACTGGTCTTGCAACCTCAATCCCCTTGCTAAGAAAAAACCCAGCTAAAAAGGGGATAATATCTAGATCTGATTGGCGAATTGCCTCTGAAAGTCTCAATCCATCACAATTACCAACAATTTTATAACTGGAAATAAGACCTTTGTCTCTAGTCACTGAGAGCTGGTAGCTCTTTATGCACCCAAACAGTAACTCATACTGCTCAAGAAAACCCTTTATATAGTTATCAACTGGAAGATCAAGCTCCAACCGTAGGCGGCAGGGCCCAATCCGGTTTATTACATTATCCTCCCTGATAAAAAGTCGATTTTCAGCGCGAGCTGTAAATAGTCGGTAGGGCTCATCCTTGGCCGCTGTAACTAGATCGTCAATCATCACACCAATGTACGATCTAACCCGATCCACGGTAAATTCAGGTCGTCCCAAGACCTTAAGTGCCGCATTAATACCGGCAACAATCCCTTGACCAGCAGCCTCTTCATAGCCGGAAGTTCCATTAATCTGACCAGCAAAAAAGAGTGCTGCCACATCTTTATGTTCCAATGTTGGTTTTAATTGAGTGGTTTCAATGACATCATACTCAACCGCATAACCATAATGTGCGATTTTAGCCTGAGCTAACCCACTAATACTACTGATAAAATCCCGCTGGACCTCTGCTGGCAAACTAGTTGAAAGACCATTGGGATAGAATGTTTTCCCATCTATGCCCTCTGGCTCCAAAAAAACATTATGGATGTTCTTCTCAGGGTAGCGATATGCCTTATCCTCAATACTGGGGCAGTAGCGAGGTCCAATCCCCTCAATTTGACCATTAAAGAGTGGCGATCTCTCTCTGTTGTCTCGAATGATATCTAAGGTCCTGCTATTGGTCTCCAGCTTATAGCAGCTAACCTGGCCCATAAATCGATCAGATGGATTGTGGGCATAGTGAAAATTTAAAGAGCTGCTATCAGACTTTTGCTCAATCGCACCCTTTAGATCTACCCCCGGTGATGCAACCCTGGGAGGAGTGCCTGTTTTAAATCGAACTGTTTTTAACTTCACCTCTGGAAATAGCTGACCAAGTGATGGAGAGCTGAAATCAGCAAATCTACCCCCACTATCAACCAAGTCCCCCAGGTGCGTAATGCCACGACTAAAGGTTCCTGTTGCCAAAATTAGAGATTTAACCTGTAGATCGCTATTATCATCAAGCTCAAGAAGAAAACCCGCTGTCTTGAGCCGATTTACCTTAACTACTCTCGCAGAGACCAACCTAATGCTATCTATCTCTGACAGCTGGTCTATTGCATTTTTTGAATAAGCCTCTTTATCGACCTGAAAACGAGTTGACTGTACTGCGTAGCCCTTAGACTCATTAAGTGTACGACACTGAATGGCAGATAGATCAGCCAGCTTGCCCATTAGACCACCCAAGGCATCTATCTCTCTGACCACCTGGCCCTTACCAACGCCGCCAATTGCTGGATTACAAGGGGTAGAAGAGATTACAACTGAAGGATCTGTGATTATCGCCACCGAGAGATCAAACTGTGCCGCAATGTAAGCAGCCTCAACCCCAGCGTGGCCACCACCGACTACTGCTATATCAAACTCTCTTTGAACCACTCTTCAACTACCTTACATAAATGTTCCACGTGGAACAATTGCCCTTAAGCTGATAGAGCGAATCACCCTATTTGCCAATACAAAAATTATCAAAAATATCAGTCAAGAGATCTTCCGGGGGGATAATCCCAATAAATTCAGACAGTTGGCTTGCCAGCAGTTCAATATCAATAGATATTATTGATATATCTCGCTCCCCGCTATCTAGTAACTGTCCAATGGATTTTAACTGATCATAAATAAGTGCAATAGAGCGACGATGTCGTGGAAGAAGGATCGGATGAGACTCCATTAAAGTTTGATACTTCCTCTCCACCCTCTGGTTAATAAATTGCACTAACTGCTCTAGTGGCGCAATCTTTGGTCCTATAGGACCACCTACGATCTCCTCTGGTTCTATAGGACCACTTTGATTTACAGCTGGTCCTATAGAACCAGTTTTACTGTTTGGTCCTATAGGACCAAGGTTGATTTTAACTGGTCCTATGGGACCAGTATATTCCACACGCGGCAAAACTAACGATGTACAAAGGCTTTCGACAGAGTGTGGCCACAAATAGCTGTCTAAATCTTCACTAAAAACTCGGTCTAGATGGGTAAAAACAAAAAGATCAAAATCACTATTATTCACAATTTCATCATCATTTAAATAGTCAGACTGAAGATCAACTACCAAAATATTAAAAAAAGCACCTGCAACCTGCTCTCTAGAGCGTGTAATGCCCTCTGCTTCCAACTCTTCGGAAGTGCTACGAATTCCAGCAGTATCTACTAACATAAAGGGCGTTTTACCAATATAGATTGGCTCTGAAACGTAATCTCTAGTGGTGCCTGAGATTTTAGAGACGATAGAACGATCAACTCCCAAGATATGGTTAAAGAGCGTACTCTTACCGGCATTTGGTGGTCCCGATAGAACAATTTTTGGTGTTGCATAACTAGAAAGAGCACCAACCGTTCGCTGGTAGAGTTGTTCCGTATGTTGCAATAAAGCATCATAGGCTTTTTGCACGGTATGCTTCGCATTTTGCTCTCCAACGTCCTGATCAAAATCAAACAGCACTTCAAAAGAAGAACGAAATGTTAAAAAAAGTTTATGCAATTGATTAAAGTGTGCATGTAACTCTCCCTGTAGTGTCTCTAAGCCTGCTTGTAGCATTAATGGTGCCGAAGCATTCAAAAATAGATCGAGCCCCTCAACTTGAGTCAGTGATAATTTTTTATTCCTTAAGGCTCGATAGGTAAACTCCCCGGGATTTGCAGCACGACATGTTTCACTATTAACAAAGAGATCAATAATCCTTGTAACATTTAGCTGATTACCATGGACATAAAGCTCCAAAATATTTTCACCATTATAAGAGTTTGGGGCAGCAAAAAAACAGAGTAATATCTGATCTAATTTAACTCCCTGCTGATCAATAATATTATTTTGATAGACCTTATTATTTTCAATATCATTCAAATTTAATGAGAAAAAAGCGGAGAGATCGTTTAAAGATTTAAAACCACTAATACGAATTACCGCAATTGCCGCATTACCCTCAGTAGCGGTACTGCAAGCAATAATCGGTTCTGAATTACTCATGATACAATCTTTTTAATATATTAAAAGGTGTTCTAATCAGTAATTTTATAGACAAACATCTGCTGAATTATTCCAAAAATAGTCGAAACTAAAATATAAAGGACCAAACCTGACGGTAAATCCTTCATAATCACTCCAAAAATTAGCGGCATAAACAGCATAATTTTTTTCTGAGTCGGATCGGTACCTGCCGTTGGATTCAGCTTAGTTTGAAGTAGCATTGCAATCGCCATCAATACAGGCAGAACATAATAAGGATCCTTAACGCTCAGATCTCCAATCCAACCAAAAAAAGGAGCACCAATTAACTCTACTGCTCCATATAGCACTCGGTAGAAAGCAAAAAACACGGGCATTTGAAGCAGGAGTGGAAAACAGCCACCCAGCGGATTTGCCCCGGCACGCTTAAAAAGATCCATTGTCTCTTTTTGCATTCTTTGAGGGTCATCTTTAAATTTTTCCTTTAGTTTATTTAGCTCCGGCTGGACTTTTTGCATCTTTTTCATGCTGGCATATGACTTATATTGCAGCGGAAATAACAGAAGCCGAATTATAATTGTTAAAAGAACAATCGCAATGCCATAGTTAGGAAAGTACTTATAAAAAAACTGCAGTCCACGAAGCAGCGGAACAGCAATAATCCCAAAAATACCAAAATCTACTGCCAGATGAAGATTATCTCCCAACTGCTCTAAAGTGTCATAATTCTTTTTAGCAAACACAAAGTGAGTATCAAGAACATTGTAAGAATTAATGGTGTCAAAAACCATTTCACCTCTTTCTGATACAGAAATTTTTCCTGTCAGGCGCTCTTTGAAAACCAACCCGAAAATATGCAGATTATGATCAATTCCAAGCCACTGTAAAGTACCTTCACTATTTAAAGTGTCATCTCCGACTACTAAACGCTCAACATCCTTGCCTAAAAAAACAAAATTTCGAAATTTCTGATTACCAAGATCCTCCGCCGTAGTATTAAAGATGAACCTATAACGATATGGTGTATCGGAGGTAATTCCTAACTCTAGCTTTCCATCGGGATTAAAAGTGTAAGTAATTTTAATTCCAAATTCTGTATTTTTTCCTACAATCTGCTTCTGATCACTAGAGGTGCGAACAAAAGTTACTCGTTGAAACTTATTGTTTTCATTTGCTACAAAAAGTTTAAATACTCCTTGATTACCAACAATTGATGAGAAATCATAGACGGCATTAGTGCTTATTACGTCCTCAATATCCATATGATTATTAAATACATATTTAAACTTTTCACTGGATAGATGATACTGCTCCTTAACCACTAAATTCATCTCATCTGTTTTTGCATGACTACTCTTAGATGATCTGGGGTCCGAGGATAAAGAGCCCTTTGCACTGTCCACTCTCTGTCTGTCACTACTGTCTCGGCCATCGGTCGATATAGTCTCACTATTACTGTTTGAAATTTGCTCACTCTCTACAGGAGGACGGTTACTTTCAATAAAAGCCTGCCAACCAAAAAGCACAACTCCAGAGAGTAAAATAGCAAAAAACATTCTTTTCTGTTCAGAATCCATAAAAGTCCTATCTACTTGACCAATATTCTACACTCTTTAGAGTTAGAGCTTGGTACTGGATCAATGCCGCCATCACTAAGAGGGCTACATCTAATTAAACGATGAGCTATTAAATAAATTGCGTATGGTAAGTTAAATCGCTTAAGTGTCTCGACTGCATAGTGAGAACAACTAGGATAATAACGACAACGACTACCAATTAAGGGTGAAATAAGTTTCTGATAAAAAAAGAGCAATAAAAGCAAAGGTGCTTTTATTAAGTTTTGTAATAATTTTGTAACCTTATTTATCATCACTTTTAACCTGCAACAGAAGCCTACTCATCATCTTGTTTAGGTAGCTGCCCACCTTGTTGTAATCTTCCTCTTTCAGCAAGCGAGGGGAGACTACCACTAAAATATCTTTTCCCATATGGCCAAAATTAGAAGTACGAAAAAACTCTCTAATCAGCCTCTTTAATCTATTTCGTCTAACCGCAGATCCAACCTTTTTAGATATAGATATCCCTAATCTTGTAGCACTCTCACCTACTCTTGATTTTTTATAATAAATCAACAAGGTGGATGTACTTACACGTCTACTTCTATCACGCAAATAGGAGAAATCTTTCTTAGATAAAAGGCGATGCTCTTTACCAAATGAGTGATCTGGCACCGATGATCTATTTTTGGCCAGTGCTAACAGTTAGACTTGTCCTACCCTTTGCTCGCCGCCGACTAATAACACTTTTGCCACCAGGTGAGGACATTCTCTTTAAAAACCCATGTACTCGCAACCTTTTCGCTCTTTTGGGTTGCCACGTTCTCTTACTCATATATCCGTCCTTCTACTCTTTATAGAAATATTTTATTTAGCATAGTTCAGTCTAAGATGCACCATACCATTTACACTTTGTGAATAGAAAGGTCAACCAAGCCAATAGACCATACTACCTATCTATTGACGCGGGGGGCCGCAATCCTTTTCAATTAAAAGTATCTTGCGTCTAGCACACTCTCTATGGTAAAAAATCGCCCCTTCCTGCTAAGTAAAGTATGGTCGCTCGGAAACTTTTTAACGAGAGAGGTTGCAAAATGTCTCAATTTCCTTTCAGCCGTTTTATCAATAACAATAGTAATGACTCCATCAGTGACACTATTATTAAGAATGTTGAACCTACAATTAAGGATGATCGCAACAACAGCTCTATTAATCCTCAAGATCATGGCCATAATAGTAGCAATAGCATCAGCACTACTGCCTCAGACCAGGAGCTACAGGATATAGACAGTGCCATTATGGAGTGTCTTAGAGATTCAATTAATCCACAAAAATTCCAAGCATATTTTGAGGATAATTTCTCTCTGGTTAATATTGAGAACAAGCTACTTAACTTTTTAGCGGCCACCCCCTTTATTCAAACAATGATAGAGAGCCACTATTTAGGCCATATTGCTAATGCTATCTCAGTGACACTAGGAGAAGGTTTTAGTATGGAAATTGGAGTTAGAGCTCCAGCAGTAGAGAGAACCCTAAGCTCAAATAACGATAATATATTAAACTCAATTAATCGTGGGAAGCAGGAGACCCAAAATCTAGAAAACGATTTTGGTAATGGGCCCAAATCAGTTAAGGAGGCCAAATTTACCATTGACCTAAACCCCAATCAAAATGACCTTAACTCTATGGTTGAATCTAAATATATTGACCATATGCAGCAAGACAGCGAGAACAGCCTTATAATTAATCCGTCAAAAACTTTTGACTCCTTTATCACTGGTCCATGTAATCACATGGCTTACTCAACCTCTATGGCGGTTGCCAAAAAGCCTGGACGTGATGGACGTTACCAATCTCTTTACATTTATGGTGGCTCCGGCCTTGGTAAAACTCACCTACTCCATGCTGTTGCGAATATGATTCGCGAAAATCAACCCTCTCTAAGAATATGCTTGATATCAGCTAAAGAGTTCTATGATGAGATGGTCTCTCACATTCAAAACAACAATATTATATCCTTTAAAAAGAAGTACTCTGATCATGTCGATGTACTAATGATAGATGATATCCATAATTTATCTGGCAAAAAGCGAACACAAGAGGAATTTTTCCATATTTTCAACGAGTTACACCAAAAAGGTAAGCAGCTAATCCTAACCTCTGACAAAGATCCCAAAGACATTCAGGATTTAGAAGAGAGAATTAGAACTCGTCTTCAGTGGGGATTAATTGTTGATATGCAGGTGCCCGACCTTGAGACAAGAATTGCTATCTTGAAACGTAAGGCAAATGAGTTAGATCTGTTTGTAGCGGACGATATTTTGGCCCTTGTGGCTTCCAATATTAAAAATAATATTCGCCAGCTTGAAGGTGCGCTGATCAGACTGTCAGCAACCACCAATATTATGAACATTGAACTTGATATGAATATCGCCAAAGAGATTCTAATGTTAGAGGATAACAATGCATCCAAGGAGATTACCTTAGTAATGGTTGGCAAATCGGTTGCACAATATTTTAAAGTGCCCCTGGCTGACCTAAAATCCACTTCGCGAAGTAAGGAAATTACCTCTAGTAGACACGTTGCAATGTATCTCTCCTACTCGATGGTAAAAGCAACGCTACAAGAGATTGGCAAATACTACGGAGGACGAGATCACTCCTCGGTCATTCACGGTATCAATAAAATAAAGGAGCGATTGAAAACAGACTCTCAGTTATCAAAAGATATTGTTTATATTGAGAACAATATTTAACTATTAGACGCGGCTTATCTAAAAGATAAATCCCCCTTTGTTAATATAAGTTAACATTTCGACAGTTTGTATATTTCTTAATGTTTTCCTTGCGTTAGTCCCTTGGTTTAAAATGTTTTCAACAAATGTTGATAACCTTTTCCACAAACAGGTTATCAACAGTAATAATTATCAACATGTTGATAATTTTGTGGAAAAAAAACAAAGAGTATCCATTTTTCTCTCTGTTTCAACAGTAAAAATTATTTATGTTAGAAGTGTGTTGAAGGATTGTTAACAAGCTCAGATTTTTGGTAGAAAAAAAAAGAATCTCCGAATAAAGAAGCTGTTTTTCGCTAATTTCTCCACAATGACCAACAGTGGTCATGTATGTTAACTACTTTATTTTATATGGTTTTGCTTAGTTATCCACTTTTCCACACCTTATTATATTTATATATTTAATATATTAATAATAAGTTAAAGAAGTAGTCAGAGAATCTTTTCAAAAGAAGTCTTTGAAAGGGGCTTGATTTAATATCAGCTAAAGTATACAAAATATCTCCAGTGGTTACTACCGACGTTTAGGATTATTAATGCAGATTAGAGTTAGCTGTGAAGAGCTAAAAAACATTGCCGGAAAGATACTATCTGTAATTGACAGAAAAAGTACTCGTCCAATTTTAACCTACGCTCTATTAACAGCGAAGGATGGAAAAGTTCAACTAGAAGTAACTGATCTTGAAATATCTACTAGACTACTTATTCGTGCTCAAACTACCGAAGAGGGATCATGTTGTATTAACGCAAAAAATTTTTATGATATTTTAAAAGAACTTCCAAACAAAGATATTGACTTAATTGTAGACCCTAATCGCAATGAGTTGTTAGTTAACTGTGAAAATATTCACTACTCACTGCTAGTAACCAAAAAAGATGATTTTCCAACTCTGCTTTTTGATAGTGATGGTGATAAGTTTTCAATTAATACAGATGACATGTTAAATATTATTAGCAAAACATCTCACGCCATATCTAATGATGATACCAGAATGTTTCTAAATGGAATTTTTTTACAACAACTAGACTCTAAATTAAGAGCGGTTGCAACAGATGGATTTCGACTGTCTCTGGTCGATTTAGAATTAGATGAGAGTAGAAGTATTGTGCCTTTAGTTGATGGAGTTATTATTCCCAAAAAAGGTGTATATGAGTTAAAAAAAATGTGTGAGTCTCTTCCTGGTGAGACCATTAATCTCTCTCTCAATAGCTCTTTTTTATATATTTCTGGTTTAGAGCAATATTTTCTATCAATAAGACTTATTTCTAGAGATTATCCACAGTATCAAACAGTTATTCCCACAAAAACTTCATATAAGTTTTCCGTTGAACGTAATGTTTTTTTAGAGTCAATTAGACGTATAAGCATTATGTCTAACGAGAAAACAAATGGTATAAAAATAAAAATTGGTGAAGATAAAATGAATATTACAGCAAATCACCAATCCCTTGGCCATGCTGTTGAAGATCTGGATATTAACTATCGAGATAAAGATATTAATGTTGGATTTAATGCAAAGTACTTATTAGAGACTATTCAAACTTTTCCTGATGGTGATATTGATATTGAGCTTAATAACGAATTAAGCCCAATTGTTATTAAATCACCAAATGCTAATAATTATCTAAGTATTGTTATGCCTCTTCGCCTGTAAATGGCGCTATTTCTGAATAAAATTCAACTGACAAATTTTCGTAATCTTGAGAGAGACATAGTCACCCTCTCCCCTAAAATTAATTGTATTTTTGGAGGAAATGGAAACGGCAAGACAAATTTATTAGAAGGAATTCATTTTTCTCTTTTAGGTAAATCTTTCCGTAAAGGGAGTACTTTTTCACAGATGCTAAGTATTAATAATGAAAACAGTGAAATTTCATTTAATTTACGATTAGATGAGATACGGCCAAACAGTGAAAGTAATCCTATCTCACTTACAGGTAAAATAGATCAAAAAGGAGTTCAGAAGTTTTTAAATGGCTCTCCTTTTAAAGGAAAACTGGATTTCAGCGCTGTTTTTATTGGCCCATTTGATTCCTATAATTTTCACCAATTGGCGAAATTTCGTCGACACTGGTTTGATCATCACTTAGGAATGATAGATTCACAATATCGATTGACTCTTAAAGAGTATCAAGTTGCGCTTAAATTTAGAAATGGACTACTTAAAAAAAAGCCATCCCAATATCGCCAACAAATAGCAGCGGTGGATCCAAAAATAGCAGAGGTTACTTTACAATTAATTGCCCTAAAACAGTCACTGCTAGGTGAAATTAATCAGTATTGCAATAGTACCTTTCAAAAACTATTCTCTGAAAAACACCAACTAACAATTAATCTTGAAAGCCAATTTGTATCTTCAGACTATCATGAAATTATTAATGCACTGAGTGATAATCTGCCCATAGATGAGGTCAGAGGACATACTACGATTGGAGCTCATCGTGATGATTACCTCTTTCTTTTTGATAATTTTAACTCCTATGATTTTTGTTCTCTAGGACAGCAAAAAATGAGTTATTTAAGCCTGATGTTTGCCTATATAGAGTTGTTTAGGTATAAGTGTGGGGCATACCCCGTGGTATTAATTGACGACGTCTCAGGGGAGCTAGATCGCAATAGATGGCATCAGTTGGTTAAGTACTTAGAGAGTAGTCAATTTCAAGTTTTAATAACTACTGCTAACGAAGAGTTTCTACAGGAGTTAACAAGAATTGTAGATGCCAGCATGATTAAAATTAGCGATGGCGGAGTAGTAACGGTTTAATTCGACAGTAGAGGACTTATTGGAAAATCAGCAAACATCTGACTCAAAAACTGGTTCAAAATATACAGCAGATCAAATCACCGTTCTGAAGGGACTCGAAGCGGTTAGAAAAAGACCGGGTATGTATATCGGAGACACTGGTGTTCGCGGTTTACATCATCTGGTCTACGAAATTGTTGATAATGCAGTTGATGAAGCTTTGGCTGGTTACTGTAGTGAGATAAAAGTTGTTATTCATGTAGATAATTCCGTTTCTGTTATTGATAATGGTCGCGGAATTCCCGTTGATCTTCATCCCGTTGAGAAAATATCAGCTGCTGAGTTGGTTTATACTAAACTTCATGCCGGTGGAAAATTTAACCAAGAGGATAGTGCATACAAAGTTTCAGGTGGCTTGCACGGTGTTGGTAGTGCGGTAGTTAATGCATTATCTCAATGGGTAAACCTTGAAGTTAAAAAAAATGGCAAGGTTCACAATATAAAATTTATTAATGGAGAAAGAGAAGAGGAGCTAAAGGTTGTTGGTAGTACTAAATTGCCAGATGACTCTGGAACCTCAGTAACATTTAAACCAAATAATGAAATTTTTGAAGTTCATGAGTTTAGTTATGAAACCCTAACTAAACGTTTTCGTGAGATGGCTTTTCTAAATAAAGGCCTAACCATTGCCATTAAAGATGAACGAAATGAAAAACGTGACCTCTTTCACTATGAGGGAGGGATAGCAGAATTCGTTAAGTATTTAAACCGTGGAAAAAATCCAATTCATAAAACACCAATCTACTTTATACAATCTAAAGATGATTATGAAGTTGAAGTTGGTATGCAATGGACAGACTCATATAATGAAATTGTTAGTAGTTATGCAAATAATATTTGTACCCCTGAAGGGGGAACACATATTTCTGGTTTTAAAACGGCTGTTACCAGAGCTCTAAATAATTTTGCCAAATCAAACGGATTGTTGAAAACCATTAAAATTAATCTGACCGGCGATGATATGCGTGAAGGACTTACGTCAATCGTTTCGGTTAAATTAACAAGTCCTCAATTTGAAGGGCAGACCAAATCAAAACTAGGTAATTCTGAAGTTGAAGGGATCGTGAATTCCCTGGTGGGAGAGAGTTTAAAAAACTTTTTAGAGGAAAACCCTGCTCTTGGTAAACAGATTGTAAGAAAATCAGTTGATGCAGCAGCAGCCCGAGAGGCAGCCCGAAAAGCCAGAGAACTAACTCGACGCAAGAGTGTGTTAGATGTTGGTGGACTGCCTGGTAAGATGGCAGATTGCCAAGAGAAAGATCCTAGTAAGTGTGAAATATATATTGTGGAGGGTGATTCCGCGGGTGGTTCTGCCAAGCAGGGCCGAGATAGAAAAGTGCAAGCGGTACTGCCATTAAAAGGTAAAATTTTAAATGTTGAAAAAGCTCGTTATGACAAAATGTTGGGGAATAACGAAATAAAGATGCTGATTCAAGCAATCGGGACTGGAATAGGTAAAGATAATTTTAATATTTCTAAACTGAGATACCATAAAATAGTTATTATGACTGATGCTGACGTAGATGGATCGCATATTAGAACTCTTATTTTGACTCTCTTTTATCGTCAGTTTCCAGAGTTAATTGAACAGGGTCATATTTATATAGCTCAGCCACCACTGTATAAATACAAAAAGAAGAAAAATGAAAAATACTTAAAAGATGACAAAGAACTGGAATCATTTCTTGTCTCTAATGTAGTTGAAGGTGCAAAAATATCAATCAATCAGCAGGAGATGGGATCTGCAGATGTAGTTACACTTATAAATAAATTTGCTAACTATAGTCGAACACTATCGGAGTATGATGTATATTTTGATACGGTATTGCTTAAGCAGTTAATCGAAAATTCAAACATTCGCAATGAAACACTTAAAAGTAGAGAAATTTTAGAAGCAGAGATTCAGAAACTGGAGCAGTGCTTTAAATCACAGAACAAGCTTCTTCTTAAAGAGTATAGTTTTAGTTTGGTAGAGGACACAGAACATCAGGGTCATCTAATTAGAGTCATTGTTAAATCTGTTGGCAGAACAAAGTCGTTCAAACTAAATAGCTATTTTTTAAATGGTCCAGAGTTCGCTTCACTCCTTAATATCTTTGATGGAATAAAACGCCACTATCATTCATCTTTTGTTTTTGAAAAAGATGGCGAGCTAAGAGAGTTTAGCTGTTTAGAAGAATTTGCCCAGTTTGTAATTCAAGACGGGAAGAAGGGAGCATATATTCAACGTTATAAAGGTCTAGGTGAAATGAACCCTGAGCAACTGTGGGAAACCACAATGAATCCTGCCAATCGAACACTATTAAAAGTAACCATGGATGATACTGTAGAAGCTGACCTTGTTTTCTCTATTTTAATGGGAGACCAGGTAGAGCCAAGAAGAGAATTTGTTGAAACTAATGCATTAAATGCACGTAACTTGGATGTTTAGTCGCTATGTCTGATGATATAATTGAAAATGATAATATTGCTCCAGTAGCAATTCAAGATGAGATGCGCGAATGTTATCTTGATTATGCTATGTCTGTTATAGTAGGACGAGCACTTCCGGATGTGCGAGATGGATTTAAACCAGTTCATCGTAGAATTATCTATGCGATGCATACCCTTAATAACTATCATAACAAACCTTTTTTGAAGTCAGCGCGTGTTGTTGGTGATGTTATGGGTAAGTATCACCCTCACGGAGACTCTGCTATTTATAATGCAGTTGTTCGAATGGCACAGGATTTCTCCATGCGCTATCCCTTGGTTGATGGACAGGGTAACTTTGGTTCTATTGATGGGGATAATGCGGCAGCGATGCGATATACTGAAATTCGGATGGATAGACTGTCTGAAGAGATGTTGATGGATCTAGATAAGGAGACAGTGGAGTGGCAACCTAACTATGATGACTCCAGAAAAGAGCCATCTGTTCTTCCTACCAAAATACCAAATTTATTAATTAATGGATCGACTGGTATTGCAGTTGGCATGTCGACCAATATTCCGCCTCATAATCTAAAAGAGGTTGTGACAGCACTAATTGACTTAGTAGACAACAGGGAAATGAGTGTTGATGAAATTATGCAGTTTATTCCGGGACCCGATTTTCCCACTGCAGGAGCTATTCATGGTCGTGCCGGGATTAGATCAGCCTATCACACCGGAAGAGGAATTATTCAAATCCGTGCTAAAGTTGATATTGAGATCTTTGGCAAACAAGAGCGTGAACGATTGGTGATAACGGAGTTACCCTACCAGGTTAATAAATCTCGTCTAATTGAAAAAATTGCAGAGATGGTTAACAATAAAGTCCTAACCGGTATTTCTGACATTCGAGATGAGTCCAACCGTCTTGGGATTAGAATTTGTATCGAATTAAAAAAAGGTGAGATAGCATCCGTTATATTGAACAGGTTATTTAAAAATAGCCAGCTACAAGTATCTTTTGGAATTATCTTTCTAGCAATTGTTAATGGAATTCCGAAAGTATTAAATATTAAAGAACAGCTACTGCACTTTATCGATCATCGAAGAGAGATTGTTATTCGACGGACTGTCTTTGAATTAGAAAAAGCACGTCAGCGCGCTCATATTTTAGAGGGACTAAAAAAAGCAGTTGAAAACATTGATCCGATAATCGAATTGATCAAGAAGTCAGATGGGCCAGTTCAGGCTCGCACAAGTCTAGTTGCAATGTTTACACTTTCAGAGATCCAGGCGCAAGCTATACTGGACATGAAGCTTCAGCGGTTAACTGGTCTTGAACGAGATAAGATAATCAGCGATTATGAAGCTATAATTAAAGAGATAATCCGCCTTGAGGGAATTTTAAATGACGATTGCCAGGTGAGAACAATTATCAAAGATGAATTTACTGATCTGATTGAAAAATATGGTGATGAGCGGCGTACAGAAATTATTGGTCAAACAGATGAGATTGATCAAGAAGATCTGATCAAAAAAGAAGAGGTTATTGTTACTGTTACCCACAAGGGCTATGTTAAAAGAATGTTACTAGATACCTACAAAACGCAGAAGCGAGGAGGAGTAGGTGTTAAAGGTGCCAGCATGGGAGATGATTTTGTTAATGATCTCTTTGTTGCCAGTACTCATGATACAATTTTGTTCTTTACTTCGAAGGGAGTAGTCTTTTCGATGAAGGTCTATCAAATTCCCGAAGCAACTCGTACAGCTCGTGGTAGACATATGGCAAATTTACTTCCCATTAGTTCAGATGAGAGTGTCAAAGAGGTAATTCCAATTCCGGTTGACCACTTTGAGAGGTATTTAGTATTTTCCACCAAAAAGGGCTTGGTAAAAAGATCGCAACTTTCAGATTATCAAAATATTCGTCAAAATGGATTACGGGCAATTAAAATTCAAGATGGTGATTCACTGGTAAATATCAGGGTAACTGATGGGACAAAAGATGTTCTTCTCTGTTCTAGTTCAGGAAAAATTATTCGTTTTAATGAATCTGACTGTAGAGTAATGGGAAGAGTCTCTCAAGGCGTAAAGGGAATTGCTCTAGACAACCAAGAAAAAATCATTGGCATGGAATTAATTGACGATGGCGTAGAGATCCTCTCTGTGACGGAAAAAGGTTATGGGAAGCGGACTCAGGCTATTCAATATCGCAAGCAAGGGCGCGGAGGCCGTGGAATTCTGGCGATGAAGCTAACAGAGAAAAATGGTGATATTGTTCAAATTAAACCAGTTAACGATAAAGATGACTTGATGATCATTACTAATAAGGGCCAAGTGATCAGAGTTAAAATTTCTGGTATCTCGCTACTAGGCAGAAATACCCAAGGGGTTAAGCTAATTAATCTAAAGGGAGAAGAGCGCGTGGTGGCAGTTGAGAAGATTATTGAAAATGAAGAAGAGGAATAAGCTTCATATTAAGTTCTCGTTAACATTTTTTTTATTTTTTTTTCTTATCACTTCATCCTGTGATTTTTCGTCACAACTTCATAATACTATTTTAGATGCCCAACAACTTGTTAGCACTCAATCCTATCCAGAAGCAGTCTTGCTTTATGAAAAAATTTTAGATAGCAATCCTTCCGTTGATATAAAATTAAAAATCTCATATCAATTAGGAGAACTTTATTCCACCTATATGGGTAACTATCGCCAGGCCATTATTCATTTTAGTAATGTAAAAAAATTTTCTAAGGACCCTCTGTGGTCGATTCGAGCCGAGGAAAAAATTGGTGAGATCTGTTTCGTCTATCTTAAGGATTATAGCTGTGCGACCTTAAGCTATAAAAAACTGTCAAATATTACCCCCAGACTTAAGATGGTTGATTTTTATCTCTATCGTTTAGGTCTGTCTTATGTGAAAAACTCTGAGATACTCTTAGCTCAACGTATATTAAATAGAATCAGCAGGGATGCAGGTCATGAATATAACTTAGAGGCACAGTACGAGCTAGGACTACTAGAGTTTCATCAAAAGAGATGGAAATCAGCGATTATTCACTGGCGAAAATATTTAAGCAGAGAGACAAAACGAGAAAGTGTGGTTCGGGTAAAGTTTATGATTGCCAATGCCTACGAGATGTTAGAAGAGTTAAAAAAGGCATATGATATTTATTATTCAATTCTTGGTGAGTTCTCTAATCCTAAGGTGATAAAGAATCGCCTTAACTCAATCTACGCTCGTAAAGTGGCCAGAAAAAGATAGATGGAGTGAGTACGTTATGATGCTAGACAGAGGTTGGGCAAAAGTTACAGCATTGGCCCTAAGCCTCCCTTCTACAATAATTGCTGCTGCTATTTTGGCATCTGTGTTAATTAAGCGAGGGATAGTTTCAACTTGGGTCGGATGGTCAATTTTTTTGCTGATAGTTGTAAATACTATTGTTCTGTTGGTGATTTATGCTTATAGATCTAAGAAGAGATAATAATATGCGCGATGCAAAAAAAATTGATTGGAAATTTTATCTGCCACTATCCCTTGCCTCGACGATTCTTTTGGGTTTTTTTTGCCAAAACTTATTAGAGATTTACGTTCTAATTGGGGTCTATCTAGTAGTAGTTATTAACCATCTACTTTTGGTTAAGGCGACGACCAGGATACTCTTTACCGCAGAGGGACAAAAAACCGGTAGTACGTCAATAGTTCTAATAAATTTGGTTAAGCTAAGTTTGCTTTTTTTGGCACTATCTTTGGGTATACATTTTATCGGCGATAGGATAATTATATCGATTATTAATTACTGTTTTCAGATGGTTGTACTGGCCATCTCTTTGAAATGAAGGTTGGAGTGTACGTTAATGGTCTGGAGAATTATACTTTCCCTTTCGGTTTTTATTCCAGTAGCAGCACTTGCCAGCGGTGGTTTCACTTGGCTTGGACTAGTTGAACACTCAATTCATGTTCCTCAACACATTATCTCTTTTGTTTTAGTCGCCGTACTATTGATTGGCACGGCCCTTTACTACCGACGACAGTTAGCTTCAGTTAACAATATCGCAATTCCTGATAGTGGATTTACTCTTCGTAATTTAGTTGAGGCTTACGGCCAGTTTATCTACAACCAGTGTAAGATGGTGTTGGGTGATAAGGATGCTCCCACCTATTTTCCATTTATTGCAACAATCTTTCTTTTTATTCTCTGTTCGAATCTATTAGGCTTAATTCCGGGGTTTTTGCCGCCAACAGAGCATCTAAGTACAACTTTGGCATTGGGTATCTTCTCTTTTGTCTATTACAACATCAAAGGTTGTAAGGTTCAGGGAACCTGGAACTATATTAAACATTTTTGCGGACCTCTATGGTATATGGCTATTTTGGTTTTTCCTATTGAGATTGTCTCTAATCTTGTACGTCCCATCTCACTTGCTCTTCGGCTGCGAGGAAATATGATGGGTGATCACTTGGTACTTGGCACCTTTACCGACTTAGTGCCACTACTCGTGCCGGTAATTTTCTATGTGCTGGGGCTTTTGGTTTGTGTCATTCAGGCATACGTTTTTACAATGTTAAGCATGGTCTATATTAGTTTGGCGGTGTCTCATCAAGATCATGATGAGCACTAGGCTTAGGCGAATTAGACCTTAACTTTTTCATAAAAGGAGAAATATTATGAAAAAAATTCTATTTTTGATGTTAGCAACAATGGCCACTACCGCTTTTGCAGGCGAAGGTAGTGGATTTACTGACAATGCAGCACTGTACTTTGCATATCCTCTTGGTGTTGCTCTTGCTGCTTTTGGTGGAACACAAGGTCAATCCAGAGCGATTGCTGCGGCCCTAGAAGGGATTGCTCGTAATCCAAATGCTGCTGGTAAGATTCAAACTCCAATGATTCTAGGTCTTGCACTAATCGAATCTTTGGTTATCTTTACCTTTATCTCCGTCTTCGTAGTTCGCTAAGTAGAAGGAAAAAAATATTTTCGGAAGGGCCATGGTTATATTCGATGGCCCTTTTTTGTATATCCTATCAAATAGTAGAATCTAAATTAGTGATTGCTCATATAATATAAAGATCTGAGTTATATCATATTATTTTGTTCGATCCCTGCGTACATTTGCCGCAAATTAGATGGTTAGTCTGTTTTTTCACATGTCCACTTGATGGAGAGATAACGATGAAAATTTTAAACCAAGGTGAAGGTGAACTCTTCATGCCATATAAGGCAAGCGAGGAGCGCATAAACTTTAAAGATAAAAGCAGGCGCGAGATTAACAAGCTTACACGAGTTAAGCAGGCGATCTCAAACTTTGTACATGATGGTGACTATATTGCCATTGGTGGTTTTGGTGCAGACCGTATTCCTACTGCCCTAATCCATGAAATTGTTCGACAGGGCAGAAAAAATCTAGGGCTCTCTGGCCATACTGCAACTCACGATTGCCAGTTGCTGGCCGCAGGAGAGTGTTTCGACCGTTGTGACATCGCTTATATTATCGGTTTGGAGGCGAGAGGACTCTCCAAGGTTTCCAGGCGCTATTTTGAGTCTGGAAAAGTTAAATTTACGGAGTGGTCTAATGCAGCGCTGGCTTGGCGCTATAAAGCTGCTGCTATGGGGGTCAGCTTTCTGCCTACCAAAGTAATGATGGGGACTGATACCTTTAAACACTCGGCGGCCAAACAGGTTGAGTGTCCATTCAGTGGTGAGCAGTATGCTCTAATGCCAGCCTTGGCCCCAGATGTTGCATTGATCCATGTTCATCGAGCTGATATCTATGGAAACTGTCAAATTGACGGAATTAACATTGCCGATGCTGATTTGGCCAAAGCATCTCGCAGGGTAATCATTACTGCCGAAAAGATTGTTGATAATGATCTAATTAGACAGGAGCCGTGGAAGACCATCATCCCCTACTGGTGTGTTGATGCTGTGGCCCAAGTCTCTTTTGGCTCTTACCCTGGCAATATGGAGGGTGAGTATTTTAGTGATGAGGATCATCTATTGCAGTGGATGGAGGCAGAAAAAGATCCAGAAACATTTAAGCAATTCATGAAAAAATATATTTATGATACCAAGGGATTTTACGACTACCTAACACTATGTGGTGGTTTAAGACGCTTAAACGATCTACGTTATGAAGAGCTAATGGTTCGCCCCTGCACGGAGGAGTAATGAGCAAGTATAACAAGATGGAGTTAATGGTCTGTGTAGCTTCCAGACAGTTAGAAAATGGATCTTCAGCTGCGATTGGAACAGGGGTTCCTTGTGCGGCCGGGATGTTGGCCCAAAAGTTACACGCCCCTGACCTGCTAATATTTTTTGAAGCCGGCTCAGCTGGCCCCATTTTGCCCACCATGCCGGTTTCGGTAGGCGATAGTCGTACAACTCATAAGGCTGTTTTAACTTCTACCATGTTGGATACAATGGAGACTGCTCAGCGAGGTATGATAGACTATACTTTTCTGGGTGGTGCCCAAATCGACTGTTATGGAAATTTGAATTCAACGATGATTGGTACCGACTATAATAATCCCAAAGTTAGATTTCCTGGCAGTGGTGGTGCCAATGACTTGGGATCTCTTTGCCGGAAAATCATGGTGGTAACTCCCCACGATCCTCGTCGTTTTGTAAAAAAAGTAGATTTTATCACAACCCCTGGTTATTTAGATGGTGCCGGTGCCAGAGAAAAGGCAGGACTCTCTCCTGAAAGTGGTCCCTATAAGGTGATAACTGATCTGGCCATCTTGGACTTTGAGGAGACAAGCAAAAAAATGCGAGTTATTTCACTACATCCCGGAGTTACGTTTGAGATGGTTCAGGAGAGTACATCTTTCCCCTTGCTAAAGGCAGCGCAGATAGAAGAGACGGCACCACCGATGGATGAGGAGTTAAGAATTTTAAGAGAGGATGTTGATCCACTGGGATATGTGATTGGACGATAAGCCTTTGGTGGACAGCTTATAACCAAGTCGTTACTATCTTGGTTATGGATAAATCAAATGTAAAATATTCAAATATCTGGCTTGATGGCTATCGCTCCTTCTTCTTGATCTCTATTATATTTTTTTTAGTAGTAATGGCACTATGGGCGGTACAATTCACCGCCAGCTATCCAAGAGATACCCTTTTGATGATCTCCACTCATCAACATGCGATGCTGATGATCTGGGGAATGTTAGGAGCTATTTTCGGATTTATATTAACCGCCTTTCCAAAAAACACTGGTGGGTTGCGAATACCCCCTGCTGCGGCGTTGAAAATTTTATCATCACTCTATTTAGTTGTTTCATTGTTATCACTATTGGCGGTCTACTATTTTCCAACATGGCATCAAGGCGTAACCATAGCAAAGAGTCTATTTTTTTTAACGATCTCCCTCTATTTAATCTGGATCTATGCGGTATCAACTACTGAAGGCATTATGAGGGTTCAGGAAATATCAGTACTGGTTGCCATGTTGATCGGTACGACAATTACTCTGGGTGATTTAAGATATTTTAATCTCCCTCATACTATGATCGTTCAGCTATTTCTCTATAACTTCTTTCTCTATCTTATATTTTCCATTCTCTATCGCGTTCTCCCCTTCTTTCTCAGCAAAAGAGTTGTCGGTTACAATATCCAGCGAGGGCCGCTATTTTTGCCTGTCCTCTTTGTCATTCTGTTACTTCGTACATACTCTTCACGTTATGGACAGCTGGGAGTAGTTCAAGCTTGTGATATATCTTTACTCTATTGGATTGGCAGGGAGTTGGTGCGATGGAAGGTATGGCTTGGTTTTAAAAATACCATGATTACTTTTCACCTATTATCAGCAATCTGGATCTTGGTTGGATTGACCGTTTCAATCTTTGGTTCCACTATTTTGCCGCTACCGGCAATTAGTCATATTTTCTTTATGGGTGGATTTATTCTCCTGATCTACACTATTTCAATCCGGGTTGGTCAGGGACACGCCTCCCTGCCACTGGTTGTCAATTGGTTAGACTGGACGACGCTGTTGTTGTTCCATCTGGTATTCGCCATTCGTCTCTTTACAGATAGCTACAGTGTTGCTGGCTTTGCTCTCGTCACCTTTTTTATTCTCTGGGCAGTTCGCGTAGTCCCTCTTTTTGTGGTAAAAGTTGAACAGTAACTTTTTAAAGCAAGTAGCAAATCTATGACACAACTTATTATTGCTGAAAAACCATCTTTAGGCCGTACCATTGCTCAGGCCCTCGGTGGTGGCAAGCGTGGTGATGGTTGTCTGTACGCAGAAGATCAAACCTGGGTAGTTACTTGGGCTTTCGGCCATATGTATCAGCAAGCGATGCCAGATGACTATCTTCCGGACTCAGTCCCAAAGACTAAAAAAGGGCATAAAGTTTGGCGGCGAGAAGACCTACCAATTATTCCGGACAAGTGGATAATGCATGCCCGTCCTGATGTTAAAAAGCAGCTGAAAATTATAAAAAAACTTTTAAGTGAGGCTCGTGAGGTAGTCAATGCCGGCGACCCTGATCGTGAAGGGCAGCTATTGATTGATGAGATTTTAGCCGAGATGCAATGGAAGGGAGAGACCAAGAGAGTTTGGTTGCAGGATCTTACTAATGACGGAATTTTAAAATCATTTTCCAACCTAAAACAAAATAGTGAGTACTTTGGACTTTGTGATGCTGCCCTCTGTCGCGCTCGTTGCGATTGGTTATTGGGTATGAACATAACACGCGCTTTCACTCTTGCTTATCAGAAAGCCGGTGGTGATGGAGTAATTAGCGTCGGACGAGTACAAACCCCGACACTGAATATAATTGTTGAGCGTGACTTAACAATTGAAAACTTTATCCCCAAAGATTACTACACCATTAATGCGAATTTTAAACATGATAACGGTTTAATTGAGAGCTCTTGGGTACCAAGTGAAGATGACTCGGATCCCGATGGCCAGTGTTTAAAACGCAACACCGCTCTTGCTGTGGTAGACAAAATCACTGGATCAGAGGGAAAAATTAGATCTGCTAAACGCACCAAGAAGGTAGATTTGGCTCCGCTCCCCTTTTCTCTTTCAGGACTACAAACGATTGGAAGTTCCAAATGGGGTTATGGAGCACAACAAATTTTAGATGCTGCTCAAAAACTGTATGAGGAGCACAAGCTGACTACTTATCCTAGAACGGATGTAGGTTATCTGGCGGACAACCAGCATGCCGATGCTAAAAAAATCATCGACTCTTTAGGGAGGGTAAACCCTCAATTAGTTAAGGATGTTGATTTAAAGAGAAAGAGCCGAGCTTTTAATGACAAAAAAGTCACCGCACATACTGGGATCATCCCAACTGCCAAAACGCCTAATATCTCCAAGCTATCAGAAGTGGAGAGAAATCTCTATGGCTTGATTGTACGTCACTACGTTGCACAATTTTTAGCTGACCATAAGTATGAGTCAGTTGAGATTAAGCTGGAGTGCGAAAAGGAGAAGTTTATTGCCCGAGGAAGAACGACTTTGGTTGATGGGTGGAAGGAAATACTACCTCCGGCTCGAAAGGAGGCAAAAGGTCTACCTAGTACTTCCAAGGGAGATAGTGTCTGCTGCAAAAAAGCGAAGGTGGTAGATATGAAGACAAAACCGCCTTCCCGCTTTACCGAAGGTACACTCATCAAGGCGATGGCAGGGATTGCCCGCTTTGTTGAAGATCCTAAGGTGAAGGCGGCACTTAAAGAGTCAGCAGGAATTGGTACCGAAGCAACACGCGCCTCGATTATTGAAACCCTCAAGCAGAGAAACTATATCAAAGCCAAAGGTAAAACATTAATCTCAACTGATCACGGCCGAAATTTTATTAAATCTGTTCCTGGTCGGATTAAAGACCCTACGGTAACTGCTTGGTGGGAGCAGCAGATGAGCGAAATTGCCCATGGCGATGCCGACTCGAAAGAGTTCATGCAAAAAATGACTGGTTGGATGGTGGCCCTTTTAAATTCTGCAACCCCAGATCAGTTTAAACAGGCAGCACAGGCAAACCCTCGACAACATAAGAGCAATAATCCTCCAACAAAGAAGATGATGGAGCTAGCAAAAAAAATTGCTAAGCAGCGTGAGATTAAACCACCTCGCGGTTATACGAAGTCATTTGATCTTACTAAGGAATTTTTAGACCAGCAATTAGGAGGAAAGCGCTAGGCTATAGAGCGCGGTCAATGGTTTGGAGTGACCGCTTTATTCTCTCGCGCATTATAGCTTTCCCTGTTTTATCTAAAAGAGAGTTATTGATCAGCTCGAAAATGAGCTCTTGTTTATTAATAATATTTCTCATTAAATGATGAGCTTCTGCTAACTGATTAACTGTTAGCTCTTTTAGCCACTGTTCTAGCTCTGATTCTGGAGTTGGAGATTCAGTAACGAGGTCTGAAGAGTCAAAATCATAGGGCACAAAATAGATGTTTTTATTATCTTTGTTCTCCAAGGCAAGAGTGTTGTGTCTTTCAGATAAATCATGGTCACCATTTTGAATGAAATAGTTAAGCAGCAAAAACTGTAATTTTGACGAAGTGCTCTCTTGTGGCCAATATTGGCTTTGGGTATCTGCTGCTATTTTTACTGGATCGCTACCTAAATCATCGATTGTAATCCAAAATGCAGGCTCAATATTCAGGTTGCAGCGCTTAGCAATTATTTTTTTTGGTTCAAGTATAATAGCGTATGAGTTCAGGTAGCTATTGCCCTTCAAGGTTTGATACTCAATTTGAGCCAGGCGGGCATTAAATGTAATTGGAGAGAGTAGGGATACAATTCGGTAGAGATAGTACTCAATTAATAATTTTCTAGTCTCAATGTGACGCTCTGTCGGATTTATTCTACAGAGATTCACAACTTTTAACTTGTGTCCTACTTTACGAAATAAATTGTTACGTTCAATAGATTTAATCCTCTTCTTCTCTTCTTTTGATATTTTAATTTTAAGAGGACGCATGCTGCACTTTGTGAAACGGTATCCACCCCGTGGTGATAGTTCAACCTGAGCGGTAATCTCTCTGTTACTTTTGGGGTGACGATAACGTAGCTCACCTGTGCTATGAACTATATTTTTGAAAAAATGGGGGGTTTTTGGATTGTTGATTTTATTAAAGTCCCCACGAATGGTAAGCTCTAATGGTTTATTGCTGCTAAACAGTGGTGCCTTTGATCTCTTGCATAAGGTAGCTGCCACACAGTCTAGACTTGACCATGCCATCAGCAGCAAGCAAAGTAGTTTAAAATATTGACTAAACATCTCTATCCTAAATTGAGTTAAGTTAAAGTAACTATTTAATATTCTGCAAAAGTAGTGCCGGCACAGGCTCATTAAATTTCAATGAGTTACGCAAGGCATGTGTTAGTAAACTGTCTATATAATATGCAATTGGGTTTTACAAACCGCCTCTTTTTGTAAGATGTTTCTTGTTGTTACTACTATTAAGAGGGAAATAGATATGTATAAGATTTTTGTTCTAGTGATGTTGTTTAGCTGGTCTTCATTGGCACTGGCAACAGATGGGGTTGATCCGTTTAATACTTATCAGTGGAATAGAGGAAATCACCTAGCTGCAAATGGGAGGGTGGATCAACGCCCGTGGTTTGAGTGGTGGTATTATAAAGTTGTTCTACCGGAGCAGGAACGCTCTTTTTATTTCGTCTATGGAGTAGTTAATCCATGGGATCTTCAAATGAGCAGTGTTGCAACACGTAGTTATGTTGGCTTTGGTGATTTTGAAAATTATGTTACGGTAGATCAGAATCACCCCTTGGAATCATTTCAAGCGAGTTACGATCAACCAGAGATCAGAGTCGGTGATAATTTTGCATCAGATAAAATGATTGTAGGTGAGGTTAAAGATGAGAATGGAGATCTCTACAGCTGGAAAATAGATATTACAAAAAAATGGTCCTTTAATGGTGAAGGGTGGTTACTGGGTAAATTGATCACAGATATTGAGTGGTATCCAGCCCAAGCCGATGCGATCTGTTCGGGTGAAGTGACTGGGCCAACTGGAACAGTTACCTTCGAAAATGCTCCCTGCTATCAGGACCGAAATTGGGGTAAAAAATTTCCTTTGTGGTGGACTTGGATTGTCTCTAACCATTTTGAAGGGCACCCAGAGACCGCGTTGGCGATTGGTGGAGGTCAGCCGCATATTTGGGGTAGGTCAACTCCCTATCAAAATGTTGTAGTCGGCCTACGTCATAATGGTAAAGAGTATACCTTTCGACCGACTGATTTTGATCGTATTAAAATAAATATAAATTTTGGTACATGGGAGGTGGTTGCTCGTGATCGAAATTATAAGTTGGAGATAAAAGCACATGCTCCTAAAGACTCTTTTTTAGATTTACAATTTATGACGCCTCAAGGTGAGGTGTTTCATGATTATGAAACCTTAAGGGGCAGTGTTGAGGTTAAGATCTATAAAAAAGAGCGACGTTTTGGGCCTGATCGCTGGATTTTACAGGAGACCTTGAGATCAAATCATACTGGGATTGAGTATGGTAGTCGTAATCAGCACCAAATTAAGAGTCTATTCTCTAATAAAATAAGGCTATTTTAACTCTGGTTAGTCTCTAGTATTAGGCAGATGTTATACTTTGTAGGGCAGTGCTGAGTAAACAGTTATTCCCTGCTCGCTTAACTGACACTGATAGACCAAAATGTTTACTCCTATCTGGTGTGCACTTTGTAGTAGCTTGAAGTATTCCATATCATGTGACCTGCTAGGGTCAAACAGAGTGACGTCTTCCCGCTGAACAATAAATAGTAGCGAAGCACGATAACCCCTCTTAACAGCATCGATCAGAGTTAGTAGGTGTTTTTGTCCTCGCTTGGTAACAGCATCTGGAAAGGTAGCAATTCCATCATCAACTTTAAGGGTGACGCTTTTTATCTCCACCCAGTGGCCTTGCTCCTGCTCCTCATCATGTAAGTAGAGGTCGATTCGAGAGTCACTGTACTGCCTCTCTGTTTTTAAGCAGTGATAACTAGCAAGTTCAGAAATAATGTTCGATTTAATCGCCTCAACTGCCAGTGAGTTGGTACGTGAGGTGTTTACTCCGATCCAACTTTGGCCATTGTGGATCATCTCTAGAGAGTATTTTAATTTTCGTTTGGGATTATCATGATAGGTCAATAGTGCCGGCCACGAAGGTTGATAACAGCTAGTCATGCTGCCGGTATTTGCCAAGTGGGCAGTAATCAACTCTCCCCCATCCAACTTGATGTCAGCCAGAAAACGTTTATAACGTTTTAAAATAATACCCCTGTGTACTGGCAGTATAAATTTCATACTAGCAGCTTAGTTAACCTAGCGCAGGCTGGCCAAGCTATATGTTGCTTCTATCGGTATTAATGGGCTGATGAACAGTAGACGCAAGGCAATAATGCCTGCTCCATTCTGTGCACTTCTACGTTTTACTTGCATTTTTCCTCTCATACTGGTTAAATCACATGAAATTTCAGTCTGGAGACGTGCCCGAGTGGCTGAAGGGAGCGCCTTGCTAAGGCGTCGAGCGGTTTACCGTTCCGTGAGTTCGAATCTCACCGTCTCCGCCATTTTCTATTTTCTAGGTTTTTTTTCCGGTTCTTCTTCCATAGCTCTTTGGGATATAAACCGCCATCTTCAGCTGAATTCACATACGAATTAGTAGTATAATTGGGTTATGGTCGAGGGGGCAAATGGAATCTAAGACACTAGGTCCTATAAATTCACTATTGAATTTTTTGTGGAATCTTATTATTGGGAAGATAAGTTTCCCAAAGTGTTACAATGGCACAAAGTTAAGAATGGAAAATGATAAAGTATTTGAAGTCTTTCGCCACGTCACTGTAGGTAGTAAAGAACATTGTCCTGTTGGCCAATCAATATTTGTAGTTCAATTTAAACTTAAAAATATGTCTATAAAAGTGTCCTTCCGGCAAGCGTGCGTGACTTGAGCAGCAGGCCAGTCTAAATTTCGCTTCCAACAATAATACTGGAGGTACCATGTCAATCGACGAGTTAGAGAGAAAAATAGGTAAATGGCGTAGAAATAAAACTAGT
>JABGUH010000043.1 GCA_018646675.1 Bdellovibrionales bacterium | reverse complement strand
GTAGCTGTGATAGATTTTTCTTGGGCATAGGCTTCTCCTTTTGCAAAATTGGTTGGTCGTACTTCCATATTTTACACTAGGAGCCCTATGCCTGATTATTTTGATTTGCGCTGAAAGTCACACAGAGTTGTGTGAAGAACCCGAATAGGGATGGGAAGCTGTTACTATAGCAATTCACGCGAAACTTAGTAAATCCTCAGGTAAAATATTTAAAAGCTGACAAGAGGTGAAAAGCGGAATTGTGTTTTGCTTGATCTATTGAAAAGAAAAATAAACCAAGTAAATTCCTATAAAAACGTGGACATATCAGCAGAGTTAAACAGGTTGATGAGTGTTTCCGAATTATTGAACGATACCGCCCCCTTGGGGTTTTCGGCGTTTTGAAATTTGGGGTCATCTTTTAGCTGCTCATTGATCCGACTTAAAAAGTCTGATATACTGATAGCACCCCGACCCGCCAATGCTTCCTTTGAAGTATGCTCCGGGGTTGAAGATTTGGGTCTGCGGCCAATGCTTGGTAGGGCGATGCTCTTTTTAGAGTAACCCCCAAGGTCAGCCACAGGCCCTTTTTTATCTCTAATAAGCTTGTGATAGAACATTTCCCCGTCATTGGTTTCTTTGACTATCAGTCTTGTATCATATTCAATTCCATCATGGATAAGAGGCGCGTAAAAAAAATGAACCGCTTTAACCTCGGTATTCCCTTTTTTCTCCGCCTCACTTTTTAAATGAACAGCATTTTCCGATTGAAAGGTTCCTGGAACCCCTTTTTTATCTTTTCGCTGCTCATTGATCCGACTTAAAAAGTCTGATATACTGATAGCACCCCGACCCGCCAATGCTTCCTTTGAAGTATGCTCCGGGGTTGAAGATTTGGGTCTGCGGCCAATGCTCGGTAAGTCAATGCTCTTTTTTGAGTAAGCTTCGAGGTCAGCCACAGGCCCCTTTTTATCTCTAATAAGCTTGTGATAGAACATTTCCCCTGCATTGGTTTCTTTGACTACCAGCCTTGTATCATATTCAATCCTATCATGTAGAAGAGGGGCGTATAAATAATGAACGGCTTTTATGTTCTTGTTTCTATGTTTCTCCGCCTCACTTTTTAAATGAACAGCATTTTCCAATAATTCTGGGATCGCCACAGTAGAAGTAATTTCATCCCTAGTCTTTGCATAACTAAGGCTTTCTTTGATTCCCTTTCTTGGTAAAGAGTGTTGCGACATTCTATTTAAATAAAATTCATATGGAAATAGTGGTTATATCTTATCTGATTCAGCTGTCATGTTGGTTTGTGGATAGCTGTAGTCTGAAGTGGACAGGATCTGTCTGTAGTGTGTGGGATAATGTTTAAATGTCAAACTATGAACAAATTCAGAAGCGTCGCCAGAAAATCTATGAGCTACTGCAAAGGTTCGATGCTAATAGTGCGCTGACGATAACGCAGATTTATCGTCTGATAGGGCCACAGGGCCATCGAAACAGCGGATTTTGATCGTATCATAAAAATTGTAATGTGCTCTCCAAGATCGGCGGGCACTACCGCTTTAAATCATCTGCAATAATTCGTCCTATCTTTCGACCTAAGCGCCAGCATTTTCCACCAGTTTTAAAAGGCATCAAAACATTGCCTGTAGCATAGTAACTGGAGTCAGAGCACCTACCATCCTGATCAACTTCGGGGGATGTGGTGTTATTATCTATTTCGAGATGACTTGTTTTGACCAAGGTGGAGTGAGAGACAAACTCTCCAGTAAAAATAACACCGTCGCACGGTAGTTTAGTCCGCTCTCCTCTCTTATCTTCTATAACGACAGACTCCACTCGTTGATCACCAGTAATACCTACCACCTTGCTGTTTAAATAAAGAGGGGTAAAAAAAAGAGAGACTATTTTATTAAAAACCCAAGGGAGAAAAGTCATCTTGCTATTATTTTCAACCATCGCAACAGGCTTCATTTTAAAGTGCTTGGCCGTCATCAAAGCAGAAAAACTAACAATTTCACTGCCAACAATAACTGGTCGTCTACAGGGCAGCTTATCCTCTAGGTAAATCATCGATTGAAAGGCCGCCGTGGTCATAACTCCCATCGGTCTCTGCCCGCTGACCAATCTTGCTGAGCGTGTAGCTTCACGTAACCCAGTTGTAATTAAAACTCGCTTGGCGCTAACTGTTCCAGACTCTTCTGGTGATATGAATCCAATCTCTCCAGCTGGCAGATATTGAGTGACCGTCACTTTTGTTTTAACTTGAACCTCGTATTTCTTGGCCTCTTCCCTTATTTTTTTTGCATAATTTGCGCCAGTCAATAATCTTTGAAATTCTAAAAGTCCAAAAGAGCGATGTCCGCAGTGGCGAACAGTTCCGCCAGCAACTGGTTCTCGTTCAACTACTAAAACATTTTTTATCCCAGCCTTTTTCAAGCTAACGGCCGCAGAGAGTCCAGCGGGGCCAGATCCAACAATAATGACATCATAGCTTTTACCACTAATCATTAACAACACCTCTTTCATCATCAACTGATAAGGAGTTATTAAACTTACCCTCGGTTAACTTTGATAATTTTGCTGAACAGTAAAATCCTTGGCACCGGCCCATGGTAGCTCTGGTTCTTCTTTTTAATCCAGACAAGCTTTTAGCTGGTATCTTTGAATTTAGAGCGTTAACGATCTCTCTTTTAGTAACCAGCTCACAGTGACAAACCATCTCTTCATACCCCTTAGAGTTAAAATCTCTTGGGAATTTTTCGGCCAGCATGGGGGCCTTCGCTGAGAGAGGGTTGTCGAGCTTTTTAAAATTAGCATCTAATTTTGCAAAAAGCTTACTAACATGCAAGCCTAAACCTAAGGCGGAGGTGAGTCCAGTTGAGCGAATTCCGCCCAGAGTTATCCAGTTTTTATCTTTATTTTGAGAAACTCTGTAGTGCTTTTTTTCGGTTGCCGGCCTAATTCCTGCAAAGGTAGCTGTTATTTGAGTTTGCGCAAGCTCGGGCAACATCTCTACTGCTTGAGCTTGCAACTGTCTTAGGGTCTCCTCAACCACCCCAGCATCGGTTCTACTGTCCTGTTCTTCTGCAGTAGGACCTACCACTATATTTCCAAAAATAGTTGGAAAGAGAACGATCCCTTTGGTTCTCTCGGTTGGAACTGGTAGGATAATTCCATTTAACAGCTCTCTGGCAGATTTATCAAAAACAATAAACTGTCCTTTCCTTGGCCGTATAACGAAATCACAATCTTTTAAAACTCTTTGATTGACAATATCTCCATAGAGTCCTGCACTGTTGATAACATACCTGCACGAAATATCTCCTGCCGCTGTTTTAATTAACCACTTCTCTCCATCAAACTCTCCTGATAACACTTCTGCATTACAGAAAACCTCTCCTCCATTTTCAACTGATTGCAGTAGATAAGCATATGGTGATGACCATGGATCTACTATATATTCACCTGGAACACTCACTGCTGCTTTTAAGTGATGTGCAAGGTGTGGTTCTGCCTGCCCGACCTCTTTTTTACTCAACAGCTTTATGTCACTAACGCCATTGTTTAGCCCCTTCTCCAGAACATTGACCAACTTCTCCTCTTGTTCCGAGTTCCATGCAACAACATTGGCCCCTACTTTCTCAATGGGCAGGTTTAAGCTCTCTCTAATTTTTAAGTATTGTGCGTATCCACTTTGCACACACTCTTGCTCCAATGTTCCGGTAGGTGCATCAAAACCCGTATGTAAAATGGCGCTATTTCCTTTGCTGGCCCCAGCGAGAATATCTGACGACTTCTCTACCAAAGCGACCTTTGCACCATCCATCACCATCTGCCTAGCAACGGCACATCCAACGACCCCGCCGCCGATGACAAGGACTTCAACCCGTGCCAGTAAATTATTTTTCTCCATAGTGGATACTTCCTAACTGTATTTTTTGATCTCGCCCGATTTAATTTTTGTAAAATAGATACTCGCCTCCCTCTTAACTTTAGGGCCTAACAGATAGATAGCGATAATATTTGGAATACATATAAAGTATGTCATTGCATCTCCAAAACTGAGCACCGACTTTAGTGAGGCAACTGCTCCAACGACAATAAAAATACAGTATAGCAGTTTATAAGAGACTTCACTAATCATTGACTCACCAAATACATATGTCCACCCCTTTAACCCATAGTAAGCCCATGCAATCATGGTTGAAAATGCGAAGAGACATGCCGCAATTGCAAGTGGATATGGAAACCAAGGAAATACTCTTTCAAAGGCATTAGATGCAATAACAATTCCCTTGATATCTCCAGCACCATTCGAACCTGGAATGTAATCAGGATTATTTAAAATATTAAATGCATTTTCTCTTACTAAATCTAATGTTTCACGAATGCTAGGATCAGCGATTTGAGATGTTCCGATAACTAAAGCGGAAATAAATAGAATAATAATTGTTCCGAAAAAAGGCTCTAACAGGGCGACAAACCCTTCGGTGGGTGGATGCTCTGTCTTTACCGCGGAGTGAGCAACCGAAGCTGATCCGATACCTGCTTCATTTGAAAATATCGCCCTTTGAAAGGCGATCATTAAACAACCAACTGCCCCACCGGCAACTCCTTTGGCAGTAAAAACCCCTGTAAATATTTCCGCAAAAGTTTGAGGAATATATTTGATGTTATAAATGATGACGATTACGGCAAAGGTTAAAAAAAGCACCGCCATAAAGGGAACAATTTTTTCAGTTACTTTAACAATTGATTTTATCCCACCAATAATAACGGCAAAAACAATGACTCCAAAGATACTGCCAATAAGCCAAGGGTTTAGGTTGCCAATATTTGCAACCCCGTTAGTCATCGGTCCATCAGTCATTAAGGTATAGACTTGATTTAACTGCTTGTAGGCCTGGTTTGATTGAAACATATTACCAATGCTTAAAGCTCCAATGGCGATACCAATCGCATAGAGCATTCCAAACAGTTTACCGAGGTTGGCCATAAAATAGCCGTACTCAGCAAAGCCTTTTGAGATGTAGTACATCGGGCCACCAGATACTCTACCATTTTCATACTCATTTCTATACTTGACTCCTAAAGTACACTCCATAAACTTCATGGTCATTCCAAAAAATCCGGCCATAAAAATCCAAAAGATGGCCCCCATCCCCCCAATTCCAATCGCGATCGCAGTTCCACCAATTGCCCCAATTCCAACCGTTCCAGACAGCGCAGCGGTTAGGGCCTGAAAAGGCGAGACTTCTCCCTTGCCCCCTAAGTTTTTATCAGGGTTAATGTATTTCCCCTGAATTAGCTCGACAGCATGTTTAAAACCACGCAGGTTGATAAAGCCCATATAGATGGTGAACCAGACCGAAGCGATGATTAACCAAGCGATAACGATCCTTATCTCGACACCTTGGGCAATCTCCCATTTATAAAATACAAAATACTCCATCTTGGCCGAAATAGAGGCAAAGTTATCGATAAATGAGCGCAGCAGGCCCACTTGGGCCGCCTGCTGTTCTCCTACCGCTGCACCAATCCCGTTGGTAAAAAATGAAATTATTGCTAAAAATAAAAAGTACACCTTTGCCATCTGTAAAACTCTCCGCTCTAAATCTTCATAGAAAATTATTTACTTTCAACTTTGAGATACTCTTCAAACATAAATGGGCCAGGCGTATCAAGCCCTCGAACCGGAATAACGTTTGAGATAATCTCTCCATCTGCGTTGTGGTAATGTAGTTGATAACTTGGAGGCTGAATTGAAAATGCAGAGTCCTTTTTAAGAGTAAGGTCCAAAACTAACTGCATTCCGATAGCAGCGGTTGTGCTGATTACCGTATTTCTCCAACCAGCATGACAACTCATATGGACATGGCCACAGAGAACTCTGGTAATATTGGAATATTTTTCAACAACATCCCCAAACTCTTCGGATCCAATAAACCCATCAGTATCAGTTTCATGTACTCCATATTTTATGGGGGGGTGATGAAGCATTAGCATAGTTGGACGCTGTGGTTGCTCTGCCAACTTGGCATCTAGCCAATCTAACCTTTTTTTACAGAGTGTTCCACCTGGCATCCCTTCAGTAACACTATCTAGGGCGATAACTCTTAAGTCATAATCTTCAACGGTATATTGAATAAATCCATCTAACTCAGTAGGACATGACTTAGGTAGGTATTTAAGCAGGTCATCTCTGGTGTCGTGATTGCCCGGTACAGTATAGTACGGAATTTTTAAGGTTGATAATATGTCTGCAGCTCTTCTGCTTTCTCCTGGAGTGGGGTTGCCACAAATATCCCCTGTAATCAAAACCAGATCAATTTTTGGCTCAAAGCTGTTCATATGTTTAATACATTTTTCAAAGTACTCCGAAGTTGGAGCTAATCCGTAGGCTTTTTTTCCATACTCTGCGACATGAGAGTCACTGATATGCGCTACTAACATCCCTGTTTCCTTTGGCGAATAAAATATCTCTCTAGATAATAATACCTCACCTTTCCTTGGAGTTCCAGCCGACTTATGGGATACATCATATTTAGCGCACGCGTGGCTCATTAGTCAGCCAACAACTACTGGCACGATTGAAGAGATTACTTGCGATTGACCAGCAGCGAAATCTATATGGTAACTAAATGGGACGATCTCCGCTAAACACGGTGTGTCCCAAAAGTCGGCTGGCACTCAGTCCTTAGGGCTGGCAATGTCTGAACTTGCTAGCCGCCCCGCGAGCAGATACTAGTGACCAGCTAACACTTTTAGTACCACTTACAATGCAATATCTCATATAGCAAGTTTCTCCCAATCTGGTGCCGTTGTCTCTGGGCATGGAGGTCTATCTCCAAGACTCATATGAGGTCTAATTGAGTTATATTGCCTTACC
>JABGUH010000026.1 GCA_018646675.1 Bdellovibrionales bacterium | reverse complement strand
GGTAAGGCAATATAACTCAATTAGACCTCATATGAGTCTTGGAGATAGACCTCCATGCCCAGAGACAACGGCACCAGATTGGGAGAAACTTGCTATATGAGATATTGCATTGTAAGTGGTACTAAAAGTGTTAGCTGGTCAGTAACTCTTCTGTTGGCATTACTAACCTATCAGTTAGATCATCAAGCTGTAGAGAGTATCTTTTTGGTAGAGTATATGTTGTTACCCGTTGCAACGGTGATCACCTATCTGATTGTTGGGGAGATGAGGAGCCGAGCACTATTGAGGGTTAGTGAACTTCGTCATGAACTGGCGAAGCGTGAGAAGGTCGTTGAGAGTGTTCAGCAACATAGAAAAATTCTAGAGCGAGAGAATCGTGAAATTAAAAACCGCATAACGGGACAGCTAGAGACATTGGGCACGCTTTACCACCTATCTGGTAATTTAAACGAATATAATTTTTCGGGCGTTATGGACTGTTTAGTGGAGATTCTGGAAGTTAACCTTAAAGTTTCATCTGGTGCGATCTACTATCTTCAGGATGGACTGTTGAAACTACAGCGTGAGGTGCAAATCAGTGGCGGTGATACCTATTTTGCAACAGTGCTAGATCCTGATAATTCTAGTGATCTTATTATGCAAGAGAGTAGTAAGAATTTGAAGGTAGCGAGTGTAAACACTGGTGAATTCGCCTCTAGCTATAATCATAGTAGCATTCATGGTGCTCTGCTGACTGGTCCTCTCGTGAATAAGAGCGGTGAATTAGTGGGGATGGTTGTAATCAATCAGATGGGCTTCACTAGTTTTAACTCATCAAATATTAAATTTTTTAAATTAATGATTAGATGGATTAGTAGTGCTGTTGCTCGTGTAGATGAGATTAATCAACTACGTCAAGAGAGATTTTATGACTCACGATCGATGGTGATCAACCGTTCATACTATCAAAATATTATTGAGCAAGAGGTGGCACGAGCCAATTTGCATAGAGAGAAACTTTTTTTGTTAAAAATTCATTTTAATTTTACATTAAAAGAGACGGCCAAGCGTCGGCGAATAGTAAAAAAGGTTGTATCTCTTGTTTTTAAGAGAGTAATGCGTCCATTTGACTCTCTTGCTCAAAGTGAAATAGATGATTGTTGGCACTGTATTCTTCCTGCGGTGAATGAACAGCAGGCAGAGATGGTTCTTCGGCGGACAAATATGATATTGAAGCGTCTAGGGGTTGCCGGTGAGCAGCAGTCAGCCACGGTTACGTTACAATTAGAAGATTATCTCAAGCATCACGATAACGAAGAGCCCTTGGTTGAGAAAGTGAGTTGATGATGGTGCAAAAAAAGTTGCTGTGGGTTGGTCTTTTGATCCTTTATCTAGCAAAAGTCTATCTATTGTGGCCATTAGCAAATCAAGCGATAGAGTTTGATAGTTATCTATTGTTTTGGTCTCCAACCGTTATACTCCCTTTCTATCTTCTACTCTACTACTATCTTGATAGAGCATATCGTTATGAGATTCTTGCGTTACTCTTATTTGAGTTGATCCTGCCAGTTTTTGGAGTAGTTTTTTTGTCGATCTTTATGGTCCTATACCCGCTAATCAAGTTCATCTCCAGAAAAGATCTTAGTATGTCTGACGGTTTTTCAGAAGATAGCTCTTCTAAGAGGTATATCAATGAAAGAGAGACCGTTTGTAAGGATAATCAGTTAAACCATCAGTTGATGGATCAGATACAAATTGAACCTTTTATTGATATTTTACAGTCAAATGATCTGGATCTTAAGTTAAATGTCATCGAAAAATTATCTCGAATGGATAGTGAAACAAGTATTCAATTGCTGGTTAAGGCACTTAATGACTCTGATTATCATATTCGCTACTTTGCTAATAATGCTTTAGGAAAGATAGAGGAGAGAATGATGAGTAGTGTCGAGGAGGTGAGTGAGCAGATTCAACATAATCCGGCAGAGTATCAACTATATAATAGAAGAGCCGAGGTCTATCTTAAAATCTTCTATCTGGGATTATTAGATCGAGAGACTGCGGGCCTCTTTCTAGGTCGTGCTTTAGAGGATTACTACTACTCTTTAAAACTGCGCCCCTCTCAGAAAGAGTGCTATCTACAAATTATCTCGATCAATAATCGTCGAGAGTGTTATCAGGAGACACTTATCTTGATCGATACTGCTAAACGGTTAAAGATGGATGATCAGGATTTTTTAGCTCGCTTACTTTTCTATCAAGCAGAAGCCTATTTCCACCTGAAGAGATTTAACCAATTAAGAGAGATAACAGACCAGATTACTCAGATTAAGACCTCTGTCGAAAAAGTTAGGCAGATTAGCAGCTGGTGGTCATCCTCAAAAGAGAGTGAGGAGGCAGCCTAATATGGAGTCTTTAATTAAGGGGCTGCTCTCAGACGATGTTGAGGCTAGAATTGCTGCTAGAAAACAGCTAATGTCATTGACCAGTAAAGAGGATATTGAGCTGTTTTTCAAACAAATACGTGGAGTCGAGTTTGGTTTGGATCTATATTTTGATCTAGCTTATCTACTTTCTAGTATTGTTGTTCGAGGCGATATTGAGCAGTTGCCTGTGGCCATCAAATATCTCTCTTTTCTAACTGTTCATTCCAACTCAAAGGTAGTGCAACGTGCTTCTGTGGGATTGGACTATCTCTTCTCCTCCCCTGAGCTATTATTAAAATATAAGTATGGTGTTATCAAAGAGGTGTGGCCAGAGTTACAGGGAATGGAGCGAGGATATCTGACCAATAAAATTGGTGAAGAGCGGATGGCCATTCTGGTTAATCAGTTACACGAGAACCTCTCATCCGATCAATCAGAATTAGTGCTTCAGACTGTACGTGCATTGAAAATGATCAAAAGCTATCGCTCCGCTCGTCATCTTTCCAAGGTACTGCATAATAGTGACCTACAGGTTGTGCGAGAGGCAATATATGGGCTAGGGATGATTGGTGGACGCGGCAATTACTCTGCTATTCGAGCTAAACTAGAGTTACAAGATATTCCAATCGTGCTAGCAGTGGTAGAAGTGCTACCCACCCTAAATCCCAACCGGGCAGTTGGAGATCTAAAGCGTGTCGGTATGGGAGATGCTGCTCCAGCGGTGAAACGTCGAGTGATGAGCAAGCTAGCGGATATTGGAACTCTGATGGCGATTATTGCTCTATTAGATCTGTTGGCAAAGTATGAGGATGATCCACAGATTACTCCCAATATTACCTGGGCACTGCAAGATATTTCCGAGAAGAAAAAGATTGACCAGATCAAGAGGCGATTTGCTGCCAGTTCTGTTTTAGTGCAGATAGAGATGATCCGGGTGCTGGGCATGACTGATCATCCTGATTGTTACAACTTTTTATATGACATGATAGATCCAGATGAGCAGTCAAACGTTCTGATTAGCACCCTTGCTGCTCTTCACCGACTACTTAGTCATGCGGATAAGATGCCACCTGTTCTGCTGGATCTAGTGGAGTATTCGGGGCCAGTAGGTGTTGCCGCCTTGGAACTAGCAATTGAATATCCCGATTGTGATTTAAACTCCCTGCTACTACAAATTGTGCATTCATCGAATGGGATGGAGGCTTCAATTTTAAAGGGAATTTTTAAATTAGACGATTTAGATTTAAGTCCAGAGTTGGAGCAGTTTGTTAAGGAACAGCTCATCTCTAAAGATCCCCTCTGTCTAAAAATTGCACTGCAGGTAGTACTTAAACTAGATAGTATCAGCCTTGATTCTTACTTTTTTGGTTCACTATTAAAACAGGAAATCCTACGACGACCGGCAGTGGTTAGAGCATTTAACCGACTGCTTGGCCGACATCCCCACTATTTAATTCACTGTCATGATTTAATGGTAGATCAACAGTTATTGGGAGGATTGGATCCAGAGGTCGTAAATCATCAAAGTATTGGTTGGTTGATTCAATACACTGAACCTCAGGACATGATGCGTTATCAACAACTGACGGCCGGGTTTTTGACACGGATAGTGGAGATATTGTTTGAAGTGCTATTTCAAGAGGAGGATCAGGTGGTTCGCAGCAAGATATTGACGCTGTTGGCAGTGGAATCAATCGAACTCTCAAAAGAGCAGCAGGAGTACCTGTTAAAATTATATCAACAAGCAGAAGCAGATGCCCCGGAGCGTCTGCAAGTAACTTTGATCTTGGAAAAATCTGGAAATAGCAACTCCCTTTCGTTACTATTAAGTGAGATGCTATTGGATGATGGATCGAACTATCTTGATAAATCAATCAAGGGAATTATCGGTCGTGTTGCCTAAAAGGATAGCAAAACCCGTTGCAGGTTTGTTAGATGTCAGATGTCTGTCTTGTTTTAGAGGGAACCTATCCCTTCGTTTCCGGAGGAGTATCTTCTTGTGTTTATCAGTTGATCAGGGCGACGCCTCAGATTAACTACTTTATCCTCTATTTGGGGGCAGATCCCCATGGGCAAGAGGAGTACAAATATCCCATTCCCTCCAATGTGCAATTAATCAAGATTATCACCCTGTTTGATCTTAAGGTTGATGCTCAGACCACTCGGTTAGGGATTGACTTCGATTGGAGTTTGATTGAACAGTTTCATTTGGCGGTAAATAAAGTGGAGTTTCAAGGTTTAGAGGAGATCTGGCGGGCGCTATTCTTTCCTGAGAGCCGCCTCTGTGATCCATTTGAGCTATTCTCCAGTCAGGAGGTGTGGGATCTACTTGATACTATCTATCGTCGCCAAAAACGGGACTACTCTTTCATCGACTATTTCTATACCTGGCGCTTTGCTCACTACCCACTTTTTAAGGTGCTCTCGACAAAAATTCCGCGAGCAGATATCTATCACGCTTTAAGTACTGGCTATGCCGGGATGCTGGCATCAGTTGCCAAAGTAAAGTACGGGGCCCCAATGGCGTTGACTGAACATGGGATCTATACTCATGAACGACAGATCGATATCAGCCTAGCAGATTGGATCTATAATACCGATATAGCGATTGAAGCAAAAAAGAATAGTTCATTTTTTAAGCAGTGGTGGATGAAGCTGTTCAACTTTATGGGACAGTACTGTTATCATCAAGCAGATATCATTACAACTCTCTATGGTGGGAATCGTGATAAGCAGATTAGCTTAGGAGCAAAGCGTAATAAGATTCGCCTAATCCCCAATGGAGTTGATTTTCCCCGACTTTCAGCCTTAAAGAGTGTAAATAAGTTGGAGCGAAAAGAGGGGGAGGTGATTGTCGCACTGGTGGGACGAGTGGTTCCAATTAAGGATATTAAATCCTTTATCAAGGCGATTAGCATTGTATTTAATTCGGCTTCAAATTTTAGGGTACTGATTTGTGGGCCAACAGATGAGGATGAAGAGTATTTTAATGATTGTCAGAGTCTTGTTAGTATTCTGGAGTTATCATCATGTATCTCATTTCCCGGCAAGGTCAACCTTAATGAGTACTATCCGGATATTGATCTGATGGTTCTCTCCTCTATCAGTGAAGGCCAGCCAATGGTAATTCTGGAGGGATTTTGCTTGGCAATACCATGTGTCGCCACTAATGTTGGCTCCTGTCATGAGTTGATCTATGGAAATAATGCTGAAGATCGAGCATTAGGAGCAGCAGGAGAGGTAGTTCCATTTGGAAAACCAGATCTCTTGGCCGCTGCAATGATAAAACTGATCAATAATTCTGAACTCCGTCGACAGTGTGGAGAGGTGGGACGGAAGCGAGTACAACGCTTCTATCAAGAAAACACCAATATTGATAACTACTTAGAGCTCTATCAAGATCTAGAGTTGGGTATCTAATTATGGCAGGAATCGGTTTTAGGCTAGAAAAATTATTTGGCAAAGGGGATCTTTTAAGTACTGCCAAGGGGTGTATCTACTCAGTGGTTATCTCTAGTGGCCCATGGTTAATTACCATTGTTTCTATCGCTTTTATCTCTCTCTATGCTCAAGGTAATTTGGATGAACATAATAGACTACTGCTGAAGGCTATTATTAGTTACTCTTTTGCGATTGCATTGATCTTCTTTGGAGCGATCGAGATGCCGATTACCCGTTACTTAGCAGACAAATTATATCTTGAGGATATCTCCACTCTACGTCCTCTCTATTTCACAATTCTTTTTGTCATTATTCTATTGGGGGGAGCTGGTAGCTATCTATTTTATATCGATCTTCCACGCTCTCTGTTCTTTAAGGTTAGTACAACTGCTCTTTATACCTCTATCTTTACGGTGTGGGTGGCGATGGTCTTTTTGGGTGCCGCTAAAAGATATACTCAGATTGTTGTCGGTTTTCTGGTTGGTGGTTTTGCCAGCGCTCTATTAAGTATCTGGGGAGGACAGCATTATCAGTTAGTGGGAAATATTGCAGGTTTGGCCCTAGGGCAGGGCATTTTAAGTATCTATTTGAGTATTCGGGTGATTTTAGAATTTCAAACTCGCGATCAATTCAGCCTGGAAATTGTAGATTATTTTATGCGTTACCGGCGCCTAATCGTAATTGGTATAAGTTACTACTGTGCCATCTGGATAGACAAATTTATCTACTGGTTCAGCTCACTCGGGATTCATATCGAAGGCCCATTTTATACCAATCTCTATTATGATACTTCGATGTTTTTAGCCTATTTGACGATTGTTCCTTCACTCTCTTTTTTTCTTGTTCGGATTGAGACCAGCTTCTATCAGGCATATCGTAACTACTTTAGTGTGATTGAATATAAAGCGACATTGGCGGTAATTGATCAAGCTTCGGCTGATATGGTTGATGCGTTAAGAAAATCTGTAATGCCACTTTTTAAGTTGCAGACATTTGTTACCGTGATTACTATCTTTTTTACTCCGGAGTTGATCGACCTTTTTCACCTACCTGTGATGATGGTTCCAATTTTTCGCTACGGGGTGTTGGGGGCATATTTGCAGGCGCTATTTCTATTGTGCAATATTATTTTGCTCTATTTTCAGTGTCAAAAAAGCGTACTGATTAACTATCTAACCTTCTTTGGAAGCAATCTTTTTTTCTCTTGGTGGTTGATAGATTATCCGTTTTACTATCATGGGATGGGATTTCTAGCTAGTAGTGCTCTAACTTTTTTTATCTCAATTTGGTCGTTAAACTATCAACTTCGCAACATTAATGCCTTGACCTTTATGGGGCAGCCAATGGTTAGCGGTAACGTTTAGGAGGAGTCTGGATGTTAAGTAGATTATTCGCTATTCAGATAGTTCCGTTACTGCTTCTTCTCTGTGTAGGAGTTACGATCTCTTGCTCAGGCTTATTAAATTTGGATGGTGGAAAGCGGTCTAAATTGAAAGAGATTAAAAAATGGGGTTATCAACTTCAAGGATATCCGGCCAAAGATGTTTTTCAGAAGATTAGAGAGCAGCAAGGGATGTTGTGGGTAATAGACTATTCGCACAGTGGTGAAGAGAGTGGTCGCTTTACTGTAGAGCAGTTAAAACAACTCAAGCAGGGAGGCAACATGGTTGTTGCCTACATTAGTATTGGAGAAGCCGAGGAGGTGCGCTATTACTATCCCCAGTTACCTCGTAATCTTATAGTAGAGTCTAATGCTCAATTTCCCGACAATCATTTGGTCAAGTTTTGGCAGAAAGAGTGGCAGCAGATATTTATCAGCAGCTCCTCTTCAGAAGAGCGCTCTTACTTAGATCGAATAATTGACAGTGGCTTTGATGGAATCTATCTCGATATAGTCGATGCCTTCTCCTACTTTCCAGATAAGAAAAAGAGGGCAGAGCAGATGAAGCGTTTTATTTTGAAGATTGCTGATCACTGTCGTCAGCGCAATCCTGATTTCATCGTGATCCAACAGAATGCCACTGAGTTGATCAATCTGATTGCAGAGCAGAAGAGTTACCTGAAAGCGATTGATGGATTGGGAATTGAAGATCTATTTTTTGGAGGTAGTCAGCGAAATAATAATGCCTGGAACATAGATAAGGATGTGCTAGCGGAGATTAAAAAATATCAACGGGCGGAAAAAGCTGTATTCTCAGTTGAGTATATAGCGGATCGCAAGAAGATTATTGGTTACCGAGAGCTTGCCTTAAAACACCATATGGTACCGCTAGTTGCGGAGAGAGAGTTAAGCGGGGAGTTACAATTTTGAGTTGTCTTGTGAACACTGTTACCTATTTATCTTTATTTATAATTTGGGCCACTGTTTTTGGTTGGTCGGCACAACTGATTGCAGTTGAGAATAGAGATAGTGCGCAGATAGAGATAACTAAGAGAATTATTGATCTGCACTGGAGGCGCAAGGAGATTCCTCAACTTATTTTGATGCATCAAAAATTGGTTAAACTACAACCGAATAACCTTACTGTATTGCGAGAGCTAGCGGATCTATACTATTCAGTTGGAAAGTTGAAGCAAGCTGCTACTCTGTACCGCAAAGTATTAGAGGGGGGAGTAGCAAAAGATGGAGTTAGACTTACCCTAGCAGAGATCGAGTTAAGCAGAGGGCAGTTACAGCAAGCTCTGGTGTTAGTTAAGATGGAGGTAAAGCATGGTGGATCTTCAATGGCAAGTTCGAAATTGTTGGGGACAATCTATCATCAGCTAGGGGAGATGGACCAGGCTCATGCCAACTATCTCAAGGTCCTGCATGAAGTGCCCAATGATTTGACCGCCCTGCAATTTATGTTGGATTATCACTATCAAAAGGAGGAGTATGAGGTGGCGACTCCCTACCTATTGCGCATAAATAAAGAGCTACAGCGGGCCGGAAAGACTCCATCTTACTATCAAATGGGAGTTGAGGAGCAGTTACTATTTAATCTACCTTCACAACAAAGTCATCAGCAGTTTTGTCAAAGAGTCTTATCAGAGAGACGTAACCACCTTATCTCTGCGCAAAATAAGGGAGAGAAACTGACTAAAGGGGAGTTACAGGATCTCTATTACCTCTTTCAACGCTGTTTAACACGTTTGAATCGATCCTCTGAACTAGCTCCCCTGATGGAGGAACTTCTTCAGCAAAGTCCTGGTTACGACTCGATCAGAACTGTATTGATCTACCATCTTATAGAGAAGGGAGAGCTATTGGGTGCCAAAAGTCATTTAGCGTTTATCTATCATGCAAAGAGAGAGACCAAGGAGAATCATCAGCAGCAACAACTTATTCAACAAGAGGAGTTGCGCCTTAAAACTCAGGTAGAGCTTCGCGCCCACGGCAGTGTTCAGATGCAATCATGGCAAGATAATGGAATAATCAATAAGAGTGTTGGGGGGCTCTATCGCAAACGCGATCATTTTGATGTTGATCTGAAGGTAAGTCAGCTTACAGAGCTTAAGGGGGCGGCAGTTGATCAGCTAACGGTAGCGCCGACCCTGAATTATTACTTCAGTCCGCAAACAGAGCTTGTTGGTCGCTACCACTATCATCTTAGTGGCCTCAATAGTGGTAAGCCAGCATTTTTACTAAGTGCTGCTACTTCCAGATGGAAGAGGTTCTACCTCTCATTAACCTATGATTATCAGATTCCTTTGTTGTATAGTAACCCTCTAATCTGGGCCAATGTTTTAGAGAATCGGGGCAGCTTTTATCTAGAATTTATCAGTCGGAAGATGGATGTTAGCTTAACTACCGCTCTATCTCGCTATCAGGCAGCGAGCGGAGAGAGTGGGCAAGGTGATTTAATAGCTCTGTCCTCTTTGTGGCATAGTTTGCTGTTTAAAGTTGGGCCAATGCTATCAATGAGTAGTAGCTCTGCTGATGGGCAGGATCTCTCTGCGATGATCGCCGGCCGGTCCTTAGAGTATAGTATTAAGCTTGCCTACCATCCCTATTACCATCAGGAAGTACTAACAGATAAGCAACGCTTTTCGATTTTGCCGACTCTAATCATCGGCGGTGATCTAAAAAGGAAGATTGGCTTTGGAAATCTCTATCGGGTTGGATTGGATTTACGCTATCGTCTCTTAAAGAAATTTATCTTAAAGGTTGGGGTGGAAGCGGGGGAGGAGAGAACCATAGCTGGTACTGAGAAATTTACCTCGATCTCGATCTCTATTCGTTAAACTGGTGGCATTAATAGATCAGGTTGATCTCAAGTAGATACTCTTCTAGTAAACGATGATCAAACATGATTCCAACTTGGATTAGATTGGGTTGCTTGGGATCTTTTGATTGGTGGCGAATTACCCCACCGATGGCAGGAGAGATCGGGATACCACAAATTTTGTGGATAGTGATGTTACTACCTTGCTCGATCAAGGTAGCTCCCTCTTGGTGAGAGATGATCATATTAATACCAGTAGATGACAGGTCAACACCGCGGCCGGATTGCATTTTCTCTTCTAGTGGGTCCAGCTTATACTCAATTATCTGAAAATTCTTATTTACGAGGTCGATACGGTAGTCATCCCGTAGTCGTTTGATTCGTATCTCTTGTGGAAGATAAAACTCAATTTGATCTGTTGCTAGCTGCTGGGGGCGGGCAGTGAAATTAACCCCCTTTTCCGGAATGGTGCAAGCCAATAGTTTATCACTTTGAAGTGAGTGATCTTTTTGAGTAATCTGTAATACTAGTGAGAAATTCTCAGGGTTAAAAGTGGTCAGACAAGCCGTTACCTGATGTTGTTGCTCGCCATCTTCTTGGGTACAGATAATTTCCATTTTTTCGCTAACAATCTGATTAAAGGTCGTGATAACTTCCCGCTTCTTGGTCAGATGGCGATATTTGACCTGACTACTGCTCTTCTCTTGCAAAATTCTTACCTCTTCCTTTAAACGAACTTGTGTAATACTTGATTTGTTTCTAAACTTAATGAATATGAAGATTGTATGTGATTCACGGGCATTTTTGTACTCTTTTCTGCTGTTGTTGCAGTTTGCCACAACTCCGGTCATTGGAGCTCAAAAGGCAGAACTAATTAAAAGGGATATTCTGGCATTATGGGCTTCAAACGAAAATAATAGTGGAGACTACACTCGCACTTATCTACATCGAAAGTTGGAAGTGGTGTTTAACCACTATGGCCTTAGATTAAATTATGTCAATGTGACTAATGGGATTCCAGACCATCTGCGAACTGCGGCTGGAGTTGCTCGGTACCGTGGCATGGTTAGTTGGTATCGAGGGGAAATTGCAAAAGATGATGGTCGTGAGTATTTACAGTTACTATCGCTGATAAATAAACAAAATAAGCCGATGCTTATTTTAGGAGAGTTGGGAGTTGATATTTCAAAGTCCCAAGCGTTGCTTGCAAAGGTCAATCAGTTATTTAATCCAATCGGACTTAATTTTATCGATCAGCGATATAATAAAGCACTTTTTATTGATATTAAAAAATTGGACCAGAGATATTTAAATTTCGAGCGTTCTCTATCGGGAGGAATAAACTCCTATCAAGTTGTCCGTTCTACGCGGGATGATAATAGTGTATTATTAAGTTTGACCTCGCGTGGAGTTGGCGCTAGTCACTCTGATCCAGTCGTGCTGGGCAAGTTTGGAGGATATGTACAGTATGGGTTTGATATTTTCGAGCATCCGAAGAATTTTACAACTCAATGGATAATAAATCCGTTCAAATTAATTGACACCGTTTTTTTAAAGCGGTTTCAACGGTGGCCGACACCAGATATTACGACAATGAATGGGAGCCGGGTTTTTTACGGCCATATTGATGGTGATGGTTATATCAATGTCTCACTAATTGATCGTAAAACGTATAGTGGCAAGATCATTATTGATCGCATTCTAAAAAAGTATCAACTTCCGATGAGTATCTCTATGGTGATGGCAGAAGTAGATCCAGATTATCTGGGAAATAAAAAGATTTTTTCGCAGGTGCGAGAGTTATATCGGCTTCCATATATTGAGCCGGCCAGTCATACCTATTTTCACCCATTGAGTTGGAATTTAGTTCCGACCCGCGAGGAACGTGATACCTACCTAGGAGATCCTGATTCGAAGCAGAGGGGTGCAATCATCGCCTATAAGGCTGCAGATGGCTATCAGTTGGACTATTCACGTGAAATTGAAGGGTCCATGGACTATCTAAATAGAAAACTGCTTCCGGTTGGTAAGCAGGCAAAGATGATCTTCTGGAGTGGCTCTTGTACTCCACCTGTCGCAGCGATGAAGTTGATTGCTAAGAATAATTTCTTTAACATTAATGGGGGTGACTCCCGTTTTGATAGTCGTTTTCCATCATATAGTCATCTCTATCCACTTGTCAGAATGGTGGGTAGCGGTGATATTAAATATACTCAATACTATTCATCTAACTCCAATGAAAATACCTATACTAACCTCTGGCATGGCCCTTACAATGGCTATCGAGAGGTAGTAGACACTTTTAATAACAGTAATACTCCAATTCGTATCTCTCCAATCAATATCTATTATCACTTTTATTCGGGGGAACGACCATCTGCGGTCTCTGCATTAGAGGATGTATATCAATATGTGCTGGATCAGCGGGCAGTTCCAGTTTATGCCAGTGAGTATGTTAGTTCGGTTAAGGGGTACATGAGTACTCAAGTACGAGCAGTCAGCGACCAAACGTTCACCATCACGAACCATCAACCACTGCGCACCTTTCGGTTTGATGGTAGCATCTTTTTCCCCGATTACCAGCGATCAAAAAATGTTATTGGCCATCTTCACTTTCAGGGCTCGCTCTACCTTTTCGTTGGTGCTGCCTCTTCTACTACACTATATCTAACTGAAAATGCACCCATCCAACCATATTTGAAAAAGAGTAATGGATTTATTGATAGTCTCTCATTTAATGATAAATACATAGAGGTGGTGGGACGATCTCACGTCATACCAGAGCTTGAATTGGCAAATTTGAAAGCAGGTAGTCGATATAGTGTCCTGGGAGCTGTCTATCAGGTAGAAGAGGATGGAGTGCTTAGGATCAGACTTAAAAAACCGGGCCAGTTTAGGTTATCACTGAATAGAATTCTCAAGGCAGGTCGGTAGTGCTGGTTGGAAAGTGGCAGTTACTATTATTTGGTTTGATGTGTGTTGTTATCGTCTACTTTTCTATTCCATCCAAAGAACAAGTCGGAGACCTCTACTATCGATCCTATCTTTATAAAAAGGCTTATCAGGTTTTTAATTCTTACTATCAACAGGGAACAACTCGTCTTACATCTCTAAAGCATTTGCGTGATATTCATTTGATCTATGGACGAACCGGTGATGCGATTACGGTGCAAAAGCGGTTGTTGGCGCTACGACCACGTAATCGTCAGTATCAGGAGCGGTTGATTGAACTCTATCAGTGGAGTAACCAACCTTTTGAGCAGTTGAAATTCAAAGAGGCTCAGCTGGCGCAAATGACTGGAGCAGAGCATGAACAGATGCTTAATCAGTTAGGAAATGACTACCGTTGGTTACAACGCTTTAAGGATGCAGATCGAATATTTGCCCAGTTACAAAAAAGTAATAATTTGTCCTATCTGTTTAATATTTTAAACTACTACATGGCCACTCAACAGGAGAAGAAGAGTCATCAACTTCTAATCCGGTTAGAGATGATCAATCAGTTACCGGATAATTTGCGGGAGGTGTTGGCACATTTACTCTATCTGAAAAAAGAGTATCGCAAGTCGGCCAGGCATTATCGGATACTGTATAACCGTGAAGTTGCTACTACTACAAAACAAAAAGGTGGTGCAAATCTTGCGAGCTTTTTAAAAGGAGGAGAGCACTTTCTTTTACGCTCAAGATATTTTTATCGTCTAGTGGAGATCTATCAACTGCTAGGAGAGTATGGAACCATTCTAGAGATGTATCAGCATCTGATCACTTATTTTCCTAGCAAGCTCTCTTTTAGATTTGAGATGGTGGATTATTTGATCTCCTGGCAGATGGAGGAGCGGGCCACTCTGCTACTTAATTCTATTGAGGAGATAGTTAATCAAGATCCTTCGCGCTACACTAAAGAGTTAAAGCGGTTGGGAGAGTTATACAGCACACTTTCTAAAGATCAGCGGGCCCTTGAAATATACTATCAGTTACTCGATCTTCTTCCTCAGAGGTAATAAATCTCATTTGGGTGAACTCTATGTTAAATAGGTAGAGCTCTAGCGTTTAAGCTGTCTTAATAAAATATCTTCACAGCGCTTTAGCGCCACTGAGATAATGATCACTAGGGTAAACGAGATGAGTGAAAAAAGAATATTCAAAAACCAGTGGTGATATCTATCGGCCCAGTCAATAAAGGGCTCGCGCAAAAATCCATTAGTCAGAAAGATATACATTGAGTAGTTTCCAAGAAAGGTAAAGAAGCGGTGGAGCAGTGGCAGTTTTACGATTAGATGACAAAAGTGGTGTACTCCGACAAAAATCAGCACGAGTACCGTTACGTAGTTAAAGTGCCAGAATATCTGATAGAGATTACCCATAGCAAATAGGGCGATAGCGGCAACAAAGAGGAGAGGGGTGATCTTCACCTCTTTATGGTGGGCAAAGTAGAGGCCGAGACAGAACTCAGGTAGGTGACCAATCACAGTGGTATATATGTTAATTGAGCTATCACGAAGTAGATAGCTGATCAGAATCGATGACACACCAAGTGCCAATAGGATTATGCCTCGTTTACGCTGTCGATTTAACTGGTGGATAAGCGGGAAAATTAGATAAAACTGAAAGATGAAGGGGATAAACCACCAAGGCCCAACCGGTTGGAGTGACATATGAGGAACGAAGTTAGAGAGTAGGGTGAGCTTGAATAGAATTGCTTGCCACTTCCAATAGGCCAACTTAATGGGACCGGACCAACCATACTGGAATCCCTCGTAGACTAACCAGAAGAGAATTGTTAATCCAAAGACTGGCACCAGCTTTTTCCATCTTGCAGTTAGAAATGGTAGATAGCTAATATTATCAATCGTGGCACAACGCTTGGAGAGGCCATAGGCGCTTAGAAAGATAAAGATCGAGATGAGTGATGAGCCAAAGTAAGATAATAATGTGGTATAGCTATTGAGTGGCTCAGTTGAGATTAGCTCTATAAAGGTGTTGAAATTTTCTCTTTTAAATGAGAACTCATTTTCAATCGCAAATCCTTTTAACATGTGTTGAAAATTGTGGGCCGCAATAATAAAGATCGCAACTCCACGATAGAGATTGGCCGTCTGGGGATCAATCTCTTTGATAACAGCTAGTGGTCTAATTGGTGCTCTCCAAAATTTGCGATACCTGTTCGTAATCTAAGCTCAACGCATCACAAAATATTAACCAGTCCACCTCTCTTTGGCAATACTATGGCCCTTTCTGAGCTGACGCGACATAGTGCATTGGTTTTGCCACCAGACGTCAGTAGCTATTTGGTTGACTTAATGAATGCTCACCGAGTAGCTTAGTTCTATTTTTTATATCAAACTTAGTATTAAAGAGACGTAGTATTGCCAAGGAGTTGACAGATGAGTGAGCTGTTCCATGAGTGGAGAGGGAAGCCAATCGATGAGATTCTCTATGAGTGTCGTGAGATGGTGGAAGACACCTCTTTTCCCACCATTAATCGGTGGAGAGAGCAGGGGAATAAAGTAGCGGGCCATTTTCAAGTCTACTTTCCCGAGGAGATTATTGATGCTGCTGGCATGTTACCGGTTAAAATGCGAGGAGCTCCTGTCGAGCCCACAAGTGCTGACTCCCATTTTGGCTCCTACCTTTGCTCGATTCTAAAGACGTCGTTAGAGATTTCGCTGGATAAAAGGGTTAGTCTAGATCTATTTATCTCTCATCCCATCTGTGATGCCGCCAGAAACTTGGCCGCCATCTGGGGCCGCAACTTTGATTATCCCTGTCAGATTCTCTATCTCCCTCAAAATCCAAACTCTGCTCACTCTGCTACCTATCTACGTGGAGAGTATGATCGAATGAAGCGAGTTGTAGAGGAGGTGGCTGGTCGTAAGATTACCACAGAGCAGTTAAATAACTCGATAGAAATTTTTAATACCAACCGTAAATTGATGCGAGAGCTCTATGAAATTAAACGGAGCACTCCATGGTTAATTAGTGCGGAGGATGCTTACTCCCTGGTTTCACTGGCGGGACTAATTCCTAGACAGGAGCATAACCAGTTATTGGAAGCAGTGCTGCCACTAATTAGGGCTCGTAATAATAAGCCAGAGGATCGGATCAGAGTGGTCTTTGAAGGAGGGTTCTGTGAGCAACCTCCAATTGATTTAATTCGAATTTTAGGCCGCAGTTGTTACTTGGTGGATGATGATCTATTAATTGGTTTGCGCTATATTATCGAGGATATCCCGACCAGCGATGATCCGCTTTATAGTTTGGCGGAGTCCTACATTGAGCGTTCATCATATAGTCCCGTACAGCATGATAACCTTAAGTTAAAAGAGGCGATGTTACTTGAGCGGGTCAAAAATGCCAATGCTGGAGCGGTAATTGTTGCAGCGGCTAAAATGTGTGAACCAGGATTAGAGGAGCAGGTAACCTATACCTACGCTCTGGATGATGAGGATATCCCCTATTTTGTTAGTGAGTTTGAAGAGAATATGAGTTCTTTTGAGCAATTAGAGATGCAGGTGGATACATTTTTAGAGAACCTGCTTTTTATGTAAGTGGTAGCAAATTTAGGAGTTGTGTTGTGAGTAAAGTAGAGACAAATAACGGTAGTGATATAGTTGGTAGAGGCAATCGTGATGGTGCAAAACTCTTTCGTGACTGGTTTACCGAGCTGAATGCTACCGCTGAGAGTGGTGGGCAAGCGGCATATGTTTTTGTCATGGGTAGCTTTAATGAGATCCTAAAAACCTTTGATCTGCCAGTTGTCTTTCCGGAGATAAACTCTTTGCAGACGGCAGTTCGACGAGTGGCCCACGAATATCTGGATGAGGCGGAAGATTATGGCTACTCACCTGATATCTGTGGCTATGTTAAGGCGGATGTCGGGACGCAGCTGAGAGGCGGTGAGCACCCAATGGGTAAGATCCCCAAACCAAGCTTAGTCGTTTTAACTAACGCCTGTAACACCTATATCAAGTGGTCAGAGATTTGGGAGCGGATGCATAAGGTTCCAATGGTGACGATTGATATTCCCGGTACCCGTCAAGCTGGTCAGCAGACCAGTGTTGGTAGTCGGGATTTTGAGAATGACCGCAAATATGTTGAGGTCCAGATTAGAGAGTTGATTAAAACTTGCGAAATGGTAACTGGTAAGAAGTTTGATATCGATAAATTGAGAGAGGTATTAGGTCACGCTAATGATGTTAGTCGTGGTTGGAAACGAATTATCGAGTTGAACAAGAGTAGGCCATCACTATTCAATGCTCTAACTGATGGCACAATCTACTTAGGGGTTGCCAATGGCTTTCGTGGTACCGAAACAGGGAGTCGCTATTTTAATCAGTTAGTAGAGGAAATGGAGTATCGCGCCAAAAATGGGATCGGTATCCTACCAGATGAGCTCTATCGGCTGATCTTTGTTGGGGTTCCCTGTTATCCTATCTTCCGCCGCTTTAATGAACTATTTACCGAGTGGAAAGGGACCTTTGTCAACTCAACCTACCTCTGGTTTGCCTCTGGTGGCGCCAATCGAGGGTTTGAGTATGATTTGAATAAGCCAATAGAGAGTCTGGCCGAAGGAACCCTGTTTAGTGTTCGTGATGCGATGGATAGTATGTTCTATCAAGAACAGACATTAAAAGAGATGAGTGAGGATTTTGGAATCGATGGTATCATCTATCACCCGATCAAGAGTTGTCGTACCGTCTCAACTGGACTGGCAGATGCTCGTCGTAAGTTAAATGAGATGACTGATATTCCCAGCCTCTTTATTGAGTCTGATATGATGGATCGCCGAGTGGTTTCGGAAGCACAGATGAAAAATAGAATTGATGCTTTTTTTGAAGGTTTGGCATCTCGTCGCAAGCGCGACTAGCAGAGGGGTAGATAGTATGGCATATGCAGCAGGAGTCGATGTTGGCTCAACACAGACGAAGGCGATAGTAATTGATGAGGAGTTCAATATTGTAGGGCGAGCGCTGATTGATACTGGGGCCAATGTTATTATGGCAGCGGAGAGTGCTTTTGCAAAGGCCCTTGAGGATAGCGGTATCTCAGATGAAGAGGTGGAGTATGTAATCGGCACCGGTTATGGACGCTATCGTGTAACATTTGGTAACGATCAGATCACCGAAATTAGTTGTCATGGTCGTGGAGCAGTTCATATGTTCCCAACAACCCGTACGGTAATTGATATGGGGGGACAGGATACAAAGGCGATAAAAGTTAGTGCCGATGGAGAGATTGTTGATTTCTGTATGAATGATAAGTGTGCAGCTGGTACCGGGCGTTTCTTAGGAGCAGCGGCCAGAGCACTTGATATTTCATTGGATGACCTTGGCAAAACCGCCTTACGCTATAATAAGCCGGTGAAAATAAGTACCACTTGTACCGTTTTTGCAGAGTCAGAAGTTCTCTCCTGGCTGGGCAAGGGAAAAAAGATTGAAGATATTCTGTGGGGGGTTCACTACTCGATAGCCTCTCGTTCAGTTGGCCTTTTACGTCGAGTAGGGGTTGAAAGTGAGGTTACATTTACTGGTGGAGTAACTAGAAATGTCGCCATGGTTAAGGCGATTGAAGATCGACTAGAGAGTAAAATAAATGTTAGTGAGGATTCACATTACATCGGAGCTTTAGGGGCCAGCCTCTTTGCCATGGATCATATTCTCTCTCTGCGGAAGCCTGCCAGTAAAGAGTCTTTGGAGGTACAATCGTGAGTCAGCAAAGTAGTAAAGGTGAAGATCTGATTGGAGATATAACCGCTGGTATTGATGTCGGTTCAACCTACACCAAGGTGGTGTTAGTTGATGGAAGTCGTAAGATTAAGTCGATCTACCTATCACCAACTGGATTTAAGTTATCAGAAGTATCTCAAGCGAACTTTGATTTAGCAGTCGAGAAGCTTGGTATTACTCCTGATGCAGTTAAATATGTAATCGCAACAGGGGTGGGAAGACATCAGGTAGCTTTTAAAAATCTACACGTGACAGATCTGACTGCTGGTTCATGGGGGGCATCTGAGATATTCCCTCAGACTCGAACCATTTTGGATATTGGTGGCCAAACGATGAAGGCCAGTCGGATTGACCATCAGAAAAAGGTCAAATCATTCAGACTTAATGATAAGTGTGCCGCCGGTACTGGAGCTTTTATTGAGAAGACCGCATACTACATGGGGTATAGTACTGAGGAGATTGGAAATTTACTAACAACTTCCAAGCAGCCAGTCTCCATCTCTGGTGTTTGTGCTGTTTTTGCAGAGTCAGAGGTGATCAATCACCTCTCCCAAGGGGCACCACCAGCTGATATTATGCAGGGAGCGATTGAATCACTCACCGGACGGGCGATCCAGCTGATTAAGCGGGCCAAAGGTGAGGCGGAATATACTCTAATCGGTGGCATACTACGCTTTCCCACTATGGCCCAAGCGGTAAGAGATAAGTTACAAAAAGAGGTTAACGTTGCTGATCCTGAAGTTATCCAGTTTATCTCTGCCTACGGAGCAGCACTGTTGGGACAGCACCAACTTACATGTAAGCGCGATCCCCAGTAAGGTACTCTCCAATTACTAGAGAGTGGATATGTTCAGTTCCCTCGTAGGTAATAACGGTCTCTAAATCTAACATACGGCGACCGACTAGATATTCATCATGGATACCATTGGCCCCTAATAGCTCTCGGCAGGTGCGGGTCACCTCAAGGGCCTTACGGCAGTTATTCATCTTGGCCAGTGAGATGTGATGGGGCTCAAGTTTTCCGCTACAGTTCAGCTCTGCCAGTCGTTTGGCAATTAGATCCATTGAGGTAATTTCGGTCGCCATCCAAGCTAGTTTACTCTGCACCAACTGGTGTGTCGTAAGTGGTTTGCCAGCAAATTGGGGGCGATTTTTTAGATAGTTAATTGTCTCTTCTAGTGCCGCCTTGGCCGCACCAATTACTCCCCAAGCGATTCCGTAGCGAGCTTTATTCAAACTTTTAAGGGCGTAACCTAGTGATGTCGCTTTGGGTAGTCGATTGGACTCTGGAATATCCACTCCTTCTAGTACTAACTCGGCGGTATCACTGGCCCGAAAGCTCCACTTCCCCTTAATGGGATTGGCTTGAAATCCAGGGCGGTCTGTTTCAACCAAAAAGGCATTAACTTTGCCATCAAGTTTGGCCCAGATAATTGCGACATCGGCCATCGTGCCATTGGTTATCCAGCACTTCGTTCCATTTAGACGATAACCGGACTCTGTTTTGGTAGCAGTGCTTAACATGCCAGAGGGGTTAGAGCCGAAATCAGGTTCAGTCAGACCAAAACAACCTATTTTATCTAAGGTTCCTAGTGGGTTTAGCCACTCACTTTTTTGCTGTTCACTACCAAACATCTCGATAGTAGACATTACAAGGGAGCCTTGAACGGAGACAAAGCTCCTTAATCCTGAGGAGCCTCGTTCTAGCTCTCGTAGCACTAAGCCATAAGCATAGGGATCAAGCTCTCCAGCGGCATGTAGCTCTAGAATTCCTAGACGGCGAACTCCATCGATAATCGCCCGTGGAAAGGTTGCATCCTCATTGGATTGAGCAAGAGTTGGTAGAACTTCTTGATTAACAAAACGCCGCACTTGGTCGATCATTGTTTGATACTCAGCCGGCCATTCACTGTCTAATTGATAGAGGTCAATTGCTTTTACCATCTCGTCGCCCATCTTACTTACTCCTAAAAAATTGTGCTATTAAGCAAAAGTGATCAAAACTCCTAAGGCAGCTACCATAGTGCTCTTTTATTTGTAAGACAATAACAAAAAAAGATTTAAAAACTGTATACAATGATCTAGATTTCCTCTTTAAAAGTTAATTGTAAGCTTTATTCAGGAGGAAGCTATGCAGCAAATTAGTGCATCAGGACAGTTCTATCTGGAGGCAGGAAAGCCATTCGAGCGTCGTGATTTCACTCTAGTTATTGATCAGGCTGATCAGTTGATTGTTGAGGTTGCTGGTTGTGGTCTTTGCCATACTGATATCAGCTTTTATAGCGGTCAAGTGGCGACTAAACAGCCTCTTCCAATTGTATTGGGCCATGAGATTAGTGGCAAGGTGGTGGCCGCTGGAGAGCAGTACGCGAAGTTAATAGGTAAGAGTGTGGTGGTACCTGCGGTACTACCTTGTGGAGAGTGCTCTCTTTGTCAAAGTGGACGGGATAATATCTGTCAGCAACAGTTAATGCCGGGTAACGATTTTAACGGAGGCTTTGCAACTCACCTAAAGCTACCAGGTCGTCACATCTGTGTACTACCTGAAGAGTTAGGAAACCTGGAGCTTTCACAGCTAAGTGTAGTGGCAGATGCTATAACTACTCCCTATCAATCAATTTTACGTAGTGGATTGCAGAAGGGAGAGGTGGCAATTGTAATTGGTGTTGGTGGAGTGGGGATCTACATGGTTCAACATGCTCGCAATGTCGGGGCCCACGTAATTGCTCTTGATATTGATCAAGGTAAGTTAGATCACGCTAAAACCATGGGAGCAGAAGCTACTTTGATGGTTAAAGGACTCTCTGATCGAGATGTAAAAAAGGCAGTTCGTGCTCTGGTGAAAGAGCACTCTTATCCCAGCGTTGGCCATAAGGTTTTTGAAGTAAGCGGTACTGCTGCTGGCCAGAATGTTGCGTTCTCTCTACTAACTTTTGCCGGAACCCTTGGGGTAGTTGGTTTCACGATGGAGAAGAGCAATCTTCGTTTGAGTAATATTATGGCATTTGATGCTGACGTTTTTGGTAACTGGGGCTGTCGGCCCGCCTACTACGATAATGTGGTTGAAAGTGCAATCGCTGGAGAGATAGATATTAAGAGTAACGTAGAACCATTTCCGCTGGACTCAATCAATCAGGTTGTGGGAATGGCAATGGAGCATAAACTGGAAAAAAGAGCGATATTTATTCCTTAATATAAGAAGGTAGGAGGTGGCCTGATGAAGGATCACAATTTAGTAGAAGATTATAACTATCAAGAGATCATTGTTGAGCGACGACCACTATTAAATAGTGAAGGTGGGCCGGTAGAGGGACTTTATAACTCCTGGATCATGCTGAATAATCCAACTCAGTACAACTCTTACACCACCGAAGCGGTTAAAGAGATTATACTGGCATTTCGTCAAGCATCCTGTGATCGCTCAGTCGTAGCTGTAGTCTTCTCCGCAGTAGGTGATAAGGCATTTTGTACTGGCGGTAACACTAAAGAGTATGCCGAGTATTATGCTGGCAATCCTCAAGAGTATAAGCAGTATATGCGACTATTTAACGACATGGTCACATCCATTCTGCTCTGTGATAAGCCGGTAATTAATCGTGTTAATGGGATGAGAATTGGTGGTGGCCAGGAGATTGGAATGGCTTGCGATTATAGTATCGCAGCTGATACTGCTCGTTTTGGTCAAGCTGGTCCCAAGCATGGTTCAGCACCAGATGGTGGATCAACTGATTTTCTTCATCTCTATGTAGGAATTACTGAGGCGATCGCCTCTTGTACTGTTTGTGATCCATGGTCTGCTCATCAAGCAGTTAGAATTGGCTTGATTAACAAAATTGTACCGGTACTTAAAACGGTTGAAGGGAGTTATATCTCTAACCCTTTTATTACCACGAAGGAGTCTGACGACTGGGGCAACCCTGCCTTCGGTACTTTTTTACGAGGTGATGAGAAAAAAGAGGCGGCCAAGCTGGCTTCATCGTGCCAACCAGATCTAAGCCTGCTTGATCGAGAAGTAGAGTTGATGGCCTACTCGCTGGCACTACTAATGCCAGGTTGCTTAAGCAAGACACTGGAGTCACTAAGAAAGAAGAAACTAGAGCATTGGCAGCAAAATAGTGAGACCAACCGTTCATGGTTGGCACTTAATATGATGACGGAGGGACGTGCCGGATTTAAGGCGTTCAATGAGGGTAAAGGAAAAAACCGTGAAGTAGATTTCTTAAAACTAAGAAGAGAGCTGGCACAAGCTACTCCCTGGAGTGAAGAGCTTAGATTATCAATCATGCCTTAAGTAAGAACAAGGGGAGAGTAGATGAGTTATCAGTTGATCCAAGTCAGTGAGAAGTTTGACGGAGCCGTTGCCCAAATTGAGTTAGGGCCACCACCAGCTAACATTATCTGTGCCGCATTGATTAAAGAGCTTTTAAGTGCTTTAGAGGAAATTCCGACTGACCCACAAAAAAAGATGATTATTCTGACTGGACTTGGAAAGCATTTTAGTTTTGGCGCTTCAGTTGAGGAGCATGCTCCTGGTGCAGTAGATGATATGCTTCCTCAATTTCATCTACTGATAGAGAGAATGTTGGCGATGCCACTACCCTTAATGGCAAAAGTGAAAGGGGCGGCGCTAGGGGGAGGCTTTGAAGTTGTCCTCGCTTGTAACCTGATCTTTGCTGCCGATGATGCCAAGCTGGGAGTACCAGAGATTAAGTTAGGGGTCTTTCCACCGCCAGCATCTATACTACTACCATTAAAAATTGGAGAGGTCCGCGCCAGTGAAATGACTCTTTCGGGAGAGCAGCGCAAGGCTCCAGAGTGGTTGGAGATGGGGGCGATTAATCGGGTGGTTAGTTTGGAATCATTGGATGAAGTGATTGATCGCTTTATTGAAACAGAGATCCTACCCAAAAGCGCCTCTTCATTACGGTTTGCCAATCGCGCGGTCCGGCTCACTACTCTTCGATCGTATCAGCAACACATCAAAGAAGTTGAGTCGCTCTATCTCAATCAGTTGATGGCAACCAAGGATGCGGTTGAAGGCATCCAATCATTTATCGAAAAGCGTTCTGCAAAGTGGCAGAACTGTTAAGCAGTTGGAAGCCAGATAGTTTTAGACACTCAGACTTAGGACGACTTTCTTATGAAAAACATGCTCAAATCTGATCTGACGCTCGGCGATTATACTCCCAATGTTGGCCGTCTATTCCTTGATAACTGTACTCGCTTTGCCAAAGAGCCTGCTTTTGCCCAGCGAGTAAATGGTGATTATCGCTATTGGAGTTGGGAGGAGTTCACAACAGATATTATTCGCTTCTCCTACTTTTTGCAATTAGATGGCCTGAAACCTAGGGATCGAGTGACAATTATCTCAACCAACTCCTATTTGCGAGCGGTGGTTGAGATGGCGGTGATGGCCAGTGGCATGGTCTCGGTTCCAATCTTTTTTGGCTACCCGCTAGAAAAGATGAGTGATCTGATTCAATTCTCGGATAGCAAGATGTTGATCATTGAAAATGAAGAGCGTTTGCAACAGCTAGCTGATCAGGTGATTCCTCCGTCAGTTCTAGTGCTGTCTCAGACTGCCAGGCACTTGCATGAGTTTCAACATCTAACAGTTGGTAATTTTCAAGAGGAGGCCCCACAACTATATAATCAGATGATCTCAGTTGTTCCAACAGAGCAGTTATTAATTATGTATACCTCTGGTACCGGCCAAGACCCTAAAGGGGTGATGCTAACTCATCAAAATATTCTCTCTCAGCAAAGGGCTCTAGAGCTATTATGGAAGTTGCCATCTGGCTTGCGCTTTTTGTGTTACCTGCCTTGGCATCATAGTTTTGGTGGTCTATTCGAACGTTTCTTGGCTTTTTATAATGGAGGCTGTTTAGCAATAGATGATTCGATGGGAAAAGATAGTGATCGACTATTTGATAATTTTTCTAAAATTAAACCTCATATCTATTTCAGTATTCCTCGTGTCTATCAGGAGATTATTGCCAGAGTAATGTTGAGTGAAGAGCATCGTGAGATATTCTTTCATGAAAATCTGAAATTTGTTTTTACTGCTGCTGCTCCGTTGCCGATCTCCACCTCGGACGTATTTAAGGAGAATCATGTACCAGTAGTTGAAGGGTGGGGGCTAACAGAGACATCTCCCTGCTGTACTCTGACGGAGCAAAAACTTGACCGCACACCGGGAGTTGTGGGAAGTGCCATTCCTGAGGTAGAGGTTAAGGTGATACCGGATGGAGAGATATTAGTTCGGGGACCAAATATTATGTTAGGTTATTTTAAGCGAGATGATCTCAATGTTCAGGTGTTTGATCAGCAGGGGTGGTTTAGAACTGGAGATATTGGGGAGATTGGGGATGAAGGGCTTAAAATTATCTCTCGTAAAGATCGTATTTTTAAATTGTCCAATGCAGAGAAAGTTTATCCAGTGGCAATTGAAGAGAATGTGCGAAAAAAATGTAGCTTTATTAAGTTTATCTACGTTTGTGGCAGCGGTCAGGCTGCACCACTTGCTTTAATCTTTCCCAATCTTGAACTGCTGAATGCATCTCATGAAAATTTAAAACTTGAGCAATGCAAGAAGCCGGAGGGGGCAGCACAATTTGCTAGCTGTATCAAGGAGTGTGTTCGTAAGTTAAATGACGAATGGCCGATCAAGTATGAGAAGGTAAAACAGGCGATAGTAATTAATCGGGAGCTATCTATTGAACGTGAAGAGTTAACTCCCTCAATGAAATTGGTGCCTAGAATTATTGAGCGAAACTACAAAGAGTACATCAACTCAGTAGTTGAAGGTCGGGTTGATGATCTTGGTGATGATGCATATTATGTGCAGCTATAGTTGGAACTAGAGGTTTAGCATGCAGATGTTTAAAGATAAGACCGTAATTGTAACCGGTGCGGCCCGTGGAATTGGCAGAGGGATTGCAACCCACCTGGCCCAGCAGGGAGCGCAATTGATATTGGTCGATTGTGATCAGGAAGGCTTGGAAGAGAGTAGCAAGATCATTAGTGGCGCTACAACATTTTGTGGTGATGTGACCGATCAGGCTTTTGTTAACAAAGTGGTGGCCAGTTGCTCTCAGGTTGATGTTTTAATCAATAATGCAGGAGTTACTCGTGACAACTTAGTTGCCAAAATATCTGAAAATGATTGGGATCAGGTGATGGCAGTAAATTTAAAGGGGCCATTTCTCTTTTCTCAAGCAGTCCTGCCTTTAATGAAAGAGAGCCAAAAAGGCAAGATCGTCAATATCATCTCTGCTTCTTGGCTAGGAAATATTGGCCAGGCCAACTACTCTGCTTCCAAAGGTGGCTTGGTCAGCTTCACTCGAACAACCGCTTTAGAGTTTGCCCGTTATAATATCAATGTCAATGGAGTCTCTCCCGGGCTGATTGAGACCGAGATGGTAAAAAGCATTCCTGAAAAGGTTAAGGAGCGTTTAATCAATATGCGCCCCTTAAAACGAGTAGGGAAAATTGAAGAGATTGCGGATGCCGTCGCTTTTTTGGCATCCGATCGCTCAGACTATATTACTGGGCAGATTCTCCATGTTGATGGTGGCAAGAGTTGTGGCATTTTAGCTCTTTAAACTTTGGCCCTACTCTTTAGTAATCGAGAGCGCAACTCCCTGACCAACACCAACACACATCGTGGCCAAGCCATGACGCGCACTCTGATGATTGTTGAGTTGATGAACAAGAGTGGTCAAGATGCGAGTACCGGTACATCCCAGTGGATGTCCAAGTGCAATTGCTCCCCCCTTGAGGTTAACCTGTTCAGGATTAAGTTGAAGCTCTTTAATACAGGCCAAAGATTGAATGGCAAACGCTTCATTCAACTCAATTAGATCAAATTGATCAATCGGAAGGTTGAAGTTGCAACTAAGTTTACGAGTAGCTTCAATTGGCCCAAGACCCATTTGACTGGGATGAAGGGCAGAGATACCGGCACCGGTTATCCGGGCCAATGGGGTCAAGTTGTGGCGTTGTAAAAAATCTTTAGAGACAACGGCGATGAGACTGGCCCCATCATTGATACTTGAGGAGTTGCCGGCAGTGACCGATCCTCCCTGCTTAGAGAAGGCGGGGCGTAGCTTTGCCAATTGTTCTAAAGAGCTATCTGGTCTTGGAGATTCATCAACTGTGATTTGATGGTCCCCTTTTTTGGTCTTAACTGTTACGGGTACTAGCTCGCTACTAAAGTCTGCCGCGGTTGCTTTTTGGTGAGAGGCAAGTGCAAAAGCATCCTGCTGCTGGCGGGTAATCTCAGGATATTTTGCGGCAACCTCCTCTGCTGTCTGTCCCATGTTCAATAGCGGGAATCGTTCGGCCAGACGGGGATTAGAAAAACGCCAACCGATTGCTGTGTCATAGATCTCCTGTTGGCGACCAAAGGGAGTAGGCGATTTTGATAGGGCGTAGGGGGCGCGGCTCATACTCTCAACCCCTCCTGCCAAAAAGCACTCTCCCAGTCCAGCGGTAATTCGTGAGGCGGCGCTGATCACACCTTCAAGTGAGGAGCCACACAGTCTATTTAGGGTCATCCCTGGAACTTGGTAGGGGTAGTTTGCTAGTAGTAGCGCCATTCTAGCGACATTGCGGCTATCTTCACCGACCTGATTAGTACAACCAATAAAGACATCGTCTATCTCTTCTAGGGGATGGCGATCCTGTTGCTGGTAGTGGGTGAGTAGATGGGCGATTAGATCATCAGGACGAATGGAAGCTAGTGCACCTCCAAATTTCCCAATCGGGGTTCGCATGGCATAGGTAATATAGCTATCTTTAAACATCAGACACCCTAAGTTTGTTGGTTTAACTTACTACTCGCTTGGTTGCAAATATATCTATATATAAAAGTGTAAAAATATGTCTATTGAAATTTATAGTTCTCGCTCCAGCAAGTGGTAGTCATGTGACCATAGAAAATCACCATGTTGGGAGTAGGATTCACTCTGGGCCCCTGCAATCATTAGAGCGGAGATGTAGCCCTTTTTGCTCTCTGTAACTGCTTTAGTGAATGCTTGGTGTAGCGCTGCGTTGGAGAGCCCCTTGCCTCGATGGTTGGCCAGCACCGTAGTGCTTTTCATAACGATATATTGACCTTGGGCAAAGACCAGAAAGAAACCAACCTCATTGCCATCGGGAGCAGTGACAAAAAGAGAGTAGGAGAGATCCAGTTGTTTTGCAGCTCCAACATATAGTTGGCGAAACTGTTCCAGAGTAATGGGTGAGAAGAGATAGTTATCCTTAAATCCCTCAACACTGATACGGTAGAGTAACTCCACTTCATCCTCAATAAATCGTTCCAGATTGAAGGGACGAAAGGTATAGCCTAAAGTGTGTGCTCTATTCCAAGCGGCCTCACTCTTTTGAACCATAGCGGGCAGATTTCCAGAGGCAACGGTGTGGTATTTCTGTCCCCATTGATATCCCTGTTCAGTGAAAATCGCTGGATATTCCGGTGGATTAATTGGCTCCCATGGAAAATGATGGTGGTCATCTGTGCTACTGGTTTTGAAGCGGTAGTTAAACCATGTATTATAGTTAATTGGTCCGACCGCCTTTACCACATGGTTTGTTCGCATCCATAGATGGAGTTGATCAAAAAGTGGCGACAACTGTTTTTGGTAAGCTATATCGGTTTCAAAAAATCCAAAATAAGCCAGTTGTTTATCTGCTTGTGAGAGATTTGCACCAATTCGGGCGACTGGGACTTGATTGTCATAGAGTAGCCAAAATTCACAGCTAAAGTGCTTACGGTTTAAGAGAAATTCCTTCCAGCTTGAAGCGGGAAGATTGGCTTGGTGGTACGGAGGTTGGCGAACAGTTGCCTGTAGATTACAAAAATCATCGATAAATTTATCATCTTGATTAGATGAAAGGCTCTTAACTTGCAGCATATTTACTCCCGCACGATATGGATCTCTCCTTTTGTGGCATCAACTCGGACTGTATCTCCTGTTTTTAGCTTGGTCAAAAGACCACCATCCACCCCAACTATTGTGGGGATTCCCAGCTCTCGGGCAACAACCGCCGAGTGCGAGAGTAGACTTCCCCGTTCAATCAAAATACCAGAACAGGATGGGTAGAGTGGAACCCAACCAGGATCAGTCCTCTCGGCTACCAGAATGTCTCCATTGAGTTGTGCTGCATCTTCAACTTTCTTTATGACCTGTACCTTTCCCTCAATTTGGCCGGGGCAACATGAGATACCATAGAGTAGATTGGGGTCATCTGAGATTCGACGTTCTGATGCCAGTAGATCACTGCTGGATAGCACTTGGGGGTAACTGGCAAAAAGTCCCACAACTCCGTTGGATAGAAAACGATCCGGTGGTGGAGGTGTCTGATCAAACTTACTAAACTCTAATTTCCGATTCTCAATCACCGGACGATGATTTTCACTGACCATCCTTCCCTCAATTAGCGCCATAATCTCATCTGTGGTGAAGTAGAAAATATCTCCTGGGTCATCAATGATACCTAGCTGGACAAATTTCTCTCCTTTGGCACGAAATACCTGACGGCAGATTCCAAAAATTTTGGTACGCAAAAAACGTAAATCTTCACGGTTGGTAACTGCTTTTCTGGTCTGCTTGAGCACCCAAACATAAACTGCCAGACGAAATCCTTTCATTTGCGGGAAGACTAGGTCCTCTGCTTTTCTTCTAATCTCCTGCTCTCTCTTCTCCATCCCTTTGATATCGTATGACTTCATTCGGATATAGCTGGAAACAGCGATAATGGCAAAGGTCGGGTCGTCATGTAGGTCATATGACTCTAGCTTTAACTCATCAGCACAGCGAAAGCCATAACGGTAGATAAAATCGGCAAACATCTTCTTGATTCGAGGATCATTGCGGAGGGTTTGAGGGTCCGTACTGATAAACCACTCTCTGAATTCAGGGTCTCCGTTATCAACTTTTTCCGCCATTCGCATCATCATCTTGGTTGGCTCAGTACTTTCCAAGTCGCCCTGTCCACAGAGTAGATCATTTTGAATACTGTCTGTATTTTTAAACTTAATCCACTTGGAGGTAAGTTTTTTTAATAGTCCAAAAAAGATCATACAGAGATAGTCATTAATAATTGGAGCATGCCATCTTTTTAGCACCCTCTCTTCTAAATAGTTGTAGTACTCTCCTAGTTCGGTTAGTGATTTATCATAAAAATTGGTCTGCATTGCATCGTCATAGACTTGAGTAAAACCGCTTTTAAACTCTCCTATAATGTGGTCAATGCGGATAAAACGGTAAAGTGTGCTTAGATTTACCCGCAGCTTTTTAAGCAACGAGTAGCGGGGTGGGTTTTTAGTAAACTCAAACAATTTTGCAACTTCAGGTTTGAGGCCCTGCTTTACCCCCATCATGGTCTCCATAAAGGAGGCATTATTGGAGGCTCCAGGGAGCAGCAGCACTAACTTGTACCAGTTGACTAGATTATAGAAGATGCGACCTCTAATTAGTCCAAGCATGTTGCGGTACATCTGCTCTTCTTTGCGGATCACTTCCGGCGGTACTCCCATAATTTCATGAAATTGAATATATACTTGTCGATAGGCAAAGCTGGCAAAGCTAAAGGTTAAAGGTGTGGTTACTCCACTATAACTCTCAATAATGTTGGAGTTATCCCACAAAATATGGCCATCGCCATTGATAGTTTTATCATAGAAACTTCTAGGAGGCAGTGTCGTGATTGGACGAGTCTGGAGCAGATAGATCTTTCCGCTCTCAATTCCCCATTCACAGTCTTGAGGTGCACCAAGCTGTTTTTCAATATCTAAAATGACCTGTTTGAGTGTTTTAATTTGCTGCTCGCTCAATGAACTCTGCTCAACAATTGCGCTGTCATTGGGCACAGTTGCCGTTCCTCCACTTTCACCTGGTCGCATGGAGCTCTCTTTGCGTGCAATTTTTGATTCATAACAATCACTATTGCGGGCAACAAGATATTCATCAGTGTCGATTTCACCACTGACAACTCCTTCGCATAGTCCCCAGGTAGAGCTAAGTAATAAATTATCTTCATCCAATGGGTTGATTACATTGCGGGTAAAGGCGACTCCTGAAATTTCAGTGTTGACCATTTTTTGAATTACCACCCCGACTTTCAAATCGGTAATGGGTAGTCCCTTCTCTTGGCGATAGGCGATTGCCCGGTTAGAGAAGGCAGAAGCCCAGCAAAGGAGAATGGATTTAGCAATCTGTTTCTCTCCCTTTTGAAATAGAAAAGATGAAAATTGGCCAGCAAAGGAGTTATCTGCCGAGTCTTCATCTAGGCCAGAAGAGCGGATGGCTAAATAACAGTCCGATAACGAAAGATCAGAGATAGCTCGATTTACCTGATCGATAACTACTTGAGGGATAGACGTCTGACTAAGTCGGTCACGTACAGCAGCTTCTGGATTTCCATTTTGCGCCACACTATTAAGAAAATCAGCTAGAGTGTTTTGCTGAACAAAGAGGTCATAGGCAGCAGTATTGAGGCAAAACCACTGTGGAACAGGTAGTTCTAGCTGTGACATCCGGGCCATGTTAAGTGCCTTTCCGCCGCCAGTCTGTTTGAAATTATCCAGGGAGTCGCTCGAATGTAGAACGTATTTACTCATCTATTACTCCTTAAAAGCAAAGCGGTTGAAGTTTAAATTGGTTAGTAGCATAAAATATCGGAATTATTCTAACTTAATTGAAGAGATTATACGATTAGAGAGCATGAATTTAATGCAGCCGGTTTTGCCGATTTTTGAAAAATATCAAGATAAAGTTGCGATTATTAGCTCTAGTGGTCGCCAAATCACCTATGGTGAATTTGATCAAAAGGTGCAGAGAGCGATTTGCTATCTTGAACTGCAGGGTGTTAAGCGTGGAAGTAAGATTTTACTCTTCATTCCCGTTGATCTTGAGCTATATATTTTAATTGCGGCGATCTTTCGATTAGGGGCGATCGTTGTATTTATCGACCCTTGGGCCGGGAAAGATTACACTAATGCAGCTTTGGCCAAAGTTTGCCCCGACCTCTTAATCTCTATTCCTAAAGCACTCCTATTACTGTTGACGGTACAAAAATTAAGGAAGATCCCTAGTAGAATCTCTCTTAGTAAGATAGTTCGCTACTGCGATGATTCCGCCAATTTGGGAAGTAATCACCTAGAGGAAGTCCCAAAAAATCACACCGCCTTGATTACTTTTACTACTGGTTCAAGCAATAATCCGAAAGGATTTGACAGAACACATGGATTTTTGCAGGCACAACACGAGGCCCATGAACACTATTTTGGTCATGACTCCAGTGATATTGACCTTTGTATGTTTCCCATCTTTGTACTATCAAATTTAGGATCGGGGATGACTTCGGTAATTGCCAATGTAGATCTACGTAATATTGGCGGAGTTAATCCCCAGGATATTGTGGATCAAATTAATCGACATCAGATAACCTCCCTGACCTGTTCACCGGCACTAGTAAAACCGCTGGCCAGCTATTGTTGTGATCAAAAGATAACTCTACCTTCGCTAAAAAAATTTTTTACTGGTGGGGCACCGGTTGATCCGATGTTATTTGAGAGCTTGGAGCAGGTATTTACTTCTGCTTCGATGCTACTGGTTTATGGATCGACCGAGGCAGAACCTATTGCGATAATGGACTCTAAAGAGGTAATTCAGCAGGCAAAAATGATGACTTTTGCTGGAAAGGGAGTGGCATTAGGACGAGTGGTGGATCGATTGAATTATCACTTAGTCACTCCAACAGATCTGCCGCTAGATAAGATCGATCCAATCGCTAAGGGTGAGGTGGGGGAGATTATTCTAAGTGGTAGTTTTGTTGGGACACGATATTTTCAAGACCCAGATGCCTTTCGTCAAAATAAGATAGTGGATAGCGGTGGAACCATTTGGCATCGCACCGGGGATCTGGCGATAGAGCACGAAGATAGTATCCTTTATATGCAGGGTCGGAT
>JABGUH010000025.1 GCA_018646675.1 Bdellovibrionales bacterium | reverse complement strand
TATCGCTTGAGAGTCCTGAATGCCTGATTATATTTGGTTGAGTGCAGTGGGTTACACAAAGAAGGAAGAAGAACCGGATATAACAATGTCGCAAAGTCTATAATTAAAAGGAGTTATGGATTTAGGAACTTCAATAACTATCGCTTGAGAGTCCTGAATGCCTGATTATATTTGGTTGAGTGCAGTGGGTTACACAAAGAAGGAAGAAGAACCGCTTTTAATAAATGGTGCCCAGGAGAGGACTTGAACCTCCACGCCCGAAAGCACTAGATCCTAAGTCTAGCGTGTCTACCAATTTCACCACCTGGGCATTATTTGATGGCTATATATATCTACTGTCTTCTGTAAAAAGTGACAAGTCTAAAATCTTAAAAAAAACGTGCTGTCGGCCAAAGTCTTTAAAGCTACTCACTGCCATCAAAGTGATGCGCCTCGAAGGTCCCGAGACGCAAGTTTTTGCGTACATGAGGCATCGGGAGCAGACGACCGTGAAATGAGATGTAGACTCCGGGGGAGGTGAGAGTTGAGGCGTAAAGTGCTTCACAGACGTTCTGGTAACCATCGGAGTCTCGAAACTCCATCGGACGCATGGCCCCGGTAAACACGATGGGGATCTCAAGATCGCCAATTTCCTGCTGAATATAGCGAGCACTACGGGCCATAGTGTCAGTGCCATGAATCACCACGATTGGCTCTTTGCGGGACAACTGCGCCTTAACTGACATCAGCAGTAAAGAGCGATCTTCATCGCTCATATCCAAAGAGTCCTTGCTAAAAGGCATAACCACACTCAGCTTGTGGTAGGGCAGTCGCATCCGCTGGATAATCAACTGCTGCAACAGTGATTCACGATTGGCCAGGGAGCCATCACTCTCATCGTAGCTCTTTTCGATAGTCCCCCCCACCGATATAATCACCACCCCACACTTACCATTATCCGAATTGTCACGCCGCGCCATTAGTTACTATCCTATCAATAATGTTAACTTTTCAATTCTACCATTCAGATGAACTATTAGCTGATTTTACAGTTAAAAGTCTACCCTTTCTCCTCTTCTATGACGCTACCAGCAGTAATATTTTTCTTTATACCAAGCCTTGACTATACTCCGAGTGCCCCCATATTGATCACAAGGCAGCAAGATGCCCCTTAAGTATAATTTATTAAATTTTAAGGAGAGTTAATAGATGAGCGAGCGAAAAGGTACTATCCAGGTACAAACTTCTGATATCTTCCCCATTATCAAAAAGTGGCTATATTCAGAGCACGACATATTTTTGCGTGAGTTGGTGGCCAATGCCACTGATGCTATCACCAAACGCGCCACCCTTGCCCGTACCCAAAACCTAGAAATTCCAACCGGTGACATCCAAGTCATCATCGATAAGAAGGCAAAACAGATTAGGATCATTGATAACGGAATTGGAATGACTGAAGAAGAGGTGGAAAAGTATATCGCCCACCTGGCCTTCTCCGGCGCAGAAGACTTTGTTAAAAAGATGAAAGAGAGTGGAACAGATACTCAAGATATCATTGGAAAATTTGGCTTGGGATTCTACTCCTCATTTATGGTTGCCGATGAAGTAGTGGTCGATACTCTCTCTCTTAATGAAGGTGCCAAGCCGGCCCGCTGGAGCTGTAATGGTGATGTCGACTACACCTTCTCCGACTCTGACCGAAAGGAGATTGGGACCACCGTCACTCTTAACTTAAATAAAGAGTCTGAAGAGTTTTTAGATGGCTTCAAACTAAGAAGCACGTTGAAAAATTTCTGCGACTTCATGCCATACGGAATTCACCTACACGACCTTGAGCAAGAAGCAGAAGATAAGAAGCGGGAAGAGGAAGAGAAGAAGAAAGCGAAGGACGAGGGCAAAGATGAAAAAGATGTTGTCGAAACTAAAGCAGTTGCGGCACCAATCAACGACACCACTCCCCTATGGAAACAAGACCCCAAAGAGTTAAAAGATGAGGACTACATTCAATTCCATCGTAAACTCTTCCCCACTGATCCAGAGCCGCTCTTCTGGCTACACCTAAAAGTTGACCACCCCTTCACCTTGGAGGGAATTCTATTCTTTCCCAAAATCAACCCAAACAAACCATTTAATGAGTCAAACATTCGCCTCTATTGCAAGCAGGTATTTGTCTCCGACAATGTAAAAAACATTATCCCAGAATTTCTCTCCATGCTAAAAGGGGCGATCGACTCAAGTGACATTCCACTAAATGTCTCACGCTCCTCACTACAAGGAGATCCGAACATCAAGCGGATCTCAAATTATATTGTGAAGAAAGTAGCTGAAGCACTTAAAAAACTACACAAAAATGACCGCGAAAAATTCGAGCGCATTTGGCCCGACATTGCCCTGTTTGTAAAATATGGGGTCGTCTCCGAAGATAAGTTTGACCAACAGATGAGAGAGCATGTGCTATTTAAAAATTCTGAAGGGAAGCTGATTACGCTACAAGAGTATCGTGACTCCACCCCTAAAGATTATGCTGAGAAGATGAAGGATAAGGTAATCTACTTTGAGACTGGAAGATCCGACGGTGCTTTACGCAAGCAGCTTTTAGATGAGAAGGTCCAAACGATTGAGACTGATGACCAGATTGATCCTCACTTCATGCAACACATTGAGATGAAAAAGCAGGGAGACAGTGAGTATAAATTCTCCTCTGTCGACTCCGAAATAGAAAATGTCCTAGCATCAGAAAATAGCTCGGAAGATGACATGAAGGTCAAAGATCTATTTAGCCAACTGCTCTTAGGCAAAAGTATTAATGAAGAGAAGAAAGAAGAGAGCGAAGATGAGAAAAAACAAGACGATGTTGACTCCTTTGCCGGCATGGAAGTAGAGGTTAACAAGATTAAGAACTCCTCTGCTCCAGCCTACTTCAAAGTAGATGAGCAGATGAAGCGTTTTCGCAATATGGCTAAATCCATGGGACAGGATAGTACATTCCCAGTTAAAAAGACCTTAGTAGTTAATCCCAACAACCCACTGATTAAAAATGCCTTACGCATTTGGGAAAAGGGAGACCAAGAGCCACTAGTCAAGAAAATCTGTCACCATGTTGAGGATCTAGCAACTATCTCTTCCGAGGGATTAAAAGATAATGAACGAGAGATGTTTGTCTCTCGCTCTCAAAGCTTGATTGAAGAGCTAAGCGCTCACGTTCATTAGATTATATTTTCCAAGATAGCGTAAAGGGAGCCTGTTCCCCTTTACGCTCCAAACAGACCATGGTGGCAGTATCAAACTCTACTGCTGTCATCGGTCCCACTAAATACTTCACAATATCCTCCATGTAGGGCAGATGCCCCACGAGAATAATGCTCTCACTCATGCGATATGCTTGATCTCCCCAAACAGTAGGAGAAGAGTTCGGCAGTAAATTATCACCCTCCCTAATAGGTATTCCAGTCAAGACCTCTTCCAAGATCTCGGCACTTTGTCGCGCTCTGGTCAGCGGGCTGTGAAAAATATTGGTAATGGGAATATCAGCAATCCGCTCCTTAGCCTGCTGGGCCATCTGCTGAATCCCCCGGGTTCCCCGCACAGTTAGAGGACGCTCACCATCTACTGCATGATTGGCCGCCTCACCATGGCGAACCAAAAACAGATAAAACGTGCTATCCATGCTCATAATCTCCCCTATTACTCATTTTAGATCCAGACTAAATAATTATTAAAACGTTAACGCCCTATCCCTGTTGGGCCATCTCCATAATTATCTCCATCCTCTCCTTAACTGAAATACTATAGCCTTTACCAAAATATAGATTGGAGTGCTGTTCAAACTGCTCTATATGTAGAACTGTATCCAAGTTGACGCAGACAACATCATTAGTCATATTTTTTAGCTTGATGAAATTCATTCTCCCCTCCGAAATAAAGTGATCAGCTGATACCGACCTAAAGTAAGAGGGACATTATACGATGTGCTAGAACGGAATAGGAATGAATTATTTTATTCTTCTTAGTGGAGCAAAACCATCCATATTAATCAACCAATGAGAGTATTGACCATACTTGGCATTAACTGCATCCAACTTATCTGAATTCAAAGGACAACTAACTTTTTCCCCTGTTTCAATACTAAAATCTTCCAATACCCGTAGAACTTTGTCAGTCATATTACGCGTCCGAAAACGGCTACAATTAATCCCTTCATCCCAGCCATCATCAATGTAGCTGGCCCAATTAAAAGTCTTTACCTTAACCCAGCGGTCATCCTGACAGACCACATAGGGGCCATAGTTAAAATCCTTGCCATAGGGGTCATCACGTAGCTGTAGAACATGGTTCCAAAACCTCATACCTGTAAAATTAGCTACTAAATCAGCATAGGCAAAAACACCGGTGGTGGTCGCGCCTAAAATGTAACGCTCCAACCATATTCCAAAACGTAATACTCTCTTTACTGAATGACCTTTAAAATAGTGCTTTTTAAAATAGCGAAATCCACTACCAAAAAAATGCTCAAATTTATCTGAACCAATACGATGGTCCCCCATCTGCACAAGTGCTCCACTACTATCAATTTTCAGAATTTGGTAGTAGGCTCCCAAAATCAAAGATTGCCAAATTGAAAAATCCTTATAGATAGTCTGATTTAGAGGTGGTCGCACACGCTCGACCTTATCACTCTCTAGAATAAAATGAATTAACTCACTACCAATGTGATTGCGAAAGTTAACTCGCATCTCTTTATAAAGCTTCTGCTCATCACATCTTGCACCTGACTTATTAGCAAGATCCACCGCCTGATCAAAGTAGCGATTTGTCTCATGGTTAATCACATCAAGTGAGCTGGCCAGTTGGACATTTTTAGTAGTAAAACTATCTATCTCACTGGAATTAGCAGCAGAAATGGTCAAAATAACCAGCAAGACAATGGAGAGCATATTAGTACTAAACATAGATAAATCCTCCTTAGACATCTTTAATATCACACTCCTCTATTCATTACAACGCACCGTGTAAATATAGACATAACCCCCCGATCCCTCTATGCTTTTGGCTAAACTTTAAGGAGAGTTAATATAATATGAAGAATAAAATCATTCTGGCCAGTATTCTACTACTGGCAATTTTAGGTGCCGGAACCTTTGGAGTACTAACCCATAGCTATTCTAATGGCGTAAGGACTGGAAAACTGGTTAAACTCTCCAAAAGAGGGATGTTGCTTAAGACTTATGAGGGTACATTGGACCTAGGTAGTGGCGATAAACTTACCTGGGATTTCTCCATCCACGATGACAAGCTAGGGGCAGAGCTGGTGAAACATACTGGCCAGATCGTCCAACTAGAGTATCGGGAGATCTTGTTTAAACTCTTCTATCTAACCAAATATGATATTATTAAGTGGAGTCCTGTCACCCAAGAAAAAGATTTGGCACTACTTTGTCGAATGGTCGATGCGGCCCGTAGAGGTCGAGGACTGGTGGGACAGCTAAGAGCACTAATTATGCAACATGATCCCGGACTGTTACCGATTGTCCGCCGCTGTCAAAAACAGTAACCACCTTATAACTAAAAACGCTCCCACATCTTAGTAGAGAGCTCCCGTGCCTTAGTGACAATCGCTGTTTCATCCAGAAAACAGAGCTTCTTATCTTCCATCAATACCTTGCCGCTGGCGATAGTGGTATCGACAGATGCTTGCGAAAGCCCAAATATCAGATGGCCTAAAAAGTTATCACTGCCGATTGGCGTAATAGAGTTATAATCAACTAAGATAATATCGGCCAATGATTGGGGGGCCAACTCACCGAGACTCTCTGGCCAGATTCTCTGAGCAATTTTCTGATTTCCGGCCAATAACAGATCGGTCACCTCCGTGATGGGAAAAGCCTGATCTTGACGACTACTTTTTTGTAACCAGAGAGCAATTCGCAACTCTTCCATCATATTCATCGTCATAGCGTCAGTACCCAACCCAACAAGTACTCCACCCTCTTTAAGCTTTACAATATCACACAGGCCAACAGCATTATTCATATTGGACTGAGGATTATGAACCACCGCCGCACCACTTTCAGCAATAATCGCGATCTCTTGATCACTTAGATGCACTCCATGAGCACAAATCGTCTTTTCATTTAGCAATCCCCAACGAGCAAGACGTTCCACAACAGTTGTACCATAAGCATTTTTAGTGAAACGCTGATCATACTCATCCTCTGCCGTATGAAGATGGAAGGCGACATCTTTGCAATCTAATTCCCCAGCTATCCGCTCCATCGTGTGATTGGTAACAGTAAAAGATGCATGCAAGCCGAACATGCTCTTAATTCGATGTCCCCCCAACATATTGGCTCGTTCAATAAATCTAAGATTCTCTCGTACTCCTTCGTCTGCACGACCACCACCACCACGATCTGATACCTCATAGCAAAGTGCCGCCCGTAAACCGCTGTCAATTACTGCTTGTTCAATTCGATCAAGAGACCCCGTAATGGCGTTAGGACTAGAATGGTGATCTATAATAGTGGTAGTACCATGCTTGATTGCATCCACCATTGCCACCATCGCACTAGAATGAACATCATCCAAAGTCAACGCCTGATCTAAGCGCCACCATAAATTCTGTAACACACCATAAAAATTTTTTGCCGGTTCGCACTTCGTCAACCCCTTGGCAAAAGAGCTGTAAAAATGAGTGTGGGTATTGATAAAGCCTGGCATTGCTACTTTGCCTCGACCGTTGATCCGATGATCCACCTCCAAATTTTTCAAATCTGGATTTGAAGATTTAACAATACGATCAATCCGGTCACCTTGAATAACGATTGAGTGATCTTCTAACAGGTTGATCCCTTGTCGCATTGTTGCGACAGTGACATTCTCAATCAGTAATGTACTTCTCTTACTCTCTGACACCATAAAACCTATCTCCTTATACTTCCCTTTTTGCCTACAGGAAGTGAATAACGTCTACGTCCATCAAACTGCGCCAGAGCATTACAAAATGCCGACGCTGTTGGCACCAAACCAATCTCCCCCACTCCTTTCGCTCCGTAGGGGCCATTCTCATCTGGAACCTCAATACCTATAACTTCCACTGGTGGCATCTCTTTCGAGCGAAGAATTCCACAGCTCCCTAATCGTTCCGAAAGGAGATAACCATCCTTCATCGGTAAATGCTCACTAATTGCGTACCCCAATCCCATATGAATCGCCCCTTCGATCTGGCCTTCAAATAGGGTAGGATTCATAATCCGTCCCGCATCATGAGCAGCATATACCTTCTTAATCTCCCCTTTGTTATCCAAGGTAACAAGTTGAGCAGCATAGCTATATGAGTAGTGAGTCAGATGTCCAACCCCCTCTTGCTCTTGCCCAATGGGAGAGGTCAAATCAAAACTCCAGCATCCAAGATACTCCCGCCCCTCCATCTCTTTCAGTGAGAGAGTTTGATAATCATCATTAAAGAAAATACATGCGTCGATTACCGCATGACCAACCAAAGAGGTCGCGCGGGAGGCGGTGGTCATGCCACAAACGGTTTCAGCCATTGTCTCATTTTTTACCGTTACTAACTTAGGATCGATTCCTGTCTCCTGACAAAAAACCATTAAGGCGATCGTATGAACTCCCTGCCCCATCTCTGTCCAACCATGATAGAGAGTAATTTTACCCCCTTTTTCCACCACAATTTTTGCTTGAGAGGTATCGGACATCCCATTACCAACTCCGGTATTTTTAATTCCACACGCTAATCCGGCATACTTGGCATTGTAGAACTGACTTTTTAGTGCCTTTAAGGCAGGACGTACTCCAACTTTACCAGTTAACTTCTGACCGGTTGTCGTAATACTCCCCTCAACTAACGCATTATTATAGCGAAATTTCCAACGGTCAAAACCACCCTGGTTGCATAGATCATCAATACAACTCTCCATGGCAAAATTTGTCTGATTAACCCCAAAGCCACGCATCGCTCCACATGGAACATTATTAGTATAAACTGCAGTAGAGTTTAGCAGCACATTAGGCACACTATAAGCTCCGGTAGCATGGCCGGCGGCCCGCTCTAAAACCTTCATTCCCACAGAGGCATAGGCACCAGTATCTCCATGAATCTCTGCCACTAGCACCGTCAGCTTCCCTTTCTTGTCACAACCAACAGCGTAACGCATTCGCATCGGATGACGTTTAGGATGCATTCTAATTGACTCAGACCGATTTAACTCCACTTTAACCGCAGCACCTGTCAGGTAGGCCCCCAAAGCAGCATAACCTTGAGTCAACAGATCCTCCTTGCCCCCAAAGCCACCTCCATTTTCCACTTGGATAACATCAACTAGACTCTCATGGAGATTTAATAATGAAGCAATTTGACGGCGATCCTCATAGATCCCTTGCCCCTCTGAATAGAGAGTAATCCCGCCATCCTTATCAGGCAGTGCCACAGCACACTCTACCCCAATAAAGGCGTGCTCAATCCGCGGTGTATAGTAATCACCTCGGGAGATATAAGCAGAGTTGGCCAAAGCCTCCACGGCATCATCTCCACGTTCTACCCGAGAGGTTGAAAGAGTATTGCCTCCGGGATGAATATGGGGAGCATACTTGTTTAGTGCCCGATCTACAGTGGTTAAAGGTGTCAGAACTTCATACTCTACTTCTATCTTTTTAACTGCCGCCCGCGCATGCTGATCACTGTCAGCAATAACGAGTGCTAAGACATCACCAATATAACGGGTAACATCTCCCTCGCGAAGCAGTACCGGCCAATCTTTTTTAATCAATCCCTGTACTCGCTCACCGGGAACATCTGTAGCGGTAATTATCTGCTTAACGCCGGTCATTTTTCTTGCCGCTGCAACATCAATTTTAATAATCATTGCTCGCGGATGATCACTACTCTTCAGTGCCCCAAAGAGCATTCCCGGAAAATGCATATCTGCCACATATGGCCGTTTACCCAAAACAGCCTCTGCCGCTCCATACTTACCTTGACGACTACCCACCATCTGCTTTTTATTGCCATCAAGTTTAGGAAGTGTCTTTTTACCAGCAATAATTTTAGCTGCCAACAAAATGGAATCGACAATCTTGTGATATCCGGTACAACGACAGAGGTGACGATTTAAAGTCGCCAATACCTGCTCCCGCGTTGGATTTGGATTCTTGGCCAAAAGACTTTTAGCACTGATCACAATCCCCGGAGTGCAAAAACCACACTGCACTCCCCCCATTTTAACAAAGGCATGGGCAAAAGCCTCCTGCAGTTTCATTCCCATTCCATCAGTAGTAATAACTTTTTTCCCAGCAACACGCTTCATTGGGGTTGTGCAAGAGAGAGTCGGACGGCCATCAACTTCCACCGTGCAGGCTCCACAGCTACCTTCACCGGAACATCCATCTTTGGGAGTAGTGATCATCAGCTCCTCCCGTAGATATTTCAGCAGTGATTTTTCAGGATTGCCGTCGTATCTTATCCTCTTCCCATTAAGTTTAAATTGAATCACGCTTTCTTCTCCAATAATGCCTCTGGCAAAGCTGCATAGAAGGCTGTGGCGTAGACCATATCGGCAATTTTAATCCGATCCATAATCGAGTGCGACTCCTCTTCTCGGCCCGGCCCATAACCAATTGTCGGAATATTAAGCTGGCCCATACTAGAGACCCCATTCGTGCTAAACACCCAACGAGAGACCTCGGGAGTTTTACCATCTACAGCCGAAGCCGCTTTCACACCAGCTTGAACCAACTGATGCTCTAGGGAGAGCGTCCACGTTGGATAGTACTTTTCTGTCTCTAGAACTTTACCGGTGTAAGATGGTGTATCATAAGATTTAATTTTAATACTCATATAATCAGAGTTAAAAGACGGCAACTCCATAATCTCTTTAACTGCTAACTCTTTATCCTCTCCTCTGGTTAAGCGCCGATCGACATGAATGCGACACCCATCAGGTACAGCACATAGACTAGGTGTATCACACTCAATATAGGTAACCGCACAGGTCCCCTTCCCCAAGAAATCATCTACTAACAGTCTCTCATTTAACTGCTCGATCTCTCCCACCAGTTGGCCCATACGATAGATTGCATTTTTTCCGCGAGATGGTGCTGAACCATGGCAGGAGACACCAGTCGTTGCCACTTCAATCTCCATCCGGCCACGATGTCCACGATAGATTTTAAGATCCGTCGCCTCTCCCAGACAGATAAAGTCTACCGGTCCAACCGACTCCTCTAAAATATAACGGAGTGCCAAGCCATCACAATCCTCTTCTTGCACTGTCCCCACTACATAGATAGTAAACTGATCCAAAATCTCTTTTGACTCTTTTAACAAGGCAGCACCAAATACCTGTGGAACAGTTCCATTATGATTATCACACGCCCCTCTTCCATAGATGTAACCATCCTCTAACTTTCCTTCGTAGGGGTCAAACTCCCACTGGTCCAAATTGCCAATACCAACGGTATCAATATGAGAGTCAAACAGTAGCCGAGTTGGCCCATTGCCAATTTTGCCAATCACATTTCCATAGTCATCGATCCACGCTCGATCGAAGTTGAGGCGCTCCATCTCTTCTTTAATTCGTGCCGCAACCCCGCCCTCTTGGCCACTCTCACTGGGAATATGAATCAAGTCACGCATGAACTTGATACATGCCTGCTCATGCTGTTGTGCTCTATTTAACCAAGACATTAGTTGCCTCCTACAAGGTAGCGGAAATTAAAATTGTACTCTGTTGATCTTTTTCTCCATCAATTTGGAGAGAGTTACTGCTGGATTTTTAGTTTTACTTGCAAAAATCAAGGCTGCAATAATAAAAGGTTTATATCCTGCTTCAATATAGGTCTGAACTCGATATTGAGAAAATACCTCTTCTGTCACCTCACCTTCCCGACAGGAGAGTCCCGTGATATCAGCTGGCAGACAGTGCATATACAGGGCATCTTTCTTATTAGTCAGATCCATGCGCTGGCGATTACACTCCCAACTAACATGTTCACTGTTTTGCTCTAAACAGCGATGCTCTAAAGCTCTTAGCTCCTCTAAATTACCATTTTTTAAATGGACCAAACGCTCTTGCATTACTGAGTAGGGTGCCCAACTCTTAGGATAGACAATATCAGCACCGGCAAAGGCATCATCCATCGAATCAGTTACTAAAAAGCTACCTCCACTCTCTTGAGATTGCTTGTTGGCCAACTCTACTGTCTCCGGCATTAACTCATAGCCTGTAGGGTGGGCCAGCACTACCTCCATTCCCAAACGGGACATTAGACCGATAATACCTTGTGGTACAGAGAGTGGTTTACCATAACTGGGTGAGTAGGCCCAGCTCATCGCCAACTTCTTACCCTTCAGATTTTCTAAGGAACCAAATACTTTTTTCAAATGTAGTAGGTCAGAGAGTGTCTGGGTTGGATGATCAATATCACACTGCAAGTTCACCACTGTTGGCCGCTGATTTAACACTCCTTCACTAACCCCATCATCTAAAGCGGAAGCCACCTCTCGCATGTAGCGGTTCCCCTCTCCCAAAAATTTATCATCCCGAATACCGATAACCTCAGTTAAAAAAGAGATCATATTACTGGTCTCTCGTACCGTCTCTCCATGGGCCATCTGTGATTTACCTTCATCTAGATCTGAAACCGCCAGACCTAGCATGTCTACTGCCGAGGCAAATGAGAAACGAGTCCGAGTGGAGTTATCACGAAACTGAGAGACCGCCAGACCAGAATCAAAGATTTGGGTAGAGATATTTTGGGAGTGCATGGTTTTCAGAAGTTCAGCAATCAATAATAAAGATTCTACCTCTGGCCATTTACGTTCCCATGTTAGCAAGGTGTCAGTCCCAAAGAGTGGACTGTTTAGCTTAGATAATTCCTCTATCATCTGCTCTATCTGATGCATATTCCTCTCCTTCCTATAGTTATACCCATACCGCAACTTACAATAGTCCAATCAAAATAAAAAAGGGAGCTAAAAAAGCTCCCTTTTAGTTATGACGCAATATTTAAAAATGCCCCGCACTGCCCCAAAAGAGGCAATCAGAACACCTTAACTAGCGTTTCTAATCCGGTCCAGCAAAGAGTCCATCGTCTGCTGTCCCTTTGGTACTTTAGGAATTGCAACTACTGCCGGCTCTTCTGCTACCACCTGCTCTAAAGCGACAGGAGCAACTGCCAATTGGGGAGGAGCTGCTGCCATAGGCACTTCTGGTGTCTGTGACTGTGGAACTGGTGATAGTGGGGCCACTGGTGCTACGGCCACTGGTGCTACGGCCACTGGTGCTGCGGCAACTGGTGCAGCGGCAACCGGAGCTTGAGGTACTACAGGTGCAACTGGTGCTGCTGCAATTGGAGCTTGGGGTACTGCTGGCGCGGCCCCCTCATCAATTACCATCTGCCCTTCACGCTCAATATCACTCTCTGCCAAGTCACGTAGAGAGATTCCTAGATAGTTGGCATCTAACAGTTCAGTATATTGGGCCCAGAACTGAGCAGATGCAGTATGCTCTAAACTACTGTTATCAACTAGATCTCTTCCCCCATCCATGACACTTAGGAAGTCACGAATTGTAAAATGGTCAGGAGAGACATTTAGTAGGGCCACATCATGATCATTACATTGAGCAATAGTGATTACCCGTGAACGATGTAGATAGTTCATTACCTGGCGAGCTTCACGTAGAGAGATTGAGTGAATCTCAGCAAACTCAGAACCAGTAAAGTAAGAGTGTTGACGTCCATCCTGACTAAAGGTGATTGCGCGCTTCGCCATCTCAATTATACAGAGCAGATTAAGATCTCTAAAGGTAAAGGTATTTACCAAATCATCAGCAGCACCTTGTAGTGTTAGGGCATACTTTCCAGTATAGACAAAGACTATTACAGAAGTAACTGCCCACATCAATCCAAAGAATCCACAAATAAGAAGACTCTCTCCAGATTGTAGCGTCCCCATCATTAAGTAAGAGAGAAAGAGCGTGGAGTTAATATTAAAGGCGGCACTGCCAATCGCAGCAGCTTTACCCAAAGAGGCTCGAGTTAAAAATTTACCACTAAAGAGCCAGAGAGCTAATGCAAATGCACCGGCAACAATCAGAAACTCAAATACCTTACCCATGATCACACTTTGAGTATCATGCGTTCCTAGTAGCAGCAGGTGGGAAAAGACCATGATGCCATAGAGAGGTAGAGCAACAATGGTCGTTAGGAACCAATATGAACCAATTGTCTCCAAGGTGGTCTTACTCTTGACCTTGCCCCATAGACTCTCCATGGTAAAGTCAAGTTGATGGAGGAATACCCAGATGGTCCAGAGAGAGAGTGCAAAGAGTGGCACAATCAAATACCCCGTAATTGATCGTGGAAAGGTATTATCCACAACCTGTAAATATGGCACCAACTCAGGAAAACGACTTTGAAAAATTTGAGAAGCATCTCCAACCAGCAGCACCACCGAAATTCCTAAGAAGATAGTGATGACCGTTAACCCGAAAAAGGTAAACCCGGCCAGAGAAGAACGAATCAAAAAATTGATCAGATCTCCATGTTGTGTTTTAACAATCTTATCTTTTCCAACAAAATTAAGTCCCATAATTACCCTCTCCTCTTAGTGACTCAAAAGTACAAAATATACACTCTACAGACATACTTTAGGTTAACCGATACCAGCGCTAACAATACAGATGGGCATATTTTGCATACCATCACCTCCGACCCTTTATTCTCTACCCACATATCTTGTAATAGAGTATTTTTACTGATATTCTGCCATTAAATATGGGGAACTGGGATCGTGACGCTCTGGATCAAGAAGGGCGAGATAAATTTATAAACTATCTTAAAGAACATGGTTACTCATGTTCCAAGAGTCGACTTAAGCTATTTGACCTAGTTCACTCTATCCATCACCACTTTGACTCAGAAGAACTAGTTAAGATCGCCAACGAAAACAAGCTACAGATCTCTCGGGCAACAATCTTTCGCAACCTAGTACTCTTGGAAGAGGCTGGATTTATCAAGAAAGTACAGTTTACTGACAGACACACCCACTACGAGCACATTTATGGCCATAAGGTCCATGACCATATGATCTGTGTCAAGTGTGGGGTAGTTGTTGAGTTCTTTAAACGCTCTATCCAGGTTGCCTTAGAAGAGGTGGCCAGCGAACACTCTTTTGTTGCCCACTCTCACAAGCTAGAGATTATGGGCCACTGTAAAAAGTGTAATCCTGACTCCTAGCTCAAAGTAGACAATACAGATGAATTATCAACATATTCTCTTAATCGATCCACTTGATCGATTGGTGACTGAAAAAGACTCATCTCTAATGCTGGCACTCACCCTACAACAGATGGGTGAGGACGTTTGGCTTCTGTTTAAAGAGAATCTTTACTTTTCAAATTATGACTCTATTGTCATAACCCTTCACTCATTTAGCGGCTCTTTTGCCGATGAAAAAGAGTGTTACATAAAAAATTTCTCATTAGGGGAATCCACCCCGCACGAACTCTCCCCGCGCTCATTAATCCATATGCGATTAGATCCTCCCTTTGACACGAACTACTTGCGCACCTTGTGGATACTGCAGACATTGGAGCGCTATCATAATATTAAGGTAGTAAATACTCCTGCTGCAATTCTAACCAACAATGAGAAGCTCACCGCTTATCGTGACCAAGCTGCGATACCAGGTCTAATAAGTGGGGATGACCAGAGTCTACGACCATTTTTGGCGCAGCTAAGGGCAGATGGGGTCAAATCAATTATTATAAAACCACTTGATCTCTATCAAGGGATTGGTGTTAGCCGACATGATCTGTCTCTAAGTGATGATAAGTTGGCCCAGACATTTAAACAGATCGTTGCCCGCTTTCAGGGGCCAGTAGTTGTCCAACCATTTGTTGAGAGTGTGGTTGAGGGTGAGCTACGCTCCATCTACTATGGCGGCAAGGAGTTAGGAACAATTAAAAAAGTTCCTCCCCCAGGAGAGTTCCTGGCCAATATTGCACAAGGGGCAAGCTATGCAGCGGTAAAACTCTCTACCACTGAGCGCACAGCATGTGATCGCATCGCTAACGAAATGAGTGATGAGGGTTCCCCCTGGGTCGCCTTTGATATTCTAGGTGGAGCAGTCTCCGAAGTAAATATCACCTGTCCGGGCCTACTGGTTGAAGTATCCAGTGCTGTAGGAAGAAATTTGGCCAAAGAGATTGTTGAGCTGATTAGGTAATACTCCACTATATAGAGCTAACTATCTAGGGAAAATCCTTGGTATAATCTGTCGCCACTTGTAGATCAAACATCACACACTGACTATTCCATACTAGATCCCAAGGACAGTAAGTAGCTGCAGCATTACCATCATTATACATTTGGTCATAAATACAGGAGTAGTCCCACTTTACATTTTTGATCTCAACAATCAATGGTTGGGTTGTTCCAAAAGGGGTAAGAAAAGAGTGCTTGTCCGGTGAGGCATCATCAATTTGCATGGAGATTACCTTGGTATCGCCACTAACCGCTCCTTGAGCACGAACAGAGACCGTCATTTGCAACTGAGTATGTTGGGCCCAGGCCAACCAGTTACAGGGAACACCATAACTATCTGTAGCATTTCCCTGTTGAGTTTTTGCCCAGACCCGCAGATTAAAACGCGAATCCGTTAATAGCTGATTCTGTAAACCCGACATGGCGGGTGCGGTATTCGATGCCCAAACCACTCGACTGGGATCATTATCAAAACGAGTTCCATGAACAATCAAATTTGGATAGGTAAAAAAGTTATAGGCACTCTCCCCTGTTCCGTCAGTTGTATTAGTATCGGGATCGGTACCAGCGGCTTCACCACCACTTGAGCCATCACCGGATGGAAAAGATCCTCCCCCTCCGGGATTACTAGTTTGAGTCGTCCCCCCTCCATTACTGTCTCCGGATTTGTTGACATAGGTGCGCTTATCACAACCTAACATCACAAGCAGAGTGAGAGTAAACATGGCAATCATCATCTTAGTCCTAATCATATCGACTAATCCTTGTTTCTTATCACCTCGAAGCGGCCTTAAGTAGACCCTCCTATGACTATTCCACCTGACATATCGACTAAAGTGACTATTTTCTTAAGTTATTAATTTATCCACGCCAACCGACAGTTTCAGTCAGGTATGCCAACATTTTCTTACAGTTACAACTACAGCAAGCAAAGCGATTGAAGAACAGCTAAAAACTCAGGTAGGCTTACTACTGATGAATAACTAGATAAATTTTGGGGGTCTCCCCCTTTAACTTCAAGGATGATGTTATGGCCAAACAACTATTACCACTGATCGTACTTATTATTTTTGCTGTTCAGGCTCAAGCTGGAACCCGTTATATTGTTAAGTTAAAAGATGGGGCAGCCAAAAGCTTTTTAGCTCAAAAGAGCAATCTGCGCTTAGGATCATTTCAAGATATGAAGCTCTCCTTTGGAGACTATCTTACTCTGGAAACTGATGATAATAAGTCATTAAATATACTAAGCAGTCATCCTGATGTTGCCTATATTGAGCCCTCAATTAAACTCTCTATCTATCCCGTAATTACCCATAATGATGAGGGTGGCGATACTAAAGAGATCACAACCATGAATGATCCTAAATTTACCAAGCAGTGGGGCTTGATTAATACCGGCAGCAATAGTGGCTGGTTTTTTGGCGGCACCAAGGGAGAGGATGTCAATGTTAAACAAGCGTGGGATATATCTACTGGCAACCAAGATTTGATCGTCGCCGTGATCGATACTGGTGTCGACCACGACCACCCGGACTTGGCCCAAAATATGTGGACCAACCAACAAGAGCTGAATGGCAAAGAGGGTGTTGATGACGATGGTAATGGCTTTATTGATGATATCCATGGCTACGACTTCTCTAATAATGATGGTGACCCTAATGATGATAATGGTCATGGTACTCACTGTGCCGGCAACATCGGTGCAATCCATAACAATAATGAAGGCGTCGCTGGAGTTATGGGCAATGTTAAGCTGATGGGGCTTAAGTTTCTATCACGTGGTGGAAGCGGAGAGAGTGAAGATGCAATCAAGTCAATTGACTATGCCGTAAGAATGGGGGCCAAAGTTCTCTCTAACTCATGGGGTGGTGGAGAGAAGTCACAAGCACTAAAAGATGCGATTGTTGCTGCCAACCAAGCTGGAGTAGTGTTTATTGCTGCCGCCGGAAACAGTAGACGTAACCACGATTCTAGTCCCTCCTACCCTGCAGCATATAAGGTTGATAATGTCCTCTCGGTTGGTTCAATGGCAGGATCGGGTAAAAAATCAGGCTTCTCAGACTACGGTGCTTCAACAGTACATATTTTTGCTCCTGGCAGTGGGATTATGTCCACTTATAAGGGAGGAGGATACAAGAAGTTATCCGGCACATCAATGGCGGCCCCACTTGCAAGTGGAGTGGTTGGACTGTTACTCGCTTCTGAGCCAGAACTTACTCCCAAAGAGGTGGTTGATCGTCTAGTTAATACTGCGGCCAAAACCAAAGCATTGGATGGGAAGTCAATCTCTAATGGACGGGTAGACGCATATCGGGCACTTCAAAATATCGACAACTAAAGTTGTCGTCCTAATATTTATTCTACTGGGTGCCGCTCAGGCTGGCAGTGCAGAGCAATTCAAGCTGAGTATGCGAACAGTCAGTGGCACCCACTCACTGCAAACACTAGACGGATCATCTCTTAGCCTATTCAATCCTGACCTAAGTGCACACTATGCTTGGGATCGTTACAGCTCAATTGGCTTTGGTGCTGATCTTCACTTTAATTTACAAAATAAAAACGTCGCTCTTTTTGGTATCAGAGCGATCTACCGCCTATACGTTCTAGGGCGTGGATATCCTCTCCATTATGCATCCCAAGCGTTATGGGGCAGCTCTCTTAGTAATTATGCCCTCTATGTTGGAACAGAACTAAAACGCTATAACTATTTTTTGGGAGAGAATCCATCGATTACTACAGACTATGAGCAGAATGGAATATTTTACAATATCAATTTACTGATGGGTTTTGATTATCGTCTAAGCCACACCTATGAAATAAATACCGAATTTAACTTCACCGTAGCATCATTAGCATCAACGGATAATCGCATCACTATGAGCGGTACTCTTTTTTTTATTGGATTAACTAGGTTCTACTAGACCTGGTTTTAAAAGATACGCTTACGAACTCTCTTGAGAATTCTAATCACCACACGTCGATTTTTTCTTCTTGCCACTTTTAATTTTTTTCCACTAAGGCCTGCAATATCAATTAATGGTTGGATGTCTGCCATACCGATCGGACGTAAGATATTATGTTTAATCCCCATACTCTCAAAGAGACGAACCACTTCGCTCGCTCGTCGTAAAGAGAGTTCCCAATTGCTCGGAAATTTTTTGGTGTTAATCGGAAGATCATCAGTGTGCCCTTCAACTATTACCCGAAAACCACTGGCGGTATTTTTTAATATTTCACCCAACTCAATAACAATTGCCTGAGCATCCGGATATAGATCAGCGGAACCGGAGTCAAAAAAGCGGGAGGCATCAGAGGTAATACGAAGACCATCGGTAACACTATCAACCTTGATCTCCCCCCCCATGTCCATCGCTCGAACAACTTGCTTTAGCTCCTTACCCACTTGATTGAAGGGCTTCTCGTATTCGCCCCCCATCGCCTTGGCCGTAACCTCTTTTAGCCTCTCCATCTTGCGTGGATCAGGAGTGGAAAAGATAGTTAACACCACAAAGAAACCCCACAGCAGGGTCATCATATCAGCATAGGAGATTAGCCAGTTGCCCTCTCCATCATCAATTACATCGGTATTGACGGTTTTGAAACGTGCAGCCATTTCACGACGAGATTTTCTCTTTACCATCTACTCTAATCCTACCACTTAAGCTGCTTCACCACTGGTAACCAGACGGTTCCTCATGGCCGGAGAGAGGTAGCTTTTAAGGTACTCCTCTACCACCATGTAGTGTTTTCGATCCTTAAGCAACATCACCCCTTCCACGACAACTCTTCTTTGAATTAAGTCCTGTTGGGAGACGGTCGACATATTCTCTCCCAAGGGAATTAGCACCATATTGGCCAAAACCAATCCCCAGAAGGTCGCAGTCAGAGCAGTAGACATGGCAGGTCCCAGCTTCTCAATGCCTCCTGCTCCTCCCATGCCTTGTAACAGGGAGATCATCCCGAGGGTAGTTCCAATCAGACCAAATGCGGGAGGAAACTTAGCGATAATCTTAAAAGTCATCCCCTCCTGTTTGTATTTAACATTCTGAATCTCGACCCGATTATAAAGGACATCCTCTAGCTCATCATCGGAGATCGTTCCATCCAGTGACAGCTCTAAACACTCACGTAAAAAGGGGTTTTCTACATTAGATAGCTCTGCTCCCAGTGATCCACCGGATGAACTTTTGCGAGCTAATTCAACAATTTCACCTATCGTGACTAGGGCCTGATCACTATACTCACCAGTCATGGTACGTAAGATTACTCGGACAATTCCAATCAGATGGTTAAAGGGAAAACAGATCATTGCTGCAGCAAAAGTTCCACCCATAACAATCAAAAGTGAGTGGGTATTAGCAAATATAAGGGGATTGTCCACCCCCATAAGGATCGACCCCAACAACACGGCCAAACCTAGAATAAACCCACCAATAAATGACAGATTCATAAAATACTCCATGGAGTATAAGGGGACTCCATCCCTCTGATGCTCATAACTAATATTAAATATTTATATGACTTTACACAAAAGGGTAAAAAATTCCCGCCCAAAACTGTCAGATGTTCTAAAGCTTTTTTATCACTTGACCGAAATGGTTGATAGAAATGGGTGGGAATTATTCTCACCAAGCTAACTTCCCACAATTATTAAGCAGTAGTGGGACTGGATGATGTAATGAGCAAAATCAAAGTTGCTACCGCCAAGGCCAAAAAGGGCGAAGAACCTTGCAAACCCGCTACCATTGAAGAGCTGGTTCTCTCCACCGAGCATATTATTGGCCTAGACCTCTCGGAGGATCAAGTACTCTCAGTTAAAACTAAGGATCAGACCATTGGGCCCATTCCTAAAAGTGAGCTAAAGGCGGCACTGGAAAGTGGCTCTATTGTTCTGCCTAACAATACTCAAATTAAAAGCACCGACACCAATGGGTGGATGCCTCTCTACGAGCATCCGCTATTTCAAAGACGTAAGCCAGCAATAATATCGTTCAAAACGTTGGGGGATAGCGACCAGGTTCACCTATTAAAACATGCTCTAGGTTCTCAGGTATTCACAAAAAAAGAGATTTTAGACCAAATTAAAGAGAAAAAAATATTACTTACTGATCAGATATCTCTAGATCAAGGTAATAGCTGGTGCAAAATTTATCAGGTCAATGATTTTGACCGACGGATACTAACAGCCTCCAAACTTCCCGAAAGCTGTCCTAGCGATGTAATTCTCTATGCTGAAACCTCTCCTTCCAATCAAAAAGATCGAATTGATCAACGAGATACACTACCTTCACTACACTATATCGGCCAGTTGGCCGGAGGTGGTCTGGGTCACAAGACAGTGCCAACCCCACTGAATAGACACAACCAAGCAGATGGGGGGGAGCAGCTAGAACATAAAGACGACGAGGATGAACGTGCCCGAGTTGAAGACACTCCACTTATTAATCCGACTCATGATGATAACTATACCCCCGAATATCAATCACAACGTCTGCTAGATACCATTCGCTCTAAAAAGATCAAAATCGTTGCTGCTGTAGTCGCTATCTTACTTAGCCTCCTAATTATTCAAATGCTGGGAGATACTCCAAACACTTGGCAACAAGAGTGGTCAGTACCATCCAAAGCAAAAGTGCAGGGCACCCCCACGAGGAAAATAGTTAAAAAGAATAAAGCGGCACAAATCAAACCAACAAAACCTACCGTTAGAAGGGTAAAGCGCACAACCGCATCAACACGAGCACAACGAGAAGAGGCAAGACAACGTAGAATTGCTGATAGTATCAGTCGTCGACGAGAGCGCTTAAGAAAAAACCGCCAGAGTGCTAATCTTAAAAAGGAACGTGCTTTAAAGCGCAGGCAGGAGTCGCTGGCCAATCAAGTAACCCCGGAAGAAACCAATCGTGATGAGAACTATGACGATGGATCAACGCCGGTTGAACAAGATGAAATTAGAAGTCGTCTATCTAAAGATACAATTGATCCAGAAGAGGAATTTGATGCCGAAGGGGATATTAGGGCAGATGGAGAGGAAGAGATTGGAATTGATGAGCTCTCAGCTGAGTATGAGCTAGGCGAAGAGAGTTCTAAAGATGAGATATTTTAACAATTACCACTTAATTTCATATAGTTAGATAGATATTCACCACTTGTCAAAATACGATATACTGCATATTGTCTTATTTTTTAGCTTCTAAATTGATAGGGTTTCCCTTGGATGAGTATCACAATTAACAAGAGTTCTTTATTTATTAGCTTCGAAGGAATCGAAGGAGCGGGAAAATCATCCCAAATAACTCATCTGCAAACAGAGCTAGAAGTGAGTGGCTACCAGGTTACTTTGGTGCGGGAGCCAGGTGGCACAACATTTGGGGAGAAGCTACGTAGTGCCATTCTCGACTCGTCCACTCCACTTCACCCCCTGGCAGAAGCCTATCTTTTTGCCTCTGCCCGTGCGCAGCTACTTGATCAGGTGATACTACCTGCTCTGGCCGAAGAGAAGAATGTTGTTATCTGTGATCGCTATCTGGATAGTTCGATTGCTTACCAAGGTGTGGCCAGAGGTCTAGGTCCCCAAACAATTATGGATATTCACTCATATCCTCCACTCTCCACCATGCCTCACCTCACAATCTATCTCCAAATATCTCTACCCACCTCACTCCAAAGAATGGAGCAACGAGGCCAAAAGAAAGATTACTTTGAATCTGAACAGCAGGATTTTTTCGCACGTCTCATTGATGGCTACCAGCAAGCTTTAAAGATGGCCCCCACTAGAGTCATCCCAATTGATGGTGAGCAGAGTGAAGAGGCTGTCAGATTACAAATACAGAGTGAAGTTTGGAAGAGATTAAAAATATCAAAGCAAGAGGTGTCATAGATGGACCAGCTGCAGCGCTCATTATTAAAGCGTTGGCGTGAGCAGCGTTTAGGGCACTTTTACATTCTTAATTGTGGAGGTAATCTACCCGATCAAGAGCGCCGCTCCCTCCTGACAAACTGGGTCGATGAGCTGCTACTAGAGATTACCATCGCCGAGAATGGAGTTTCACCAACAGGGGCGGCAAGAGCAATGAAGGGAGGACTCTCTGACCTTGTAAAAATTGATCGAGGCAAAGATAGTGGTAAGAATTATCGGATCGAGGAGCTAAAAGAGCTGCTCACCTTTCACCATTATCGGCCATTTGAATGGAGAACCAAGTTCGCTATCATCAATGATACCCACTTAATTACAGATATTATCTTTAATAAGTTGCTAAAAATGCTAGAGGGAGAGGCAGGCAACGGTACCGTCCTGTTTCTTAACTGGAATGGGATATCTTTTCCGGCAACTATTCGCTCTCGAGCAATCTCACTCACTGTAACTCCCTCTTTACCAGCTAATTCCAAAAGTGACAGTCGTGAAAAAAGCGAGCAGCTATTTGAGCGCTACCTGGCCGGAGAGCTGTCTGAATCTCAATTAATTGGGAAACTGAAGCTCTCCCCTGCCCGCCAGCAGGAAGTAATCATGCAAATTATCGAGCAGAAGCTTCAATCACCAAATAATTTCCAAGATCATCAGTCATTTTTTAAGCTGTTGGCCCATATCGAGCAGTGTTCGAAATTTCATAATATAGCTGCGTCTCGACTATTCCAGCTCCTCAAAAGCTGCTAACTCTCTAAAGATACTTCCACATGTGCGACGCACAATATTTGACCAACCACCTCTTTTACTAGATAATCCTGCCCTGATGAGCAACGACCAAATCGAACAAGATGTGGAATCTCCTGACGAGGAACATCTCCCCCCCACCAACGAGAATATCTCTGCACAAAATGATGAGGAGTTATCCCCTCCAGATAGCTCCAATAAGTCCCACAATCGCTACAGCGATGGAGAGGAACTCACCATGGTTCAAGTGCGATTCCCGGGAAATGCCAAAGCCTTCCCCTTTAATATTGCTGACCGTAACTTTAAATATGGCCAGAAAGTCGTTGCAATGAGTGACCGAGGAATGGCCGTTGGCTATATCAACTCGTTCCCCTATAAAGTTCAGTTCCAAAAAAGCATGCTGCCCATTCGCAATCTCACCCAATCAGCAACCGATGAAGATTATAAGCTTGAATTTGAAAATCTCAAGCGGGCGCGAGAGGCAGAAGAGACCTGCCAAGAGCTGATTGATCAGCTGAAACTAGAGATGACTCTAACTCATGTTGAGTTCACTCAGTTTGGTAAAAAAGCGGTTTTCTACTTTAATGCTCCGGCCCGAGTAGACTTTCGTGATCTTGTTAAACAGTTAGTAGCAAAGCTGAAGATGCGAATTGAGCTGCGACAGATCTCAGTTAGAGAGCGGGCCGCAGCCATTGGGGGAATCGCCGCCTGTGGACTTCAAACCTGTTGTTCATCATTTCTAAACAACCATGGGTCAGTAGGCATCAAGATGGCAAAAAATCAGTCTGTCGCCTTGATCCCAAGTAAACTAAATGGAATATGTGGCCAGATAAAGTGCTGTATTAGATATGAAGATCAAGTCTACTGCCAAAAAAGAAAGTCTCTTCCCAAAGAGGGACAGATGGTTAAGACCAAATGTGGAGATGCAGGTAAGGTAATCGGGCTACATATTATCAAGGAGCAATTTGATCTCTTAACAGATCAGGGAGTTAAACGTCGCTATCACAAGATTCAATATAATCGTGATGAACGCCTTCCTGCGGAGTGGAAATTTCCCGATCGCTTTGACCACATTATTGATGAGACAAAATTAAGAACTATCGAATAATCAACCAAATTATTTTGCAACAATACTATCCATAGTACGTAGACACTTATCTAGAATTTTTGGATCAAAGCGTTTCCCACTATCTTTTGATAGTAGCTCCAAAGCTTTACGCTGACGTACTGGCAAAGCGCCAGTACCAGACAGAACTAGATTATCAAATGAGTTAGCAAAAGAGACGATTTTGGTCAAATCAAAGATTTTTCCTCCACGAATCCCCTTGGGGTAGCCCTTCCCATCATGGCGCTCATGATGTTCCATAATAATTCTTAATACTTCATCACTAAAATCAGAATCTAATATCAAGGAGTTGCGTCCCAGCTCTGCATGCTGAATCATCGCATCCTTAAAAAGGTCAGAATCAGGATCCTGTAAATACTCCTCTTTAATCCTAGTCTTGCCATAATCGTGTAGCAACCCACCCAAAAAGATAGTCTCCAACAATTTAAATTGTCCATAACCAATATTAAGTGCCAAAAATGAGGAGAGATTCGCAACATTCATTGAGTGATCAACCATTCCCTGCCCATAATTACAGAGCTGCCCAATAAAGTCCTGCACCACGACATCTTCCATAATAACTGCAACTGTCTCTTTAGTCTTCTGAATCAGAGACTCACCCTTATCATCTGCCCCAGCCTCAATATCTCTTGTAACAAAGTCGAAAAGGTCTAGTTTAACCTCTTCTCTAATCCGGACAATATTAGACGCTTTTTTACCCGCTCGCTCACCTGCACCACTCCCTGCGGCACTACGAGCCTTATGATAGTAGTCGACAAAACTTTCACGCATGTCGCTACTGATATATAGAGATTTTACCCGCTTGAAAATAAACAACTCATACTTCTGCAAAGGAATGGTGTCACCTTGATTTTTATACTTGATAAATTTCCCTGCAATGTGAAGATAGATATCTCCGGGAAGCTCCCGATCAGGAAATATATGACTAATTGGAATATCGACTAGCCGAAGGTCGTCACCCATTGACCCATGCTCCTTTATATTCTTCCTTGATCCAAGAAATCACCATTAGTGTATCAAGTTTCGACTATTTAGTCCGAAAAAGATTGTAGATATTGGAAATTATATACGTGGAGAGGCTATTTGAGCGACGAAGAGATTGTCCATTCAATTTTGGTCTGTAGTGACAATGAGGTCTGGGAGAAGCTGCGCTCTCTATTCGAAACTCACTTTCCCAAGGTCGAGATAAATACCTCGGCCAACACTCAAGATGCACTTGAATATTTTGAGCAGGCCGGGAAAGAGTGTAAACTGATTGTTATTCACGCCTCTCTTGATAACACAAATGTTGAAGAACTATTTAAACAGCTAGCCGAAGCCAGTAATAACACCTCCACGATCTTTATCGGTGACTCTGCAAGCATACGGAGCAACACCCCCAAAGATCTATATAAACGAAATGAGCTAAATGGAATTTTACTGCTCCCTCCTGACAACGAGGAGTTTAAAAGTACAGTCCGAACCGCCCTCGGTTGGACCGAAGATACCATGATGGGACAGGACATTGTTGAAAAAGAAAATGTCGACTTCCTCCCCATGCGCATGAGCAATCTCTACCGCTTTACAGTACTGCCCACTAATGGTTACCTGGAATATAGTGATACTAAATATATCAAACTAATCAATAAGGACGAGGCCTATTCTCATGGTTTAGTCTATCGTCACATCAAAAAAAACTTTCGTTATATCTATTTAGAAAAATCCAAGTATGTTCAATTTTTAGAGGAGACAGGAAAAAAACTGATGGGAGTAATGGAGCGCAAAGGGCTCAACACCATCTATCACTACCAAGCGCAGATTACAGCCTGTACCGTAATGCATGAGGCACTACGAAATATTGGGGTGAATGATTTAATTAATAAGTTAATGATGACAACGCTTGAAAGTATCGCCGAAACAGCACTTAAGCAAGAGTCCATGTGGAAGATACTAAGCACATTTCCAATCAATGACAATGATGTGTCCGAGCAAGCAATTTTAAGCAATTATCTCTGCCAGGTCATCTTGGCAAATATTGAGTGGAGCTCTGACATGGCAAAAAAGAAGCTGGGTCTGGCATCCATTTTACATGATGTTGCTATTACAAATCCCAAGTTGCTAACAATACTAAGTTTGCATGATCCTGAATTTGAACAGCTAAGCCAGGAAGATCAAACGGAGTTTAAAGAGCATCCTAGCAAAGCAGGTGCAATGACTGACTACTTCTCAGGTTTTCAAGATGCCTACTACATCGTTTCTGAGCATCATGAACTTCCCGGTAAGAAAGGGTTCCCTCAGGGGCTAAGCTCTTTTGAAATCACCGCTCTTTCATGTGTGTTTGTTGTTGCCAACCACCTTGTGATTGAACTGCTTCAACAAAAAATAACTAAAAATGAGATCCGAACCATACTAAAGAGATTAATGGGTATCTATGCCGAAGGCAATTTTAAAGATCCGGGCAAAGCACTGGGCAAGATACTTAAAGCAGAATTCAGCTAGTAAGAATTATGGACGTAAAAAAATATCTTATAGTTCTACTTCCCTATGCAATTTTCTGTTTGGGTTTAACCATGCTATTCCATGCACTAATGCTCAACTATCAACAAGAAAATGTTATACAAAAGAGCAGCAACGCTCTAGATATTTTGCAACATGAGATCACCGCTGATTTTGTATCCGCTATTTCAGATCTTAATGTATTAATTTTCCACGCCGAACAGTTCGATGTATTGAAGAATGAGGCCAATCGCAAAACCTTCATCCAACAACTACAGACAATATCCAGCAATAATGGCGTATATAATCAAATTCGATATATCAATATCCAGGGCATGGAAGAAATTCGAGTTAACTATAGTAACGGGGAGGCAACAATAGCTTCCCGCGAAGAACTTCACTCCAATAGTAATCGCAGTTATTATAAAAATACCATTTCACTAAAGAGAGGTCAAATATATGTCTCCCCTTTTGACCTAAGCACAGAAAGCGGCAAGATAGAGGTGCCCCATGTTCCAACTATCCGCTTTGCCGCGCCAGTGTATAACAATAAAAACACCCTCGAAGGTATTATCATATTGAATCATTCTGGGGATCGAATTTTAAAACTACTACATCAGGCGAGAATTGACACCCACGCAGAGCTATGGCTTCTAAATAGCTCCTCTTACTGGTTAAGTGGTAGCAACCAACATGACTGGAGTTTCATGTTTACCAAGGGAGACAAAACTAAACTTTCAACGATTAACCCTGGTCTCTGGAGCACAATTATCAACACCAAAAATGGGGCGGTAGAACTGGATAATAACTACTATCAATTTCGAACCCACAACCCTTTTAGAAATAATGTACAGTTAAAAAAACGCTACTACCAAAACTCAATTGTAGCGCCACACTATAATTGGCGAATCATCTCGCGATTTACTAAACACAGTTTGGCAGAACTAAGCCCTTTAAAGATAGATGCCATTGGCTTAGTACTTGGAGTCGGTAGTATTTTTATAATTTTTATGATTGCACTATTAGGTTATACTAAAAAGCGCTTCCTCTCTTTGACCAACATCTCCCCTGCCCTTGTTTTTATTGTGATAATCTCCTCTATTTTCACTAGTGAAATATTTGTCACGACATTAGTTGGCTATTTTGTTGATATAAACAGCAATATTAAGATCATACTTGATGCTTTTTTTCTGACTAGTATTATTACCCCAATGGTCTATCTATTTATCTATCGCCCATTAGTCGAAATACTCGCGTGGGAGAAGAGTGCCCAGCAGATCATTGACCAAGAGCGATCTAACGCAGAAGCATCAGCTCGACTGGCATCACTTGGTGAAATGGCAGGTGGAATTGCTCATGAGATCAACAATCCACTATCATCGATAATCCTAGCATCAAACCAGATTAAAAAGATGGCCAAAGGGAGCGAAAAAGAGACGGCGATAATTTCAAAATCACAACTTATCCATAGTGTATCCCAAAGAATAGCGAAAATAATCGCGGGGCTACGAATTTACAGTCGAGATGGAACCAATGATGATTTCTCTAACGTCAATATAGAGGAGTTAGTTAATGATTTGTCTCAATCCTACCATCAAAAATTTATACTAGCAGGGATAAACTTCAAAATTAATAATAATGGCAATGATAACTTAATTGTCAGTTGTAATAAAGTACAAATTGGTCAGGTGATAATCAATATTATCAACAATGCCTATCAGGCAGTAGGAGAGTTTGAAGATCGATGGGTAACCATTGATATCAACAAGAGTAATAATATAGTAGAGATTGCGATATCAAATAGCGGTGCTCCCATTCCAGTCGAAAATAGAGAAAAGATATTTGCCCCATTTTTCACCACCAAGTGCGTAGGACAGGGCACTGGAATCGGGCTCAGTATATCTAAAAAAATTATTGAGAATAACCACCAAGGTCAACTGATATTAGATATTGAATCTAAAAACACCTGTTTTGTTATTCGATTACCCATTGACCGAGATAAAAACTAAGTCGAGGCAGATACCTATGAAATATTTATTGCTTGCACTTTTGCTTACCGTTTTCAGCTGCAGTGAGCACTCATCATCACCGCAAAAGATCAAACAGGTCAAAAAAACATATCGGGGACGTCCTTTGAGAATTGCCCTATCTGCCGCATTTGTTTCTGAGCAGGGGCACTATATCTATAATAAAATATCCTCCTACCTATCTGACCAAACGGGATATCAGATCGACTTTGATATTGATTTTAACTATCGTACAATAAATGAGTTACTGGCAACAGGTGCTGTCGATGCCGCCTTTATATGTGGGTTACCCTATGTTCTGCTAAAAGATGGCCGCAAGGAGGTGCAACTGTTAGTTGCACCCATCATGAAAAATCCACGCTATCAGGATAAACCTATCTATTACTCTGATCTAATCGTTCACCGAGACTCCTCATACCATAAGGTCGAAGATTTAAGAGGAAAGATTTTTATTTTCAACGATAAAATTTCCAACTCCGGATATAATCTACCGAGAAATTTTTTAATTAAAAATGGACTCAAAAAGGGATTTATAAAAAAATCAGTCCGGTCTGGATCACATGAAAGTTCCATTAAGGCTGTTGCCAATCGATCTGCTGACTTTAGCTTTGTAGATAGCCTAGTTTTGGATTTTGAGCTGGAAAAAGGTAGTAATTATGCAAGTGATGTCAGGGTAATTAGGAGCATTGGGCCATCAGGTATCCCCCCGCTTGTAATAAATTCTAATCTGGACCAAGAGCTAAAGCTGAAGCTAAAAAATGCACTACTACAAATGCATCATAACCCCACGGGACGGCAGATACTAAAAGAGGCGTTGTTAAAACGCTTCGAGGAGGTATCTGATAGTAATTATGATGACATTAGAAATAAAAATGAGAGTGCCAAAGCTGCAGACTATTTAACAATCAAATAGTACACTATCAATCACTGGCCTAAACTGTCGCACTATCATCTCCAGGGCGGATTATTCGAGAGTAGTGCTCAAACAGAATATCTCTCGGCTTACGGATAAACTGGACCCCATAGCTGGGATAGTCTCCACGATCATCAAAGCGAACAACACGGGCCTCAAACTGCACAATATCACCATGTTTGTGACCAATCTCCCCACCAATTACTTCTTGATCCTTAAATAGATTATTGGGTGACTTAATAATCGAATCGGTAAGTAACATACCTGTCTCACTAAAGTTAATTACCTCTAGTGGTAGTACTTCATCACCACGATAGACATAGAGTAGATTCCCCCCCTCAAAACGGATCGCTGCACGACGGGAGTCAAGATCGCGCAGATAGATAAACTGGGGTCGATCCTGTTTGTTCACACTATAGAAGCGATAGGCAGGTAGCTCCAATGCCGTTAGCTTTCCTCCAAAAACACACCCGGTATCAATATTGACCCGCCGATTTGTAACCTCAACATCCTGATGAGGAGTGTGCCCGTGAATTATCATCTTATCCCACTTAAATTTGCTCTCTAAAAATGTGCGACGACTCCACAGCAGAGCTGCACGATCCTCCTTTGAATCAATCTTATCAAGCGGAAAATCCGGTACACCAGCGTGAACAAAGAAATAATCATCTGTTTGATGGAAAACCTTCAAATTGTTAAAAAATTCCATGTGGTTGTTAGGAACATAATACTTACCCTTATCATCACCATAACTAGTAAGTGTCGATCCACCACCATTGTAAACAAAACTGACCGCCTCTTCGGATAACGGGTCCTGAAGGAAGTTGATCAACATCTCCTCATGATTACCCATTAGAGTTACCACATCAAACATGCCCTGCAGCTCCATAATAGTATCTATCACCTGCTTGGACTCAATTCCTCGATCGATATAATCACCCAGAAATATAATTTTGCTTTTATTGGGCTCAAGTGGAAGCTTGTTTAACAGCAACTTAAGTTCAGTATCACAACCATGAATATCCGAGATAACAAAAATATTGGAATCTTTTGAGCTGGCCATATTGCCCTAGATGTTTTGACCGATCTCAATCGTAATAATAATAAGAACAAATAATAAAATCCAATTTCTTCTCATTTGCAACTTCCCTGTTAACAATGACTGACGTAAATCCTTTTACGATCCTTATTCAATGATAATAGGGATTTGTCTGGCCGTCAATTGGCAGCCTATACTGCTCCGTCACCAGGAAGACCAAGATTCTGCCTGCTACGGTTAAACTTTAAGATTTTCTCTCCGCTAATCTCATTATTCTTGATGGGTAACTTGACCAGATTATCTGACTTAAACGTTCTGCCATGAGTATGAGATTTCTGTTGATAGATGATTTGATCCTCCTGACGCTCTAAGTACTCCTTGCAACTAATACAGTAGGAAGCTGTCGGCCTTGCCTTAAGACGGCCACTGCTAATCATCTCTCCACACTCTTCGCACTCACCAAAAATACCTGCTTTAATCTTATCAAGTGCCGTCTGGACTTTTTTGCGGTAGAAACTGTCCCTACCCCGTAGTTTAAGCGCCAAGCTACGCTGCTGCTCCTGAGTTAACAGGTCGATCTCATCTCCCTTCATCCCCCGATAGAGTTCAAGATCGTAAAGGTGATCCCGATTTTGATTTAAAATACCTTGAAATAGCTGCTTGAAATAGTTTTGATTGATACTCACTCTTACCTCCACTTGGCTGCGAGATTGGTGAACATGATGAAACCGGGTGTGCCTTCCTGGCATCTCTTCCGATGGCCTATCCTTAGGCCCTCCCGATCCGCTACTATTTATTATTGCGAAAGTGATGCCAAAAACTATCTGACGAGTTTACACGGGTTTAAGTGGTGGCAGTTGATGTCACTTTGGGAAGCCAGTTCCATCTTGCCACCACTATTTGCAGCAAAATGGCTCAAATCAGCTGTTATTACTGCTCTCTATACATACGCTCATACAGTTCTACATCTCGCTTATTTCCAACAATATATGGAATACGTTGATGCAGTTCCGTAGGAACAATATCAAGAACGCGCTGGTCACCACTAGAAGCGGCACCACCAGCCTGCTCGGCCAGGAGCGCTAATGGAGCACACTCATAAAGTAGTCGTAACTTCCCCTTACCGCTACTTATATCCTTAGGATAGAGAAAAATACCACCATAGAGCATGTTGCGATGAAAATCGGCTACCAGTGATCCAATATAACGCGAAGTGGTCTCTTGATAGCGCTCACTCTCTCTTTGACGAACATAATCAACAAAACGCTTCGTACCCTCATCCCACTTATTATGGTTAGCAGCGTTAACAGAGAAGCATTTACAACGGTCAGGAATTTTAAGATTTTCATGAGAGAGGACGAACTCACCAATCTCAGGGTCAAGAGTAAATCCGTGTACTCCGTGGCCAGTAGTAAAGACCAACATAGTACTCGAACCATAAATTACATATCCAGCTGCAACCAGTGCTGTTCCAGGCTGTAAAAAATCATTTAAGCTACACTCTCCACTAGGATCTAAACAGCGATAGACCGCAAAGATTGTTCCCACAGAAACATTGGCATCAATGTTGGATGATCCATCAAGTGGATCAAAAACGACGGTATAGCGATGGCCGGTGTGGCCCTCCTTCTTGGAGAAGGCAACAAAATCATCCTCCTCTTCGCTAGCAATTCCTGCAATCGATGGCATCCAGAAGAAGGTGCGCTTCATTACCTCATTGGCAATGTCATCCAACTTCATCTGCTCCTCACCTTGAACGTTAACACTTCCCTTGGTACCCAGCACATCTAATAGACCTGCTCGTTGCACCTTAGCAGAGATAATTTTGGAAGCCAGACCAACTCGCCTTAAAATATTAGAAAAGAGTCCACGGGAGTGAGCATGCATCTGCTGCTCATTAGCAATATAGCTCTCCAGCGTATCAAAATCGAGTCCTAAGTAGCTCTCATCATTCGTTCGACCAAATTCAGACATCAGACACTCCTTCTCAAGGGCAGGTTCACTGTCCCATAACATTTTTCTGCAGGTTAAAGTTCCAATAGAATCACCCATTGGCTACCATTTCTGCCTCCCAATAGGCAATTTAAAAGTGCTTAACAGCGGTATTGATCGTGAGTCTCAGCTTATTATCTGATATTGCAAGTTGACAATAATAGGTCGCTGTTAAATAGTACCCCACAGTATTGTTTAGACTAACAAAAGAGTGTGTCCATGCATGAAGCCTCAATTGCCAAATATGTACTGGAGATTGTACAGGAGACCATTGACAGTGACCCGTGCTGTCAGAATAAGCTGGTAAAATCCATTACTTTTGCCTTAAGTCGGCCATATACAGTCTATCCTGATTCATTTGAGTTCTACTTTACGGAGCTAATTAGAGATATTCCCCAAATATGTGGGACACAGCTAATATATATTGACTCTGACCAGAGGGGATTTTTTGTCTCTTCCATTGATTTTGAGGACTGACTATGGAGATTAAAGTTTTAAAAAATGTCATGCAAAAAAATAGTGCGATTGGAAATGATAACCGTGATGTTTTTCATCAAAAGGGGGTCTACACCATCAACCTTACCAGCTCTCCTGGTGCAGGTAAGACAACGTTGCTAGAGAACTCACTACCAGAGCTGATGAAAAGTTTAAATATTGCCATTATCGAGGGTGACCCCTACACCACTCGCGATGCGGAGCGATTGGCCCATCTGAACCTACCCACCATTCAAGTGAATACGGAGGGTGGGTGTCACCTAGATGCTCAGATGATCTCTCAAGCAATTGGTGAGTTAGATCTAGACAATATTGATCTTTGTGTCATCGAGAATGTTGGCAACCTTGTCTGCCCAGCAGCCTTTGACTTGGGTGAGACACTACGAGTAATGGTCTATTCGATTACAGAGGGAGCCGATAAGCCTAAAAAATACTACAACATGTTTCAAGGGTCCCACGTTATTTTGATCAACAAGGTTGAGTTGGCAGAACTTTGTAACATCGATCTGGAAGCGACATATCAAGAGGTGCGAGAGATCAACCCAACATGCAAAATCTTTCAAATCTCGGCTACCCGTCCTGAAACATTGATTGAGTGGAATAGCTGGCTTGCCCACACTGTTAAAAAAGCGATATGCCAATAAAACGAGTCCACCTCACCATTACTGGTGTTGTCCAAGGAGTGGGTTTCCGACCCACCGTCTATCGTTATGCCACTGATCTGAATTTAACCGGGTGGGTAAACAACAGTGCTGCCGGAGTAATACTTGAAGTACAGGGAGATAAAGAGCAAGTTGACCTGCTGGTTGACCGAATAAAAAATACCCCGCCTCCCCTCTCACGAATAGATCAATTCACTGTTACCAACCAAAAGATTGTAGCGGATGAGAGTGAGTTTAAAATTATCATTAGTGAGAGCGTAGGTAACAAACGAGTGGAAATCTCCTCTGACATCGCCACCTGTAGCGACTGTCTGTCAGAGATTCGAAATCCGAGCAACAGACGTTTTGCCCACCCCTTCACTAACTGTACTAACTGTGGGCCACGTTTCACTATTATTAAAGATCGTCCCTATGATCGACACTTAACCAGCATGGGCGAGTTTCCCATGTGCGACCAGTGCCAATCAGAGTACGACAATCCACTGGATCGTCGCTTCCACGCTCAGCCTAATGCCTGTCCAAAATGTGGACCAGTACTAAAATTAATCGAGCAGGAGAAGCTACCTCAAGAGAGCATCATCTCTCACACTACAGAGCTGATCACTCAAGGTAAATTAGTGGCAATTAAAGGACTGGGGGGCTTCAATATCTGTGCTGATGCCCTCAATTTTGCAGCGGTCGATCGACTCCGACTGGCAAAAAATCGTCCGACCAAATCTTTTGCCCTGATGTTTAAAGATCTTGCAGCGATAAAAGCTGTCTGTCAGATGGATCAAAATGAACAACAGGAGCTAACCTCCCCTGCGGCCCCAATTGTACTACTACGTAAACGCAGCGACCGCTTTGATCATATTTCACCAGATAATAACTATCTTGGAGTTATCCTCCCCTACACTCCCCTGCACTACCTTTTGCTGGATAACTTTGAAGCTCTAGTGCTGACCTCTGCCAATTTGGCCGATGAACCAATCGCCATCAGTAATATTGAAGCCTCTTTGCTGGTTGAGAAAAAAGTGGTTGATCATGTACTGACTCATAATCGTCAGATCGTCAATCGTGCTGATGACTCAATTGTTCAATTTGTCGCAGGAAAAAAACAGATCATTCGTTACTCAAGGGGGTATACCCCATCTGCCAAACTGGTAGACTATCCCCAAGCTCCTGAGAACAAAGTTGTGGCCGGTTGGGGGGCTAATCTAAAAAACAGTTTTGCCTTTAGGATCGACAATAAAATCTACCTCTCTCAACATATTGGCGATCTGATGGATAGTCGCAACTATCAGTATCAGCAAGAGCAGTTTTCTCAACTGAAGACACTGCTCGATATTGGATCACTGGATAGTGAACAGTGTGATGCCCACCCCAACCATGAAAATTACCATCGAGATCGTCGATCAATCTTTCACCATCACGCTCACGCGCTGTCAGTGATGGGAGAGCATGGGCTACTAGGCAAACCTGTCATTGCTGTTATCTGCGACGGCACAGGTTTTGGTCTTGATCAGACTATCTGGGGGTTTGAGTTTTTAGCGATAAAAGAGGACTACTCTAATTTTCAACGTCTCTGCCATCTGGAATACTTTCCCCTACCGGGGGGAGAGCAGGCGATCCATCAGATAGATCGCATTGCAGTTGCACTGGCCCATAGCTCAAAAATAGATGCTAACACTCTCGACCATGGGGATATTTTACGAGTAAAGAATATCTTGCAGATGATTAAGGCTAAGATTAACTCTCCTGCGACCTCCTCACTGGGGCGACTGTTTGACGGTGTCGCAGCAATTTTGGGCATTGCAACCAGTGCCAGTTATGAAGCTCAAGGAGCAATTTTATTGCAAAAGGCGGCCGAAGAGTATGAGGGTCATCAACATGAAGAGTATCCAATCTCACTGCGAGAAGATAATACCATTCTTGAGTTTTCCCCTCTGATTCAAGCGATAATCAGGGATCAAAAGGCAGGAGTTGATCGCGCTAAAATAGCCTACCAATTTCATCTCTGGGTGGCCCGGGCGATCAGTAGACGTCTGGAGCAAGTACCTGAGCTGATGCAAAAGAGATCTGCGGCCATATTCTCGGGAGGGTGCTTCCAAAATCGTCTCCTGAGTGAGTTATTGATGAATGAGATGGACAAGGGCCCAATTAAATACTATTTTAACCAATCAATTCCCATCAACGATGCCGGTATCGCCTTTGGGCAGGCACTCTTGTAAGGAGTATAAATTATGTGTTTAGCTGTTCCTGTCAAAGTAATTGAGATTAAAGATGACTCCATGGTTATGGTAGAAAAGGATGGGGTGACTCTTAATGCCTCCTCAATCCTACTCCCGACTATCGCTATTGGAGACTATGTACTGCTGCATGCCGGATTTGCTATTGAAAAGATCTCCACCCAAGAGGCAAATGAAAAGTTTATGCTGATGGAGGAGTACTATCAAAAAACCGGTGAGCGAATTAAGGGGTAGTATGATGAATGATCAGATTTTAAAAAAACTTTCGGTACTAAGAAAGAGCATCAGAGAGATCTCTCACCAAGATATCTCCCTAATGGAGGTCTGTGGAACTCATACCATGAGTATCGCCCAACATGGTATCCGCTCGATGCTACCTAAAAACATTAAAATCATTGGAGGTCCCGGCTGTCCGGTCTGTGTCACTTCACAAAGTGATATTCAGATGGCGATCGATCTGGCCCAGCGAGAGAATTTCATTATCGCCACCTTTGGCGATATGTTAAAAGTTCCAAGCCAGGGTGATTACCTCTCTAACTATCCTAATGTCAAAATGCTCTACTCCCCTCTAGACTCCTTAAAAATGGCTCAGGAAAATCCAGACCAGGAGATCGTCTTACTGGGCATTGGCTTTGAAACCACTACTCCCCTGATCGCCGCCACGATTTTGAAGGCACAAGAGCAAGAGATTAAAAATTTCTCCGTCTTAAGTATGCAAAAGGCGATTCCAGTTGCGATGACGGCTATTTTACAAGATCCGGAGTGCCGGGTTGATGGTTTAATTCTACCGGGACATGTCAGTAGCATTGTCGGGAAAAATTACTACAAATTTTTAGATCCACTCAAAATTCCCAGTGTTATCTCTGATTTTAGGCCATTGGGAATCATGGAGTCGATCTTTCTACTAACCAAATATATCAATCAAGGCGTCTATCAAGTAACTAATAACTACCCCGCAGTGGTTAGTGATGAAGGTAATCAAGAAGCACTTCGTATTCTATTTGAAGTGTATCAAGACTGTGATGCTGGTTGGCGAGGGATTGGAGTAATCCCAAAAAGTGCCCACGGCATTAAAGATAAATACTCCCAATTTGATGCTGCCAAAAAATTTGATCTTACCTTCCAAGATATTCCGGAACCTCCAGGATGTCGCTGTGGTGAAATATTAATGGGCAAAGCCGGTCCCACCGACTGTGGACTCTTTGCTAATAAGTGTACCCCCTTAAATCCCATTGGTCCCTGTATGGTCTCTGCCGAAGGAACTTGTGCTGCATTTTACAAGTATCAACCTGTATTAGAACAATAGGTGAGGTTACAATGACAACGACAATTAATCAGGTAACGCAAAACCATGGATCTGGTGGCAAGATAATGCATAACTTTATCGAGTCAGTGATCATGGAGCGACTCAAAAATGGAGTATTGGAACGAATGGATGACGCTGCCGTTCTGGAAAATATCGGGACTAAACGTTTAGCAATCACGACCGATAGTTTTGTCGTCAAACCCCTATTTTTTGATGGTGGTGATATTGGCCGTCTAGCAGTTTGTGGCACCGTTAACGATCTTGCTACCTCGGGTGCCAAGCCACATGCCCTTACGCTATCATTTATCTTAGAAGAGGGAGTAGAGCTTTCCACCATTGAACGGATCGTGGACTCAATTGCCCAAACGGCAAAAGAGGCAGATGTCAGAATTGTTACTGGTGACACCAAAGTAGTTGAGCGAGGCAAAGGGGACCAGATCTATATTAATACCTGTGGCATCGGCTTCATTGATGATGATGTAAATATCTCTACCTATAATGCCCAAGAGGGTGACCTGGTGATGATCAATGGACCAATTGGCAACCATGAGATGGCGCTGTTAAAAGCACGTAAACTCTTCGACTTTGAAGCTGAAATTAAAAGTGATGCCGCCCCCCTAAATCCTCAAGTCGAAGCACTACTAAAAGAGACAAATGATATCCACGTAATCAAAGATCCAACCCGAGGTGGACTATCTTCAGCCCTATGGGAGATCTGCCAACACTCAGAAGTATCTATTCAAATTGAGGAGGAGGAGCTACCAATTGATGCCAATGTGGCAACACTTTCTGAGTTGGTCGGATACGATCCCCTCCATCTATCCAATGAGGGAAAATTCATCTTAATTGTTCCGCCGAAATCACAAAAAGCAGTTGAGCGAGCGATGGGCAAAGAGACAAAAGTTATCGGTCGTGTGATACAAGAGAGCAAAGATAAAGATCCCATCCTGAGCCTATACACTAAGACTGGTGGGCTCAGACGAGTTGGCATGCTTGAGACAACAATGCTACCCCGAATCTGCTAATTTGAAAAAGCGATTAGTAATCCATTCCTGAGGTTCGCCAGTGAAGCAGGGTACTGACTTCATGGGTGATAATCTCACTCTCTAAAACCCGCGCAATCACCACCCGGTGGTCTCCTGGTAGATGTGACTCTAAAAGCTTGCAGGTGATCGTTGATCTGGCATCATCCATCACCACCCCCCCATGGGCATTTACTCGGTAGGAGATCGTTTCAAATGGATTTTCATCCTCTTCATAATATCCGTTCCAAAAGGGCTTCATTATGGATTTATTGTGCTCACCCACTACATTCAGCGTGAAAATAGCACCATCTAATACCTGCTGGTGAATATTCCGTTCCGGCTTAATCGCAATCATCAATAGTGGCGGCTCAAAAGAGACCTGGGAGACCCAGCTGGCCAAAAAACCATCAATTTGTTCTCCATCCTTGACACAGGCGATATATAGTCCACTCGGAATATCTGCCAGAGCTAAAGTCAGTTTCTCTTTGTCCATCATCATCTCCCCATTATAAACTTAAGAGATATACTCAAAAGTTGAGTCAAAGTGTCTAATTCCTGGAGCCTCTACTTTAAATTTTAATCCGGTGGTGCGCTCACCACAGCGCTCCTTAATCTGTCCCAACACCTCTGCTACATACTCAAAGTGCTCTTTGAAGTAGACTCGCCGTGGTATGGTGAGACGGCAAAGGTCTAAGGGAGGACGAAGGTTCTCCCCAGTGTCAGGATTACGTCCTGCCAGACAGGCCCCGACCTCAACTCCACGAATGCCGCCCTGACGATATAACTCTACACAGAGCATCTGGGCCGGGAATTGATCTTCAGGTACCTTGGGAAAAAAGCGTCTCGCATCAACAAAAATTGCATGTCCTCCCACTGGTTCCACAATGGGGATTCCTCCTGCAGTTTGCTGCAACATCTCACCAAAATCAGTCACCTGACCAATACGGTAATCCAAATAAGAGAACTCTTTAACTTCACGTAGCCCTTGGGCCAACGACTCCATCATTAAACCACTGATGCCACCATAGGTGACATAACCTTCAAATAGAATTACCGGAGTACGAAGTTTGGTAAATAGCTCCTGGTCCCGAACTACCAACAGTCCACCCATGGGAGATATAGCGTCCTTTTTAGAACTCATGGTTAGACCATCTACCCCATCAAACATCTGATGAATAATATCTGTAATTGAGCTGTCGCTAAACCCTGGTTCACGCTGATTGATAAAGTAAGCATTTTCAGCGAAACGGGCAGCGTCGATAAAGAGTGGTAGTTGATGTGCCCGGCAGATCTCCTTGACTGCGTCAAGATTCTCCATGGAGACCGGTTGCCCTCCCCCGGAGTTGCAGGTGATGGTCATCAAAATATAGGCAATAGATTCAACACCGTGCTCAACAATAAAGTGTTTCAACTGCTCCAGGTCAATATTTCCCTTAAATGGGTGGTTAATCGTTGAGGAGCGCCCCTCCTCAATGGTCAGATCAACACAGCGACCACGAGCATACTCAATATGAGCTTTGGTAGTATCAAAATGGCTATTACCAGGCACATATTGACCGGGCCCAACAATTGTTGAGTTTAGGATTCGTTCGGCGGCCCGTCCCTGGTGGACTGGAAGAACATATGGCAAGTTAAAGGTCCCTTGGACCTCTTTTTCTAATCGGCGAAAACTACGGGAGCCAGCGTATGATTCATCCCCTTCCATCATGCGACCTAATTGAGCAACACTGATAGCACCAGTTCCGCTATCAGTTAAAAGATCGATATAAACATCTTCAGCGTCCAGCCGAAAGAGATTTAATCCTGCCTTTTCAATTCGCTCTTGACGCTCCTGACGGCCAAGCAATCTGATTGGCTCTACCACTTTTGCCTTGAATGGTAATACACGACTCTTCATGGATAACACTCCTAAAACTCTATCTTGGGTGGGAAATTATCAGAAAGCAGTAGGTTAGGCAACTTTTGAGGGCAGAAGTCGATGATATATATATTAGATTTGCTCTTTTCAAAAACGTTTAATTTCGTTATGTTACCTCTCATTATTTTACTACCATGATCTAGGATGATTAATATTATGAGTGATCAGATAAGCAGTTGGAAGGAGATGGAGCGCTTCATTGGTGGTATGAAATTCGCCGTTGTACTAATTGCACTCTTCAGTTTTGCCATGATTATCGGCACTTTCGTCGAAAGCTACTACGGTACCGAATTTGCCAACCGTCTAATCTATAAGGCTCCATTTTTCATGGTACTACAGCTATCACTATTCCTAAGTATCCTAATGGCGATGTTAAATCGCCTCCCGCCGAAGAGACGGCTCGGGGGATTCTACCTCGTTCACACTGGTTTAGTGCTGATCGGCTGTGGCTCTTTTGTCACCTATTACGCCGGTATCGATGGACATATTACTCTACTGCCTAATACCCCGACCCGTGAAATTACGCTCTCGCAGGATATTATCAGAGTGCGCTATCCTGCCCACAATGAAGAGTACACTTTGGATCTCCCTTACACTGCCTTTAACCGCACGATTAACCAGCAGATGGGACCAATCGTCGTCAAGAGATTTGCCCCTTTTAGTGATACTGCCCTAAGCTGGAGTGAGGAAAGTAGAAAAAAGTCGCATCAGTCGTGGATCTCTGCTTCCTACCAATTGGAATCGAAGATGATGCCAGCCCCCCAACAGGTACTACTATCGATGCATCCTCAAGCTGCCGGAGTAAATTCAGCGGTACAACTAGGGCCTTTAGAGCTACATCTACTACCCCCTTCGATGGAGCAGTGCCTACTGGCGACTAACCGCTCTGGCCTAATGCTAATTGATGTTAAAGATCATAGCTGCTTCACTCCCGAATCGCGTAGTGCTAAACATATGAAATCCGCTACTAATAAAAATATTCTAGTGGTAACAATTGATAATCACTCCACCACCTTCCTTCCAGATGAATCTCCATTTCCAGTGGATGCCAAGACCTTAAAGCTTGATCCTACTGCTAGTTTAAGAGTGCTCGATCGCAAAGAGTATCGCAAACGTACTGCGCTCTACCTTTTTGGCAACAGCTTAACCTTTTATGATAAGAAAAAAGAGCGCTGGATCAGTGATTCATTTAAGCAGAACAGCAGAATTGCACTTCCCTGGATGGATTTTTCCATTCGCAAGACAAAAGTTACCACCACCTCCTATCCACGTTACGCTCCGGTACCATCTTTACCTTTGCAACAAAATGGAAAGCTAGTCAAAGGCAGAGAGAAAGCGGCACTAATTGTGATGAGTGGAGAGGAACACTGGCTAAGTAGCTCCACACCACTCTATCTTAAGGCGCCTCATAAGCATGAAGGAGAGAAGGAGGTCGTCTACGAAAATATGATCGTCTCAATAGAAAAAAGTAAACTATCTCTCCCTTTCTCCTTTACGCTAGATCGCTTCAAAATGGATAAAAACCCAGGTACCAATATGCCTGCCAGCTTTGAAAGTTATGTTAATTTACTAACTCCCCAGGGGTTGAGTGTTGAACATATTTTTATGAATAATCCACTGAAACACCATGGATTTACCTTCTATCAATCCTCCTACTTTCCCAGTGAAGGGGGTAGTTTTGCTTCGGTACTCAGTGCCAACGTTGACCCCGGCCGGGGATTAAAATATTTTGGATCGTTACTACTGGTTTTAGGTGCCGTTGTACACTACCTACTAAATCACCGCATAATAAAAAAAAGAGGGTGAGGTTAAAATATTCCAACCACACTATGATGACAATGAGGACAGGCTCCAGCCGTTCCTAGATTGTAGTTAGTTACTTGGTGCCAATTTCGCTCAATTAATATCTCTTGGCAGTGATGACAAAATGTTGCAGCCGTTTTAGGGTGATCAACATTCCCCAGATAGATGTGCTGTAGCCCTGCGGCCAGTCCAATAGCTCGTGCCTTAAGTAGGATTTCCAAACTGGTGGCTTGATGTTGCTCCATTTTCCAATCTGGATGAAAGGCAGAAAAGTGCAGCGGAACGTGGGGTCCCAAGTGCTCCACTACCCAGCTGGTCAGTGCCTCTAACTCACCAGGCGAGTCATTCTCTCCTGGAATTAAAAGTGTCGTGACCTCCAACCAAGTATCACTCTGTTTGGCAACATACTCCAGCGTCTCCAAGACCGGGGCCAGGCGACCGCCAGTTAACCGACGATAAAAATTATCATCAAAAGATTTTAGATCAATGTTTGCCGCATCCATCACAGAAAAAAAATCCTCATGGGCAGAACTACTAATATAGCCTGCGGTAACTGCAACACTTTTTATATTTTCCCTCTTTGCCAATAGTGCAACATCACGAGCATACTCCCAAAAAATAACCGGATCATTATAAGTATATGCGATGCTTTTTGCGCCACTTTTTTTGGCTAACGCCACCAGCTCCTCAGGGGCCAGACTCTCACCAAGGCGCTCCATAATTTTTGCCTTACTAATATCCCAATTCTGACAGAAGCGGCAGCTCAAGTTGCATCCGACTGTTCCAAAAGAGAGAACTGATGACCCGGGATAGAAATGAAAAAGAGGTTTTTTCTCGATGGGGTCAACTGCTACCCCACTGCTTCTTCCGTAGGAGTGAAGCACCACTGCTCCATCTTGGTTGCCACGAATATAACAGAGACCACGCTGCCCCTCCTTCATGGTGCAGCGGTGGGGACAGAGAGTGCAAATCACACGCCCATCCGAAGCCCTCTCCCAATAGCTACTGCTTACTATAGTCATACAAGTTGAGAGTAACTGATTAAGACTTTATTGACTAGTTATGCTAGCATCGAGGTCGTAACTAGGAGCAAGAGATGAGTAGTACTACAAAAGAACCAAATGTGGCTGGAAGCTTCTACCCCGCAGATCCCCAGGAGCTTAAACTACTGCTTGATCACTACTTAAGTGAGGCGGTGACAACTCAAGATGAGATCACTGCCAAAGCACTGGTAGCTCCTCACGCAGGCTTTATCTACTCTGGACCGATTGCAGCTTCTGCCTATCAAGCTGCGAAACGAATCAAGGATAAAATTTCCCGAATTATACTGCTCTCCCCCACCCATCACTTCCATCTACAAGGGGCGGTTGCTCCGGATTTCAATCTTTATAAAACTCCATTAGGAACAATTGAGATCGACCAAGAGACTATTGCGCAGTTAAACAGCAATAACTTGGTTAAAATTTCATCCGACTATTTTGAAAGAGAGCATGCGATTGAAGTCCATATTCCATTTATTCAAACCATATTTTCAGCTAACACTCCGATCGTACCAATTATTGTTGGTAACTCGGAAGTCGAGCAAATTTCATCAATCTTTAGTTTACTCGATAATGACTCTACTCTCTTTATTGTCAGTGGCGACCTCAGCCACTTTTTACCCTATGACGAGGCAAAAAAGGTAGATCGTACTACCGCCGATAATTTGGAATGTTTGAATTATCGGCCACTGACTGGGGAACATAGTTGCGGCGTCTGGCCAATTAGAGGAATGTTAGGTTGGGCCAAGCAGAATAAGTTAAAACTATCAACCATCGATCTTCGCAACTCAGGGGATACTGCTGGGGATAAAGATCGGGTTGTTGGTTATGGTGCTTTTGTTGTCTATAAAGCCTAGAATTTTAAAGGAAGGGACACAATGAATAGTAAAACAGATAATTTCTCCTTTAAGTTAAGTTCGGCAGAACAACAAGCTTTAAAAGATGCTGCCCTTAGCTCTATTACTGGCCAGCTAAAAGGAACAGCGCAACCATCAGCGGCGACACTGGAAAAAGAGCACAAAAAATTACAGCAGTTGGGTGGAGGGTTTGTCACCCTGACAATTGATAATAATCTACGTGGCTGTATTGGAGAGATATTCCCCTCAAGATCAATTGCCCAAGTAGTAATTGCTAGAGCAGTTGATGCAGCCTTTGGAGATTACAGATTCCCCAACCTAACTCTAGATGAGCTAAATCAAATAGAGATTGAGATCTCACTCCTATCTCCTCCCTGGGAGATCAGTAACTATCAAGAGATAGAAGTGGGGGTCCACGGAATAGTACTGACAAAAGATAGTTGCTCTGCCGTTTTCCTTCCCCAGGTCGCACCGGAGCAGGGGTGGGATCTGGCAACAACCTTAAGCCAGCTGGCCCTAAAGGCGGGACTATCAGCAGATAGCTGGAGAGAGGGAGCATCATTCTCCGTTTTTACAGCCGATGTCTTTTAATAAATCTCTCTAATCGAAGATTAAGAACTACGTGTTGGCATTAGGGCGAATAGACCTTGTAACTGCTCAAACAACTGGTTCAAATATCTATTCACGGCGACCAACATTGGATAGCTGGTAACAAGTGCAAACAACTGCTGTAACATAATATTAATAAATTCAACCAGCGGACCAATTCCAAATTTTTTAACCAGTGCATCCCAAAGAGAGCGAACTCTCTCAACATCTTTTCCATTGTTAGTTACTACATAGAGAGGATTTTTTCTCGCTTTACTGTTCATAGGATGCCTCTTGAATAATATCGGCCAAATGATTAAACTTCTCTTGTAACTGGGCAAATTCGATGGAGCTATAATCGTAGACCGATCTCTTTTGCGACTGGGATTTAACTAGTTGAGCACGATTGTAAAATGGATCCACCACATTGGAGCAGTTAGATCGGTCAACCAACTCTTCAGTGATTAGATTAAGGTCACACCCCTCCTGCTTACGCCTCTTCTCCACCAAATTTGGAATGTGGGCCAGAACAGTCGGCTTGGCGCTTACCCCCATGTCATCAATATCCTCCAACACACGGTAGAAGTGTGCCAGCCCCTTGCGGGAGAAGTCATCTGGTCGAAAGGGAATCATCACACCATGGGCCGCACATAAGATATTGACTACTAATAGTCCTAACGTTGGAGGGCCATCAATAATTATGTAGTCGTACTGATCTAAGATACCATTGCGCTCTAAAAAGCGTTTTAAGATCATCTGGCGTGGGGAGGATATTCCAGCAACCGAAAGCTCAAAACCTGACAGCTCCTGTGAAGATGGCAACAGGTCAACACCATCGCGCTGATAGATAAGCTCGCTCCACAAGACTCCGGTATGCAGAGCCTTTAACTCCCGAACACTGTTGATCAAAAGATGATGAATATTTAGAGACGACTCGGTTAAATCATCTGACTCAGCGGCCAAGCTTAGATCAAGACCAAATAGTAAGGATAGATTAGCTTGAGGATCAAGGTCAATTACCAAAACCTTTGCCCCTTGGCACTTCAGAGCATAAGCAGTGTTGAAAGCCATGGTGGTTTTCCCCACTCCTCCCTTCTGGTTGATGAAGGCAACTACCCTACCTCGTTTTCCCGATGTACGTGCGAAAATCCCCATATCTCCTCCTAGAATTACGGGAATACTAGCACGACCGGAGTAATGGTGGCCAAAAGATTACTGTTGTTAGGGTAATTGCTTTAGATATTCTCCCACCCAGGGAACCCTTAACCGCTTGATTACCTGTCTCTCGTAGCTACGACCAGAGGAAAATGCCCCCTGCTGGCTGGCAATAGAACGCCCTCTCTTGGCAGGTCGAACCATGCTCTCGCCAACTACCATCGAATCGATCATCGCCATATTGACAAAGATGGTCGTCTTAAAGAGAACTTGCAGATTTTTTGATGTCGGTCCAAAATTATCAGCACGGGTAATATGCGTAATTAAATTTTCAAAATTATAGTAGTTAGTACTAACACCATTCTCACAAAGTGTTGCCAACTCTTGATAGGTCTTTTGAATATGAATATCCAACGCTTTTTGGATGGTCTGGACTACAAAACTTTGACCACCCATGGAATTACCATTCAACAGATCCACCACCTTGGGAGAGGTACCCTCATTAACAACGGGGAGAAATAACTCCGGATACTGAGCAAGATATTTTTCGTCACGCAAACGCTTTAGTGCAAGCTGCTTCTTCCACTGTCGGCGATCCCCTTTGGTCAAGCCGCCATTCTCCAAATACTCTAAATGCATGGAGTGAAAACTGGGGCAACTATTTATGTCTGAAGTTTGGCCAGATGAAAATCCTCTTAAGTTTTGATATTGGGACAGTAGGGTTACGTAGTATAAACTACGATTTGAGTAACTGGTACGATCGGGCCCACTATCTGCAGGAGAACCAAAGTCAAAGCTCTCGCCTCCCGACTTAGAAGCCGGCCCCCTCCCTTTTGCTGATGCTCCACCACCATTAAAATATTGAGTAGAGATGGTTAACGCCGGCACAGAGGTATCTTGATCCCGTTTTGCATCATAACGAGACATTTTAGCCGAAATGCTCTCCGACTCCCTCATACCTGAGGAGCATGAGACTAGGGCAAAACAGAGAAGATAGACGGCAAAGTGGTAAATTTTAGGTAAAGTAATCATATTTATTAGCTCCTAATCCGTAAGCCGTAGGCGGTGTGCCCGCTGTTTACCACTGATCGGAGATCTAACATGATTTATTAGTAAAAAATGATTGATTCTTCGCCGAAAAAACGGATTACCTGAGTAAAACGATCTCCGGCACAACAAACTGCATATATAATGGCCACAAACCACAAATAGACTTAGTCTAGTACTAATAACAACTTTAATAAAAAAGATAATTTATGGGCCAGATAAGAGATACTCCATTCCCCTTAGTGCGCTACTTTCTAATCTATGGAGGAGTTGGAGCAGTTATCTTTTATATCGCTCTTATATCCTCCATCTTATTTAGCGAGCGGGATGTCCTAACCACGCAGTATGTCAATAACCTACAAGAGAAGGCAGCCGGATTCTATGGGGAGTTAAGTAGAAGCGTACTTGAGCAGCATACCATCGGCTTTGATACTGTTCTCCAACAGAGCCAAGCGACGAAAGAGAAGTTTCGCGCCCATGTTTCCCTACTAATCAAGTCAAGTTTCCGCTTCTCAAAGGTCAAAGTCTTCAATACTGAGGGCCTGATCCTCTTCAACCACAAAAATCCATCCAGTGAGGGAGGGCTCTATGACGCAATTCAAAGTGTCGGATTCCAAAATGCACTACATGGAAAGATCTTCTCTAAGCTAGAAAGCGTTCAGGGAGTCAGCTTTATGGAGGTCTACCTTCCAACCTACGGCGTAGACGGAAAAAAAGTTGTTGGAGTGATGGAGATTTATGAAGATGTCTCTCGATTTGAACAGATGGCCTATCAGGCACTGAGGGATTCCATCGCCATGCCCTCTATCATATTTTTATTTTTCGCCATCATGCTAAGTGTGCTGATTCGGAAAGCAGGCAGTATTATTAATAGCAGTACTTACTTGTTAATTCGTATTCGCCAGCAGATGGAGAAGTATATCTCTCAATCAGCGATCGCTGCGATCTACAGCTCGGTAACAGAGAAGACCGAACTATTTAAGGGAGAGATAGAGATTATTGTCCCCTTTTTTTCCGATATTAGAGGTTTTACTAGTTATTCTGAGTCCCGTGCTCCACAAGAAGTGGTAGATAAGATCAACCATCTTTTTGACCTGCAAGCAGATAGCATCACTCGTTACCATGGAATAATTGATAAGTTTGTAGGTGATGAGATCATGGCGATCTTTCCCCCTGATCAAGTCGAAAGTGCTGTTCTATCCGCAATTGAAATAATCTCGACTATTCATAATAATCCATCTATTGAGCTGGAAGTTGGAATTGGAATTCACTACGGTGAAGCAGTAGTTGGATCTATTGGCACTGAAAACAGACGTGACTATACTGCAATCGGTAATAGTGTTAACTCCGCCGCTCGAATGTGTGGGGCCGCTGCTGGTGGTGAGTTAATTATCAGTCAGGTGGTTCACCGTCACCTACCTTTAGAGCTATCTCAAAGATTTAAGCAGCAGGAGCCACTAAACTTTAAAGGAAAGCAGGAGGAGTTAATCACCTACTCTCTCAGTATTAAAAATTAAATATTTTTGTAATCAGACCAGTTCGCGCTCAGAGTAATCCATAATGAACTTACGCAAGCCTAGAATATTCTCAGGTGTAAAATAACGAATAATTCGATCATTACTATCCAGATAGTCGTATAGCAGTTGTTCAAAAGAGGTCTGAATGGTCTGCATTCCAATATATAGAGTGACAAAAAAGTTAAGATCCTGCTGTTGCCATCTAGCGACTAAATCGTCCACATCCTGATGAAATTGGCAGGAGCTACACCCAGGACAACTACCTCCACGCATAATATAATCAACATGTCCCCCGGTCTGTTGAGCAATCAGACGATCCCGCTGCTCACTACTCTGCTCAAATAACTCGATTAGCTGCTCTCGCCCCTCCTCAGTCGTATCACTGAACTTTAAAAATAGCTCCTCATAAAAAGTCGCATAGATAGAAGAGAAGACAGTATCCTCTAATAGTAAAAACAGCAGCTCGGTACCATCGGCACTCTCCTGCTCCAAACTGTCTAACTGAGAGAGTGCCCGGGAAAATGGGCCCTCCATTCTCGACTCTAGAGTCATAAAAAAGTGGTTCAGTGGATTACTGCTCTCTTGTAGATCAAGTTCTAGCTGCCCTTCCATATATACCTCCACTATGACCCAATTATGAAGGCAATGAGGCGTTAGCTCAACAACTAAAACCAAAAATAATAGTTTGCCAGCGATGATGCTGCTGTTGCCAAATACGCCGACAGGTATGGCCACGATAGATATCCCGCTGGGCTTTCATCTCACGATCAAAAAGATTGATCGCTTGAGACGTACATTTAACATCCGTCGAACTACGGACCGCAGAGTTAGCGGAAGTGATTGAGATGGCCCCCGCCGGAGTAATCGCCAGACCGAAATAGACTCCACCCTCCTCCATAATAAAGCGCATCCTTCCCTTGGTGTCTAAATGAGTAGGGATCATTCCCCGGGGCCGAGGGTAGGAGGTAATTTTACCACTACTTCCAACCACCAGTACCTGCTCAATTATCGCCTTACGTTTTAAAGAGAAGGAGCGGCCAAAAAGCATTTGTGAAAGATAGAGTTTTTTATCAGAAGTGCGATGGTGCTGACAGGGGGAGTCCCAAAATATCTGATCGCTGCGATTTTGAGTATCTTGACTCCAAAAAGTAAGAGGAACTCCATCACGCCGCTTAAATTTCTGCAACTGCTTAACAGCACTACTACTCTCAGTCGCAAATAGTTTTCTCCAGCCGGCGTAGCGTTTGCCATACTCCTCACCACATTTTGAATTTGCAGGACAACCTGCAAACTCAAAACTACTACTACGAATCTCCGGTTGCTGATCACTACTTAGCGCCCAACTTTCCGCTGGAACCAGTAGTAAAAATAAAAGAGAGATTCCGCTAGTCCAACACATTGCTTTCACCTCGTTAAACTCCTTAAAAAAGACCAACTCGATCTGTCAAGTATCTGTTGGTATTTGAACCAGAAAGCCCTAATTATCGATGCAAAGAGAATAAAATAAATATTAGTTGATTGTAAAAGAGTGTTATTTTTTTTTCCAGCTATTAGTGCATCTCAGGCCATAACTCAATACAATATCTAGGCTTTTGACAATTTTATGACGCCTAAACATACCATATATAGTGTTGTTTGCAGTTGACTTTACTATTATTCTCCTCCTAAATATTTATCAAGGAAGCAAGCAACAAGATTCCATGGATCAGAAAAATTTGCTATGAAAGAGCACAATCTTTATCAAGCAAATTTTCGGGCATACAAGCGAGGGAGCTGGCATTGAAAATAAATAGAGTGTTCACCACAAAAGGTAAATCGCCCTATCAGGGACAACAGTTTGAAAAACGAGTAAGTGAGATACGTCATATTGGTGGAAAAGGAAGTGATCACCAAAAAGTTACAGTACCTAATGATTGGTCGGAAGTGGCCAGCGATATTTTGGCCCAGAAATATTTTCGCAAGACTGGTGTTCCCCAGAAAGATGAGAAGGGAAAAGTCATTCTAACTGAAAGTGGTTCTCCCCTACTTGGTGGTGAAACTGATGCCCGAGAGATCTTCAATCGACTGGCCAGCTGCTGGCGTAGTTGGGGTGAGGAGTATAACTACTTTGACGGGAAAGAGAGCGCTGATGCTTTTCAAAATGAGTTGGAATTTATGCTCTCCCACCAAATGGCGGCCCCAAATTCACCCCAGTGGTTCAACACCGGACTTCATACCAGCTATAATATTGCTGGAAAGCCTCAAGGCCACTACTATGTAGACCCCCAGACCAAGGAGCTTGCTCGCTCAACTTCCGCCTACGAGCGCCCACAACCTCACGCCTGCTTTATTCAATCTATTGACGATGACCTGGTGGGCAGTGGTGGCATTATGGATCTTTGGACTAGAGAGGCACGCCTCTTTAAGTATGGGTCTGGAACTGGAACCAACTTCTCTGCAATTCGCGGCTCAGGTGAGTCTCTCTCTGGAGGAGGTGCTTCATCAGGTATCATGTCTTTTCTAAAGATTGGCGATCGTGCTGCGGGTGCCATTAAGTCTGGTGGAACCACCCGAAGAGCGGCCAAGATGGTCTCCCTTGATCTAGATCACCCAGATATCGAGGAGTTTATTGGCTGGAAAGCCAAAGAGGAGCGCAAAGTTGCTGCTTTAGTCTCTGGCTCTAAGATGTGTAAAGAGTCGCTTGGGAAAATTTTAGAGTCGTTAAACACCGTAAAAGGAGATGACCGCTTTTTAGTAGCGAAAAACCCTGCACTTAAAAAAGCAGTCGCTCACGCCCGCCAACGATATGTTCCTATGAACTATATCGCTCGAGTACTAGAGCTGGCCCGCCAAAATAAAGGTGAACTAGTCTTTGAAGAGTATGATACTGACTGGAACTCCGAAGCTTACGATACTGTCTCCGGCCAAAACTCTAACAACTCTATTCGTATACCCAACTCCTTCTTCTCCGCCTTAGATCGCAATGAAGAGTGGGAACTAACCAGAAGAACTGATGGTAAAATTGCCAAACGGGTGAAGGCGAAAGATCTTTGGGAGCAGATTAATACTGCCGCTTGGAACTGCGCAGACCCAGGGCTACAGTTTGATGACACCATCAACCAGTGGCATACCTGTCCAAATGATGGAGCGATCCGCGCCTCTAATCCCTGCTCAGAGTATATGTTCCTCGATAATACCGCCTGCAACCTGGCTTCTTTAAACCTGATTAAATTTTTAGATCCTATCACTGGTATGTTTGATGTCGAACGCTTTGTCCACGCTTGTGAAGTATGGACCGTGGTATTAGAGATATCTGTCCTAATGGCACAGTTCCCCTCCCAAGAGATCGCTCAGGGATCCTACGACTACCGCACACTGGGACTGGGCTTTGCTAATATCGGTGCACTATTAATGACGATGGGAATCCCCTATGATTCTCCACGTGGCCGTAATATAGCAGCTGCCATCTCCTCCATTATGGGAGGAACCGCCTATAAAGTATCTGCCATGATGGCAAAAGAACATGGGCCATTTACTCGCTTTGAAAATAACCGTAATGAAATGTTACGAGTTATCAAGAACCACCGTCTGGCGGCATATGGCAAGAAGAGTGGATATCAAGGATTGGCAATCACACCTCAACCACTACAAGCTGATATTCTCAATGATACCAAGCTGGAAGCAGAGGCTAAAAATGCGTGGGATCAAGCTCAAACTTTAGGCAAGAAGCATGGCTTTAGAAATGCCCAGACAACGGTCATTGCTCCTACCGGTACAATTGGTCTGTTGATGGACTGTGACACCACAGGAATCGAGCCGGATTTCTCTCTAGTTAAATTTAAAAAGCTGGCCGGAGGTGGCCACTTTAAGATCATCAATAACTCAATCCCTAGTGCATTAAAGAATTTAGGATATAAAAAGGATGAGATCGATCAGATTATTACGTATGCGACAGGAAGTGGCAGTCTTGATCAGTGTAAAACCATCAATAAAAAGAGTCTGGCAGAAAAAGGGTTAAATGATGAGCAGATCTCACGAATTGAAAGTTCCTTAGCATCCACCTTTGATATAAACTATGCTTTTACCTCCTACTCAGTAGGAGATGAGTTTCTACGTACTAATCTAAAACTTTCTGATCAAGAGATGGTCGATCCCACCCTTAATATCTTGGAGCTGATGGGGTTTAGTGCTGAGGATATCCGCGAAGCCAACGACCACATCTGCGGTACTATGACAATTGAAGGTGCTCCCCACCTTAAAGATGAACATCTTCCAATCTTTGATTGTGCCAACAAGTGTGGCCGCTATGGCCAACGTACAATTTCAGCCGAAGGCCACATCCGCATGATGGCGGCAGTTCAACCCTATATATCGGGTGCCATCTCCAAAACGATCAATATGACAGGAGATGCAACTATCGAAGATATTGCCAATTGCTATCGTCTCTCCTGGGAGCTGATGACCAAAGCAAATGCCATCTATCGTGACGGCTCGAAGCTATCACAACCACTTAATGCCGCTACTTTCTCTGAGCTGGCAATGATGGATATGGAGGAGCTATCCCAAAGTGAGCAAGTAACAGCAGTGGCCCAAGAGGTGGTACAGAAGATTGTCTACAAAGAGATCTCCAGTCGTAAAACTCTTCCTGCCAGACGTATCGGCTATACTCAGAAAGCAAAGATAGCTGGCCATAAGATCTACCTGCGAACTGGCGAATATAGCAATGGCGAGTTAGGAGAGATCTTTATCGATATGCATAAAGAGGGAGCAGCCTACCGTTCACTAATGAACTGCTTCTCGATTGCGATCTCCTTAGGACTTCAATATGGAGTGCCTCTCGATGAGTTTGTTGATGCCTTTACCTTTACTCGCTTTGAACCCAACGGTATTGTCGCTGGCCATGAAAATATAAAGATGGCCACCTCAGTAATTGACTACATCTTCCGTGACTTGGGAATGAAATATCTAGAACGTTACGACCTAGTACATGTCGCCCCCAAAGACTTGGCCGCCGATGCGGTCCATGACCAAGAGGAGGAGGAGCCACTACTTGCCATGATGGAGGACCGCCAGGTAAACCACGCCGATGGCCGAGTCTCTCAAGTGCAAGAGAAGGTTTTTAGTAAAGAGGAAAATAGCAAAATGCATGCCGAGCTTCAACGACGTCAAGCTGCCAAAATTAAGGGATACGAAGGTGATGCTTGCCCTGAGTGCTCAGCACTGACACTTGTGCGAAATGGCTCCTGCCTAAAGTGTGATAGCTGTGGATCGACTACCGGGTGCTCGTAGGTTTCCACTTTTTTTACCTACTCACCCGAAATTGTGAAAATTTACCCCTGAGTCCAGATTAACTCCATATACCCGTGAACCGTCGACTCGATGGAGATCATCTGAGAGATGATCTCCTCTTTAATCTCCTTGTTTAGCTGCTGCTGCTGACGAATATGATAATTAGTCTCTGGATACTGCTCAATCAGAGGTAATTTCTCCCCGATAAAACTATCTAGTGCCTCTAAACGTTCTGTCTCTTGAAATAGAAAATTTGTCAGATAGTACTGATCTGTTGCTAAGTCATCTTCAAATATTCTGCTTTGTGGAACTTTATCTAGTAACTCTTCAAACCCAGACAAATTTTCATTCGACTTCGTTAACGGAGATCGTTCTCTTTTCTTATCGGAAGACATCAATATTTCCTAGTTATAAGTTCTCAAGTACATGACGATAGAATGTGTGCTCGGCATTTAATTTGAAAAGTTGCCGCTGCCCCAAGGTGACCCTTCTTACTCTCTCTCCAAGATTTTCCACATCCCCATTATTAATTTTCGTTACTAATATTTTATTGCGCATCAAAAGTTTACGCTCCTTAACTGTCACACGGGCATATTTTTTAGCAAAATATTGTGGAAGATCCCTTTTCTGATGATAGATCACGAAGCCGTGATCTTGATAATATGAGCTGGCAAGTACATAAAGAGGATAGGGAAAAAGTTGGCTCATCCGGTTGCTGCGAATAATCTGTACCAACATCATTAAGATGGTATCAACCTGCTCCTCATCATACTCCTGAAGATCAATGTATTTTGGACAGTTTATCTGCAAAGTTTTTGCAACAGAATTTTTTAAATGCTGGAGATTGCCGGTGAGGGGAATCTCTTTATAGATTGGTAACTTCATCACCTTGATTATAGCGAAAAAAGTGTTACGATGCATTTAATGATAAAGTTTCCAGCCCAACGATTACCCGACTATTTCACCTTGTTATTAAGAGGTGATGTCCCCACTATTAACAATGGCTGGGAGAGATTAGATTCCCTCGCCTATAATACCAACTCTGCATTCTACGCGATTGTAAGCAAATTTTTTTGCCAAATTGATCCGCAAGTAAGAGTAAAAGAGATTGTAAAAATCCTTGGATGGCATCGCTTTCGCAACCAGTTGGCAACTCTTTTTATCCATTATCAACAGTATGGAAGCTATCCAGACCAACTTGAAATGGATCTATCCTCTGATTTAACCATTTTTGAGGAGAAAATTCGCGACTATACATTGCCGGACAACTCTAGGGCATTTCTCTTGGCATTCTACCTTAGTATGAGTTCACTCTCCCTTCAGGATGGTAATGAGGGAAACACCCACCTAATCATACCGGAGAGAACTCTTGCTCTACTATCCCATTTTAATCGACGAATTGAGAGAGTCGATTGGGTTATTATTCTTCTTATCCATTTTAATGAGTTTCTAGGAGAGGAAAATATTCTCCGCCTGCTACAAGATGGTGCCTCCTATCAAGAAATATACCAAATGTTGGCAAATCGCGAAAAGCGAATTCTACTTGGGAATCTTCTCTCCTACGGATTTTCAATCAACGAAAGCGATGTCTTTATAAACGATGTAATTTAATATTTTGGCGGGCGAAAAAATGAGTAATGACAATCCAGTGTGGAACTTTATTGATGAGTTAAAACAGCAACCGCGTATCACTGAGATTGTTATTAATGGTGTAAAAAGTATCTTTATCGAAGAGGATGGACACTTTATCCATCTCGACCACTCACTTGCTCCCCAGGATATTTCTCACTTTATCAATGATGTTGCAAAATATAACAATCGAGAGTGCAACCGCCAAAACCCAATTCTAGATGGCTTGCTTCCGGATGGAAGTCGGATAAATATCATTTTACCTCCGTATGCTCACCGTTTTCCTGCAATTACCATCAGGAAATACCTAAAAAATTTCAAAAAATTTGAAGAGAACAGTGACATTTTTGGACTAAATAATGGATGGATTAAATTCCTAAAATCACTGGTCGAAGCTCGGTTAAATATTATGGTCTCTGGTGGCACCGGAGTGGGAAAGACTACCCTACTCAATATGCTATTAAATGAGATCAACCCCACTGAACGAGTTGTGACAATTGAAGATACACTAGAGTTAAATCTATCGCTGACCAACCTAGTGCGGCTGGAAGCCAGGGGTAACAGTGCAAAGTCTGATGGGCCATCGATAGGTGACCTAGTTAAAAATACACTACGAATGAGGCCAGATCGGATTGTGATTGGCGAGGTCAGGGGGGGAGAGCTCTTCCATCTACTGCAAGCGATGAATACTGGCCATGAAGGTAGTATGTCCTCTATCCACGCCAACTCCCCTGCGGAGTCTCTGGGCCGTATGCAGACCCTCTTCCTGTTAAGTGGAATGGATCTACCACACCAAGTGGTGTGCAAACAGATAACAGACTCTGTTGACTACATTATTCAACTTTCGCGAACACGCCGAGGAGAGCGAATAATTTCTCACATAACTGAGATTACAGGTTTGGAGGCATCCGCTATTCTAACTAACAATATTGCAATTTATGAGGATGGTAGGTTGATTCCGTCAAAAGTTGCCCCACAGAAGATGGGGCAGATTCATGAAAGATCGGGACTTCCGCTAGACTTTTTATCAACGATAATGGCCTAGCAAGAAATCCCGATTTGAAACTATCTAGTCGATATTTGTTGGTAACAAAGGGAGTGTAAACTGTAACTGGTTTATCAACTCCTGATTTAGTGTACCCCTGGCATACATCTCCAATGTTTGCAGGTCCAAGTTATAAAGGTAGAGCTCTTCCTCAGAAGCATCAGCTGGAGCTTGACCCAACTGGCTCTGAATCAAAATCAACTCCTCTAACCGTGCGGTCTCCATCTGCATGGCCAAGTCTGCCTTTGATCCCAACTCTTCACCTAGAATCTCGATCAACCGCTCCCGAGTGATTGTCCCGCCATCCTTTTTAATCTGCAACAACTGAGTCAGAATATAGTCTGGCACTTCAATCACTATTCGCTCATCTGCAGACAGACCATCTGGAAGTGTTGGCTTAACACGGGCCAGTAACACGGTAGCAACTAGCTCCTGATCCATTGTCGGTAGACGTTCAAAAGCAACAAGCTTCTCGATCATGTTATGGGCAAAGATATGACGATCTGTTGCACCGTAAGTCATGTCATCAATCGTAACCTCAATGCCACGACCATTTAAGTTATATGATTGATACTCTTTCCACCTGTATAGAGAGAAGAAATCACCTAGCAATCTAGCTTGATCTTTATAAAGAGGATCATTAATCCTATTATAACGATTAGCAACATCTAGTAACTTCTCCATTAAAAAAGCACTATGACGTAGAGGAAGATTAAAGTAGTTAATAATCGATCCTGCGGTTTGCTCAGGAATCAATTGAGTAGCTGGTAACTGATATGGTATCCGAACCTTTTGACCACTCTCAGTTACAAAAGGTACAGTATCAGTTAAAGGTGCCCCTAAAGTTAGGTGGGCCACCAAGTTACTAAACTGCTCACTAATCTTGTTCATCTTTAACATGTTGTAGTATCCACTCTCCACACTTCCGGCCCCAGAGAAACGAGACGTCAGAAACTTCATTGCCAAGAGCTTGTCTACCCAGGTACCACGAACTGCAATATCACTAACATAGATATAGCGTGGTGATGGGTCTTTGATACTATGAAGATACTTACCACCCTCTGCTACCGGGATTAACTTATCCTTAAGTAACTGCTCCTTAATTGTGGAGTCAAAACAGCTACTCGGTACATGAGTTTTAACATCTAATCCTTGGTAGATATCTTTTAGAAGGCGTAACTCCACCAACTGCATTGGTTGATCCTCTTTCGCCAACGCACACTGATGATCTGGAGTTTTGATGATGTCTAGAAGATGTTGTCCCAACATGGTGTTAGCATCAACAACATCCTGAATCACAGCACAAAAATCTGCGTACTGTCTACGTAAGTCATCTGAACAGCCATCATTCATCAACTGGTCCGCAAACTCCGGCCCACCTTGTCCTTGGCTGAAAATCTGATAGTAAACCTCAAACATCTCAAAGATTTGACGTGATTTGGACATAAAGTAGTTTACATAACCAGCATATCCACCAAGACCAAAAGAGGTAAAACTATTACGACCATTTCTGTAGTTTAGATACTTATAATCATCCTTATATTTTTGAACGTAGAATGAAATAACCTCCTTTAAGCTACTTCCTTCATCAAAACGTGCACACAGTGGAGAGAGTCCCGCATTTTCATCAGTACAGTACTGATATGACTTTAAGGTTACCCCTTCAGTTTTAAGCTGTAACAAAGTGGTTGGAACCGGCACAAACTCCCCGGTGCTGGTTTCAACTTCCCTCGCATATCCAAAACGAAGTGCCGCAACATCATATTTACCCATGATAGAGAGACCATTCATATCAGAAGCTGCATAATCCATAATCGAACTATAAGTAGGATCTCCAAGAAGTCCCAAACTATCTGCCTCTTCTGGTGTATAGAAATTCGCCTTATCATTTGACCCCATAAAGTTGTGGCGCAAGCCTAAAGAGTGGCCCATCTCATGAGTTAGGGTCTGGATATACATTAGTGGAAGAATGATCTCTACCACCTGCTCCCGTTGCTCCGCAGTCAGATCAGTCCAACGCTTGAGCGTCTTCTGATTGTCACGCAAAATTCCATCAATCGCCAGAATGTCAGGATGAACCTCTTTGGCCAGAGCGCTGGTATTTAGCAGCTCGACTGGATAGGCACTATTCTCAGCATAATAAGCGATCCGCTTCTCCTCTTCGGACAACTTGCCTTTATCTTCAGGAGAGAGTATTCGATGTAACATCGACTCACGATTATTTTGAATCCGTCGACTAAATTGCTTTACGTTAGCTGGTGTAATCTCTGTATTAACACCATGATCAACATGAAATTTCAAAGATGACCGTAGCTGTTGGCGCTGTAATGGTCCCACTGGAAGCTTAAAATCATCAGATGAGAAGTTAACTCGCTGATCAACATCAGTACCAGCAATGTTACTATCTGCTACTACCACCTCCGGCGTTATCTCCATCGGCACTATCCCATCTGGTTGCTCTAACAGCCCAACTGAGACATCTACCATCTCCTCATAAACCCTTCTAGTCATTGAGAGAAGAACTCCACCATACATATTGACATGTCCCTGAACAATTTCACCAGTTCGAGGGTTAGAAACTGTCGGTCCATATCCGAGCAAGCCGGAAACGAGAGGATCATCAATCATTACAATCGTGTTGTAGCGTAAATCTCCAGGATTGATACCTGCAGGCTCTTCCAGCTTCAACTTGAACCCAACATTGGCCCGCTCAAGACTACGGTTTAAATTAGCAAATACTTTATAAGTGGCATCCTTTAACAAGGCATTGCTCTTCTTAGCAAAAGTATCACTTAAGTAGTAAGTAAGAACTTCTTTTTTAGGGTTCCATCGGCTAAGAAAATACTGCTCGTTTGCACGACGATGATCATAAATATCATTGAGTCGAACCTTCTTGTCCTTAAAAAATCCAAAGTCCCGCTGCTCCTCAAGAGGATAAGCAATCGTTTCATAGTTCTTCGAAGCCAAATCTTTAAGACGAACGAGAGAGTAGGAGAACTGCACCTTAAAGCTAGCAGAACTCATCTGATCCTGATAGTAGAGCTCAACAATACAGGGAATCGACTTTGACACCTGATAGGTCTTCTCTAGGCTAAAATTCATAACCCCAGCTTCAATCTGATAGTCTAACAACTTAACATCTGACATGTAGATACAGGAGCTATTATTGGTAAAAACATCCAATATATTTACCTCTTTCACATGCACTCGCTCCATCTTTGGCATATAAAAGCGCTTATCTTCCCAGGAGATCTCATAGTTCATCTGATCGCCGCCAGTACAACGTTTCGCTCCATCTTCTACACACTTAAAATCAACGTAATTCCCAGGAATAGTCATTACTGGGTAGTTGTTTAGCTGATTTGCACCAAAGCGCTCATCCTCTTCAACCTCATAGATGTTCAGACCCTCTTTATCAAAACTAAGTTTAACAATTTTCTCTTCACCTTGATAAAATGGGTTGGCTGCACGAATCTCACGAGGAGTCCCTAAGGTCATCGGTACGTAGAGGTACTCGGCATCAGTATCAAAATCACGCTTAATATTAGTTAGGATATCATCAACATCAACAATGTTCTCAGCTACCTGATAAGGAGTTAGCTCACCAGTCAAATCAATTCTAAGCAGGGTACTGGTGGTAGGATCTGCGTGAGAAGATGGGGAGAAAACAGGGATATCGTTACTATCCAACTCCGCACTTGCTCCCATATGAGCAACATTAAAGATACGCTTGGCGACTAAAACACAATTTTTTGCCGCATCACCTTCTAGCTTCAGCTTTGTGATCATCGCTTGATCACAACTTTGAATCCGGCTATCTTTCGGTAGATCTAAAAAGGAGCGCTCAACTTTAGTTAGCTGATCAAGCTGTGTTGGCAGTAGAACATACAGAAGACGTCCAACTACAACAGTCTTAAGCAGGTCGGTGCCAAGATTCAACTTACGCTTTAAAATCTGCTCTAACTTATCGGATTCAATAATATTATCACTTAATTTACTCTTCAAAATGTATTTGATGTTAGGTGACTTAAAATCAAAATCCAAGGTGGCCTTAACCACAGAGCTGCCCAATGCAACTTCAACTAGGTCAGTACGATTCACGTTGATATTTCGCTCAAGTACAACTGTGGCCAGGGAATCCCCCTCATCCTGAGCTAACTTAGTAATTACATGTGATACGCTCTTTTTAAATAGCGGTCGCAAGAAACAGTCACCCTTAAATTCATCACCTAGAGCACTCTCCATTGCTTGATCACAACTCATCACCCTAGGATCACGAGGATCAGAAGAGAGAGCTGCACTCTCAAGAGCACTTAACTGGTCTTGATTAACTGCTCCTAAAATATAAAGGTTATTGCCCACAACTTTAGTGCGAACCAGCTGATCTCCAACTAGTTTTCCATCTTTTAGAAACTGTCCCAGCCTTGTCATCGTCCAAATCTTACGATCCAACCCCTTTTTACTCAAGATCGGAGACTCTGGATTTTTCTCCATCAAACCGGCCAAACCACCTAAGATTCTTTGATCACCAAGATGAGAGATCTTAACGTGAGATGCTACTTCCCGATCCTTTGAGGTAAAGATAATGGTGGGAGTAACTTCATCTAATGAGTTACGGTAGTTCTCTAAAATTCCATATCCCATGACACGATATTGAAAGAGAGGAACTTTTTTAGATTCTCTAACCTGAAGCGCCAACATATGAGAGGATAAGTTATGTCCCCTAATATCAACGTAAGCAACTAGATAGCTCTTAGTTAGCTTAAAAGAGACTTTAAATCGCTCTCCGGCTTGAGAGGACTCAATCTTCAATCCTTCAAATAAAGGTGCAAGAGCTGCTGGGCCCTCGATCATTTTTACCGGACGGTGCTCTTTCGCATTCACTGCATAGATGTCGGAAATCACATCATCACTAGTCAGAGCATTAACACCCTCACCCTGTGATTCAAGTGTTACCGTAGATGAAAATGCCTCCAAGGAGTGAACTGTCCTTTGGATGTCATCTGAGACGTCGTTGGGTAATTCCTTAGCGCAACTAGCTAAGAATGCCATTACAACTAAAAGTAAAAGCCACCTAGTAATATTAACTTCTCTGTTTGGACTCACCATTGTTATCTCCTTATCCAACTTATCTCTCCCTAGTTCTCAATTAATATCTCAATTCAACTTTAACTATCGATTAAAATCCGTAAGAGATCTCTCCATAAACGGTAGAGCTCTCTCGATCATATATGTTTATCTCTATTTCTCGACCATTGGTTGCTAGCGGAGACCCTCCGTTGGCATGTCCAACAGTTACTGAGGTAGAGTCAGTCACACTGTAAGAGATATTCTCTCCAACCTGCACTCCATCCCGACTAACTCCGTCGTATGTAAAATTACGGCCATAGCTGCCATTCACCCCAAGGCTAAGCTTATCCATAGGTGAATAGCTAACTGCTAAAGAGTTGCCGACTGCATATTGATTATTTGCTCTGCCAGTATATGACGCCTTATATTGATGAAAGAAGAGTGATGCTCGCAATGAGTAGACAACAGTTACTCCTGGAACTCCTAAGGCATCCAACTTCATAATAGCTGATGGAGCAACAGTTAGTGCGGTATAGAGTTTACTCCACTCCCGTGAATACTCGCTAAGGGGGATGGTACTGGAGAGGCGAATCTTAAATAGTACCTTCTTGTCATATGCTGTACCGATAGATGTTGAAAGACCAAGGGCCAGATCGTTCAGACCCAACTCCCGCTCACCACGATAATCCTTATTAAAGGATAGACTTCCAAAGTAGCTAATGCCTCTTTTCTTGTCGACCAAGTATGGCGAGAAGCTAAAACCTTGCCCCAGACGCCTCGCAGGATCACCCAACTGATGCATCGATGCACTTAAGCTACTGGAAATAGAAGCACCTGTACTATAGGTGCTCTTTTTGTTGTCTACCTTATCAGTAGTTACTTGACCAACACCGGCCAAAATAACACCACTGCTTAAAAGTAGGGCCCATAGTAAAAGAAATAGACAAAATGGCTTCAAATTGACTCCACTCTCTATCGTGATTCCTTTCACTTAGGTCGGCACTCGCCTTCAATGACTAGTCTTTCTCTAGTTAACTGCAACTTAAATGCCAAAAATAAGGTGGCATAATGCCACCAGTAGTACACCTACTTATGACTGTAATCGATTCTAATATGCCATAAATCCGTCGAAAAAGGTAGGGGGATACTAATATATACAACGTTTGAAAATATGTTTAATAAAGGTGGGGAGAGATATTAACTAATAAGGAAGGGAGATATTAATGGGAGTACTCAGTGAGAACTGAAGGATGTAGGCAGTTCTGGCCTCCTCAATTGTTGAGTACATCTGACCACTTTTTTCAAGGGTATCTAGGTTAACTACTTTAAATTCAAAGTTAACACTGAAAAAATCATGTGGCATCCATCCTACTCCAAACTTATAGCCGGCCCCACTGCGAATCTCTCCCCTGCCTTGAGCAACGGTTCCCTTATTCTGGGTAAATGTGTTGCTAAAGGAGTAGGCGATCCAAACTCGAAAGATTGCTGGAAACAGGTAGGAGACAAAAACAGCGTATTCCTTTGTACTAAATTGATTTTCGGTTAGGGAACCATTGGCCGCCAATGTGGATACAAGCACATCGGGAGTAGAGATATTAAAGTGATAAGAGGAGCGAGCGAGATCTACCCCTGCTACCCAGCTATCCATCTGTCCACCTAAGCGAACCCCAAAGCTAGTACCATATGCTTTTGACTCCCCATTCTGAATAGTGTCGTCCACCCCGATATAAGGGTGTGATTGAGAACCAATGCCGTAGCCAAGGAATGGCTCCAGATAGACATAAGCCTCCGCAGGATTGCATAGTTGCAATCCATAAATTAAAAGCAGTAAAGAGCAGTATCTAATCAGACTGCCAAATAACTTCCACATATGTATAATTAAACATCATCAGAAGGATTGAATCAAATCAGATTGCAATAACTCCTTGAAAGCTGTGGCACTCTCCGCCCAAATATCCTTCAACTTTCCTCCTCCACTTAGCTGTGGGGCCTCAAAAGTCAAAACGGGAATGCCCAATTCATGAGGAGCATACTCTCCCAATGATCCAGGAGTCGGGTGTTTCTTCAGTTTTTCGACGACTGGATAGGTGTTGTAATTACTTAAAAATACAGCTACTTTACGACAGTCACCATTATAGTTAATCATCGGCTTCCAAGCGTGAAAAGAGATAATCAAAGACGGAGGATACTTGTTCAGCAGTGAGACAAAATACTGATTTTCAGGTTCACTTAGAGGTTTTTCACCGGGAAAATATTGCGGATTTTTACACTCTCTGACCCAAGAATCAGCAGGTAAGTTACGGTTTAAATCTACCCCATGAGCGTTGCCACGAGTACCAACTCGATAACCATCCACATTTAAAATTGGTACTATAACCAGGGGAACTTTTACATCAACCGTCTCCTCCTCCCTTAACCAAGCAAATAGCTGCTGTAGAAGATAGGCTCCCTCCACCTCATCCCCATGAACTCCGGCAATTAGATGGACATAATGAGAAGCCTGTCCTTCACTACGGTAAGCCTCAATCGCCTCACCCTCAACTGTAGAACCTGGTTTTAGACTGATAAAGTTAATTGTTAATCTCCTGATTCACACTTATCCCCTACAAATCGTGCTTATCCAATTTAAATGTGGCCAAATTACCCACACACTCTGCTACCTCAACTTCCAGCTGATCAAAACAGAAATTATATTTTTCATCCAACTCTCTGCTGATACAGTGGCAGGTATATTCAGCCAACTGCTCCGCACTTGTGTTGGATATTGGTAGAATTAGAATATCACTTTTTGGAATAGTAAAAAATTCACCCGAAGCCAACTGCAATGAGTAGTTAGTATCAACATCGTTAATAGTCATATATTGATTATTTGCGGGTAGTAACACTAGATGATCCAGCCTCTGGCAAATACGATCAATAATTGGTGCCAATTTAGTAAAGTCAAATAGCATGCCGGAGCTTAGCTGCTGGCCACTCCCGTTAACTGCTAGAGAGTAGTTATGGCCATGAAGTGATTCTCGCTCTCCTCCATCGAAGATTAGAAAATGTGAGCTAGCAAAGCTAAATCGTTGCTCACACAGTTTAATAGAATACTTGCCATTCATAACTAAATCCTTCTTAAAACTATCTAACTATCTTGACGGTATAAAAAGTAGTGAGGCTGGTTATCACAATATCTCCTCTAATGAAAAGTTAATTGAAAAAAGAACGCTAGCAAAGAAAATTCTTCACCCTAGGTACCAGAAAAAAGATTGCAAACATAAGGTTCTTGGGCCAGACTTCGTAAAGCTAAAAACCGAGAGGTGGACAGCTGTATGTTGTTGTTTTTACAAGGGGACGTTCTCTCCTTTGCACCAATTACTGAGGGTATAATATGTCAACTGATGACCCAAAAGTTAGGCAGGAGCTGGAGCGGCAGCTAGAAATTCTCTCATGGGGAACGACTGAGATCACCCCACGGGATGAGTTCACCAAAATGCTACAGCACTCCATTGAGAGCAATACCCCACTAAATATAAAGTGTGGCATTGATCCCACCGCTCCCGATATTCACTTAGGCCACCTAGTTCCCTACCGAAAAATGAGACAATTTCAAGACTTGGGCCATCAAGGGATAGTAGTAATTGGCGATTATACCGCTAGCATTGGAGATCCCACGGGAAAAAATGAGTCTCGCCCACGGCTGGAATCTGCGCAGGTTAAGGATAATGCCAAACGCTACATGGAGCAGGTCTTTACCGTGTTAGATGAGAAGAGAACCACCATACGCTACCAAAGTGAGTGGTTTTCCAACGTTACACTCAAGCAGTTAATTGGATGGGCAGCACAGACGACTGTTGCGAAGTTGTTAAGCCATGAAACATTTGGCCAAAGACTAGAGCGTAATGAGCCGCTCTCCCTACATGAGCTATTCTACCCACTACTGCAAGGCCGTGACTCCGTTGAGATTAAGGCAGATGTTGAGCTCGGTGGGAGTGATCAAAAATTTAATGTCCTGATGGGCCGCGACTATCAACGCAATCACGGTATGCGCCCCCAGGTGGCGATGCTCTTACCAATTATTACTGGAACTTGCGGTACCCAGAAAATGAGTAAGTCCCTGGGTAACTATATCGCTATTTTAGATGAGCCATTTGATAAATTCGGCAAAGTGATGAGCATTCCCGATCAGCAGATGGAGGAGTACTGCACACATCTCAGCTCCTTCACTCCAACCAGAGTTGAGGATTTTGTCTCTGCCCTTAAAAGTGGTGAGCTCCATCCCAACGAAGCCAAAAAGATCCTGGCAACAGATATTGTCGCCCTCTTCCATGGTGAGGAGGAGGGAGTTAGAATGCGGGAGCGTTTTGAGCAGATGTTTAAGCGCAAGCAACTGCCAGATGATATTCCGACCTTTAAATTCACACCAGGACAAGAGGTGGTAAATCTCCTATTCGATGCCAAGCTAATCCCTAGCAAAGGGGAGGGTCGCAGGCTTTTCAAGCAGGGAGCAGTTACAATTTTTTCCGATAGCAGTGATGAGAAAGGTCAAAAATTAGATGATCCACTGATGCTGTTAGATGAGTCACATAACGGGTCAATCATCAAAGTTGGCAAAAGAAAATTTTTACAACTAAGTTAGGCACCTCAAGAGTAATTATGAACAAACAACAGCAAACAGCATACATTAAGGTACTGGAACAAATTTTCCAACAGCTAGATCAGGACCAAGAGGCGCAAAATGCCTGCCAGCTTCTCCAAAATAGAGTTCAAAAGCTAGATACAACTGAGACAATAGAGGATCATCCATCCTCGCCACTGGATGAGCAGAATCTCCCCCTCCCCCAACAGTTAATTGATAACCCACAAGCAGTCGCCCTCTTCTCCGATGGTGCCTGCCGAGGTAATCCTGGGCCTGGCTCCTACGGAGTAATTGGACAGGATGGTCAGGGGGCAGTGATCCTCAAAGAGAGCTCCCTTTCAATCGACACCACCAATAATATTATGGAGCTGACAGCAGCAATTCGCGGGATAGAGTTACTAATTGAGCTGTATCAAAAGCAGAGTAAGGACAAAGTTTTGGCCCAGGTGGATATCTACCTCTTTTCTGACTCCAAATATGTAGTAGATGGTGCCACCAAATGGGTCGCGGGCTGGAAACGGAAGGGATGGAAAAAAGCTGATCGTTCCGCACCGCTTAATCTAGCACTGTGGCAACGACTGGATGAACTGCTAACTCAACTTCCCCGAGTCAAACTAGTCTGGGTTAAAGGACATGCCGGACACCCTCAGAATGAATTCTGTGATCAAATGGCCAATCAGATACTAGACAACAGTGGTTTCTAACGCTAAAATCTGGTCTATAAATCTGTTACTTTGTTAATTTATACCAAGGAAAAACATGATGATAAGAACCATTATCTTAACTACTATTTTTAGTTCCCTACTGATTTTTTCTGGATGCAACCAGCAAAAAAGTAGTGGTCCAACTGGTGCAACTCTAAAAAGTGATGACGATAAGGCTTTTTATACTGTGGGCCTAATGTTTGGCTCCCGTTTAAAAAACCTGGACCTTAGTGACCAGGAGCTGAGCGCAATCTATCTTGGCCTCTTCGACTCCGCCAAAGGGAAAAAGCCCCAAGTAGATGGGGCAAAATACCAAAAGAAAGTTCAAGAGATGTTTAAAAAGAGAATTCAAGCGGGCAGTGTTAAAGTCAAAAAAAGTGGTAATGACTACATTGAGAAATTCCTAAAGGAGGCTGGTGCCAAAAAGACAGCATCCGGACTTGCCTATCAAATTATTAAGCCAGGTAGTGGGAAATCCCCAAAAGCAAGTGACATTGTCGAGGTCCACTATCATGGAACTCTAATTGATGGCACTGTATTCGATTCATCTGTAGATCGTAAAAAGAAGATCTCCTTTCCTCTAAACCGAGTAATTAAAGGGTGGACTGAAGGGCTTCAACTAGTAAAAATTGGTGGGAAAATCAAGCTGGTTATTCCTTCCGATCTAGCCTATGGCGATCAAGGAGCACCTCCAAAAATTCCAGGTGGAGCAACCTTGGTATTTGAGGTAGAGCTATTTAGCATTAAAGATGCTCCTGCCCCCAAGAAGAGAAGTGCTCCCAAGAAAAAAAGTAAAAAATAGTAGGAAAAATTAGATTTTAAGCCGCCTCTTTTTTATCATCGTCTGAGGCGGCTTCTTCTTCTTCTGTATAATCAAACATCTCTTCAGGATCAGACGGGGCCAGCTCATCCTCGCTACTCTGCTTTAGTGCAACAACTGCTTCACTCTCCTGAACCTGTTCCTGAACCAGCTCCTGCCCACCACTCTCACGATTTAACCCAAACACTGCCTGGGCCATCTCCTCTTCCAAAGTATTTACACTTACAACCACCTCTTGCTCTAAGAACTCTTTTGATGCTTGTTCATACTGTTCAAGAGTCGTCTTACGCTCTAACCATTGCACCTGTTCCTGATCAAAATTTCCCTCCTGCCAATCTTTTCGTGACTGGTCGAACTGATCTGTTCGCTCCTGCTCTCGCCGCCGATCTTTTCTCTCTTTAAGTTTGGCCAGCAATCCAGCGGGAACTTCAGTCGTGGCAAAAGAGAGCGGATCGCCCGTAAGGATAAATGCCCCTTGGGCATTGGCATCACGCAGATAGGAGATAAAGCGCTTGGCATAATTAGTCGCTTGAGTCTGTTGCTGGGGAATTTTATTGGCCGTCGCACCAAGCAACTGCTCTTTTAGTTCTGCTCGCTCTTTTCCCATGGGAATAAAGCAGAGTAGATAATCAGTAATATCCCTTGGTACCCCAAGTAATAAGAAGAAGCGATCACTCGTAGATAACTCCGTCATTACTTGACGCATAAATGGATGGGGAATATGCCTAAAGATACTAGATGTCCAAACTTTGCTCCTTACTCGCTTAGCAAACTTAGGGGCAACGCGCTCTATTCGTTGAATAAAAGATTCATCATCACCAATATCTTTGGTATGTAGAAAGTTAACCACTGGACTTAATAGCACCCGATTAACTGAATCCTCCAGTGAGCGAGACTGATCTGTTACCTGTGCTCGCTTCCTGACAATACTACATAGCTCTTGTGCTACCCCTTGAATAACTTTGGCATCGGTCGTCTTGTCCTCTAAAATTAACTCCCACTGCTCACTATCGAGAGTTGCTAGCAGTTCTGCTGACAGCTCTTCGCCTGCAAAATCAATTGCTAACTTCATTGCGACACCAGAATCCATATTCCTGGCCGCAGCAAAAAGCTCCTCTCCCTTTAACTGATAGAGGGTGGCGGAAGAGTCTTTAGATAGAAGTTTTGAATAAAAATTGCCCTCTTTTAAATAAGATAAAGTCAGCTTTTCAACAAAACTGGAAAGCCACTTGTCAAATTCACCTTCACTCATCGTTGGCTTGTCTTGAGTCATGCGTTCAACTTTTTCCAAAGCTGCTTCCGGTATAATTTTTGAAATAGTTTTACTGTTGTTATGAACCAGTAATGGCAGCAACTTCTTAACACCTAAATAGTCACCATCTGACTCACTTAAATTTGAAATTAGTAAAAATGGAGCATTGGTGACAACGTTGTTCAAGGAGATTATATTTCGCTTGAGGCGAAAATCCATGTTACGTCGTTCCGACTCTTTTGCTACTGCCTGATAGTTGGCCTCAATCGGATTATCAGAGGGGCCCTCTGACTTTGGCTCTTTTAAAGTTGGCACTCCCGCCTCTTTGATTGAGCCATCCACCGCCTCTCTAATTGAACTTCGAATAGAGTCACGCACTGTCTTATCTAACTCACTACTAGAGACTCCACCGGTACCACTGTGTCCCTCAATTGATTTTGCCAGTGAAAGTAGTGGTCTATTCATACTTTGAACAAACAGATAGACACCACCAACTAGCGCTGCTGCCAAAGCAAGCATACCAAATAAGTTGAGCAGGGATGGCAGAACGGACTCGCCTGCTGGTGTTCCAGCTGCAGCGGCAATCTGGGGATGTTGATCCACACCAAATGGAAGTGGCTCTTCAAACCCGGTGTTCAAAAATGGGGCCGGCAGATGGTTAAATTCAATTTTACTTTTTATTGGTGCGATGGTGGATCTAATAATCGACTCCATTCCAGAGATCGTATCATTATCCAACTCACTATACAGGTAGACCAGTGTCTCAACCTGTTTCACAGCACTAGCAAAAAATTTGCGAGCATAGTTATCGTTAATTACCTGCGGTACTTCAAGGTATCCAACATCTATGATAGTTGGAATCGATATCTTGGAATATGACTCTTTTTTCTCACCAGTTACTGACAGGTCTAACTGCTTTTTTTCGACTGCAATGGCATTAATAAATAGAGTGAATTGAACTGACTCTCCTAGATATTGCACAAGATTGGAGCGTACACGATGGTGCAACTCCTTCTCATACTGCTGTTGCTTGCGATGATCAATATCACTGGTGGCCATCGCAACGCCTGTACTCACTAGTAGCAGACTCAGCAAAATAAATGTTAATCTCTTTACAAGTTCAGTCATTCCTAGTCCAAATACAACTCGTCCTCAGACTGCTATTCGTACTGCAGATTTAAAAATTTAAAAAGTAATGATTATTTACCTGTAACCAGAAAAAATTACCTATTCGAGAGTGACCGACTACTCCAGTATCTTTCTAACTACTGCTAGAAAGCGAGTGGCGGTTTGATCCTGGGGGTCAATTGAGATTGCCCTTAAAAACTGAGCTTGAGCCTCTTCGTACTGTTTATTAATGAAGTGAATATTACCCAACATGGTGTAGGAAGCCGCAACTCCTGGAAAACTGCCTTGGAATGCCAATAGACGCTTCTGAGCAGATTGATATTTTTTTTGCAGTAAAAGCCCCTGGATCTTCAGCAACTCTCTTATTAACTGGTTAGTCCTCTCTCCATAAGCGTCAAGCACCCAGCGACTAAAATGCTCCTGATTGTATGCAAAGAGCTTAACAGTATAATTATCTATCCCATTGGCCGGTACCACAATTAATTGATCTAAATGGCCGGGCTTTTTTACTACCAGATAGAAAAAATCCTCATCTCTCAACGAGGAGCTTTCCGCTTTTCCCAACATCAAGGGAGTCTGACCGACCTCCTTTCCCTCAACAGTGTAAACCTTTGCTTTTGTTGGTTTAGTGTCGATTACAAGTTTCTCATCCGTTTCAAACAGAAGATTGAGATAGGAGCACCCAGATAAACCCAACAACATCAGTATGGTATATAATTTAACCTGCATTTAAAAATCTCCAGCTCATAAGGACTGTAGGGATTAGCCGTACACAACTCCCTGAAAATAGATAATACTCTATTCCACACCAAAATGATAGTTTACCAAGCAACTCCTCGCCCGACAAAGCAGTGGGAGATGGTTCCCGTCAAGCTTTTCCCTCTTTTGTTTTTTTTATCCGTAAGGCATAATATAGGAGGGGAGAGTTAGGAATTCTCTCTCTATATAGTAAATACTATTACTGAGCCCAATGAACCACAGGATGAGGTTATCATGAAGAGTGCTTCCCCCAAAAAATCAAATTTAAACAACTACGGCATTTTATGGATACTATTGATGGTCACCATGATCTCCATGATGTTTAACCTAATGATCAATGGCCATCATATCTCCAAGATCAAAAAATATGTTGGATCCTACTACGAAAATCCACAAGCACGCTTTAATGTTGAAAGTGCCAACGTCAAAGAGAGCCTTGGAGATTTGAAAGATGCAATTATCAAATCCAATGTCAAACAAATTTCTGGCGAACTTAGCTCTTTAAAAGGGACCATTAGCAGAATTAGTCCCGACATAACAAAAGTAAAATTTCATATTATTGAAATTGATCATCTGATCAAAACGATTAAGTCACCTGCTACCGATATCCACCTACTAAAAGATCGAAGGAAATTTTTTAATAGCTATAATCAAACTGCTCGCTCAATTCTCTCTTTCCTTAAAGGTGAAGAGATCGCAGTCCGGGAGAGAACTAATAAATTCCCTAGTGACAGTCTCAACTTTTTATTGATGCTACTATTCAATCTTGGAACCGCAATTCTACTAGTGATGACGATCCGTAATCGCAAAGGGATAAGTCAGATTAGAACAGAGTGGGAAAGAGAGAAGCAGCTCGGAACTGAAGTTGAAGATGAGCATGTACTTTCAACCATTATTGAAGCGTGTCAGCCGGTATTTCCATTCCATGCGATTATGTTGGATCAAACCAATACGATCTGCTGGGCGAACAACTCTTTTCTCAAAGAGTGGAATATCCGCACTCTAACTGCCCCGGCGATTAGCTGGAACGATTTTCAAAAGTATACCCGGATTCACCGCAACCATAGCAAGGTTAGATTGACTCAGCGAGGCTTCTACCGCATTGAGATGAAAGCAGTTGATAGTGAGGTCTACTCCCCATACCAACTATATGTCTCTCCAATGAATCAACGTGGAGTTAAGCGAACATTGGTTATGTTCTCCCCTACCGGTAGCGTTGAAGAGAATCTGCAAGCAGCTCGACCACTGCTACGGCCGATTGCAACAGCAATTGAAGCGATGAATAATAATAACTTCACCAGTAATCTAAGAGGAATTCTTCGTAAGGATATGCAGTGCAATGGTATCTCAAATATCTATGAGGATATTGCCAAATATTTTGAAACCGTTTCTGGCCAAAGAATGGGACTACTTAATGAGATTGAACATCTTGAGGAGCGTATCTCAATATTGGTCGGAGATAGAGAGGAGCAAGGTCGTAAAGTTACTGATATTGATAAGTCGGTATCAACGCTACAACAAAGTTTTACTGACCTAAGCAATTTGCTGATTGGGATTAAAGAGAATGTTCTAATCCAAACAGTCTCTCGCCAAGAGCTGGAAGGAGAAATTAGTAAATATAGCGATCAGGTAAATCTATTCCAAGAATCATACCAGAATTTACTTACCGGCAATGAAGCCCTAAGTCGTGATCTGGCCAATAACTTGGATGAGGTTGGAACCTTGGTGCCAATTAAGGCAACAATGGAGAACCTGATGCAAAAGATTGATCGGCTCTATACCACAACCAGAGGCCAGTTGGATCAAGTTTCAATCTCACTAGAGACAAATGATATCACCACTGCAAAAGAGTGTACCAGCGAAGCGATGGATCAGATTAGATACTTAGAGAAGGTATCTTCACTGGCCCATATGGCGATTAACCATATCGAGATGTTTTTCTCAACCGTTACTCTTAGCAATGAAGATGAGTATCTATCACGTTACCGTACCAAGATGAGCGATTTTGTCGATTATGCTGACCAGGTACAGGAGAAAATCAGTTACAATTATGGTGAAACAACAGACACTTTCAGTAGGATAATCGAGCAAATCGAAGCTGCGGATCAATCTATGGATCAGTTATCACTAAATCTGGAGCTGAGTTCCCAGAACCTTGACTATCTAACCAAGAAATATGTCGGGCAACAAACTGTTAATCACTCTGACCAGCAGAGTGGAGATAGTGCCCAAGAGCACATTCCCACCCCTCCATCGATCAGCGAACGGGCCCCAATGCTGGACGTTTAACCACCTCGTGCCCTGCGTCTACTTTTTATAATGAAGAGTTATGGTTGAATTGTGCTGTTACCTTTAATACAATAGCCACTGCCTAGTTATTCTTAAATAACAACATTGTTGGCCAAGTATCTAGCAGAGGATTTAGAAAGTGTTAAAAGTAACGACAATAGAAAGAAAGGAAGATGGCTCGGAATGTACAATTAGGCTAGAGGGTAGTTTTTTACAACCCTTTGAGCTAGAGTCCAGTGTAACAGAACTTAATACTGAAAAAGTTGTAAACATTGACCTATCCTTAGTTGAAAATATGCCCCACGCCGGAGAGCTGGCATGGGTAAAAATATTTGGGACGCTGGCAAAAGAGAGAAAAATCATCTTTCATAACTCGCCACCATATCTAACCGCCAAAATGAGTACCATACCGTCATTTCTACCTGTTGGAAGTACTGTTGCCTCTTTTTTTGTACCATATCTACAAACCAATCGCTCGGAAGAGAAGATCAAGAATTGGCTTTTCACAGCGGGCGTAGATTACAGATCAGGTGAGGCATTACCAGATCTTCCTGACAAAATTGATGAGAAGAGTGGTGATCTATACACGCCAAATATCGTTCCCAATAGCTACCTCTCATTTCTACCAGAGTATATTTTAAGAAAATATTCTATTTTTGATCAACTATACGACTGTTTTTTTGTTATTAATCAGCAAAGAGAGATTATCTACAGTAACGCCGCAGCGGTTAACCTGACTGGTGTTTCTACCAAGCGCATGACTAAAAAAGGCAAGTCCTTTAATGACTTTGTCGAGATCTCCAATCTCAATCTCTTCTGTATGCCTGGGGGTGAGATTGGCCGTGATGAACCTAGCTCCTATGAAGAGGTAACCTATACCAATAAGAAGGGAGAGGGCGGGTCAATTTTAATCTCGATTACGCCGGATAAAGACTCCATAGAGTCTAATCGCTGCTGGATTATCAGCCTGCATAGCACGGATTTAGAACAGACTCTACAACATAAATACAAAGATCAATCGGCAAAAACCAATGAGATGACCTTACTGGCCAAGACCGATGAAATGACAGAGCTGGCAAATTACCGCGCTTTTATGGACGCTCTATCGGTAGAAGTCTCCCGGGCAATCCGCTTTCAACAAAATCTATCCGTGGTAATTTTGGATGTTGATAAGTTCAAGGTATTTAATGATACCTATGGACATCAGCAGGGAGATATGACCCTAAAAATTCTGGCAAAAACTCTACAGATAAATTCCAGGGAGTGTGACCTCCCTGCTCGTTACGGTGGTGAGGAGTTTGTCCTAATTCTACCGCAAACCAATCTAGATGGCTTGCGAGCAGCGATGGAGAAGTATCGCAAAGCAATCGAGGATATGGAGATCCCCTATGTAAAAAAAGAGGGAGAGTTTCTTAAGGCCACGGCCAGTTTTGGTGGTTTGGCGATTGATTTTTCCAAACATGACCGCTCCTTCCCCTTTGATATGAAGCACTTTATCAAAGTGGCTGATTCCAATCTCTACAAATCTAAGGAGGGGGGACGTAACTGCTGTACCGCTTCCGAGTGGGAAGATGGTATGCCGGAGTCGATCAGCTAAAATTTGCTAAAAACTTAAAATATTTTGCCTCAATAACATCAATCTCAGCATCCTCGCCACAGTGCTCACACTTTAGCTCCTCTTCAACAGTGATCTCTGTGCCATTATAGTCTGTTCCGCGAGAGACAAGTTTATTTGTAATCTCATCACACTCTTCACAAAAATATGGAATAAAAAAAGAAGAGACCACACCATCCTTATTGATAAATCCCTCGATCATATTGATCTGATCCACCGCCATACTCTTACACTTCACAAACTCAACCGAAACCTCAGACGGAATTTTCTTAATCCAAACAACCCAATCTCTAATTCCACAAGAGTTAATATGATCAACCCCAGAAAAATCCAGAATAACTGACTTTGCTCCCGCAAAATCGACACTGGGAAGTGAGGCATCCTCATCGATTGCCCCACTTAAGAGTAGCTCTAAACGATCTGACTCTCTACTTTCAGCAACTTTTAACATTATACAACTCCTTCAAAATTCACACAGGTGCATACTTTTATTCCACCCAAATTCGCTTTTACATCTTGTTAATGGAACGGTAAAGATTACTACCGTTTTAATCTCTTTCTGTACTGCCAACAAGATACTCTCTGTACGCTCATACATCATCCAGTGACCAATACCGCCGCCGCCCTCCTGGGCATTCATATTCATAGTTTTGCCAACACCACGGTCATAGATATTCTTTAATTTATTTAATAACTTGTAGACACGCAATCCCCCATGGGGATCACTGCAGCCGATATGGATATTTCCTGGGGTATGCATCACTTTCAGCTCCCCCTGTTGCAGTTTATTCAGATTAATAAACCCAGTTCGATCCTGCGCCACATCAGAAAAAGGCGCATTAAAAACCGCGTTAGTAAAAAGCTCATCTGCGACCAACGCAATATCATCTCGAAACCGTTTTACTTTAGGAATACTATCTAAAAAATGGTCTACCATCAGTCGCATATCATTTTTATCGCCAGAGGATTTTATTGTATAGTGAAGTGAGTTGCTCTCATCCATTGTGACCCCAGGATTAAAGCTCTCAAAAAAGCAGACAAACGGATCTTTGATAAAAGACTCACGGTTAACAAGATCCAAAGTTAAACGGAGATTTGCCTCACAATTAGGAGCATCCAATGCAATAAAATTCTCGATTTCACAATTTATTGCATGCACTAAAAGCTTGTGAGGAATTAAATCCTGATAGTAAGCCAACTTACTGGCAGCTAACGGTTTATCTCCCTCGGTTGAACTCAACTCCAAAAGATCACTCTCATTTCCACCAAGTGACTTATAACATGTAATCAATTCATCTTTAGTCATAACTACTCAAACTTGCTAAGAAAGTATGTAACATCATCCTGTAACTCATAATTATTCCTGTGATCGTTAATTTTGTCTAATATAAACTCAACGCTCTTTTCTGTACTCTTGGTGCTTTTAACTCCCTTAATCACTGATTTAAGAAATTTCATCTCTCCCCACTGCTTCCCTTGATCATTTTCCAGCTCAGTCAGACCATCTGTATAAAAGATTATCGCCTGGTCCTTGGCTATGGTTAGACGATGATTTGAGAATACCGTATTACGATCCTGACCCAGACGAGGTGCATTTACCTCATTTAGCGGAATCAATTTCTTAACCGAGAGCTTTTCATCATAAAAATCGAATAGGTACGGAGGATCGTGACCAGCATTTGAGTAGGTCAACTCCCGACTCTTTTTGTCATAACTGGCCAGAAAAAAAGTCATCAACATGGTGCCACGGGCAGATGCACAGATGGCCGCATTAAGAATTGAAAGGGCCTTCGCCGGTGACATACGAGTAATTTTGTCAATAATTGCCGCAGAAGCACGAGCAGCGGAGGTCAAAAGAGCGGCCGGAACACCATGTCCGGTCGCATCACCAATCCAAAATAGAACCCGGTCAGGAAGTTCCGAATAAAACCACCAATCACCTCCAAGGTCGGTCGCACTTTCAAAATGACCTGCAATCTCAACCCCATCCAATTTGGCCGTTAAGGGGGGAAAAAGCATCTCTTGGACTGTTTTGGCGGTTTTTAGCTCCTCCTCTATGCGTTGGCGCTCCTTCTCCTCCTCAGCCTTTAAGGCGCGCTCGATCTGTTTTTGCTCCGTAATATCCTGAATCATCATCGCCAAGCCAGTCATCCCACGATAACTATCTCCAAGGGAAGAGAGAGAGATCTGTGCCTCGATTTTAGTACCGCTTTTGGTGTACAAAAAATTCTCATCATGTAGTGAAGCTTTAGGCTTCTTCTTTAAAACATCACGATAGCCCTCCCAACCCCGTTCAGGATTAGCTCCAAAAACGGCTGCGATCTGGTGCCCTTTCGCTTCATCTGCACTGTACTGCAGTATTTTAGTAGCAGCAGCGTTCCAACTCTCAATATTACCATGCATATCAATACTGATAATTCCATCGTTGGCATTTGCTACAATTTGGGCCAGTTGCTGTTGTTCCCGATTGGAAATCTCCAGCTCATCAAGCACTCGCCTTACTCTAGAGATGGTACGAAGGCTGATCACAATACCGATCACCAGTCCAATTAGAACCACAATAATCAAAGTATAGATGGCGGTATTGGCGAACGACTCAGATGCCTCCAGATCATCTGCAGCTTTGGCAGTAATAATATCTCCAATCTCCTGCAACCTTCTACGCAACTTATCGATATAGATCTCAACTCTTAATAGTTCTTTATCTGTAGTGCTGGTATTTTGAATATACCCTTCGACCACACTGTGAAAATCCACCCAATACTTTCGCCAAAATATCAATTTGTTAAAGTAGGCCAGTCCCCTACTGGCATTCTTACTCTCCTCCAGCAGCAGGTCTACCCGCTTGATAATTTTGTGGATATTATTTACTAACTCCTCTCGCTGCTCAATTCCCCTCTGATCCTGTTCAATGGTAAAGCGGGTACGACGACTCTTCTTAAGCTCTTTTTCCAACTTACTAATGGAGGCAGCCTTGTTTTGAACCATCTTCAACTTGGCCATATTTTTGTAGAGATCACCTAGCTGGTAGTTGATATTTTGTAGCCGAATGGAGGGCAACATAACCTGGTGGTGAATATTATCCAAATTGCGATAGAATTTGGATATCATATAGATACCGATGCCACCTGTTGTCAGCAACAAGAAGCTTAAGAAAAATGCCAAAAATGTGATCAATCGAATAATCGATCGATTCATCTGTAAAGACTTAACGTCCATACCTTATATGATATCGACAAAACAGGATTGCTGTTTTTAGTAGTAACTTTTGCCTAATAAGCTGTAATTAAACGTCTAAGCAGCTTTCAGCTAGAGAACGAAAACCCCAAACAGCCAACAGAGAAACCAAAGAGAGGTTGCCGTAAAAAGTGGAATGGTCAAGTTATCATCAAGTTTGATCGGCAACATCTCAAAACCTGCACTCATTACGGCCAATGAGAAGGTCAAAAACCAGATGGTCAAATCCAGTTGATAATTACCAGTATAAAAAACCATAATTGTCGCCAAGAAACAGGAGACAAAAAATGCAATCGATCCCTCAACACTCTTGCCTTTTACAATCCGATGTTTGCCAAAACGAATGCCAATTATTGCAGACATGGGATCAGCAATCGCCAAAGTATAGATCGCAACCAGTGCAATGGTTTTAGGAAAGGTTAAAATTGTCAAAAGCAGTGCCATAACATATGGAACTGCTGCGGACTCCTCCAGCTGCTCCTCAGCTCGCAAAAAATAGCGAGTAACCAGCTCAAACTTCTTGGCATTTTCAGGATAGTTAATCCGAATCTGCTCAAATAGATAGATGACACAAGCAGTACCACCTAAGATATAGATCGCCTGCTGATGAGTTACCAGTAGATTATAAATAGTAGCAGTGGTGACTCCCATTGCCAGATGAAAGAGACGACGACCCAACTGCAGATCATTTCTAGTCTTAACCACCCTCTGACTCTGCTCCGGCTTTTCAGACTCTAAAGCCTCTTCACTCTTCACTTCTAACTCCGGCCCAAAAGGCTGGTTTTGATCCTGACCATCAATGCGACCATCTCCCTCCTGCCGATCAATTTTTTCCGTTTCCTGTTCCAGTTCCTGACCCTGTTCCAGTTCCTGACCCTGTTCCAGTTCCTGACCCTGTTCCAGTTCCTGACCCTGTTCCAGTTCCTGACCCTGATCCAGTTCCTGATCCTGTTCCAGTTCCTGATCCTGATCCAGTGCCTGCTCCTGTTCCAGTGCCTGTTCCTGTTCCTGACCCTGATCCAGTGCCTGTTCCTGTTCCCGCCCCTGATCCAGTGCCTGCTCCTGTTCCGGCTCCTGCACCTGATCCCGCGCCAGCTCCAATATATTGTCACCTTGATCCATTACCATGATCTCATTTGCCATACTCTTATCCCTCTTACTCTGTTTTTTCCTAGTAATTTTGTCGGATATAAGGCTAATCGGCCAAGATGCTCTATTTCTTAATGAACGAAACAACAAAACCTCCAATTTTTTGAGACCCTACCCCAATTATAGCTACTTGGCGACCCTACTAATCTGCTTTTTATTTACATGGGGCATAATAAAATGGGGCCCAAACAGGAGGCTCAATATCCAATATAGCGATAACGGTGCTGATTTAATAGCGGCGCTGATTTGATAGCGGTGCTGACTTAATAGCGGCGCTGATTTGATAGCGGTGCTGATTTAATAGCGGTGCTGATTTGATAGCGGTGCTGATTAATGTCATCGATCTGCTCTTATCAATTTCAGGCAGGATAAAAATTCATCAACAGTGTGGCAAGACTGTTTAAAAGCTGCAGTTATAAATATCATCTACCTAGTTGGTCATGATCTAAGATGGGGGACGGCCCTGCCTGTTTG
>JABGUH010000042.1 GCA_018646675.1 Bdellovibrionales bacterium | reverse complement strand
AGCTGTTTTACAACACGTGTTAACGGGAGACATCCTTTAAATCCAGAATAATCTGTTTATCAGCCGGTGGTGGTTACGGCGGTGGATTTGGTGGTCCCGGAATGGGTGGTGGCTATGGTGGTGGATTTGGCATGCCTGGTATGGGAATGGGCATGGGTATCGGAATTCGAGGTCCCTACGGATATGGCGGGAGTTTTAAAGATGCTCTTGGCATGATGGGAGTTGGTCTTCTCGGTAATACTCTGTTTGGTAACTACTTTCCAGGTGCTGGTATGGGTATGAATGTAAATATCGGTGGTGGCATGGGAATGCCGGGTATGGGCATGGGTGGTTATGGCCCAGGATTTGGTTTTGGAAATCCCTACGGCATGGGCGGTATGGGTGGAATGGGTAACCCCTACGGTATGGGTGGAGGCATGGGAATGCCTGGCATCGGTGGAGGTATAAATATTGGTGGTGGACTAGGAAATCCTTACGGCATGGGCGGTATGGGTGGAATGGGTGGAATGGGTAACCCCTACGGTATGGGCGGAGGCATGGGAATGCCCGGTATCGGTGGAGGTATAAATATTGGTGGTGGACTAGGAAATCCTTACGGCATGGGCGGTATGGGTGGAATGGGTAATCCCTACGGTATGGGCGGTGGCATGGGAATGCCAGGCATGGGTGGTGGAATTGGTGGTGGATTTAATATTCCCGGCATCGGTGGAGGCAGTATTGGAATTGGCGGCGGAATGGGATATCCAGGAGCTGGCGGTGGTTATGGTGTACCCGGTATGGGTTACGGCGGAAGTCCTTTTGGCTATGGTGGCCCATACGCTGGACCGGTAGGTGGCCAATACCCAGGTGCTTTTGGTGGACCCGGAATGGCCAATGGCGGAGCAGGGATTGGAATGAGTCCTTGGGGTAATGGAAATGGCAGTTACTGGAATAACACTGGTGGCTGGGGTCCTGGTGGATATGGTGGATATCCCGGCGGCGGTGGCGGATATGGTCCTGGCGGTGGCGGATATGGTCCCGGCGGTGGCGGATATGGTCCTGGCGGTGGCGGATATGGTTCCGGCGGTGGCAGATATGGTGGATATCCCGGCGGTGGCGGCGGGTATGGCTCCGATATGTACCAGCGTCAACAAGCAACAGCACAGCAAAACCAAGCCTTATATAGTCGTAATCAGGGTAATGCCCAGGCACAGATGCAGGGTAATCAAGCTCTATGGCAGAACTATCAGGATGCTCGTAGTGACCTTTATCGCAATGGCAGTGGTATAGGTGGCAACTACGGTGGACAGTATGGGACTGCTCCCTACGGCATGGGCGGTATGCAGGCGAACTTCAATCTTGGAGGGCGCATTGGCTACGGCTGGTAACTGGTAATTATTCATATTTTGGGCGATTTGCGGCGCTAGCTGCGTCGCCTACGGGCTGCGGCATATAAAAGTGCGCCCTCACTTTCGCCTTCTTGCTATCACCACATCTCACCCAAACGGTGAAAGATAACCCCAAATATAAAAAAAGTATTAGTCTGAAATTGAAATAATGAAGAACAACTATTGAATATTAAATATTATGCATTAAGACTTTGCTTCCATGCCGGAAGATTATTCTGACCTTATTGAAGTCGATTGCACGATCAACGACACCTGGTCCAAATGTACCATGGTCGATCTTGTCGCCAATGCTGAATTTTTTCTTAGGAGTATATTTTTGAGATTCAGTACTTACCTGCTTCATAGCATTTAGCCATACCTCTTCAACTGTCTTCTGCTCATTACTGGCCCTTGAACCGGTTTTTTTCTTGGTTGTCTTACGTTTGGCTTTAACCGCAGAGGGATCTTTATAGGCATGAGTTGCGCTGCAAGTGTTACATTTAACTTTGCCAATAGTCATGGAGTCTTTCATTACCACAATTAAGTGAGCCAAAGTCAGTTTACATTTTGAACAGTATGAGAGAACTTCTTTACCAACGCTTATTTCAGACATGTAACCTTCTTGAATGCTATTTCGGATAGTTTCATAAGAGTACTATCTTAGCGGAGAAGGGATGTTTTTGTAAAGGGAAAAAGCTGTTGGAAGATCATCGTACAGGTTTACTTAAGCAGGTAGAGTCGCTTCCCGATTTGCCTGGTTGCTACCTAATGAAACGTTGGACCTCCTCTGCAAAAGAGGAAGATGAGATTATCTATGTAGGTAAGGCCAAGCAACTGCGAGCACGAGTGAAATCCTATTTTACTGGTAGAAGTGACAGCCTAAAAACATCAATCCTGGTTGGTCATATTACTCATTTTGATTTTATTGTGGTTGGCAGTGAAACCGAGGCTTTTATTCTTGAGAATAATCTAATTAAGAAGCACTCTCCCCGCTACAACATCCGTCTTAAAGACGACAAGAGTTACCCCCTGTTGGTGGTTAACCTAAATGAGCAATTTCCACGAATTGTCTATACTCGCAAGGTAAGCCGTCAGCGAGGTCGCAACCAACTGGTATTGGGCCCATTTGTTGAGGGAGGTCAGCTATCTGTAGCTTTGCAAATTTTAGCAAAATTTTTTGGACTTCGGCAGTGCTCTCTGCGTGAGATGAGATCTAGAAAGCAGGGTTGTCTACTACATCAAATGAAACAGTGCCAAGCCCCCTGTATGGGGATGGCCAAAGAGCGTGACTATCAGAAGCGTTTAGAGTTGGTGATCTCCTTTTTTAAATCGGGCAATGGTGGAGAGCAGGTGATCGAGCTTTTTCAAGAGAAGATGCTAGTCGCGGCCAAACAGGAAGAGTTTGAGCGAGCAGCACTGTTGAGGGACCAATTAGACCGGTTGCACCGATTTTGGCAGCAGGATCGGGGAGGAGATAGCCTACAGTTGGATGGAGTGGGAGATCTGGATCTCGTGGCAAGCCATGTCGGAGAACAGGAGATTGATCTGCTAATCTACCTGGTTCGTAGTGGTCAGTTAGTTGATCGTAGAAATTTCTATTTTTTGCTGGATGACTGTCACGATGGCCATGATGGACAGATTTTAAATCACTTATTACAGTATTATCAGCAAGGTTTCCACACTCCTCCATCAACAATTGTTATTCCTCATTCGAAAGGCGAACAGTTGCAGTTATCCGATGCCCTGAATGGATATTTTAAATCATTGGGTAGGGTTGATACCAAAATTACCATTAGATCCTATGGGCGCAAATTTGCCAGCCTGGCCAGAATGGCGGCAGACGATGTATTTCAGCAACAACAAGTCCGTCTTTCAAGTCATCAGAGTCGTTATCAGGGATTGGCCAAGTTGCAGCAGTTGGTCTCCTTAGAAGAGTTACCCCTAAGAATTGAGTGCTACGATATTGCGGTTTGGCAGGGAAGCTCTCCTACTGCCGCCCAGGTGGTATTTAGGGATGGTCTGCCAAGTAAAGATGATTATCGTCACTATCATTTAGAGGAGCTGCCGGAAGGTAATAATGATTTTGCTATGTTGGGAGAAGTTTTGAGGCGGAGACTGGCCCACGGGTCTTATCCCGATCTATTTTTAGTCGATGGTGGCAAGGGGCAAGTGACAGTTTTTAAGCGTATATTATCAAGTGTGGGAGTGAATATTCCAGTGGTGGGAATTGCCAAGTCTCGTCAGGCAGGTACTTGTGATCGTCTAATTCTTCCTAGCGTTGCCAACTCCTACTCTCTCTCCCAATCCCCACCCCTAAGTCAGATTTTAGTGGCAATGCGTGATGAGGCTCACCGTTTCTCTCGTCGGCTGCACCATCAACAAGAGAAAAAAAGAGTGTTGCATAGCTGGGTGGAGCAACTTCCAGGGATTGGCCCCCATAAGCAGCTGCACATTTTAAATAGGTTAGATTTGACTGCTGCTCAGCTGGCCAGACTGGGGAGTACAAAGATTAGTCAGAGGTTGCAGATCTCCCTAAAAGATGCCGAAATAATTTTTGATTACTTAACAAAAAAATAGAAATTTACTTAGTTAAGTATATGAACGACCTTGCGATTTCCGCCACCACACTCGCTACACCGAGCACTCTCCTGAACAATTAAGTTGTTGTAATCAGATAGGTGAGAGAGCACCAAGGGTGATCCACAATGATCACATTGGTCCATAATCTTCTTTACCTGCTGGATATCACCATAATATTCTTCGAATTTTTCAAATTTTACATTCACTTCAGCTGCCATTGGTTACTCCACAAATTTAAGAGCCTTCCTGGGATAATATTAGATAATGACCTTCCTGGCACAGCTATCATATTGTTTTTCGATCATTTGGGACAAATCTTGATTGTCAGTTCGATATTTAGTGGCATGAGGCAAAAAGTAACTTTTTTTAACTTATACCACCCTCCTTCATATATTTTGACATGGGTCAAGTTTGGCCGCTATCTTACGCTACTGATGGCCAATGACCCTTTTGTCCACATTCGTAAGTTAGAACAGGCATATCGTGCTGGTGAGCTACCTGTTGCTAAAACCTTTGAGGGAGACCTACTACAGGGAGTGACTAACCCCTATCTTGAGCAGTTGGCTCAACTATCTCCGGTTGAATTTGAACAGGTTGCAACAGAGTCTCGTAAAGCTAACGTTAGCCTGAAACGGGGAGATCAGCTTGATTGGAAGCTGGAAATTGATCGTAAATTCGAAAATTTGTCATCTTATGTAGCAAACTTGGCAAAATGTCAGGTTTGTATGCAAGAGGGCATTTCATCTTGTAACGGTACGATTGTTTCAGAGCTTACGGAGCAGTTCGAGATTGGGATTGATGTACTTTTTGTCGGTGATATTCCTAGGTTGGGCCAGGAGTCAGTCAGAGGTGACCAAGTAATTGAGGGAGAGAGCAGAGAGTTGTTAGATCGCATGATTACAGCGATGAAACTAGATAAAGATAAATTTGTTATCACCCTGGCCGCAAAATGTTTGGGGCAAGGTGATCATGATCAACGGGAGATGCTCTCCTTATGTAAGCAGAATTTACTAAGAGAGATTTTACTCTTACGCCCTAAGGTTGTAATTACTCTTGGAGCGACGGCCACCAACTCACTACTGGGTAGAGAGGAGCGTCTAACTAATGTTCATGGAAAGTTTCTAAATGGGCATATTCAGTTAAAAGAGTGCAGTGATCAGTGGCACTTTAAAATTGTTCCTATTTTTCACCCTGATTATCTATTGATAAATCCTAATATGAAACGAACTGCCTGGATTGATATGCAGAAGGTTATCTCCTTTTTAAACCCCTAGTTTGTCGCTACTCTACTGTTACTGTCTATTTTTTTTACACCTACCTAGTCATACATTTGGTGAAGATCTCCTGATCTTGAGTGGTTGTAGTAATTTCCAAGTTGGCTTGTCTCTTGCATTTCTAAACATCGATAAGATTAGTTAATGAACACTGGAACAACCCTTAAAGGCAGTTAGCAAGGGTTATTTTGGATTTTAAAAAGGAGATTTGAGATGAGAACTGTTTCCAACATTTTAATACTTTTATTAATTTCAACAATGCTTGTTGCTTGTGGTGGTGATGATGCCAAAAACGCAGTAACAGATAGCTCTACCCAAGGACAGCAGAATCCAGTTAGTGACGACTCTAGTTGGAATGCTTTGAAGGCGAAGGTCGATGGTAATGAGTTTGTGACTATAAGTAGTAATTCTCAGTGGAGTGCTAGCACTATTTTTCACTACCAGTTATGTCAAGCTACTGGGTCGGTTGAGACAGATGAAATATTTGGTTTTTTACAGTATACCGTAGATACATCAGGTTGGGATTGTACTCAGGATGCTATCCAACGTCGTGAAAGTGCTTTTCTCTATGATGGACAGTCAGATATTACCGGTGTTCATAATAAATTAAAGAGCATCGTTGCCGGCGCGAAGTACTACAACCATCTTGGTAACTACCCTAAAGCGATGTTTGATGTGCTAGTTGAAGAGGGCGCACAAAATGTTATCTATCGCATTGATCTAAACTCACCATTAATTGCTAACCCAATTATGAAGCAGGTAGAGGGAGAGTCAATGTACAGCGCAAGCTACTACTCAAATTAATAAATTATAAGATAGTTTGATTACCTTAAAAACGGCGTTGATTATCAGATCAACGCCGTTTTTTTTTATTTAGGCTCTATATTTACTGGCAGGTGGTATTAGGAAATGATCCCTGACAGCTGCTAGTGGCATTGCAGCAAGCAGTACCATAGAGGGTACAGCTTGACCCGTCATCGACACACTGAGGTAGTGCTTTGTCTGCTTTGAACGGCAGGTGAATAATCTGGTTACAGCTAATCGAAATATAATCCTGGCCGGCAATTGGCAGTAGTTCGCGCTCAACGGCCTCCTGTAGCTCCCTCTTATCTAGTTGATAATTACCAACACCATAGTCGACTGCTCGAACCGTAACTATCATAAAGTCTTCAAAAATAATGGGGTATCCCGTTGGAGAAATATGGTTACCGCTGAGTGCATTTAGGGTTTCAAGTAGCTCCCCCTTGGTCGCCTGCGCGGCGTCAATGGTGATTAGATAGTTACCCTCAACAACTGCGGGGTTATTCCAACAGTTCGGTACCTCTGCTGCCAGTAGTTTTGTCGTTAACAGTAAACTGCAGAGTAGTGCCAAGTTAATTGTCCTCATTTTTATCTCCTTTAACTAAAATTAGGTTTGCCATCAAGGCGTAAAGTGCCTACCTGCTACACAATTTCTTCTTAGGGTGTAAAGTACATAAAGTAGATAGTTACTATTTTATATTGAGATGTTTACCTAAATTTACGGTCAAATTAACATGCACTTAATGTAAACTATGTGACAGACAAAGTGATATTTTGATTATTGGGATTAATAAGATCAAGAGGTGCAAGAGATGAGGATTGGAAGCTATTCTATTTTACTGTTGTTGATTTCGTTATGTTTCTATTCATGCTCACACCCTAATCGCTTTGATGGTCAGATGGGTAATGGAGAGAATCAACGGCTGTTGCCACTAGTTAAGTTGCTACCTGGGCATACACGTAGTGATCATGAAGCAGTCACCAAAAATTATATGATTACCTCCCAGGGAAAGCATGCCTCTTTAGCGGGTGAGAAAATGTTTAAAATGGGCGGCAATGCAATTGATGCAGCGGTTGCCATCTCCTTTGTCATCTCGGTGGAACGTCCACAATCAACTGGATTGGGAGGTGGTGGATTCATGCTAATCCATGGTCCTCAAATGAAACAACCGGTAGCGGTAGATTTTCGCGAGAGTGCACCATTAGCTTCATTCCAAAAGATGTACCAGGACAAGAGTGGTAAGGTGTTAAAACGCAAATCAATAGATGGCCCTCTGGCCGCAGGAGTGCCGGGGCTAGTTGCTGGACTGTTAGAGATTCACCAGCGTTGGGGGAAATTGCCGATAAAAAAAGTGATGGCACCTGCGATCAAGTTGGCCCGTGAGGGGTTTGTTGTCTATCCTCATCTAGCCAAGGCAATTGCTAAACGCCAAGATGTTTTGAAAAAGTATATTGGCTCTAAAATAATCTTCTTACATCCAGATAACACCCCCTTAACAGCAGGGGATACTTTAGTCCAAAGGGATTTGGCCAAAACCCTAGAGCGTATATCGGTAGAGGGAAAATCCGCTTTTTATCAGGGGGTAATTGGCAACATGATAGTGGCCCATCAGACAAAGAGTGGTGGACTAATAACCCAAAAGGACTTGAGTCAGTATCAAGTCAAGTATCGCCAGCCGGTCAAAGGAACTTATAAGGGATATAAAATATACTCCATGTCCCCTCCCAGCTCTGGTGGAGTCCATATTATTCAGATGCTCAATATGACAGAGCGGTTACAGTTGGATACTCCTCTCTCTGCTAACACTATCCACTTAGTATCATCTATTATGCAGATGGCTTATGCTGACCGGGCAAAATATCTTGGAGATAGTGATTTTCAAAGGGTTCCGGTAAAAGGATTGATCTCCAAGCAGTATGCGATCGATAGATTACGCTATCTTGGCCGTAAAGTTCATCGTTCATCAGCCGAGGTGGATTATGGTAATCCTCTGCGATATGAATCAGATGAGACCACCCACCTGACGGTGATGGACAAAAAGGGTTACGTTGTGACCTCCACCCAAACCGTCAACGGATACATGGGGTCAGGAGTAGTGGTGCCAGGAACCGGAATTCTGCTTAACAATGAGATGGATGATTTTGCGGCCAAGCTTGGAGAGAGCAATATGTTTGGTGCGATTGGGGGGGAGAATAATTTAGTTGAGCCAGGAAAACGTCCGCTTAGTAGTATGTCGCCAACAATTGTAACAGACAAAAATGATAAGGTGATTATGGCACTAGGAACACCATCAGGTACGAGAATTATTAACTGTGTCTTTCAGACAATTCTTAACTATCTGGAGTTTAAGTTACCACTATACGATTCGGTGGCGTTGGTGCGCTACCACCATCAGTGGAAGCCGGACTATCTTCGAGTTGGAGCACCATACTTGCCACCACTTGTCGAGCAAGCTTTAAAGCAAAGAGGACATACCGTTAAGCATAAAAATTTAGGATGTAGAGTTAATGCAATTACCCGTGAAGATGAGATGCTTCATGGAGTCTCAGATCCCCGAGGCGAAGGCCTGTCTATTGGTGGCTAAGCTTCTTTAGCAAAAAGAGTTTTGATGCTAAGTTGAACTCATTATGTTAACCTTGGTGGACGATTTAATTTATAATTCATAAGAAGCAAGAGATACAAAAATTTACTGTTTAGCTCTATAGATGACTACCTTCCAGGAGGAATTTAATGGCGATTTACCAGACAGATTTAGAAGATATTTATTTTAACTTATTCGAACTACTAAAAGTTGACCAAACAGCGGCAGAGTCCTCTGATTTGGGGGCGGATGATATTAAAGAAATTATTGCTCAGTTAGATAAGTTTATTGGGCAGGAGATATATCCTACGCGAGAGGCAGGAGATAAAGAGGGAGTAAAGTTAGTCGATGGGAAGGTTATTGTTCCGGAAATTTTTAAAAGTGCAGCTAAAAGCTATCATGAAAATGGTTGGATGGGGCTGGGCTATCCAGAGGAGATTGAGGGAATACCAGTTCCTCACTCAGTTAATTTTCTAGCGGAATCTCTCTGTAATGGTGCCAATGTATCTCTAGGGCTCTACTTCGGGCTTACTCGGGGAGCGTTGAATGTCATTCGAGCCATCGGTAGTGATACTCAGAAAAGTCTCTATACTAACCCAATGATCACTGGACGTTGGGGGGGAACAATGTGTTTGACTGAGGCAGGTGCCGGAAGTGATGTCGGGGCCCTGACCACTACCGCGACCAAGTTGGATGATGGTAGATATAAAATGAAGGGGGTAAAAATATTTATCTCTTCCGGTGATAATGATCTTTATGAGAATATCATCCATCTGGTTTTGGCCAGAACACCCGGAGCACCAGCTGGTGCGAAAGGATTATCACTTTTTATTGTTCCGAAATTTGAGGTTGACCAGAGTGGAGAGTTAGGTGGCAGTAATGATGTGCTCTGTACAAAAATTGAAGAGAAAATGGGTATTCATGGCTCAGCAACTTGTGAGCTAACCTTTGGTGACAATGATAACTGTATTGGAGAGTTGATTGGAAATGAGCTGGAAGGGATGCAGAATATGTTCATTATGATGAACGAGGCTCGTTTGCTATGTGGGATTCAAGGTGAGTCCCAGGCTCAGATGGCATTCCAACTAACCAAGCAGTATGTCAATGAGCGGGTTCAATTTGGCACAGAGATTATTAATCATCCCGATGTTAGAAAGAGCGTTTTAAAAATGCGGGCAATGACTAGAGGGATGCGCGCCCTTTCGCTTTATACTGGTGACCTGTTTGATCGTGTCAAAAAGAGTCCGGAGCTTGAGGGTGAGATCGCTCTTTTGACACCTGTCTGTAAAGCATATCTTACAGACTATGGATTCCAAGTAGCAGTTGATGCTATTCAGTTACACGGTGGCTATGGCTTTTGTAGTGAGTATGGGGTTGAACAGTATGCTCGTGATCTAAAGATCGCATCAATCTACGAAGGGACAAATGGTATTCAGGCGATCGATTTTGTTATGCGCAAGATTTTAAAAGATGGTGGCAAGGCATTTGGTGGTGTGGCATTAAAAATTCAGCAGACAGTCAAAAAAGAGAGTGGGGATCGTTGGCAGAAAGAGTGTGCTCTAATTGCCACGGTAATGCAGCAAGGAGCTGATATTGTTCGTCAGTTTGGCGAGTGGGCCAAAGGAAAGGAGATTGATGCGATTCTTGGTGGTTCCACTGACTTTCTGACCTTTTGCGGTCATCTAGTGATGGCTTGGCGTTTAATGGAGAGTGCCCAGGTGGCAAGTATTCAGCTCGATGCTGGTGCCAGTGGTGAGCAGCAAGAGTTTTACCAGAGTAAAATAGTCGACTTTGAAATTTTCTGCCATAACTATTTAACTGCTAATCTAGGCTTAGCAGAGTCGATTCTTAAGTTTAAGGATAGTTATAGCAGCCTGAAGATCTGACGGCACAAAGCTCACTCAATATAATCATTGCTATTTACGGGTAAGATCCTCTAAGATGAAAGTAGATAGTTAATATTAAACGTATTTAGTTGGGCTTTAATGGATTTAGAACTGCTTAATCGGGAGATAGGCAAGTTTTCAAAGGAGAGTCACGGAAGTTCGAATTACCATCAAGATGAACTTTTTGTTATGGGGCGAGTAAGTGGTGAATTTGCTCCTTTGAAATACCTTGTGAAGAAAGTGAAGGGGGTGAGTGATGCTCACTCTCTGGTGAAACTTGGTTTCATTCATGATTCTTTTGAACTTTTTGAGATAGAGACCTTTGCTCCCTGGTTTGAAAAACAATTTTCAAGGAAGTTGCTGCGCAAGCAAGCGCGTCTAATCTCTATTCTTCATCTACCAGACACCAAATCAGTACTTGCTACCATCGAAGAGGTAGATCGCTGTTACCGAAACCTCCGCCAGGAGCAAATTCTTTATAATAATAAAAATCTACCGGTGCAACTAGGCGAGTGGTATGCAAAATTTATCTTTGGTTTACAACAGCAAAAATCTACATCCCAGCGAGGATTTGATTTTTTTGTCGGAGAGAACCGAGTTGAGGTACGAGTTCAGTGGGGAGATCTCCCATCACCCAAAGGTGTAAAGATTAGAAAGTCAATGGTTGAGTTGAGTAAGCATGCCGTTATCATCTACTTGGCGAATAACTTTATGATTCGTGAGATCTGCTATCTTGATTGTGATTTTATTTTACGTAAATTCGCCTGCAAGGGACACACTATTTTTCTAAAGGATGGTGATATTGAGAGTTATTTTTTTAGCAAATCCAGCAAGCACTTCGATAAAGTGGTCAATGGGGGATTACTGCTTCAATTTGCCAATCCAGTACTAGCAATCAAGCTAGCAGAGAAGTTTGAGTAGTCATTAGTTATTGGCAGGAGTTATCTTTTGGCAAAAATAGATAAAAAGGTGGTTGAGAATATCGCTGGCGAACAGTTTGTGGACTCCAGCTGTATAAATTGTGATGTTTGTCGTAAATTTGCACCAGAGATATTTGGAAATAGTGGCCAGAACTCTTATATTAAAAAAGATATCAAGAGTGAGGACGAGTGGCTGCAGTTTCAGCGAGCACTGCTCTCCTGTCCAGTAAAGGCAATTGGTGATCAGAGCAGAAGATCCATTGCTACCGCCCGTGATACCCTACCGTTTAAACTATCTGATGGTATCTATATTAATGGTTTTAATGATCGCTCATCTTTTGGAGCGGATTCATATTTTTTAACTGGCACAGATGGAAATTGGATGGTTGATTCTCCGTCGTTTAATCGTCATCTGGTTAAAAAAATTGAAAATTTGGGAGGGATTAAATATATCTACCTATCCCATCGCGATGATGTTGCGGACTGTCAGCGCTATGCTAAGCATTTTGGCGCCAAGATTATAATCCATCAAGATGATTCTGATGCCGTTCCGGATGCAGAGATTGTAATTGTCGGTGAACAGGATCATACCATTGGAGATAGTGCTCGCATAATTGTTGTCCCCGGACATACTAAAGGTCATATGCTGTTATTATGGAGGGAGTGCTATCTTTTTACCGGTGATCACTTTGCATGGTCTCCATCAGAGCAGCGATTTTTGGCATTTAAAGATTACTGTTGGTACAACTGGGAGGAGCAGAAGCGCTCAATTGCCAAGATGATTTCGCTAACAGATGTTACTCATATCTTTCCTGGTCATGGACGGCGTGGAGAGGTTGGGCCCGGAGAGTTTCCTGCTGTAGTAAAGAGTTATCTTAACTCTCTGTAGTTGAAGCCCAATACGCTTTTTACTCTAGTAGCGCACTATCTGATCAGTGATAATGTCAGTTGCCTCTTTCAGAGTCAAATTAAGGTTTGAACTAATCTGCTTAGAGGTCTTTTTATCCGAGAGACAGATGGTGCTTTTTTCATCAGAATCGGCTCTCATCTGATCTCGCAGTAGAATAAGTGGAGAGAGATTAGTAACTAGATCACCTTGCTGACTCTTCCAACTCAAGAAGCTCTCGTTTAACTTTACTGGATAGCTAAAGTTCGGAGTTACCACCTGGTCCGATTCATGCAGTGATTCAGAAAAGATATTAGTCAATGTTCCTAACTCAATACACACCCTGCGCCATACTGCCTGAGTCGTATCATCCATCTCTTCAGCATCTAGATCAACTGCCTCACAGGCTTGCTTAACGGGTTCACTATTTCGCTGATAAAGTTCATCACTACTCTCACTATGAAGTTTTTCAACTAGAAATGCTCCACCCATAATTAGTGGTATTCCAAGACAGCCGATTCCTGCGGTAAGTCCGCAGACAAATCCCGCTCCAAGGTAGGCTGAGCCAGCGGCAGCGCCAAAAACATGCGTGCCGGTAATATTTTTACCTTCGGTAATGATCCGATCCGTTGGGCAATCATAATCACGTTGATAATTTTTTATGTAGCTTAGAAGTTGCTTAGGAGTAAAATTTGAGGGGCCGCTTGCTCCATCAATTTCCGGCATCCCGTTTTTTCCAAAACAGTGAAAAGAGAGTAGAGAGATGGTAATTATGATGGCGATACTCTTATTCATATTTTAGTCCCTAGTAAATTGCTATTGAGTTCAAGTATATTTTTTTATCCATCTATTTTTCTGATTCTATATCTATCTGATTGGTGATTACATCAGCGGTGTAGAACTCAATCAGCTCTCTTAGAGTTGGGGTTTTTGACCATAGATCCTCTGCAACTGTTTCAGGACAGGCGGGTAGACCATAATTTTGTAAAATTTGTTCTGTCTCTAACATCTCATCATGAGTGGAGCGGGAATAGATTGAAAAAGCCTTGGTATCTAGAGAGATAACTATCTCTTCGGCGTCCTCTTGCTTATCATTTTGGTATTCAACCCTGTCGCTCATATCAGAGTAGTATGTAACGGCCAGAATACGACAGATTTTACCTGCAATCTCCTCTTCTGTAGTTGGGTTGGTAGTGATGGACTCACTTTTATCTATATAATCACCACATAGTATTTTAGAGGTCTCCTCTCTTTGGTCGGCAGTAACTCCCGCATCATAGATGGTATATCCAGCAGTAACCGGAGCGATAAACCACATGGCCGGAAGGGCAACAACTGATAAAAGGGCATTACCGGCAAGTCTCTTCGCCGCTTTCTTGTTATATACTTTGCTTCGACAGTAATTACTCTCTAAGGAGGTAGTCTCAGCATCGATATTTGGCATTCCGTTGGTTGCCCAAGCTTGGAAGGAGACCAGGAGGAGTAAGGTGGAAATTAGCTGTAGCTTCATTAGTGCTCCCTGCAAATGGTGACGTTTAGGCATATTGATTCTTTAGTGATTGAAATAATAACAATATTTCGCGCTGCGTTAAAGTTGTCGTGTAACAATTATAGTGCGACGCAGTACTGACGGCGGATGCCAAAGGGATATCTCATGGAATATTAGCTAGTTGGCCAGGACTAAAAGAGTAGATACTCACACAAGCGACACTCTAATCCACCATTCAAAAGTGGGATACGCCTCTTGGTTTGTAGCGAGATCTTCTTTCTTAGCTGGGAATTGGAGATTAGGATGTAGGCGGTAGAGCCGCGGAAGCTCTGTTTTAGGTTCTCTCCATATTGGTGATAAAGGTGGGCCAGCTCATCATCTCGACCAAGCCGCTCTCCATAGGGAGGGTTGCATACGATAGTACATGGTTTGCCAGATGGAGGGTGTAGTTTGGTGGCACACTCCTTCTTTAGGGCAATAATATGGCTTATTTTTGCTCGGTTGGTAGCATCGCGAGCGATCTTTAATGATGGTACTGAGTTATCATATCCGAAAAAAGTTCCTGGCTTGGCGCTGGCCAACCCCCGAATAGTTTGCTGGTTTAATCTTTTAACCAATAGATCGAACCCCGTTTTCAAGGCGCTATCTTGGGTGAACCACAGGTGGTTCAGGAAGCTCCACGGGCCCTTATTCTCTTCAAGAAACTCCTGAATCATAAGATAGGACGGAGGGATATTGTACTTGATTAGTGCCGCTTCAATTAGCATGGTGGCAGATCCACACATGGAGTCTACTAGAGGCTCTTGGTCTTTTTTCCAGTTAGATAGCATAATAATCGCTGCTGCGAGATTCTCTCTTAGTGGCGCCTGGTGAACAATTGCCCGTCGATAGCCACGGTTCGAAAGTGGAGAGCCACTGAGATCCTGTAGGATGCGAACGGTAAAACGTCTTTCATTATGAGTCGATTGCTCAATTCGCATAAAGATGGTAATATCTGGCTGTTTGGTATCAACATTAGGCCGTGATCCATACTTTCCACGGAAATGGTCAACGATGCCGTCTTTAAGTTTTTGCGAGAGCAGCAGGGTATTACGAAAGCGTCGCTTAGCCTCCCGATCAAATGAGCTCTCAACCTTAAAGGTCTGATCAAGTGTAAATAGTGATTCCCAGGGCCAGTTGGTGGACTTAAGCAGTAGTTCTTGCTCGTTGGAGATGGAAAATTTTGAGAGCTCACGATAGATGCGGCTGGCCACCCGCGAGGTCAGTAAAAGTTCTAGTGCCAGCAGAGGACGAGTTTTACAGTAGGCTCCTCCGTTTGCCTTATTCCTGACACTTACTCCTGCTTGCTCCAGCTCCGAAAGTAGAAGTTCCTCTGTTCCTAAGGGGGATGAAATGAAAAACTGATCCATACTCGTGATGATTGCTCGGTTAAAGTCTCTGTGCCACTCTCTTACTCTCTGCAACCGGTGGCGTCAATCCCCCTCTTGTATCACCGATAAGTAAGTGTTATAAACCTTGTTTGAGTTTATTGGGACATTGATCACTAATATTGATCACTTAAGTAGTGGTATTAATAAATTGATTTAGGAGAGTAGTGCTATGAGTGTAGATTATAAAGTAAAAGATATTTCACTGGCCGATTGGGGCCGTAAAGAGATTAAAATTGCGGAAGCGGAAATGCCTGGACTGATGTCACTGCGTAGAGAGTTTACTGCCAGTAAGCCTCTAAAGGGTACTCGGATCGCAGGCTGCTTACATATGACTATTCAGACAGCAGTTTTGATGGAGACTTTGACTGAACTAGGAGCAGAGGTTCGTTGGTCATCCTGTAACATCTTTTCAACTCAAGATCATGCTGCAGCAGCGATGGCAGAAGCAGGGATTCCGGTTTTTGCCTGGAAAGGAGAGAGTGAGGAGGAGTTTGACTGGTGTATTGAGCAGACTCTGCACTGGCCGGATGGTAAAGGGCTGAACATGATCTTAGATGATGGCGGTGACTTGACCAAAATGGTGCATGAGAAATTTCCCCAACTACTAACGGATATTAAAGGGTTGTCAGAAGAGACAACTACAGGAGTTCATCGTCTGTATGAGATGGTAACGACTGGGGAGCTAAAGGTACCAGCAATCAATGTAAATGATTCAGTTACCAAGTCCAAGTTTGATAATCTCTACGGCTGTCGCGAGTCGCTGGTTGATGGCATCAAGCGGGCAACAGATGTAATGATTGCCGGTAAGGTATGTGTTGTTGGGGGCTATGGTGATGTTGGCAAGGGATGTGCTCAAGCCTTTAAAGGTTTAGGCGGAAGAATTATTATTACTGAAATTGATCCTATCTGTGCACTACAAGCGGCGATGGAAGGGTTTGAAGTTATGAAAATGCAAGATGCTGCTGCTATTGGTGATATCTTTGTCACCTCCACTGGTTGCGTTGACGTTATTACTGGTGAGCATATGGACAAAATGAAGAGTGGCGCCATTGTTTGTAATATTGGCCATTTCGACTCTGAAATTGAGATCGCCTACTTGGAAAACCGTGATGATGTTAAAAAGAGTAATATTAAGCCACAGGTAGATCAGTTTACCTATCCTGATGGAAAGCAAATCATTGTTTTGGCCGAAGGGCGATTGGTCAATCTTGGCTGTGCGACTGGTCACCCCTCATATGTTATGAGCAACTCTTTTACTAATCAGGTTATGGCACAGATTGAGTTATGGGAGAATTTTGCCAACTATGAAAATAAGGTCTACATGCTACCGAAGCATCTGGATGAGAAGGTTGCTCGTTTGCACTTGGCCCATGTTAATGCGGTTTGTGATACTTTAACATCTAAGCAAGCAGAATATTTGCGAATAAGTGCTGATGGCCCATATAAGCCGGAGCACTATCGTTATTAACAGTAGGTAATAATGGAACTCTTTCTAGCGTCAGACCATGCAGCGTTTGCTGCCAAAGAGCAGCTTAAGTCACAGCTGTCAAAAAAAGGATTAGTGGTGCGTGATCTTGGGCCTCAGTCTGATGGCCGTTGCGACTATCCTAACTTTGCTATTAAGTTGGCCCGTAAAATCCAGGCTAATAGTCAGGCCCTTGGGGTACTACTTTGTGGCTCTGGTGTTGGTGTCTCTATGGCAGCAAATCGCTTTGCTGGTGTCAGGGCCGCTCTGTGCCGTACCACTGAAGAGGCAGTATTGGCCAAAGAGCACAATAATGCCAATGTTCTCTGTCTCGGAGGGCGAGTATCCGCTTCTGAGGAGATCATGCAGATGGTAGAGGCGTGGTTACAAGCTGAATTTCAAGGGGAGCGCCATACGGTACGAGTCGCTCTTTTTGATCAACTTGGCGAGAAATAAACTATGCTGGGGGAGATTAGTCGTAAAGAGCAATTAGTTTTGGTCACAATGTTTATCCTGTTATTGATTGGAATATTTTTCGCCTTTACTGATATTAAATATCTCCACGGGGTCTATGTACGTGAAGATGGTTTCATTGAGTGGTTGACTGTCTTGGCACTATTTTTGGGATCTCTCCTCTGTCTGTATCGTGCATCGACCATTAAATTACGTCGAGGTGGACTCTTTTTGTTGGGTCTGCTGGTTTTATCCGGGATCTATTTTTTTGGAGCTGGCGAGGAGATATCTTGGGGGCAGAGAATATTGGGAGTAAAGAGCTCTCAATTTTTTATGGACTATAACTCACAAGGTGAGACCAACCTTCATAACTTAGTGTTGAGTGGCGTAAAGGTCAATCGCCTGATCTTTGGAACGCTGCTGGGAATCTGTGTTGCAAGTTATCTATTATTTTTACCACTTTTATATCGCAAATATCAGTGGGTCAATAATCTGATCGATATGGGAGCGGTTCCAATACCGCGTAATATCCACATCATTTGCTACATATTGCTGTTTACTCTTATATCGTTTACACCATCTGCTAAAAAAGGTGAACTGCTAGAGTTTGGTGGTTGTTGGATCTTTTTTTTGATAACACTTAATCCACTTAATGCAGAGCTATTTATAAATAAAAGATAGAATAAGATACTTTGCTGTTAGTATTGCACCCTAGTGTTGCGACTTTTATTTGTTAGGATTAAAGCGGCAAACAGTGGAGCCACTTCCGTTTTCAAGATAGTAGATGTTCTCAATTAAGGTCTCCCCTGGTAGCTCTGTCTCTAGTGCCAACCCGACAATATATTCCGTTCGATTCGAGTAGGGAGACTGTACACCTTTTGTGTATAAATAAAAGGATGCACTTCTGTATTCCAAACCTTTTCCTAGTATTCCTGCGGAACGTTTATAGCACCTCCAATCAAGATGGTTATTGTTGGTTTCAAAGATACAGTCACTCTGATTGAAATCTATCTGCATTCGAGCACCAACCTTCTCTAATTGGGACACCTGCTGATTGATACGACTGATCGTGTATGGACTTGAGCTGTCATTATAGATAGAGAAGTAATCACCCATTGATAGGGCCTGAAATGATAGCTTATCACCAGCTATATACATGGCGGTAATCGCTTGATCAGATATATCGCCACAGTGAAATTTCTTATCATCCATATCTGCGGCCAGGAGTTGGGTGGTAAAGAGTGAGATAGAAAGAGCAATATAAAGGGTGCGCAATTTCATAAAATACTCCTTGGTCGATGGTAGCCATTCTCTTTTTTTTTGCAATATACCATATATTTCGCACGGCATGGCGCATTGCGACAAAATTACATGTTTTGTGACTCGTGGTAAAATATATTAGTTATTACAATGAGTTATCAGATGTATGGTTCTGTGCTAAAAACTGTTTAACTCCCTCAATTGCTTGTGGTAGCGGGGTACGTTCAATACGGTATGGTTTCATCAGCTCCATAAAGTTCTGCATCGTTCGTCCCTTCCAGTTTTTAATTCTAGAGTCAACAATGATTACTCCACCAAAATCACTTTCAGTTCTTAACAGGCGTCCTAATTTTTGATGGAGTGATCTAGTTCTGCGCGCTAGATAGTAATCAACAAACTCATTTCCTAGGTGCGATTGATAGAATTTACGACGATCTTGAATAACCTGCTCCATTCGTAGATCAGGGATTTTGTCGATAAAGATAAATTGTAGAGCATCTCCAGGGATATCAATTCCCTCACCAAAAGATTCCATTCCAATCAGTATACCGGATGGTGATTGCTGAAATTGTTCAATCACATTTTGTCCCATCCCCTGAATAAATACGGGAATCACCCCTTCCAGTTTGTCCAACACCAGATTACAGGCGGCTTCAAAGCGGGTTTTTGCGGAGTAGAGCAGTAGGGAGCGGCCTCCAATATCTTGAATTAGTTTTATCACAGGTCCCAGACTGTCGGGAATGAAATTGAGATCACGCATTGGAGGAAGATCATCACATAAAAATACCTTGCTGCGATTTTGATAGTCGTAGACTGCAGGTAGAAAGAAACCAGTGCGAAAGCGCTTCTCTGGTTCAAGATAACTATAGCCTGTTGCCCACTCGATGCCCTTGGTGCCCTGCTCTCCGGTAGCACTACCTAGAGTTGCGGATGTGAACACTACTGCTTCGGATGTGGATAATAGTTGATTATATACCACCTCCCCAATATTAATCGGTGCACTTAATAGGGCAAATCCCATATCCTGATGATACTTTAGTGTGTGGGCGTGGCCCTCTTTTTGCTCCATCGCTAGTGCAAATGCTAGATTGATGTCATCTAATTGGCCTATAAAAGAGTTAAAACGAGTCAGAGCGATAACGCTGTTCTCCTCCTTCACGTTATCGATGTGCCAATATTCGATCCATGGATCAAGTTTTTTGTGGTAATCATCCAGGATGGTTTGAATGCTAAGCAGGTGATTGATTATTCCCCGAGAGAGTGGATCGTTCGCTTGCTCCCTGCTTAGCATGGGGATTTCATTCCAGTAAAGTTCAGTATAGTTGTGGCGACGCTTGAAAAATTGCTCAATTAGCTCTGGCAGCACCAATAGGTGGTCTTGTAGCATCTTAGCCGCAGTGAGGGTGGCATCTTTAATTCCAGCAATTAGATCCTGACTGTTATCCAGCTCTCCCATTAGAAAAAAAAGTGATCCGACCCCCTGGTTACTCTCTAGCTGTTGGCGCATATGGGTAAGTTGTCTCTGGTCTAGCTCTACCGAGAATGAGCGTGTGGCCTCATCTTCAATTTTATGGGACTCATCTACAATTACAGATTTAGGTCGAGGAAAACTTCTGGGCCATGAGAACATTAGGGCGTGGTTGCCAATTATAATATCTGCATCCTTAGCATCTTGTAGTCCGTTGAAATAGGAGCAGCCAAAACGTAGTGGACACTTGTGGGTAGTACAAGACCTAAAATCAACAGCAATTTCCCGCTCAATTTCGCTAAAGGTGGGATCGCTTCTTTTAATGACGTAGGGGAGAGCTGACCGCAAGATGGGGTTGGGGCCGCCGATACTGCGGTTATACTCAAAGATAATCTCAAAATAGAGGTAGTTGAAGTAATCGTGAAAATTACTTAGAGAGAACAGGTCCAGCTCCCTCAGCTTCTGTTGAAATAGTAGTTCACAAAGATGATTATTGGAACCAACCAGGGGGACAATTTTTAGCTGGGAAGAGGTCGGCCCCAGTATACTCTGTAGGTTAGGGACATCTTTTGAAATTGCCTGATGTTGTAAAGTTTTGGTTCCGGTTGAAATTAAAATCTGCTCTCCTGCATTTTTTGCATACAGCGTTGCCGGCAGCAGATAACCCAATGTTTTTCCAGTTCCGGTAGGTGCTTGCACTAAAGAGTGGATGTTATTTTTTAGTGACTGTCCGACCTTTAATGCCATCGACTCTTGTGAGGAGCGGTGACGGTAATTAGGGAGAACCTCCTTGATTTCGTTTTCTGAGCGTAGAATATTTTTTATATTCTCTCCACTGAAATCCCACGAGAAACAGTTAATGGTTTTTGGGTCGCTTGTGACTTTTTTGTCTTGGACAATCTCAGCTACTTTTGTATCTAGATCAAAGTTGATGGCTGAGGCAATCTCTAAAAGCTCTGACTCTTCAAGTAAGAGGAACTTACCAAACCAGTGTTCATCTACTTGGTATTTTGAAAATAGCATTTCAACCATCTGCTGATGGCTGGATTGAGTGCGTGTTAATCGGATGGCAACTAAGATTACTTTTAGCAGATCAACAGAATCTTGTAATCCGCGGTGCTCCTCCGCAGGGGCAATCTTCCACTCAACAATAAATGACTCTAGGCTAAAGCGTTGATGGTTAGGAAAAAGTAGTGCCAGAAAATAGATGGTATCTAAATAGGACTCTCCCTCAGAGTCACCAATCTCCATCATCTCAAACTCGGGGGCCAAAAATGACTCTTCAAAGCAGGCGTGATGAGCGACTAGTTGATGACCTGCGAGATTCCACAGGTCATTTCTGACCTCCTCCCATAGAGGAGCACTGCGAAGCATCTTATTTGTGATGCCAGTTAATTTTGTAATAAATGGGGATACTGGATCTTCACAACGAACTAGAGATGAGTACTCTTTAGCTAGCTTGGTGCCATCAAATTGCAGATAGCCCAAATCAATTATGGCATCATTTTGTGGATTGATACCACTTGTTTCAATATCGATAACCGCCCAGCGGCCAAGATGATGATTCATAAGAATTTACTCGTCTAAGTCCATATTGTGATAGACCTTTTGGACATCATCGTCATCTTCGATAACATCGATAAGCTTCATTGCTTTATCATAGGTCTCCTGATTGACTTCTTTGTAAGTGGTGGGAATCTGCTCCAGGCCGGCTTCTACCGGTTCGATTTTTAGCTCATCGAGCTTCTTTTGAATGGAACCAAATTCCTCCATCCCCGAAGAGATTGTGATATATTCATCACCTTGTTCCTGAGGAAATTCTACATCTTCAGCGCCCGCATCGATCATCTCCATGGTGAACTCCTCTTCGTCCAGTTTGCCTGGAGGAATGATGAAAATTCCCTTTCGCTCAAAAATAAACTGTAAGCACCCATCCTTTCCCAGACTTCCGCCATACTTGTTGAAATAGGAGCGGATATTGGCAACAGTTCGAGTATTATTATCAGTTGCTGATTCGACTAAAATTGCGATGCCATTGGCACCGTACCCCTCAAATGTTGTCTCAATAAAGTCAGCTCCACCCATGCCAGAGGCTTTTTTAATTGCTCGATCAATTGTATCTTTTGGCATATTGACGCCTCGGGCATTCTGCACTGCTAGACGTAGTCGGGGATTGGCATCAACGTCACCGCCGCCACCAGTTTTAACCGCAACGGTAATCTCTTTGATTAACTTGGTAAAAACTTTACCTCTTTTAGCGTCTTGTGCCCCTTTTCTATGTTGAATATTCTTCCATTTGCTATGACCAGCCATAATTCGAAATCTCCATTAGATGCGGAATTTTATGTTAAGTTTTATTGTAGTGGCTACGGACAGTAAAGCTGATAGTTAAAGCTGCAATTACTGTAAGGATGATATAAAAGTAGTTAAATAAAAAGTAGAGGATGTGGGCACTGGCCCTAATCATAGCACTAAGTGGTTTGCTACGGTGAATAGTTAGTGCATAGTGAGGGGCAGTTCGATAGTACCAATTGATAAATTTTTGTCCCCAGCTTGATCTGATCAAAACCGTATCTCTAAGATTACGGAAGTAATCGATAATATAGTGCTCACCATGAAAACCGGCAGTCAAAAGAAAACAGAACTGTTTTTCCAGTAGGGCGATAATATCTTCGGGTGTAACTAGTGCTGAGGTGGAGAGTTTGCTGGAGTAGAGATACTTATCAACTAAACCAATAGATAGGTTGTAGGTCACACCATTTGTCAAGCCGGTGACATTGACAGTTCCACTATAAATGGGATCAGTTGTTTGTAATTGGGTACCAGTGGCATTACCTAGCTCTAGGGAGGTGGAGATAGCGGTGGAAGTGTTGCTGTGGGAAAAAATTAAAGTTTGATAAAGATTGGTGATGTTACTACCACTAATTTCAACGTTGGCGCGCTCATCACCTTTTGAGATAGAGACAAGCGTTGGAGCAGTGCTCTCTAAGTGATCACTCAGATACACTTTAAAATACTTGCCACCAGTATTACTGCTACCATCAATAGTTACCTCTTCTCCTACTGTACGGTTAATACTATCTAGATAGAAATAGATCACTTTACTGTCACTGCTATTTGAGAGGGAGCAGCTGGATTGTTGGCAAATCTCATAAAAAGAGAGAGTTGGGTAGGCATAGGTAGTGGTGGTGCTGGCCGCAATGTTAATAGCACTATTTAATTGAACAACTTTATAAGCAGAGTCACCATTCTCATCATCAACCGCGGCGGTTAGGTAGAGAGTGTCACTGGCGGTAGTATTGTCAATGATCATCTCTATTTTAAGATAACCGTCGTTTTCAGCAGTTGAAGGTAGTAACGAGGAGTCGCTGACGGTGGTATATAATAGGTGGTCGGCACTCGCTGCAATTGGAGAGTAGATGATAACCGGTGAGGTGGTTGACTCTCCGGGGCTGCTGGCCGGGGTTTCCGCGATGAGGCTAAAGTAGCTAGTTGCATTACTAGAGGCGTAGGCAAGTACCCCATCAATGTCCAAAGTGACATTAGTGGCAAAACTGCAATTGAAGATGGTTGTAACCAGTAAAAGAGTAACAAGTGAGATTTTATAATTCAGCACAGAATTTTTTCCCCTCTACTCCGGCACCTGTCCGCTGATGAACTCCTCTATATCACTGTAGTCACATAGATTGAGAGTAGAATTTTTTGTTGAAAAATCCCACGTAGAGTGTTTTTTTCGCTGGCCACACTCGCAGGAGATACTACGCATGAAATCAAAAAGCTTCTCTCTTGACTTGGTACTGATTAGATGTTCGATCAGACATGCATCTCGTTGAGCATTTTTCTCATCTACTGCTAGAATATCTCTAAAAAAATGAAAGATAAGTTTGCGGGCTGAGAGAATTCGATGGATCTCCTTGTGGCCTTTGGGTGTAAGGATGACAAATTTACAGTCAGCTTCGTCAGCAACTAATTTTCTCTTCCTTAGATTGTTGAGAGCAGTAGAGACACTCCCTTTAGTCAGGCTGAGATCGCGAGCGATATCGGTTACTCTGGCAAATCCCCTGACCTCTTTAAGTCGGTGTATTGCCAGCAAATAGTGGGTTACGGAGTGGCTTATTTCCGATTTTGCACCTTGATGATTCATCTTTTGGGTACCCACCCTAGTTATAAACTTCGGTTTTACGCCAACAACCTCAAAATAGTGGCATTTGATCGATTAAGACGCATATATTTAACATACTAAAATCATATGAATAAATCGAGGAATCTTTTGCTTCGCAACGCCAAAAAAGTTGGCCGTGATATAATGCGAGTTAAGGATTTAATTGTAACCAGGTGAATTTTAATGAAACAGCTATCCTCAACTCATATTTTGGTGATTACTGTCTTATTTTTAGTAGTGACTCCTTTGGTTGTTAAGGCCACCTCACAGAATAATGGTACCTCCGCTCCCCCTGCCATGGGGGCCAGGGTAAAAACGGTGGATCCCAATGCTCCCAAGGAGCGAGATCTGGAGAACCTAACTGATCGCGACCGTTTTCAGATGGAGAACTATGTTCATCAAGGTTACTTGGATAGAGAGGCGGACCAGGCCTGTAAGGGGTTAGAGAGTGCTTGCAAGGGGCGCGATCCAAAGAAGAAATTTATGGGGATGGATCCAGCGATGGTGGGGGTGCTCTCCAAGGTGTACGCCATGTTTGCTGGAAATAGCGGAGGGGATTTCGAGACCAGCAAAGAAGTTACAAAAGGTGATGAGACAACAACGGAGAAAGGTACTACTCCAGATCGCTGTAAATATATTCCAGTTGCGACCGAGATGGTGGCGATGGGGTTGCAGAGTAGTAAACAAAATGAGATTGAGAGTGCTCAAATAGCTCCTGGAAATGCGCAGAAGGAGAAGCTCTATCAAGCTGCCCGCTCCCATGAGGCTCGCGCTGATACTGCCAAGTTGCAGACCTACGGTTGGGGAGGGACAACTGCTTGCTACGCAGCAATGATGACAGTTGGTGGTGCTGTGGCAGATCAATCTACTGTGATTAAGACTGGTGCTGCAGGGTTGATGACGATCTTTTATAAGCAGCAGTGGGATGCTCACCAGGAGTATCATGACAAAGTGAAAGCCATTGCCGATAAGCTCTCTGGAAAAGGAGCATGTAATCCGGTTAGTGAGAGCCAATGTTATTGTGCTCAGGAAGAGACTAAAAATGATGCCGAGTACTGTCTACCTGCGGCGGCAAAACGTAGTCGGTTGGCAAATAGTGGAAAGGTTCTGATGAACTGTCTGGATCGTAACTTAAAGCAGGATGAGGATTGTGGCTGTTTAGCCACCGAGAGCTGTTATGACGCGCAGTTTATGCAGTTAATGGGAGGAATGGGGGCCGGTGGTGCCATGGCGCCATATACGGTGAAGCCGATTAGAGATCTCTCTCGTGGGTCCTTGGGGACAGGAGGGCTTAGTGATGCCACAGCTCGGAATCAGAGCGCTCGGGCGGCACGTATTGTCAAAGATCTGGCAAAGAAATTACAGTATAACAAAACACTAACACCATCTCAGAAAAAGAGTGCTCGTATGTTGGCCAGTAGATTGGGAGCTCCCGCCGTTTTAGCAGCACATATCGCTTCAATGCCATCAAGTGCAGCTTCACAAAAGGCGATGGCCAGAATGCAAGCAGCAGCAGCCTCTTCGAAAAAACTCTATGGAGGGGGAGAGCGGGAAGGTAAAATGCTCTATTTTGGTGGTAAGGGGATTAAAAAGAGAAGGAAGAGATCAAAAACTGGTTTCAACTATAAAAAATTTTTAAAGAAGAAGAGAAAAAGAGGAAGATCCGGAAAAGTACTTACCTTTGCCGCCAAGGCTAGAAATCGTGCTTCGATCAACCGTAATAGTGACGCTCATATTTTTAAAATAATTTCCCATCGTTATCAAATGTCAGCAAGGAGGCTGCTTGGAATTACTGGAAGATAGAAAGACAGCCAATACACTGAATTTAGAAAAGTTCCCGATTTTACTATTTGATCAGAAGTGTTCACTTTGTCTTAGGTTTAAGCAGAGCTTGGAAACATTTGTTGATAAGGATCAGATTAATTTAATCTCACTGTATCACCAAGAAATATATCAAAGCTTTCCATTTCTTACCCTTGACCAATGTCAACATGAACTACATTTGCTTTTAGGCCCCGGGGTAAATGAGCTACTTACCGGTGGAGATGCACTTTCCCATCTGATCGCAACTTTTCCAGCGGTAGCAAAATTTAGCTGGTTGGTGGAAAGTGGCGCTGGCCGTAAGGCGGTGGATTTTTTTTATAAAACGACTAATCTCTATCGTGAGTCATTGCTTAATCGTTGTTCTGGATGTAAGCATTAATTGTATTATACATAGGGGTTTCAACTTTGCTTCCATATGATCGTAGTTTAATAATTATTCCTACCTATAATGAGATTGCTAATATCGCCAGGATGGTGAAAACGGTTTTTGATTTAAGTGCGGACTACTCTCTATTAGTGATAGATGATGGGTCTCCAGATGGAACTGCTGCGGCAGTAAAGGAGATGCAACAGCACCACTCTAAACTACACCTACTTGAGCGCAGTGGTAAACTGGGATTAGGAACAGCTTATGTTGCTGGATTTAAATGGGCATTAGAGCGAGATTTTCAATTTGTATTTGAGATGGACTGTGATTTTTCTCATGATCCCAAAGATTTGTCTGTGCTGCTGGAAGCAGCCACTAAGAGTGATTTGGTAATTGGATCACGCTACATAGATGGGATTAGAATTATTAATTGGCCCTTCAAGCGTTTACTTCTTTCATATTTGGCATCAATCTATGCCCGCTTTATGACAGGAATGAAATTAATGGACACTACAGGAGGATTTAAGTGTTTTACCCGCCGGGCGCTGGAAGCACTTGATCTTGATAATATTATCTCGACAGGATATTCATTTCAATTGGAGTTGAATTACAAAGTTTGGTGTAAGGAAATGAGTATTACAGAGGTGCCGATAATATTTTATGAGCGGCAGGACGGAGTTTCAAAAATGAATCAAAGTATTATCTTTGAAGCGCTTTTTGCAGTAGTACTTCTCCGTTGGAAAAAGATAAGGGGCGAGCTATAGCCTTTTAGTCAAAGCGGTGGAGTTTATTGATAATTATCTCTGTACCATCTGACTGTATAATTCGATAAGGGATTCCGCTATGGTGACTTAGGTAGATCTCCAGTCTACCTTTTTGATTTGGCACCAATTCACTATCGGACGTTTCATCAGGAATGATTTCATAATGTCTGGCATTTACCTCTTGACCGTCAATTTCAATGTCCTCTGCAATTAATCCAATTTTGCGCAGAGTTATATTTTGCACAAATGGCTTATCTTCGTACTCCCACAAGTTGTTGCTGGCAAGGATCGAGTAGTAGTTATCAGAGTGTAGATCCAACTTTTTTGTTAGTGTGAATAGCCCTGAAGTAGATGCAACAGGAGTAGCAATTGTATTTTTAGGATTAACATTCAGATCAACTTTTGTTCGATTCCCAGCAGAAACAAAAGTATACTGGATATTTAAATTTTTTGAATTAAACTGATAGAGTTCGTCGGAAACAAAACGTCCCAGGGCTTTTTTTATTGATACATCTTGTGGATGACCATTTTTGTTCATTATGTATAAGACATTAATCTTTAGTAACTCACCCGTTTCCACCCGGCCAATGAATTCGGAATCATAGAGAAGTTGAGTGTTGTTACTTATCCTTGATACGGAGAAGGTCTCTTGGCCATAGATAGCATTATTTTTTTTATACGAGAACGAACCAGAAAGGTATCTCTGCTTGGAATCCGCTTCAGTAAGCTTTAAATCCATATGTCACCAGTTTTCATGTTAAGTTTAAGCCAGTTGTATCTTGATGGAGTACTTCTTTCCCAGCTCCTTGATTATTTCATGGACAACCTCTTCAGAGTAAAGTTCATCAATAACAGAAAAACGCATGTTTAATGGTATTGGGCATCCATTAGAACAGGTATAGTCAGGTGATTCGATCTGATATGTAGCAATGGGATCCTTGTTTTGAAAATTAGAATACCACTTAAAGAAACGCTCAATCTCAGCGCGGAGCAACGCTTCATTTTCATCTTTTCTAGTATCACTGCCGTTAAAGACAAATTGGCCGGAATCCAGTTTTTTTTTATTTATAGTCACATAAACAACACCACTGGATTTCATTCTCATGGTGTCGCTAAAACAAGATGGGCAATAAACGTTCATAGTAGTTCTCTTCTGTTGTAGTTTCTTGTATTATGATAAATCATATCATTTAGTTGATCCAGAGTGAATTTTTTTGCTACTGTTTAGTAGGAGGTCGTTATGATTCACGAACACAAATATCTTGTAGTTGAAGATGGCGTTGAGTTAAATTTACAGATTCGAGAGATTGGTGCTTCAGCTTGGATCGTTGTAACCCACGGAATTGGTGAGCATTTAGAACGTCACAACTACTTATTGGATCTTTTTGCTCAAAATTTTAATATTCTGCATTACGACTTGCGCGGCCACGGTCGTAGCCTGGGCGAGCGTGGCAATATTGAGGATTTTTCGGTTTATATGCGTGATCTACGGGAGATTATTACCTGCTTGCATCGCGACTATAAAATGAGCCGTTACTGTCTATATGGTCACTCAATGGGAGCATTGATTACGGCAGGTTTTATGCAGCACCATGTTTCAGAAAGTTGCTATCCGGAAAAAGTCTTTTTGAGCGCCCCCCCCATTGGGTTAGGGGGAGCAATGGGACAGATAGTGAAGTATCTTCCGGTTGAAATTTTTAGTGGGTTGGCAAAAATTCCGTTTAGTGTCCCATTACCTGATATGGTTGATTTAACTTTGCTTTCCCATGATGTGCGAGTGACAGAGGCATATATTCAAGATGACTTCACTCTCAAAAAGCTTCACTCTAAATTATTGATTGAACTAGTAAAGACATCCAAACAGGTATTCTCCCGTCCACTCAATATTACTTGTCCTGTCACTTGTGTTGTCGGAGGAGCAGATGAGATCGTTGATCTAGCATCAATTAAAAACTATTTTAGCAGCATAGATAAATCTTCTAGGCTGAAGGTAGTCGAAGGTGCTTACCATGAGATGCATAACGAGGTTGGGCGATATCGCGAACCATTTATTGAAATTATCAAGGAATTTTTCACTGCCCCTTAGTACTCTTAAATAATATCAGTTACCAATCATCAGTAGGTGCAGGCAGCATCCAGTCATCAACTGGTGTCGGTAGAGATTCTGGTGCAACATAACTGGGATTTTGCATGACTTGATGCGCAGCATGTTGCTCCTGTTTTTCCTCGCGCGGGGCCCAGTCAGCAGATAAAGTAGACTTATCGGGGATTGTTAAGATGGTGCTACCGCTATTTAGTAGAGAGTCAAGTGGTGTTTTGGTGATATTCTGAAACTTGCTTGGAGTAATGATAATTAACCCAGTCGATGATAATTTTCCGAAGTTATTTGTTTTAGGAAAAAAGCCAGAAAAATTTGCGAGATGGGATGTGTGCTGTGCCAACTTGATTGTGCTACTTAGAATGACTGATTTTACCAAATATTTAAATTGAGAGACAGATCCCTGGACAATAATATTATACCAAGGGGCCAACATTTCAACTGTACGCTTGAGCTTGCGTATTTCAGGTCGACGAATAGTATTAGTACTTTTAAATATCTGCTGGTATTTGGGGTTTGAATCCAGCCGCTCCAAGTCCTTATAGATGGCGTCAAATAACCATAGCCCGAAAAGTGAGGACTGATTCTCAATGATCTTTCTTTGTTGCTTAAAAAGAGCAATATCGAATTTGGTTGAAGGTAGTGTAAGGTTTTTATTTGCACCAGCAGCACTGTGGTATATCTCAATTTGAAGCATAAACAGTAGATAACGACGATCTAGCCGTTGGATATTGTGATTTATAATTTTCAATGAGGATTGTAGTTTGCTCTCTTCGGCGGGAGTTAGGATTATTTGATTTAGAGATTGTAGTAGATAGTTGAACTCCTGAGGTATCTTTATAAACTCCTTGGATGCACGAATCTGATACTGAGATCGATTGCCATAAATGGACGTGCTACCAATTATCAGTAAAAGTGCAATCCCCCAAAAAACCGGTTTATTTATTTGAATAATCACTTTTTCTTCTTTCCCTTTTTACTACCACTCTCTTCAAGGGCATCTGTGATCGTGGAGGAGTTAGTGCCAAGTAATACATATAGCTTGCCATTGAATGGTAGAAGTAGTCTTCCATCCAAATTAAGTAGTTGGCCAGCCTCTTTTATATCGCTAAGAACAATTTTCTTGCTGTTATGATTGGTTGTATGTAGCGACACTGCTTCAAAGCGTTCTCGCTGGTTGTTCCTACTAATATCACTGATGAAATGGATATTTGCTCCTGGAATATTACAAATGATATTACCAATATCATTTAGTTTTGAGCGGTATATTATCCTTGAATTATCAAAGACAGATCTAGTGACGTCCATTTTCCAGATGGTTGATCCTTGGTAGGAGCTGGTGCGACCAAATTGTCCGATGAACAGATCTGTACCATTACGACAGATCTCAATTTTGCCATTTAAGAGTAAAGATCTCCAAAAAAGCTTGCTGCGCTTGGTTGTTCGATTATAGTGCAGGATAACGGTAGCACCCGTGGACGACAGATCTGTATATAAAATTGATTTCGCTGAGAGCATTACTACTTGCGGAATAAAAAATGGGTCACTTCTGTTTTTAAGTTTAAATATTGATTTATCGCTTGCTTTCTCAGTACCTATAATGGTGATGGTGCCATTTTCGGGGTGATAGACTGAGATAAACTGGTCATCTAAATGGAGTTGAGGAGAGATGCCACTTGCAATATATCGAACGCGGGGTGTGTTAAAATTACTGATATAAATTTTTGCAATATTACGTACTCCCAAAAGTTGATGGAAAAAGCCACGCTTAGAAATGGCAATTTTTTTTCTAGCGCTTGAGCCGATAACCTCATAATGATCACCACGCACTCCAGTGATGACTTCATGAACGTTATAGTTAGTGGAATATCGGAGGGAGCCAGATCGTAGTTGAAAATAGGTAAATTTACCATCCTTGGAGATAAAACGAAGATGATCGATTGTTTGCTTTGTTTCTAGGGTCGGCAAATCACTGGTAGCATGGCCATTAAACGTTATAGCTAACCATAGGATTAGTATAGCTTGGCAATGAAGGTGCAATTGTTTCATTTCTTACTCGCTTTACTAATACCAAACAGCGACCAGATCTTTAAAGGATGGGTTGCCTGATAGTGTGCAAGAGAAGAGAATATTCGGTTCCAAGTGATCAACAATGGATTGTGGATGTCTGATATACTGGTGCGTAGAATTATTTTAATATCGCCACTGTTGTCTATATATCCGTCGATAATAAATGGGATAGGGCGACAGCCATTAAGTGTTTTTCTTTGAAAAAACATAGGGTGTAGGTCTTCAGAGCAGCCAATTCCGTGTACGATGTTTCCCTTTCTATAATCAATAAATCGCTGTAGCATTGTTTGGTTGTAAATTTTCTTTTGTCTGATTTTTTGAGTCTCCTTCATCATATTATCAACAGAAAATTGGTTATTGCTATAAGAAGATGGAAAATAGTAAAACTTGGGAGACCCTTCATAGCTAATATCTTTCACTACATGTTTGCGATAAATAACCATTTTCTGACATTTAGTGATGGAACAATTTTTAGTATCATAGACAATCGTGCATCCATTTTGATGTTCCAGACGGTTTGGATTGTAATTTTTCTTATCGACAATACGACAGCTAAGCCCGTTGGGGGCACCGCGAATGTTGTGTAGTACTTGTCCCACCACTTTGGATTCTGAATGAGGGCTGTTTTGGTCTAGATTACCGGAAAAATATTTCAAGCATCTCTTCATCTCAGTTACGGGATCGAGATAGCATATTTGTAGTGGCCAGTTATTAATATTATCAAATTGTTGATTTAATTTGAAAAAAGAGTAGTTAGCTTCGCTGTTGCAGGTCAGAGATGATGATTGGTATGAGCTAGAGTGTAAATGCATTAGTATGCGGTGGATGTTAGTCACTCCATCATTGTCTATTTTGCCTGGGCAGTCATGATAATCTGTCTTAAGATTTGCATGCTCCAAAATATTTGAGACCTCTGAACAATTGCTGGTTCTAAGAAGGGAAGGATACTCTTTATTCGGTTTAAGGCAAATTGTATTATCACGATTAAGAGTTGAGGCACATGCTTTCAAGGTAATCGCTCCAAGTCTCTTTTTCCGGGTCATCTCTCGACAGCGGTGTGAGATGACATATTTTGGGTATTTACCCTCCGTGACATCTAACCAGATCGTATTTTTTGTGTAGTTGTAACAAAACTTCTTTGGATTGCTTATATTCTGACACAGATTGAAAAGATAGGAGAGATTAAAAAATGGTATTTTGGTTCGATAAAGATCTGCTTGCGGATGATTTATTTTTCTGCTCAATAGCTTGCTAATCTCTTTTATCTCGTTGTTAGGGTTGTTTAGGTCAAAGGTACCTTTAGTTGCAGATTGGATCGTGTGAGGTACCTTACATAACTGGACAATAAATGGATTACTTATCCAATCGGAGTAATTTTTTTGGCACTGACCTGCAGTACGAGGGATTGGAAACTTAGTTTTGGCAATTGTTTTAATTATTTTATCATCAGCAAAAGACTCCTGGTTAGTACGGTTGGTGGAACACTCTTTTTTGTAAATAATATTCAAAAATTCTGCTATGTCCATGATTGCTTCTCGCTTCTCACCGTCGGCAATATGGTATTGAACGATAACATCGTTTACAACTCCATCAACATAGTTCAGCATTCTATTCTCTAGTAAAGAGTAGAAGATACACTTTTTACGTTGGGGGTTTATATTTATCAAGTGCATATAATCAGGATTTGTGTAGAGTAAAATTGACTGCATAAACTGTGGTTGCAGACTGATCTTTGTCGCTTGTGACAGTGTCGTGATGATGGAGGAATCCCGTCTGACTCTCTCTTTAAGAGTGTGGATATTGTTACGATCCAGCTGAATTAAGCGCTCTAGGGAACCAAAGACCCCGTCATTGACACTCCCCAAGGCATTGGATGCAATCAGGAGGTAGGATAATATCCAAGGCAGGTGCTGCTTACAGAGCAGACCTTGCCAGTACGGATGCCACGTCCTCAACCTCAAGGCTTTCCTCCTTGGAGGAGTTGATATTAATCATACAGTAGGAGCAGGCAGTGAAAACCTTGTTTACACCACAGCTTTCTACATCCTTTATTCTATTTAAGGCCAGATTTTCTCCTTCTGGCAACTCATACCACATATTTCCGCCACCCATACCACAGCAAAGTGACTGATCTTTGCTCCTCTCCATCTCCACTGTGGTCAGTCCGGGGACAGCGTCCAAAATTTTACGTGGTGCTGAGTACTGATTGTGATGGCGGCCGAGGTAGCAGGGATCATGAAATGTCACTTTTTCGTTGATCTCTTTTTTAGGGGTGATTCTATTTTGGTCAAGCAGTTCTGAGATAAGTTCAGTATGATGGATTACCTCATATTTACCATTATCAAATTTGCTATACTCCTTACCAAGGGTATGCATACAGTGAGGACAGTGGGTAATAATTTTGGAGAATTTATATTGATTTAATTTTTCAATATTGTTCATAGCAATTTCAAAAAAGGAGTATTCATCCCCGAAGCGTCTGACAGGATCACCGCAACAACTCTCCTCCGGTCCCAATACTGCAAAGTTAACACCTGCAGATTGCAGTAGAGATAGGGTGTCTCGTACTACTTTCTTGTTGGCATCATCATGTGATCCGGCACAACCAACAAAATAGAGATAATCATACTCCTGGCCCGCCTTTATCTTTGGTAGATCCATGCCTTCACTCCATTTGAAACGATCATCATGGGTGATGCCCCAGGGGTTATTATTAATTTTAGTTTTGTTGGTGGCATCTGCTGCTGCCGCAGGAATATCACCCAATGTTAGAACTTTATATCGCTTTGCCTCCATTACAATATTGATATGTTCAATGCTAAGAGGACACTCTTCCACACATGCTCCACATGTAGTACATGCATCAAGTTCATTCGCGGAGTAGATGGGGGCGGATTCATTCCAGATCTCTCCATCCTCATCCTTGACACCCTCCATAAAATCTCGAAGCTTGGTAATAATAGTTTTAGGGTTTAGATCTTTTCCTGCGCCATGAGCAGGACAGGCTAAGGTGCACCTACCGCACTCAACACAAGAAATTAGGTCGAGACGATTTTTAACACTTAATTCAGATAGTTTACCCAAGCCAAAAGTCTCTTGTTCTTCATCTTCAAAGTCCATTGGAGATAGTATTGCGGATCTCATTGGCGGGGTTAATAAAGCATTAAAGGGGGCAAGAATCAGATGAAAAAATTTAGTATATGGAATGGAGGCAATGAAAAACATCGTTGCTGCCACATGAATAGTCCATAGTACCTGATAGGCTAGCGCCCAACTCTCTGATGACAGCCCAAAAGTACCAAATAGTGATGCGAGTCCCCACCCAATTGGTGACCAGATGCGTTCATTGATTGGCATTCCTGTACCTAAAATTCGAATCCCCTCGATTACTAATCCAACTACGACAAGATTGAAGAGCATGGCATACATATATTTTTCACGAGCTGGCTTTGTAGAGGAGAGGTAGTCAGGCTTTTTAATATAGCGTCGGTAGTATGCAATTCCCACACCGACTAAGATGGCAATAGCTGCTAAATCTGCTAAAAAAGAGATAACAATATAGGTGGTCCCCTGGAATACTTTAAAAGGGGTGTCGTAGTGGATTGCCACTAAATCAGTTGCAATCCACAGGATGAGAAAACCAAAAAAAATCAACCCATGAAATAGGGCAACATCCTTTCTTCTGGTAACTTTTCCTTGTAGTAGTAACGTCTTTAGAAATCCTCCCCATTGCATGTTTGTAGGAGATAGTTTTTTCAATCCATCCCAACCCTGACTGTTTGTTACCAGATTAATCTTGGACAACAATCCACGAACAAAAATTATTACCGCCAGAATAAAAAGTAGATACATAAGGTATCTTAAGCTGGTGGGAATACCCCACATAATCTCCCGGGAGAATGTTAATGTTTGGTCCATGCTCACTCCTGATGGGCTTTTGTGCCAAGGGTTAGATACAGTTAAATTATTACATTACACTTTCTGTTCGCTTTCTAGTATAAGAATAAGGTATTTGTAGTGATAATTGTACCTTTTCTGGTTGATTTTTAATGGGTAATCTATATTCGACTAGAGGCTTATTTTTAGCAAAAGGAAGACCTTTTTCCATGAGATATATTCAATCGTTACTGCTACTATTTTTATTATCTGCTTGTTCCCGGGTACAAACGGTTAATTTGACCGAGCACCGCTTTAACTCCTATCCCAAACGGATTGTCTGGCTACAGGTTGCTGGCCTGGCTGAGGAGCATGTGGCGATGCTGCGATTTAATCGTACCAGCTCGAAGATTCGTAGCCCCTTTGAGATGATGACCTGTCTTGGTAAGAGTTGGAGCTACAATTTTTATACCTTAAGGCCGAAACCAGAGGATAGTTTTTTAGGCCAGCTATTAGGGAATAAGAATATTGCCGGTAGTTGTGATGACTTTAACCTTAAGCCGATCTGGAGGGTCTTGCGCAAAGCTGGTTACCAAACCGCACTATTTGAAAGTGGAGGAAAAAAGTCGGGTATTGGCCGCTCTTTGCAGTGTGGCCAGCAGATTAGAGATGATTTTTTGAAAGGGTTGACAGTATGGAAGATGGAGGAGCGTCCAAGTGTCGATACTAAGCAGTTTCACTATCAAGAGCAGTTATCCATCGGAAGTGGTGAAATCTTTTATGACAAAAGTTGTCATGATGGTGGATGTTTTTCATCTATCTATGGAAATGTTAGCTCTATTTTCCAGCAGTATTCGCAGCAATTTCACCGGGCATATTTTCTAGTCATTAGAGACTTCTCCTATCTTGCTGCGCTGCGTGAGCATAAGATCGGTAAGGCGAAGGAGATTTTACTGGATTTGGAAAAAGTGGCGACAACTCTGCTGAACGAATCTGCTCGAGATCCTAATATGTTGGTGTTGGTAAGCTCGGCGGGAGCATTTAATCTTGAATTTCCTTTGGCCGGAAAATCCTGGGAAGAGTTTGAGAAAACGGGCAAAAATGTACTATTTAAACAACAATCCCTATTAGCTCCAGTCATGGCACATGGAGCCTTTGCTGAAAATTTTTGTGGCTTTTTTGAAGAGTCTGAAATCTTAAATAGGATGTTCTGGGATAAAAGCCGCCGCAGTATAAACATTAACCTATTTAACCCATTTTAGCCCCTATGCTGGTGGAGCATTATGATTAATGTTCATCGATATCAGCACGATTTTCGACTGGATGAAATTGTCGGAGATAGCGCTGAACTGAAAACGGTATTTATCTGTCCCAGTCCCTCACTGGCAGATACAACTCGCGGTAAGCTAAATGCTGCCGGTATTGGCTTGGATGAAGTTGCTGTAAATACTGTCTCTGGCTTTATTGCCGGTGAGAGTAAAAAAATATGTCCAGATTTAAAATTACTTAACAAGTCACAGATGTTGCTTTTACTACGTTCCTTGGCCAATCGATATTTCAAAAATTTATCACATGAGACATTTATTTGTGCCTTCGATCTATTTAGTGACCTTCGTAGCTATACTTTAGATCTCTCCCTATTAATTGAAGTCTTAGATGAGTTTGGGCAGGAGGTATCAGCTCTAGTGAAACTTTTTTTCTTGGAGTTGCAGCAGGTAGGAAATATTGCTGATGAACATCTAGTCTACCACCAGCTGGCCCAAGCTTATCGCTCTCCGGCTTCGCTGGAGATGGCTCATCAGAGAGATCAGCTACCAATATATAACTATCTTTTTTATGGATTTTCCCATCTATCAGCAATCCAGGTGGACTTCTTAAGATCTCTTGGGATCAGAGAGAATGTCTATGTTTTATTGCCGGATGAGATTTATCATCATGGCAAGTCGACCGATTGGATCGCCTGGTTAAATGATAACTATACTCAGCCAATAGATAGTAAAAAAGAGAGCGTAGTGGTGGATAAAACCTCTTGCTCGTTAGTGCGTTTTGCCGCTGGCAACCTCGGAAATTCACTGCAGGATCTCTATCAAAACCAGATCAGCGCAGATGCTCCTCCCCCCCATATTTTTATGATGGAGCTAGATCTGGATTTCAATCGAATTAATTCACTGCCATTACCGGACCTATCATTTAAAGCACCTAGTGATCTTTTCTATTGTGAGCTAGAGCAGCTCGAAGAACAGCTAACCTCTCGATGGTTTAGTGACCCATTCTCCCGCCATGGCCAGGAGCAGCTGATAGGTGATATTGACCAATATATATTAAGTGAATCCAGCCTCCCTAAGTGCAACTATCGCCGGATTAAGGTTGCACTTTTGCTTCATTCGGCAATTGATGAATTTACTGCCCATGACACTGGCGATGAGTGCGTGTTGGGATATGCTGATTTAAAGCTTATATTTATGAGCGTTGGATTGCGACTACCCCGAATTTCATCCATTTCACTTAAGCACTCTAATCGAAAATCTCTGTTGGTCAGTTCAGTCAAAGAGATTGAGTCTTCCTCTTTAGACCGCCCGCTGTGGGTGGTGGCGTCTTCTGACTCCAGCCGTTTGGGGGGTAGTGGTAATAGCTCATATCCTAGATCAGTGTTAAGTTTTTTGGCAACCATTGGCCCCGTTCGTCGCCCACAGCTCCAACATGAATTTTTACGTTATCACTTGTTAAGCTCCTTAAGACGCGAGGGGTCTATCCTATTGTTAGAATCAGAAATAGAGCTGGAAGATGGATGGTGGAGTGAGGTGGTTAAACGGATTGATAATAGTTGCAGTAGCGCAAAAATTATGACTGATACGCAGAAAATTGGAGCCGAGGCAACATCATCCAGCCTACTTAAACTAGCGACAAAGCAGCAGGCAGTACTACCTAAATGGATCACTGCTTCATCGTTGCAAAGTTATCTTGATTGTCCTAGAAAATATTACTTCACATATTTAGATCCAATCTCTCCCCGAGTTACAATTCAGCATGTCCTCCAGCCCTATCAGCTAGGAGAAATAGAACATTTAGTAATTGAGCACTACCTGTCAAATTACACTGAGTTGGTTGAACAAAAACATTTACTGACAGTGCGATCAGTAATGGCACGATACTTAAAAACTCATAAAATAAATCTTTCAAGTATAGATTTTGCCAGCTCGGAAGTTGAGGTAGTTCATTACACTGAAAATGGCATCAGGCTATTAGCAAAAATGTTAAAAGTCTTCCCTGGGGCAAAAGTGGATTTCGAATATGCCTTCGAGTGTTCAGAGGAGAGGGCTCGCGGCAGAGTTGACTGTCTGTTCTCTTGTAGTCAGGGATTTGGGATTATAGATTTTAAACGCTCTGCTGGCAGTATCCCTTCTGCAAGTGAAATATGCAGTTATCGCAAAATACAGCTACCATTCTATTTGTCACATCTTAATAAAATCAATTCAACTTCACCGTTGTTTATTGGCTATATAAATCTGGGGGCCATCCCTCACTCTCGCTTTATCTCATTTTCAATGTTTGCTCATGATCATTTATTACAACTTAACGAGTTGGATAAAGCGCTTTCAATCGCGCCAGAAGGGGTAGAGCAGATGTTGTCACAGTATCAATCCCTGGAGTCCCTCACTCTTGCTAAGCTAGGATCTGATTGTGAGTTCGCTTCCAAACCAGCCACAGTGGATGTCTGTCGTTATTGCCCTATTCAAGCTGTGTGTGAGAGAGAGAGATGAGAGCACCGAATCCAGAACAACTATTGGCGATTGAGCATACCGGTGGGGTTCTCCTTAGCGCAGGTGCAGGATCAGGTAAGACCTTTGTCATTATCGAGCACCTCATTTATCTGATAAAAAATTATATCAATCAGGAGGATGATAATATTGATGCTGAGTGGATTGCTCGTTTAGAGCAGTACCTTGATGGCATAGTGGTTATGACATTTACTAAAAAAGCGGCAAGTGAGATTATGCTGCGATTTAAATCCAGAGTATCCGGAGAATTTCCAGATAGCAGTGCACTTCACGTTGCAATCAACCAAAGTGTTGACCATCTCTTCGTGGGAACAATTCATGGATTTTGCAGTAAATTACTATCTGGTGGATATCTGCCACAGGCAACTCCTCAAATCTCCATTACGTCGGAACAGGAGTTTAAGAAGAAGCTTGGTATGATAGTTGATAGTTGGTTAGAGTACAGTCAAGAGAGGAATGACCATCAAGGTGATTCAGATTTGTATAACTCATTTCTAGACCGACGTCGGGAGTTGGTTGGTGCGCTTAAAAAAATATTTGAGCGCGCAGAGCTCAGGTTTGCCTGGGAAGAGAGTGCTGGTTGTGAACTGAGTTCATTTAATCATAAAGAGTACTTTTGGGAACTATGGACCCTGCTTGGATGTGAGAATCTAGTTAGCATGCCGATTAATATTGAAAACGATTATCATGATTATCATAGTAAAAAATGGTATCAGTTAATCGCTGAATTCAATCAATTACGCCAGCAGATTGTCTACCCGAGTGATGCAAATGATCTCAAACTTACAGTAGAGTTCTTTAAACGGCACAAAGGAGTTAGATCACCGCTAAAAAGGTTGGGTTTAGGTGAGATAGACTCATTTTTTGATCAGTATAAAATTTTCAAGGGTAAATTTGCCCGGGTTTGTGATGATCTCATCGCCTTTTTTGAGCGTAGAGATCAATTTAACTCATGGCAGGCCAAATTCCATCAACTAGTTAAGTTTGCCAAACGGGAATATGCTCATGCCCAATTATTGACATTCTCTGATCTGGAGTATTTGGTGAGTGCCGCCTTAAAAAGTGACGAAGTGGCGACCAGAATCGGGCATCAATTTAACTATTTTATTATTGATGAATTTCAAGATACCTCGCCAGTTCAGTTTGAGATCGTTAGAGCAATCACCGGAGGGGATCTTAATAAAATATTCGGAGTGGGTGATATTAAACAGGCAATTTATGGGTTTCGCGGAGGAGAGTTGGCCGTCTTTCAACAGTGCCAAAAACTGATAGCTAATAATTTATCACTGGCCAACAATTATCGCTCAGCACCGCAGGTAACCAATTTTAACAATTTGCTTTTTGCTAATTTACTTCCACTTGGAGAGGGATTTTGCGGCACGGACTCTTTTGCCGTGGATTTCGACTCACAATGTTCACCGGACCAACTGTCTGAGCACGACAGTGAACAGAAAATTTTTGTTCGTCCTTGTGAGATAGAAGAGAGGGAGGACTTAAGTCGACTGAGTAGTTCACAGATGGATCGCTATGAAGCTGATGCTATCTTTGATCAGATATTGACACTTCTAAATAGGTGCAGTCGAGGAGAGAAGATAGCAGTACTATATTTAAAGTTGGCACCCTCCCGCCATTTAATTAGCCGATTGATTGACCAGCAGACTCCATTTATCGCTCAGGTGAAAATTCCATTTAAGGATGATCCGTTAATCGGTATTTTTCAACAGCTGGTGGACATTGGATGTGAACTAGAGAGTGAGATGCCCCAAAAAAATTACAGCGTATTGGTGATTTCAGCCTATCTGGAGATTTTGGGAATTCCCATTCCGGATCAGTTACGGCAGATGATTGATGACTTTTTTCTTCAGACCAGAGTTAGTGGAATCTATCACTCTTTTCAAAAGATGCTATTTGTCGCTGGAATATCAAGTGCTAATTATCGCAATAACATGGAACATTTAGAATCGATCTGTCAGATGGAGGGAGATAATTATCAGGCACTATCTTATCAGCTGACCAGCGGACAGGATCGTGAAACTTACTCCTATGATTTTCACTTTGGAAATGAACCACGTTCAGTCGTTATAATGACAGTGCACTCATCTAAAGGATTGGAGTTTGATAATGTAATCCTTGGTGGGATTCATACCAACGGGAGAGCGATGGCCGATGGTGGAACCATGGGAACCATACCTGCTAGCTTCAAGTGGAAAGCGGGAGTTGGCAGCAAGCTAATCTTTCGCTCACCTTACTACCTGTTAGAGAGTATATTAAATGGTAAAAAAAGCTTTTCAGAGAAAAAAAGGTTACTCTATGTTGCTTGCACCAGAGCTGTGTCATCACTGTCCTGGATAGATATCAAGCTAGGTACAAAACCACAGAGCAGCGGAAAAAATAGTTGGATTAATGGATTAAGGACAGTTACTGGCCAGTTCTCATCGGAGTGTAGAATTGAGTATGAAAATATTGAGGGTAAGGATTATAGTTGCTCGGAATTGAGTCCCCAAGCATTAACCAAATCATCTTTGCCTCCAATCTTTCATCTTGACCCGCTAGGTATTGGCTGGCGCATGATTGAAGATGCAGAGGTGATGGTAGCCATTCCAGAGTTGTCTGTTACCCGTTTGCTCTCATTGGCAGAGTGTCCACACAAATTCTATCTGCAAAACATCTGTCGTCTGGAGGAAGAGGATACGGAGCAGTTGGAGGAGATTATCGCCCCCAACAAGAGATCTTCCGAGAAAAATTCTAGTGGAGCAAGCCCTTCAGATGGCGTAAGTAGCGCCCTAAGAGGAACGCGCCTGCATGATTTGCTAGCCTCCTATGCGTTACGAGAGGAACCCGACCTTTCTACTCAAAATGCGGTGGACTATAAGGCTTTAGAGTGGGCCTCTAAGATAATTGCCTCGTGCTGGGATCGATCTGAGATGATCATTGAGCGAGGAAGAACATTCCATCTTTTTGATTATATGATCTCTGGCACCCCTGATATGATTATTCTATCTTCTGATGGTTGTCAGATTTGGGATTACAAGACCGGAAGCTGTACACCTGAGAGACAGGAGATCTATATCTTTCAGCTACAGCTTTATGCTTTTGCACTTTATACTTCTGGTGAGACAAAAATAGCAGATCAAATTACTCTGAAAATTATCTATCTCGATCAACAAACAGTTTATGATCATCAGTGTGATTACCCTGGAATATGCAAGGCGCTTGGTCGGGTATGGAGTAATCTAAATTGTCTATACCTTAAGAATGCTTCACACTGTCATATCTGTCGTTTTAGAAATATTTGCACGCCGGGCATCTAGTTCCAGTTGCGTGGAGTTATAGCTGTGATAATATTAAGGTAACAAGTACAGTGCATTGCGAAGTCATTGATTGAATCGCGGTGCCGTTTAACAGTCAATCGTATAGCAGGATGCTAACTATGGTAAAAAGGATGTTGCACTTTCCACTACTGTTTACCCTTCTTTTGGTCTCGTTTTTTTGTTTGCCAGAAAAATTGAGCGCAGGCGAGTCATCAACGTATGATTTCTCTTGGTTAGATCAGGACAAAGAGGTCTATGTTTTACAAAATCGTAAGTTTAGAAAACGAGGCAAGGTGTTTTTACATGTTGGCGGAGGAATGACTACTTCCGGCTCCTTTGTTGATGCATACGCAGCTCAAGTTAGAGCAACACATTTCTTTATGGAAGATTGGGGAATGGAGTTTCTCTACGCAAAAACTGAGTCTACTGAAAATAGCAGTGCAAAATCGGTACGTAATAATGGTGGTGGGTCAGGATCAGTACCATTTAGAAGAATGGTCAATAGCTATATGGGGGGGATGGTGATCTGGTCACCATTCTACGCAAAGGTTAACACTTTTAATAAGATTGTCTATTTGGACTGGTTGTTGGGAGTAGGGTTGGCCAAGCTGGAAGAGACAAATAATCGTGAGGAGTTAATTGGAACCCTCAACCCTCAATTTCAAACGGAGTCACATACTGCGCTGATCTGGGGGACTGGACTGAAATTTTTTATTAATCGTAGCTTTGATGTGCGAATGGATTTGACTGTAATGCACTATCAGGCTCAAAAGGCAATTTCAACGGCAACTAGTAGTGATAAGACATTCTATGCCAACTATGATCTATCACTTGCGTTAGGATATAGTTTCTAGCTTTTACAATAGGATAAATGCAGTGAGCAAAACACTCTCTATCATTGTTGTTACCTTACTGCTCAGTCTGGGAGCGGTTAACTCTTATGCTGGGTATAATGATGCACGCAAGCACTATTACAGTAGAAGCAATAAGAGCAGTTATAAGTCTCTTTTTGCAATTTCCAGAGAGTTAACTAAGAGTGGGTTATACTTTGCGGCAGTGCCATTTTTAAAAGAGTATCTAGTCAGATTTCCTAAGTTTAAAAGTGATCAGTTGGATCGCCTGGTAGAGCGATTGGTCGATCGTGTTGGCATTAGACAATTTGAGGTTATGCCAATTAATGTTCTTGCAAGAATTAATACACCTACCATTCGCTATGTACTTAGCAAAAAACTATTCCGTCAAAGAAAATTTAAAGCTGCGCTGAAAGAGTTGCGGTCAGGCATTCCGATGACCCACTCGATAAAGCCCTTCGCTTTAATGATCACAGCAAGTATTGAAACAATATTAAAGCAACATAAAGATGCAGCAAAAAGTTATCAAATATGTATTGCTCGCAGCAACTTGGCACTGAAAAAAGGTGGTTTGACTGGTCAGAAGAAAAGACAGTTGACGATTACTAGAGACTACTGTTTGGTTGGGGTAGCGCGATCCACATTTTCTTACGGCAATTATCAAGATGCCAATCTTAATTATCTTGATCTAGAGAAGGGTTCGCATATTTGGCCGGAAATTCTTTTCGAGGAGGCGTGGAATAGCTTCTATCTTAAAGATTATAATCGGACTCTAGGTAAGTTGGTCACCTACAAAGCACCTATCTTTACCCACATTGTAAACCCGGAAATTGAGGTACTAAAAGCATTAACCTACCTAGAATTATGCCTATGGGATGATGCAAGAAATGCGGTTGATACCTTTTATAATAAGCATAAGAAAAAAAGTGATCAATTGATTAAATATGTAAAAAATCATTACCGTGACTATCGACATTTCTATCTACTAACCAAAAGTAGAACGGAGGGTGCGAAAGGAAAGGGAAAAATCATAGATAAAATTGTGGAGTCGATCATTAGAGATCCCGCTTACGGCGAGATGCTAATCGCTTTTCAGGGAGGAAGGGATGAGTTTGCGGTATTAAAATCATTTCCAGCAGATAAGTTTAAAAAAGAGGTCAAAAGTAATTTACAAAGCGCTCTTCTGCTACAGCGTGATCTGATTGGAGCGTATGCTCAAAAAGTATTTCGTCAGCAAGCTCGGGATTTTAAAAAGATGTTAGTAAATATGAGTTATATCAAGCTAGAGGTTCTTTCCCGAAGAAAATCGGATATCTACATGAATGTAAGTGATACAGATGGCAAAAGAGGCGATTTCCAGCACCTGCTGCGCAATGAGAAACAATATTTTTGGAATTTTAACGGCGAATTCTGGGCTGATGAACTTGGAGATTATGTTTTTGCCCTTCGATCTGAGTGTAGACAATGAGAAATATAGTAACGACATATTTGTTAATTAGCATTTTTATAGTGTGTAATAATCTTTTTGCGGCGGACCGTCGGATTGCATTATTAGAGGTAATCGATCAAGAGTTAAGTGAAGTAAGCCGTCTAAATCAGCAGAGTGGTAATCGCGATCCACGGCTACGCTTGAGAGTTGCAGAGCTACTGCTGGAAAAGGCGCGGATTATCAAGGATCAGGAGAATCAAGCATATCTATCAATCCCTGCTAAAAAAAGGAGGGGGGGACGCAAGAGTCAATATTTTAAGAAATCGACCAACCTGTTTAAGCAGGCTCAAAAAACCGCCCAAGCAATATTACGACATTTTAAAAAATTCAAAGGGATTGGTGAGGTTTATTACATTTTAGCTTATAACTCGAAAGAGTTTAATAAGCATAAGCAGTCATTTAAATATTTTAAATTGGCGGAAAAACATCTTAAGCGTGGCTCTGTGATGCATGCCAAAGCTCAAGCATCACTGGGTGATATTTACTATAATCGCGGTGATTACAATCGCGCCATTCCCCGCTATCAACAAGCTTTAAAATTTAGCAATGATCAGTGGTGGACCAAGGACGGATTCAACCTTGCATGGTGCTTTTTTAGAACCAAAAAGTACAAGCAGGCGATTAGTTTGATGAAGGAGGTTTATAAAAGGAGCAACTCATCAAAGTACATTGATATGAGCCGTTTTGTTTCTCGGGACTTAGCACTCTTTTATAGTGAGGCAGGTCAAGTTGAGCAGGCGATCGCGTTTTACCGGTCAATTGGTAGTAATATCTCATCTCATCTGTTGGAGCTTGGAAAGCACCTTGTTACACAGGGAAAATTTGCTGCGGCAGAACAAGCGATGGCAGCCGCATTACGGCACAAGCAGTCATTGGAAGAGGAGATACAGGTCAATAACTTTCTTTTAAAGTTATATGGAAAGCACGGAAAACTATCAAAGCAGTTAAGTGTTGCTAAACGCCAGAGAGATATTGGGCGTCAACAAGAGCTGGGAGATGAGAGACACCAAGAGTTAATATTTCAACTAAAGCGAATCTCTGCATTATTGCAAAAACAGGTTGTAGGTAAATACTATCGTCGTCGACCCAAGGTTAAGGCCAAACGTGCGCGGCAGGCAGTAGAGGCTTTTCTTCTTTTGGCTGAGATGGAGCCCTCTAAACAGGCTCGACACCAGTTATTGGCAGGGGAGACACTCTATGCAGCTAAAGAGTATCCGGAGGCATATTCACTCTATGAGAAGAGTTACCTAGCAGCAAAGAAAACGAAGAACCGCAAGATCATCAAAACCTCTTTGGATGGGATGATGGCCACGATATCAGACAAGCGTAGAATGAGTCAGAAGGATCGTGATGATAAGTTAATGCACGTTTACAACTATTTCTTATTGGAATATCCCAAGGGAAAAAAATCCTATCATATATACCAGCGCCAGTTTGCACTACTGATTGCTCAGAAAAAGTTAGAGGCGGCAGAGAAGATGATGTTGAGATTTCGCCTTAACTTTCCACGAGATTTCAGTAAACAGGAGGCGATGCTTGCAGAAGTTACTGAGTACTATCGACAAGCTGGCGATTTGACTGCGATCACACGTTGGTTGCAATTAGTAAATAAAGGTGAGTTTAAAGCGAGTCCAAAATTTTTAAAACGTATTAGGTATGTCTACACCCAAATGCAATTTCAGACGCCGGATGGATTAGAGGATAAGAAAAACTGGAAGGGGGCGCTACAGGCATATGCAGATATTTATCAGAAAAATAATACTAAGGGGGGATCGTTGGAGGCGATGCGAATAGCAGCGTTCAATATTGCCCGTTTATTTCATCAGCTTGGAGACGGTAAAAGGTCTTATGAGTGGTCTCTGCGAGCAATAAAACATATGTCAGCTAGCAATGTTAAAGAGTTTCGCAAGCAATTTTTGTCGATTAGTACAGACCTTTTCAACCAGCAGCACTTTAATGAGTCAGCGACACTTTCATCCTTGATTTTTGATCGTCTATGTAAATTTAAGAGTGCTGATAAAAAAGTTTTTTTTAAAAATGCCTACGTTGTCTTTCTAAGTGATGGAAAAGTTAAAGAGGCAAAGAAGGTCATCGCTCGTGGAGAGCAGTGTAGAATTCCCAAATCGTCGATCAAACAGGCAAAACTTGATTACTTAAAAGCGATGCTAAATCGTGGTGAGTGGCAGCCGACGATTGCCGTTTTGCGGCAATTAGGAAAAAGTAAAAAGTTGTGGCCCGATCTGATCTCTCACTGGGGAGATATCAAGCAGAGGTATATTGACCAGGGGCAAAAGAGTAAGGCTGTAAAACTTAACCCTTTAATTAGAAAATACTACCTTTATAGTGTCAAAAATAGGGCACCAGTTCCGCTGAAGGGGCTGGACGTGGTCGCCCAGATGGAGCTGAAAAAGCTTAACATTCTTAAAAGCAGTTTAAATGCAATTGGATTTAGATTTCCAGCCAAAGTCTATAATCAGCTATTGGCAAAGAAAAATAGAATTATTTCACGTATTCTCGCTCACTCTCTGGATATTATGAAAATCGGATCTGGAATTGGAACGGTTCGAGCCTATGAGGTCTTGATTGATTCTTTACATGGTCTGGCCACAGAGATCAGGGAGTTCACTCCGCAGGATAAGACACCTGAGTTTATTGCTTCTTTCAAGGGCAGTATGAGTAAGTTGGCATTAATGCTAGAGCAGAAGGCTGATGACTATAAAGTGGAGGTTAGGAACAAAATTGTTAATAATCGAATCCTTGCCGCTGCTGGATTTAAATATCTTGTTGACTCTAAAAAGGCACTACCACTCTTGAAGTATAGCTATCCTCCAGGAGGAATTATTATGGGACGTAGAGGAAATTAGTATGATCTCAAAAATACTATTTATTCTTTTGGTGACGCAGCTGCTTATATCTTGTTCATCCAGTACCAAGGGAAGCAAGAATATGGCAGGCTCTGAAAAAAAGGATGAATTTTACTGGATTGAAAATAGTGATTTTATACCTCCTGAGATTGAACATTATCGTAAAGAGATGGACTATTTTTTAGGGGGGGCTGAGGACAAAGACGTTCTATCAAATGAGTCGTTATCTAGAGCTTCATCTCCAAGGCTAGAGAGTGTACAAGCCAAGGATCAGCCAATCGGGCAGGCGAATAGCCTCTGCCATCAAGGTGAATTTGAACAAGCAGAGAAGATATTGAGAGGTAATTTTTTAAAATTCCACAAACATCCCAGCTACTGGAATCAAGTGGGTGTCTGTTACTTCCTTAAAAATGAGTATCGTAAGGCTCTTTTATTCTTTAACAAGTCCCGTGAATTAGATATTAAATATTCGCCTGCCATAAATAATCTTGCTGTTCTCTATTTACGCCAGGGTGAGGATGCCAAGGCCCTTGAGGCTTTGCTCTCAGTAATTAAAATGGATCGCAAGGCAAAAACGCCCAAATTTAACCTAGCACAGTTATATCTAAGATATGGTTTCTTTGATCAGGCGTTCCCACTTTTAATGTCACTACATCAGGAGCAGAATAAGGACATTGATGTAATCAATGGTTTGGCAACATATCACTTGGCCAAGGGAAACCCCAGAAAGGCGATTAGTCTTTTTGCGCAGATTCCGGAACCCCATAGTTTGAGTCCCTATATTGCTCTAAACCATGCATTGGCACTAATTCTTTCTGAGAAAAAGACAGAGGCAAGAGAATTAATAGAACGAGTTGATGCTAAACAGTTAGAGTCACTGTCGAAACAATATGAAAAGATCAAACAACTACTAGGGGATCAAGCATGAAACTATTATTAATATCCCTACTGCTGATTATGACAGCTACTGCCCAGTCTGCAGATAAACCACAGAAGAGGATAATCTATAAGTATAAAAAATATGAAAAATTTGATTTCTCTGATCTGATTGTCGAAGGTGAGGCTGGTTCTCCTGGTGATCTGTCCATTTCACCTCGCTATCAACGTGGATTTAAAAACAAGTTACCATATAGAAAAAATTTTAATGACAAAATCATCAGGGCCGTTGGTCAGATACGCTAATATGCGGATGGAGTTGGATTTTGAATGATATAGATAATAATTCCAAGTTGGTAGTAACTCGCTTTGAGCTGACAAGCGATAAAGGTCAGGCAGCAGGCAACCAGCAACATTTTGCGTTAACTAAAAAAAGGATGCTAATCGGTCGAGCTGATATATGTGATATCATCATCCCGGACACAGATGTATCTGCCATTCATGCAATATTGGAATTGATGCCCACAGGAGCAAAAATCTATGATCTACATAGCCTAAACGGGACATTTGTTAATCGTGAGAAGGTTGTGGTCGGTGAGCTAAAAGAGGGGGATCAATTAATGATCTCCAAGCATCAACTAACATTTGGCTTGTTACAAACAGCAGTGACGTTTCCCCCCCCACTTGATATTCAGGAAGGACATTTGCCTCCCGCCATGGAGAGCAGATCAGATCAAACAGGACTCCCGATTCCACCTGTTACTTCGGATGGAGTTGATGTGCCGCTCCCCAAGCCAGCAACGGCTAATCGTATTGTGCGATACCCCTTGGCACGTGATCCTAAGGCGGAGTTTTCGGAGTATATTTTCGAGGATGATTCTAATCTTTACCCAATTTTCAACTACGATCTTACCCTAAAGGCTGTAGAGGTCATTATTCTTTTTAAAGATAATATCTACTCCGTTGACTATATACCGATTGTTGATGGAGGAGTTCCTTTAGTGGGAATCAAGCAAGGAACAGCCGATCTGGAGTATGCCTATTTACCTAAAGGCGGTAAGGAGCGGTTTATAGAGATAAAGTCCGATGAGGTATTTATCTACCCACCTGCGGGGCATGAGCACTTTTCACTAAAAGATGATCAAGGGGTTAAGCAGAGCAGTGAGTATAGCACCTTGGATGAAGATGACATCCTCCAGTTTTTCAATGGAGATGTTCAGATATCAGTCAGACGCACAGATCATCCTCCTGCGGTTGACCATGCTCCAATTATGCGTCGAGATTCTGATTTTAAAAAATATCTAATAGCCGTTTTTCTGACCATCACTTTTTTCATGGGAGCGATGACAATATTTGAGGTCGATCCCGAGCTTGATGAGGAAAAAAACCCTGCTAGAGTCGCCACCATCCTTTATAAAAAAAAGTGGAGTAAGAAAAGTACTTCAATTAAGAAGGCGATGAAAGACAATAAGAGAAAAATCATCAAGCCAAAGGTAAAATCCAAAGTGGAGAAAATTGCCAAGAAAAGGCCATCTAGCAGGAAAAAAGTTACTAAAAAATTTAAGGTTAGGAAGGCAGCACCAAGAAAGGCAAAAAAAGTGATCCGTTCACAAAGGGTCACCAAGGCACCTATTTCTGTTAAGAAAAGGGCCGCATCTCGGACAACTCCAGTTGGAAAACATATTAATCGCAGGAGCAATAAAAGGGGGAGGGTAGATACCTATAAGTCTCCTGATTTTATGAGTACCATGAGTTCACTGCTGGCCAAGGGGCGCAGTACCAAAAATATAAAAGTTGCCAAGAATGATACACGTGGGATCGGTGCCGCAAAACTGGAGGGTGGTGATATTAGTGCTACGGTTACCAAGGCGACGATCCGTCAACGGGCGGGATCTTTGACCGGAGCGGTATCTGGGAAGCTTGACCGAGCTCAGGGCGTTGAGGGATTAGTCGATAAAAAGGATATCTTCACTGCGGGGCTACCATTTGAGACCGTTATTTTAGGCGGGATGGACCCATCAATCATTAGGGATATATTACTGAATCATCTTCCACAATTTCGTTACTGTTATCAGAAGGTTTTAGATTATTCAGAGCGAATATTCCACGGGGTAGTCAGGATGAATTTTATTATCGCAGCTTCGGGCCATGTCTCTCGAGCAGGAGTAGAGTCAGCAGAAGCATCGATGCCAGGAGAGGTTAAGCGTTGTGTTGTCACTGTCCTGCGGGGTATTCGGTTCCCAGAGCCTCGAGGTGGTGGACAGGTTGAAGTTAATCAGCCATTCAACTTTTATCCCAAACGTAGATAGGAACACTGCTTTTAACTGGTAACTGCCGTACCCTGACTTCCTGGATTGTGTATCTCCTCGTTAAGTGAGTCTTTACTATTCACACCAGTAATATGAAATACCTTAAGTTGCTTTTGCAGCAAAATAAAGCTCTCCTCCAACTTAGGGATCATCCCCCCTTGAATCTTGCCGTTTTCAATCATTTCGTAGGCACTCTGTTGGGTGAGGAGAGGGAGGCGAGAGGTCAGATCATCAAGATCTTCAAAAACACCGCCAACTTTAGTTATCAGTACGAAACGAGTAGCTTTTATCGCCTGGGCAGTTTTGACAGCAATGGTGTCGGCATTGATATTTAGGATATTACCTTCATTGTCAGCACAAAGTGGGGAGACGACAGGGATATATCCAGCTGCAGTTAAACTATTTATATAAGTAGGATCAACTTTCACAACATCGCCGACAGCACCAAAGTCGATTATTTTCCCCTTGCTACCACTAACCTTTCTTGGGGGACGCTTAATCGCATCAATATAGCTAATAGCGCTTACCGCAACAGAGGGGAGTGAGGTCGCTTTTAGTGCGGCCAATATATTACTATTAATAACCCCCGGCAGAGTCATTTTCATTATCTCCAGTGACTTGGGACAGGTGATACGCCGCCCTCCAACCATTGTGGACTTAACTCCTAGTTTCGCTCCTAGCTTGGTGGCGATCGGCCCTCCACCGTGTACCAAAACAATTTGAAAATTATGGGCAAAGAGTTGGGCAATTGAGGATGCCAAGTTGCTCAAGCTAGTTGGATCAGTAATGATCTCTCCACCAAACTTAATTACAATTAGTTCTGATCTAGTTGACATTTTTGGTCCTGATCTCAATTAGACGATTATGGCCAAAGGGCAAAATCATCTAAGCCGCTACACTCATCTAATCCAAACATTAAATTCATGTTCTGAATTGCCTGCCCACTGGCCCCCTTGACTAGATTATCAATAGAGGCGATTGATACAAGAGTACGGCTTCCGTCATGTCTCTCACCTAGTTGGATTCCTAGCTCAACGTAGTTGGTACCGGCGACGGAGACAATCTCTGGGAATTTACCCTTTGAGAGTACTCGTATAAAGGGGGAATGTTGATAGTATTGTTGATAGATATCAAAAATATCACTGTCATTAGTACTTTCAGGTAGATCAATAATAGCATTGGTTAGTATGCCTCTAGAGAGTGGTGCTGAGATGGGAACAAAATCGACAGCGAGGTTCTGCCCTCCAGCATCAGACAAAATCTGCAACATCTCAGGCTGGTGTTGATGTGTTAGAGGTTTATAACTTTTAATATTTTTGTGGCGTAGGGGATGATGAGTTCCCGGTTGTGGATGAACACCGCTGCCGCTACTGCCGGTTGGGCCAACCACGCGGACCTTGCCGGTTAACAATCCTGCTTGAGCTAGTGGGAGCAGGCTAAGTGCTGTTGCAGTCGGGAAGCATCCAGGGTTTGCAACTCGATTGGCATTACGAATTGAGTTGGCATTTAGTTCAGGTAGTCCATAGACAAAGCTCTCAATATTGTCCGGGTTTGTATGAGTGGTATTGTAATATTTATTATAGACTTGTTGGTCGCGGATTCGATAGTCACCAGAAAAATCAATAATCTTTACGTTTTGAGAAAACAGTTTGGGTGCCATCAGATAGGAGACTTTATGGGGTAGGCAGAGAAACACAATATCGCACCCCTCGGCCACTTTTTCAGGGGTTAAGTCCTCAAGAGTGTATGGCAGTCGGTCAGCAAAAGATCGGTGAACGGCGCCAATATTCTCACCGACGTAGTCAATACTAGATATTCGTATCAATTCTGCATTGGGGTGATTGACCAGTCGTTTAACTAGTTCTGCTGCAGCATAACCAGATCCACCCATGATGGCGGCCCGAATCTTAGTTGTCATAGTTGATACCCCTTTTAATTGGTTCCAGGTTATTCTCATAAAGACTATTTGACTCTAGACAAGAGAGGGGGTAGACCGATTGTCTAATTGTTCCAGAACCTCCAGGGTGGTAATTTCCAGACTGCTTAATTCCCATAATCGGTAGTGAGAAGCGTTGAAAGGTTGTTGGTAGGTTGAGATTAATATTTGCACTACAAATAGTTTCGATACATCTTTGCTGAATATTTTTGTCTGATGTAAATAGCGATGTGACTAATCCATATTGCGAGGAATTAACCAAGTTAATGGCTTGCTCAATTTCGTCATATACCAGAAAGGTACAAACGGGACCAATAATTTCATTTGAAAGGAAGTGAGAGTCAGTGTGGTCACAATCAGTTAGATGAATTGCAGGTGACACGTAGTGGCCTGGATATCTCTTACTTAACTGTTTTCCTCTCATTATCTCTTCTATTCCTTCACGTTTTGCCATGCCCATGTAGAGTAGATAGTTGTCCACTGCCTGTTGGTCAATTAGTGGCCCCATAAATGGTTCATGCTCATGTTCGATCGGGTGATCGATCACAATTTTTTTAGCTAGTTTATGAAATTGTGAAATAAAATCTTGATGTATAGAGCGATGAATTGCCACCAAGGAGGTTGATAGCGCATTTTGGCCGGCGGATGAGAATGCGGAGTAGAGTAGGTTAATTAGTGTAGGTTCCAGCTTAGCATCTTGATGAACGATGGTGCTGTTTTTAGCACCTAAGTGTAGTGATATTTGCTTGGTGGGGTCAATGCTGGCATTTTGTAGAATACTTAAACCGTTTTCACTACTTCCATAGAACAGAACAACTCGAATCTCTTTTTGACGTAAAATTCGTTGAGTTAACTCTGCCGGACCTTGTAGCATATTTGCTACTCCGTTGGGCAAGCCAGCCTGGTCGATAGACTCGATAAGTAGCTGACTGCTAAACATTACTTTTTCAGATGGCTTAAGAATAAAGCTATTACCGGCCAGAATGGTGGAGACAATATCAGAACCCGTTTGCAAAATGGGCAAAAACGAAGATGAGATAATTAACGAAATTCCTAGGGGACGGTAGTAGATATTGGCATCAACCCCACTATTTAGCTCAACTTGCTGGGTAGCGATCTCTTGACGGGCCACCTGGATTAGGTGTTGCGTCTGTTGCTGCAAGGTATCTAGTTCACATTTAGCATCGTGGAGTGGTTTACCTGTCTCTAAGGCAATGGCTGTTTCTATTTCTGATCGGTTAACCTCAACTTGTTCATGCAATCGCATAACTATCTCAATTCGTTCTTCCAATGTCTTCTTCTGTAATAGCAAGTGTCCATGCTCTGCGGACTCAACTGCTGGCTCAACATGGCGAAAGTCGACTGGTCCATCCCAGAGATGGTGGGTAGTATTTGCTGGCGAGAATTTCTTAATTATCTGCTCTACTCCTTTAGAGCCACCAATGGGTGGCATGGAAAAAGATCCATGGAAGTAGTTTCCTTTTAGGGGGAAGTCCATATTAAAACTCCTGTGTCTGCCTCATGTTAAAGTGTCTCTAGCGCTGTCTTTTCAATGATGGAAATAATCTCACTAATATGCTGATCGGTAAGACAGAGCGGAAGTAGAAAGCGTACTCTGGTTGGATTATTCCCCGCCATAAATGCTACTACTCCGTTAGTATAAAGTTTTTTGATAAATTGAACCGTGATCTCCTTTGATGAGTCTCCGACCTCAAAAGAGATCATTGTTCCGATTCCACCACAGTAAGAAATTTTATTACGACAGCTCTTATGGGAGAGTGCTTTTAGGCTAGAGAGAAACGCATTTTCCAACTCTTTGACTCGCCCATAAGGACCATAAAAATTACCCTCACTTAAATAACGGATTGTTTTGCTGGCAGCATTAAGAGAGACGAGAGAACCATTAAATGTTCCTGCGATTAGTCCCGGCTTGGGATTTAACTCGTCACTAAACAGTACTCCGCAACATTGAAGTGCCTTACCGACAGTAACTACGTCTACATACTTATCCAGCTCAAACATTTGAAACGCAAATAGTTCAGTTGTTCGGCCGAAAGTTTGAATTTCATCAATCCAGACAAATAAGTTATGGTCCTTTGCCCAGCTTAAAACTTTTTGATAGTACTCTTTAGTACCATAGATAAAGCCACCTTCTCCCTGGATTAGCTCCATCATGATAGCAGCATAGGGACCACTCTCTTGAAAGTGCTCCTCCATGGCGGCAATGGTTATATTCGCTGACTCCTCGGGGTTTTGGTAATCGAAGTAGGGAATATGATCTACCTCTATGTAGGAGGGCATACCATCGCGGTAAGCTGGATTGTGGGTTAGCTCCTGAGTGGCAACACTGCGGCCAGCAAAAGCCTTGTCGAAAGCGAGAATTTTATAGTTAGGAGCTTTGTTCTGCCAGATCATCTTTAATGCAGTATCGTTAGCAAAACTACCAGAACCACTAAACCAGAAGTGCTTTAATCTGGACTCTTTTACTTGGCCAATTATCTGCTTTGATAGTTGGTGAGCCTCCTGATAGGGGAGTAGATTGCCACACATTACGACATCGGAGGTAGTGCTCTCTAAATGTGCTCGGATATATAGTGGATGGGAGTGTCCGAGTAGATTAACTCCAATCGCACTAATTAGATCATACTTGACGGAGCCATCCACCAGTTGGGTGAAAGGGCCATGTCCCTTACCTGAGGAGAGATAGTTGTAGAAGAAGCCACGTCCTCTAAAATCGGTAAAATCTGCGAGTAGCCCCTCAATCAGGTGCTTTTTATCCTCATCCCCCTCTTGAATGGAGTTAATCTTCTGCTGCTCCTGCAGAATTTCTGAGAATAGTAGGTCGATCTTGGTTTCGATATTCTTCGAATGCACACCATAATTCATATAGAATTACCTCACTTAATCTCCCTGTAGAGAGTTTTAGGGATGGTCAAACTTTTGTCCCATCTTGATTTATACAAGTAGGAAATGGATAATGTAACCATGCAAAATAATAACACAACTGATCTTTTAAAGTCATTAGAGGAGTTATATCTAGCCAAGGATTATGGCGCTGCGCGCAAGGAGCTTTTAGAGAGTCGAGAGCTCTTTTCCCCAGGGATATTTCACTACAACTTAGGGACTATCGATGCAAAAAAAGGAAACTTTGCTGCAGGTAGATTTCATTTGGAGAAGGCTTTAAAGGGAGATTTTCATGATGTGCGGGTGGTCAATAATCTTGAGCAGGTAAAAGAAAAATTACATTTGCAAGGGTTGTCTCAGTCGACAAATTATTATGACCAAATATTAGATCAAGCAACTAGCTGGAATTCGCTACTTCCTTATAGTGCAACACTACTTCTGCTTATAATATTACTCCTATTAATAAGAAAAAAGGTTATCCAACATATTGCAGTTATACTTATACTTGGGTTAGTTGCAGTCACTCCTGTTATGCTGGAGAAATATCTTGTGGAAAGAGTGACTAGTGCAATAGTGCTGCAACCTGCGCCACGTTATGAGGGGCCCTCAGCTATTTTTGACAAGTTATCTACAATCAGTGTTGGATCTAAGATAATTATTAGAGAACATGATGAAAAGTGGGTACTAGTTCTTGCCCCTCAAAGCTTAGTCGGATGGGTAAAGCGTGAGAAGTTAGGAACATATTAACTAGGGAATCTTGGACATGAACAGTTACGAAGCAGATATAAAGAAAAACCGAGAGGAGCACCGTGCGTTGCCCCGCAAGGTAGAGCTGTCGATGCTTAAGTATTTTTGGCAAGCAAGCCCGCTGGGAGGAAGTCGTAAGGTAACAATTCCTAAATTTTTGCGTGGCATAGATGTTTTAAGTGGATTTACAGATAATGAATTGAGGATATTGACTAAGTTTTTGCATCATCGGCGCTTTACTGACAACGAAATGGTCTTTGCCCAAGGAGATATGGGGATTGGGTTCTATTTTGTCTATTCTGGTCAGTTGAATATTTTGATTAAAAATAAAAAGGCGGGAAATGAGGAAAGATCAACGCTTAACATTCTACTTGAACAGGGTGATTACTTTGGTGAGTTAGCTCTTCTCCAGCAGAACAGTATTAGGAGTGCCACTGTTGTGGCCCAAAACTCAGCTCAGCTATTGGGAATTTTTAAACCGGACATGGATGAGTTAATTAGCCGGCATCCAGTCGTGGCGACTAAGTTACTCCAATCAGTTTCGATGATTATTGCCCATCGCCTCTTCTCTTTAACAGAGGAGATGTCTCGCTTGCAGACTAAAATTTTGCAGCTAGAACATGAGCGTGATAACACTAAAGTGATAAGAGAGAAGTAGAGATGTCCAAAGTGATGACCACCGAGCGGATACAGTTAATATTTTTTGTCTTCCTGTTGCTGCTGGGAATGGTTGTAATGGCAACTCTCTCCCGTTTAGCAATACCACTGGGATTGGCATATATATCCTACTTGATAACAGCACCTTTAATTATCTACTTAATGAAATTGGGAATTAATAAGACGAGCTCTATTTTAGTAGTCTTTTTTGGAATGATTCTACTCTCATCCTACCCGATCATTAAAATTGTGCCGACTATAAAAAAACAGACGGAGCATGTGCAGTACTATTTCCCCAAAATAGAGCACTACCTTAAGTTAAACTATCAATTATTTCGTACTAAGCTAAGAAAACATACTGGTATGGAAATTAGTGGTGAGGCGATTAATGATCTGATTATATATGGTCAGGAAGTTTCCAAAGCTGTTTTGTTGAAAATTCCCGTAATTTTAACCTCACTGCTAGAGTGGATTTTTTTGGTGCCGCTCTTCCTGTTCTTCCTTTTACGAGATGGTGGGAAGTTTAAGCATTTGGTACTAAGGGTAGTACCAAATAGAATATTTGAACGTTTTTACTATCTATTTCATCAGTTTAATAAGCAGCTGGGTGGTTATATTCTAGCAAAGTTTATTGAGGCCAGTATTGTAGGATTAATTATAACTATTGGTTTGGGAATATTGGATGTTAGATTCTCTATTTTGCTGGGCTTGCTCGCAGGGATTACCAATATTATTCCCTACTTAGGCCCGGTAATTGGGGCGATTCCAGCCATTCTACTGGGCTTGGTAGAGTATGGTCCGAACTCAACTTTTATGGCAATTGTAATCCTTTATGCGGTAGCAAATGTGATCGATTTGGCCCTGGTATTTCCAATTCTTGTTTCGCAAATTGTTGACCTACATCCAGTTATTGTTGTTATTAGCGTAATTGTTGGTTCCCAGTATCTAGGTGTGATCGGAATGGTTATCTCAATTCCAATGGCCGCAGCGATTAAGCTGTTTTTTATTGAGATATACAAAGAGCTATATAGAAATAGCTACCGCTAAGTTCGTCAATACTTTGCTCCCCCTTGATTTTGCTGATGTCCTTTGACTAATTCTGGGGCTTAGTGCTAACTTGTAGCTGTAACTATTACCTTGGGAGAGTCGAAGCTTGATGATGTTTGAAAGGGGAAATATAATTTCACGACTTACGTTGCTATTACCGTTAGTCATTCTGCTCTACGGGTGTAGTACGGAACGACCAGCTGGTAAAACAGAGGCAGAGGTACTTTATCGTGAAGCGGTTAATCTCTCTGATGACGGTCGTAATCTGATTGCAATTGAGCGGCTTAACTTAATCAAATCTAAGTATCCATATAGTTACTACGCTACACATGCTGAGTTGTTGCATGCAGATATTTTGTTTAAGCAGGAAAATTATCTCGAGGCAGTGGCAGCATATATTATGTTTAAAGACTTCCATCCAAAACATGAAAAAATCAGCTATGTTGTTTGGAAGATTGCAGAAGCTTACTACCATCAACTGCCATCTACCCATGACCGTGATTTAAGCGTCGCGGAGCAAGCCATTAAGTACTACAACCAGCTATTGGTTCACTACCCTAAGTCGGAGCATGGAGAACAGGGACGTAAGAGAGTTGAGGAGTGTTGGCAAATGCTTCGTGCTCAAGAGAAGTATATTGCAGACTTCTACTACAAGACAAAGGTTTATGATGCGGCAATCTATCGCTACCGATTGATTATTGATAACTATAAAACCGGACCCGAAGTACAACATGCAGCGGCCAGAATAATTAGAAGCGCACACCAGCTAAAGAGCATGGAGCAGTGCATAGAGTACTATACAAAGTATCAGACCCTACTAGCGAAAGAGGCAAGAGGAGAGGTACTTGATCTTATGCGTGAGTGTCGTAAATTTCCCCCGATAGTAAAAGATAAGGGCCAGGGGTAACTAATTGCGGGAGGATGCCTTGGAGTTAAACCAAGAAGCAGATCTACTTAGTCGAGGTAAAAGTTGCTTTGAGCGGCGTGAGTATAAAAAAGCAGCTCGTATCTTTACAGAGCTACTGGAGTTTAATCCACAAAACAGTGAAGCCTACTTCTGCTTAGCAAATATTTTTCATCAGCGCGGAGAGTTGGGAAAGGCGATCAAGGCACTTAATCGAGTTTTGGAGATTGATCCTTCTCATACTGATGCTTCAATCTGTCTATCGGTTCTCTATAATGACATTGGACAATACGAGAGTGGCAGCAAGATCTTTTCAGAAGCCAACGAGCGCGTCATGCGTACTCCAACATCGCCTGAATCTGGCGTGCTAGACTCACATATCAACCAAAAATTTGCTAGTAAGCACTATGAGTTGGCAGAGCTTTACATGACTTACAATAGATTTGATGAGGCTCTTTTTGAGTATAATAAGGCGTGTGGGCTAGATCCAGATAATTTAGAGGTAAGACTTAAGGTGGCCAAGGTTTATGCTAAGAAGGGGTTTTTTGCCAAGGCTTTTGAGGAACTTCGGAAAATGAAAAGTGAGCATCCCCACTATCTTGATGCCAGAGTTGCCTTGGGAATTCTTCATTTTGGGAATAATGATGTTCTTGAGGCACAAGATGAGTGGCGTAAAATTTTAACCATTGATCCGTCAAATGCAGACGCTAAGATGTATCTCAACCTGTCACAGGCGGCTGCAAGTGAGACTCGCCTATCTATCTCTTAGAAATAGTTACGACTCTTTAGCATCGAGATTAAACGATAGCAGAAAAACCTACAATAATTCATTGAGTTAAGCTTAGTGGTGTTCTGTAGCAGTCGCGGTAGTGGATATCTCCGGTGTTGTTAAATCATCATGAGTGGATGCAATGTTCTCATTCCGACCGGCATTGGTTCGGATAGAGTCATCAGAGGTGTAGTCAACAATATAGCGTCGAAGTTCCATATACATTGGCAACTGTACTTCCAGCTTATTATTTTGAAGTACAATTTGTCGTGCAATTTTGGTCTTATTGTTGATAATGATCGGCGCTTTCATGTTAGCAGACATCTCGCTTACAATCTTAGGAATAGTTAGGATTGAGTAGACACTGGTATCGGTAAGATCAGTTAGCTCTAGGCTGGCGAGTTCAGCTGGTAGCAGCTTGATAGAGTAGTTCGGTTGGAAAAATTTTGGCTCTATAATAGGAAATGCCACAGATTGATCATCAATTGATTGGATCCATAAAATTAAAGTCTGATCGCCTGGGTCAACTATAAAAAATCGTTTGAGGTGTTCAAAGCCCAAGATGCCGTCTTTAACGGTAATAACGTCACACTTGTCAACTTCTAAGGTCCCAAAGCGAGTTGTATCAATTTTCACTAATATGCCTCCTTAAGAAAGCGGTGAGTCTAACAGACAATCACCTCTTCAGGGATAATAGCAATCAATTTGGTATAAGTGCAAGGGGGAATTTTATGAGCACCTAGACAAGGCGAAAAAACAGCCATTTCGCACCACGTCTAAATTATTTTTGTGGTTTTAACAGCTCGTCGGCAAGCTGGTTAATCTGCTCCATATCACTTTTGGCAGCTTCGGTGTTCTGATCCTGGATTGCCTTATAGACCTCTTCCCGATGGATCTTGGTCTCTTTGGGCGCTTTAATGCCTAGGCGAACTTGTTTGCCTTTAATTTGAACAACAATTATTTTTATATGGTCGTCTATGGCGATACTCTCACCAAGCTTCCGTGTCAAAACCAACATGATAACCTTCTTTAGGTTAGGAACCTTCCTGATTCAGCGACAGATGGACATATACTTTAATCTTGCATAGAAAGGCAAGCAATTATTTCAGGCTTAAGGGGGTAGTTCTGTACAGTAAATAGCTGCTGGGGAATCTTTCATGTGATTACATGTAGATGGATGCTATACAACTGCCATTTTGATAAGTAGAATTTACTTAGTTGGACTTGCTGCATGTGCAGTAATGGCTATTGGGTGATGTATGAATTTCCTGATTAAAATGGTTATTTTCTCTTGTCTACTTTTTTTGCAGGTAACCCAGGTTACCGCTCAAGATCTTACTGCCGAGCGCATTCGTAGGATCTCAGGGCGAAAACGCGCAATTTTTTTGCATCAGGGAATATTTCATAATGGAGATGTGAAACAGGACTCATCCATTATGGGGATTAGAAGGTCCTATCGCAAAGGCACTCAGCAGGAGCGCCTGGTCTTTGACTTTTCGTCTGTCAAGGCACCAAGAATCTATGGACATATTAACTCCAAGGGAAAGAGAATTAATATTGATTTTTTTGATACACAGATTGGTAATAGGGTGACTCAAGAGTTACGACGCGGTCACTTTGTTGATACCATTAACTTCTATGCAGTGGACAAAGAGGTTCTCTCTTGTGAGCTTTCCTTTAATACTGAGGTCAAAGTGGATATTTTTTATTTGGAGTCACATGGCCGACTGGTAGTTGACATTAAAAAATTATAGTAATTTAATTCACAACCTACATATTGGGTGAACTAGAAAAAATTAAGAAGTGAGCGTGTGATGGCTGATGATCGATCAGATTATGAAGATTATAAGGTGCAAATTAGTGACCTTCCAGAGAAAGGCAAGGGAGAGCTGACTTTTCCTCCTAAGGTCGTAATTGTTCCAATTATGAATAGTCCCATTTTTCCAGGAATGATTGCCCCGATTATTTTGACCGAAGAAAAATTCACTTCAGAGTTAGATCAGTTTTTACAGCAAACTGGGTATGTTGCTCTTAACCTAGTCAAATATAATGAGGGAGGGTCTGCAAGTGATGACCCAGACGATAAGTCATCAGATGAAAAGCGATTGCTTCAGTTAAGACGCGAAGAAGATCATGACTTTGATGACATTGACGATATTGGTGATGTTAGTGGTCACGATATCTACAAAGTAGGGGTCATCTGTAAGGTGGTTAAAAAGCTGAAATTGCCCGATGGTTCAGTTAATATACTCGTTCATGGCATAAAACGTTATCGTGCTTCAAAAATACTTGAGGAGTCTCCATTGCTGGTGGCGAATATCGAGGTTTTTGACGATATACTTGAGAGTGATGAGGAGTTGGATGCTTATACCCGCTCAGTTATTAATCAAGTTAAAAAATTATCAGAAATAAACCCGTATTTTAATGAAGAGATGAAGTTGGCGATGTTAAATTCTCCCTCTCCAGGAGCGCTCGCTGATTTAGTTGCTTTTGCTATATCCTTGGACATACCTGAGGCGCAGGATTTTTTAGAGACACTAGTAGTAAAAAAGAGATTTGCTAAATTACTGGTCTATCTAAAAAGAGAGAAGGATGTTGCAGATATTCAGAAAAAAATATCAGATGAGGTTAATGATAAAGTTAATAAATATCAACGGGAATACTTTTTACGTGAGCAACTAAAAGTTATTCGTTCTGAGTTGGGAATGGATGAAGATGATAAGTCTCGTGATTTAAAAAGAATTCGTGACGGTATTGAATCTGCTGGTTTGCCGGAGTTGGCGTATAATTCCGCCAAGGAGGAACTCTCTCGGCTGGAGGTAATTCCAGATAGTAGTCCGGAGTACAATGTTTCTCGAACTTATCTAAACTGGATGCTGGATCTGCCATGGAGCAAGGAGAGCAAGGTTGAGATTAATATTGAACAAGCAAGAAAGATATTAGAGTCAGATCACTATGGACTAGAGAAACCCAAAGAACGTATTTTGGAATTTTTAGCAGTTCGAAAGTTAAAGCCACAGTACGATGGAACAATTTTATGTCTATCGGGACCTCCCGGCGTAGGAAAAACCTCCCTGGGTAAAAGTATTGCCCGTGCCTTGGGCCGGGAGTTTTATCGCTTTAGTTTAGGGGGAATGCGTGATGAAGCTGAGATCAAGGGCCATCGACGAACCTACGTGGGAGCGATGCCGGGAAGGATTCTTCAATCACTAAAGCGGGTGGGAGTTAATAATCCGGTAATCATGTTGGACGAGATCGACAAGCTGGGATCATCATTTCAAGGAGATCCATCATCAGCCCTATTGGAAGTGTTAGATCCAGAGCAAAATAGTAGCTTTATCGATAACTACCTTGATGTTCCATTCGACCTATCTCGAGTGCTCTTTATTGCGACAGGAAATTTTATGGCCGATGTGCCCTCACCTCTTCTGGACCGCATGGAGATTATCGATCTGAGTGGTTACACTATTGAAGAGAAGGTCTCGATTGCTAATAAATGGGTCATTCCCAAGCAGTTAAAAAAGCATGGATTGAAGCGTGTGGATTTCTCTTTGGGAGTAGTTGCTCTGAAAAAACTGATTGCAGACTATGCTCGGGAGCCAGGAGTGAGGGTGATGGAGCAGTTAATTGCCAAGCTATGTCGAAAAGCGGCACTGGCCAAGGTAAGTAATAAACGTTCGAAAAAATTTCTAGTTAAGCCTAACGAGTTGGAAAAACTTCTTGGTGGAGCCATTTTTCAGACTGAGTTGGCCAGAACTAAAATGGCTCCGGGAGTGGTGACCGGACTTGCCTGGACTGCCTACGGTGGAGAGATTCTATTCATTGAGACTATTCCTCTCAAGGGGAAGGGGAGCTTTAAGCTCACCGGCCAACTGGGTGATGTGATGAATGAGTCAGCAACTCTGGCTTACAGCTATGTTAAAAAAATACTACAAAGAGAACTTAAGGCAGAGGAGGAGGATTACCTCGCAGATCATGAGGTCCATCTACACCTACCTGCTGGAGCTACGCCTAAAGATGGCCCTAGCGCCGGTATAACTATGGCAACGGCACTTTATAGTTTGGCCAAGATGAAACGGGTTAAGAGTGGTTTAGCGATGACAGGGGAGCTTAGTTTGACTGGCAAGGTTCTGCCGGTTGGCGGCATTAAAGAGAAGGTGCTAGCGGCCAAGCGGGCAGGGATCAAGGAGATTATCCTTCCTGAGCAGAATCAAAAGGATCTCAAAGAGGTGCCGGAGCGCCATCGTAAGGGAGTAAAGTTCTACCCAGTCTCACACTTTGATGAGGTACTGAAAATAGCGATAAAATAGTTAAGGAATTCCTAAAATTCGTCGGAGTCGTACTCACTGACTGGGGCGTGACATACCTTACCGGCCGCAATCTCTCGTAACGAGACAACAATATCCTTATTGCGGCTGTTGATTAATGGCTCTTTACCGTCACGTAGTTGTTTAACCCGCTTGGTTGCTAGGTGAACTAGCTCATAGCGATTTTCTACTTGCTCCAAACAATCTTCGATGGTTACTCTGGCCATAAATTTTCCTCAATGTGATGTGTCGTACCCTAAACAAACCTTTGTAGGGGAGATTGGTCACTTTGTCAAAATAACTTTTTGACTATAAATAGCTGATTTTCGCTACTCTTGCCCTAAAGGGCGGAGAGAGGGGTGAGGTTTGCCGCCGGTTAGGAGCAATACATTAAATCAATCTCTCCATGATACTTGTCCAATAACACCTTCTTCTTTAGCTTTAGGGATGGAGTAATATCTCCACTCTCTACCGAGAAGAGCACAGGGGCGATATAAAACTTCTTAATAGTTTCGAAGCGGGCAAGCTGATCGTTAACATCATCTATTTCCCCCTGAATAAGTTGCCTGATTTCAGGGTGCTTGCTCATCTCTTCAACGCTTATAGTGCGATCGATCCCCAGTTTGTCAAAGTCATCTAAGAAGGGCTCCTTTTCGATACCGACGATCGCAGTGAGGTACTTATGCTGGTCACCAATCACCATAAAATGAGAGATATGTGGCTTTAACTTCATTAACCCCTCAATTTTTTGTGGTGCGATATTCTTTCCGGCAGAGGTAATAATAATATCTTTCTTTCGATCTGTGATCTTTAGATGGCCATGCTCATCTAGTTCGCCAATATCACCAGTATAGAGCCAGCCATCTTTAAGCGCCTCTTTGGTTGCTTCCTCATTTTTGTAGTATTCAGAGAACATAGCATCAGTTTTGAGTAGGATCTCGCCATCTTCAGCAAACTTCATTTTGACATTATTTAGAGGAACTCCAACAGTACCGGCAATCTGTCTTCCCAGTGGGTTTAGAACACAGGCAGCAACAGTCTCAGTCAGTCCATAGCCCTCCAATATGGTAAGATTTGCATGTCTTAGAAAATGGATAATCTCCTTCGAGATGGGAGCACCGCCAGAGACAAAAAAGCGAACGTTTCCACCAAATTTATTGTAAATTTTAGAGAAGATTACTTTATAAGCTAAATTTCGTTGAATGATGGAGAGGGTGGACGGAGATTGGTCACGTTCCAAGGCATTAAAATAATTTTCAGACACTTTTAGTGCCAAGTTAAAGAGAGCCTTTTTGGCCGGGGAACCAGATTCAATCTGCTGCATAATTTTGGCGTGTACTTTTTCAAAAATACGTGGAACTGCTACTAGAACAGTTGGGCGGGCCACCGCTAGGTTGTCTACTACCTTCTCCAGTGACTCAGCATAGACAGTCTCATTTCCCAGTCCTAGAAATAGCATAGAGTCACATCGCCCCAATACATGGGAGAGTGGAAGAAATACCAGGTTTCGATCAGTGGTATCAATTCCTCCATGGAGAGTTTGAGCAACATTTTCAAGCATAGAGCTAAATGCATGTTGGGTAATTACTGCTCCTTTGGGGGTTCCGGTTGTTCCTGAGGTGTAAATAATAGATGCTAGGTCACCTTCTAGCCCATCATTAACCAGCTCCTTGAATAGGTTGGGAGCAGCTTCACGCTCACTCTGTCCGTTAGTTAATAGAGTACTATAGGAGATATATTCAATGCCATCACGAATCTTAGTAGTCGCTTCACTAGATAGTTCATCCATGCCAATAATATATTGCAGTTGAGGTGTCTTCTCTTGGATCTCGATTATCTTCAAAAGTTGTTCATCATTTTCAACAACGGCTATTTTACTTTCAGAGTGGTTGATTATAAATTGAATCTCTTGGGAGAGATAGTTGGGGTAGAGCGGTACCACAACTCCACGCGCACACATGGTTGCAATATCACAGAGATGCCACTTAACACAGGTGTGAGAGAGTATCGATAGTTTTTCTCCAGCCTGAAGACCAAGCTTGACTAATCCTAGGCTTAGGGCCTCTACAATTTCCTGATATTTTGAATGACGATAGAAAATAACATTATCACCTTCAATCCAGCCAATAGCATTGGCATCAGGGTTCTTGCTGACACGATTGACAAAGAGTTGGGGAACTGTTTTCTTGTTTGCCATAATAAATATTCCTATGTGATAGAGTTTACTGGGCTATGTTAAATCAATATGGAAATTCTTCTGTAATTATATAGTGATTCTTAGTGATCAGGGAGCTTTTTTTACTCTGTACTGTTTAAAAAAAAACTCTTGTTAGTGCTAGGCTAAATTTTTTGAGATGGTTACAACAAGAGAAAATGGTATTTCGCTTGCAGTCATTAGGAGACCTGATGACTAGGTTGTTTAGCGAAGGAAGAGTGATGATGTGCGATATTATTGCAATCAGCAGCTGTATTGGGATCGAGCAGCTATCTGGTAAGTACAGTTATCGATTTCACTTTAAGGGTGTTTACCGGGGAAGTCCGATCAAAGAGATCAGAAGTTGCCCTTCGCGTTGTCTCGAGTTGATGATTGGAGAGGAGTACATCCTGCAGTTAGTTCCAATTATAGTTGAGCATAAGATTCTATTAGTTAAGGTCAAGCGATTCACCCGACTAGGAGATCACAGAATATTACTATAGTAGGGAGAGATAACGTTTTATTGGGATCAGCTAACTCTGCTATTCATCTTTGATATGGACCGTTACATGATCTCCAATGGTAAAAGCCTCGATTTCAAATAGCGGGTATTTCGCTTCGGTGTTAACTTTAGATATTTTCCCAATTGAGCTGCTCTGCTCGGCATGTAATACAGATAGCTCACCAATTTTTATACGGTAGTTGTACCTCTTTTTACTTTGGTAGGGATCACTGCGGGAGATTGTACGGAAGACATCTAAGATGGTGCCCTTATCTACTCCCTGTTCCTGGCCGAGATTGGTGTAAAAATTTTTCTTGATTATCTCGTTGGGTTCACCCATAGGCACACTCTGTGTGATGCTGAAGATGATATAGTCGCGAGCAAAATTAGAGGTTGGTGTAAGCATTAGTGCCACTGTGGCAAATATAGCAATTATCTTTGGCATCGAATTTTACCTCCAATCTCTCTAACAACCTCCTGTTGGTTCAAGATAACTAAAACAATAGATCAACTTCAAATGTTGATGTTACCACTGCTTCTTCTAGTAAATATCTTCGGTGTAAAGGCAGTAAGATATGATTAAACAGACACTACAGAGGGGAGATAGGTAAATAATGCCGCTAATTAACTGAGTAGGAGAGCAAAATGTTTGGTTAAGCACTACTCCTTTCTAAGATATTTCATATAATTATAAATTACATCTGAGTGACGATAGTTTTTTAGATGTTCGTGAAATAGAAAATAATTTTTTGAGTAATACTGCATAATCCAAGGTAGATCCTGCTGAATTATCTGCTCCATCTTACGCATTAGTTCTAATTTTTTCTTGTTATTGGGAATAATTTTTAACTGTTCAAAATAGCGGTCAAATTGCGCATTGGTGTAGAAAGATGAGTTGGGGCCAGGAGCATGGTTTTGAGTGGTCAGTAGTTGCAGTGAGTTCTCTGCATCTGGATAGTCCATTGCCCAACCCCCCTGCCAAAATTGGAGTTGTCCACTGCGTACTTTCTCCAAAAAACGGGGAAATGAGTTCAGAGTAACTTTGGTGCGAATGTTTATTTTACTTAACTCTGATTTGATATATTCAGCTTGTTGACGATTTGTTGGGCTCGCACCTCGAACATCGTACCGTAGTACTGGTAGACCTTTGCCGTCAGGGTAGCCAGCTTCAGCTAATAGTTTTTTTGCCTTTTCCAGGTTGTACTCAAAGGGAAGCTGATGGGCCGGATCGTAACCAAATATTCCTGGGGGATAGATGGAATTTGCTTTTAGTCCGATATTATTGGTAAACAGTGAGAGATAGCGATCCATATCAACGGCGTGGGCAATCGCCTGTCTTAGCTTTAGGTTGGTACCAACAATTTTGTCTTTCATGTTAAAGGACAACCACCAATAGGTTAAGCTGGGAGAGATTTGAAGATGGATCTTCTTGTTCTTTAATGACTGGCTAAGCTGACCGTCAGGATTGACAGCATTTTGAAAGTTATCCTTATCAATATGAGAGAGATCGATCTTTTGAGATTGAAAATTTAACCAGCGAGTTTGATCCTCTTTCATAACGTGGAATACAATTCCCTGCAAAAAAGGAATTTTCTTTCCGGCATCATGTAAAAGATTATTATCGTTGGATAGGCGGTCTCCAATGGAGGGGTAGTAGCTCTCATGATAGTGCTCGAACCGCTGCAATACTATTTTTGAGGAACGGACCCATTCGCCAAGTTTAAATGGCCCAGTGCCAACGATTCGATCATTTAGTAGATTGTTGTACTGTGATATTATTTCTAACGGGACCGGTGCGGTAAAGCTCATCGCAAGGGCGTATAACATTTGTGGATAGGGTTGAGTTAGGTTGATCACTAAAGTGTGGTCATCTTTGGCCTGTAGACCGGAAATCGTTAGTCGTTTAAAGGCATTCAGATCATTTCCCGCTTGTTTGCGAAATTTATTTATCCCAACAATTTTGCCATCAAATAACCACCAACCGCTACTTTTGGTAGGAATAAACGCCAGCCGTTTTATCTGGTTGATAAAGTCTTGAGCTTTCAAGTAACGAACTTTTCCATAGAAAGAAGGGTCATCGTGATAACGGATTCCCTTTTTTATTTTTATGGTATAGCGCTTACCTCTGTTCTCCACTAGTGGCATTCCATCAGCTAGTAGCGGTTTAAGGGTGTATGGTCGTTTAAGGTAGTGGTACTCATACAAGGTTTCGTAACATTGATAAATGACGGAGGCTGATAGAGTATCGTAGGCACTTGCTGGGTCGAGAGTTGGAACTTCACCTCGGAGCGCGATATTAAGGGTTTGGTTAGAGCTGGTTTTCTTAGACTTATCCAGACAACTACTACCTAGAAGCAGGGTCAAGGTAAGGAATAAAAAAAGTATAAAAGATTGTTTAATCATCATCTACTCTGCTCCTTGAACAAGCATTTGTCGGACCTTATCTACTACTGGACCGATTGCCATTTCGTCACCAGACCCTTGAGCCATATTAGGTTTACCACCACCGCGGCCATTAATTAAGGGAAGTGACTCTTTGAGAATCTTTGAACAGTTGGGGGCACTTTTATTAGACGAAGATCGTAGTAAGACTGCAGTGCGATTTTTTCTCACAGATGAGATCAAAATCACACCATCAGGAAAGCGGTCCATAAAAAGATCGGATACTTTTTTTAGGTCACTCTCAGCTGATACTTCAATCGCCTTAAATGGTAAATCTCCAGTTAGAATTTCAGGGGCATCAAAAAGGGAGTCGCTTGATAGTTGTTCAATCTTCTCCTTAAGGATAGAAAGATCCTTTTGTTGCAGTTTTTGCTCATTAACTAGAGAAGTGACTCTTTGAAATACACTACTCTCATTAGCATTAAGATGCTGCTCGACTCTGTGAAGAGTTTGAGATCTGGTCCTCAGTCGTGAAATCGCGGTGGCCCCAGTCAGGGCCTCGATCCGTCGAATACCGCTGCTTAATGAAGATTCGCTGAGTAAGAGGAAGTGGCCAATTTCGGCACTATTCGTGGTATGGGTGCCACCACATAGCTCGGTAGAAAATGCTCCCATCTTAACAACACGAACTTTTGCTCCATATTTCTCACCAAAAAGTGCAAGTGCTCCACTCTTTTTTGCCTCGTCAGGGGTCATAACACTGGTAGAGATGGGTAACCCTCTTTCGATTTGATCATTAACTAATTGCTCTATTTCTTGTAGCTCCTGCGGAGTTATACCTTGCAAGTGAGTGAAGTCAAACCTCAGCTTTTCCTGATTAACAGATGAACCGCTCTGTTTTACATGATCTCCCAGTACGTTTATTAGCGCAGATTGTAAGAGATGGGTTGCAGAGTGGTTTTGACGAGTTTGTCGACGCTGTTGCTGATTGACCTTCAATAGATATCTATTGCCGATGATTAATGATTCAGCACTACTCGTTAGGTGGAGATGTAACTCTGGAATTGGTTTTTTCGTGCTGGTTATTGTTGTGAGTGCTTTGGCGGTGTGCTCGGGAAGATAGATCTCGCCACTGTCTCCCGCTTGACCGCCGGACTCACCATAAAAGGGAGTTTGATCGAAAATCAAGCCAAATTCATTTTCACCAATTGGCTCAAGGTGAAGGAGCGTTGCCAAACACTCTTCTTGCTGATATCCCACAAACTGGGTCGCCCCCATTTTACTTAATAGATTGAAAAAGATAGAGTTATCAACTCCAACTCCACCTTTCCAGCTTCGCTTTGATTCCTCTTTGCGGGCTTGCATGGTCTGTTCAAATCCCTGCATATCAACAGAGATATTTCGCTCTTGTAATATAGTGGCCGTTAGGTCAATAGGGAATCCAAAGGTATCATACAGCTTAAAGGCGGCAGCACCGTTTAAGACACTATCTTTAACCTCGCTCTCCACAACTTCATCTAAGAAACGCATACCTTGGTCTAAAGTGATAAGAAATCTCTGCTCCTCTTGTTCGAGAAGCTTCGTTGCTAAGGATTGATTATTTAGATTGTCTGGATATTGAGCGCCTAAAGTTTTGAGGGTAACAGGTACTAGACGGCAGAAGCTTAGAGGAGGAGTTCCCAGTTCACGTAAGTGACGGATCGCTCTGCGAATAATTCTGCGTAGCACATATCCCCGACCCTCATTTGATGGGATCACACCATCGGTAATTAGCATTGTCGAGGAGCGAATATGGTCTGCAACAACTCTGAAGTGGGTAGAGTATCTACTATCATCATATTGACGACCACTAATCGTGGCCAATTCATCTAAGATAGGAGTGAAAAGGTCACTGTCGTAGTTCCAATACTTCCCCTGCATGATGGCAGCAATTCTCTCTAGTCCGGCCCCAGTATCTATTGATGGAGATGGTAGTGGAGTTCTACCCTCTTTGCTTTTTTCATACTGCATGAAAACAAGATTCCATATTTCGACATAGCGTTGTTCATCATCAAGGATGTCTCCCCCGGGTTTAATCGAGAGATTGGGAGTACTATACTCCTCTCCATGGTCATAAAAAATTTCGCTACATGGGCCACAAGGACCAACATCTCCCATCTCCCAGAAATTATCTTTGTCCCCTTTTCTAAAGAGATGAGTAGCATCAATGCCGATCTTCTTATTCCAAATTTCAAAAGCCTGATCATCGCTGGTGTGGACGGTTACATATAGGCGATCAGCAGGAAGCTTTAGCTCGCAGGTTAAAAAATTCCACGCCAAAGAGATCGCCTGATCTTTAAAGTAGTCACCAAAAGAGAAGTTACCCAGCATTTCAAAAAAAGTATGATGTCTTGCGGTTACCCCAACATTCTCCAGATCATTATGCTTACCACCGGCACGGACACATTTCTGAATTGTAACCGCCCGAGGGTGAGGTGGCTGAACTCTACCGGTGAAGTAGTCCTTAAACTGATTCATTCCTGCATTAGCGAAGAGTAAGGTGGGGTCGTTATTAGGGATGAGGGAGGATGACGTAACCTGCTGGTGGTCCTGCTCAGAAAAAAAATGGGTAAAACGTTTACGAATCTCTTGAGCCATCATCATTAGTAAATCCCAAGTACCTGATAGTTTTGCTTAAATTTGCTGATCTAATACTACTGTAATAATTCACCCTAGTATACACTTCCATTGGCAATAATTATTGCCACTAATTTGGGGAAACCAGTGAAATGGTGCCAGATAAAGCTGACCGGTAGTTGCGAGGCCATCTCTGATATCCTATGATTTATAGAGTAAGATTGTAGACATGGTTTGCAAACGTGATGGCAACAATGGAGTTATATGCAAAATGAATAGACAACAATCACTCCTGTTCTCTACCTCTGGTAGTGCTCTTCTATGACAAAGGCCATCCTTCCTCCCGAAGACCTTGCGCTCTCTGATATTCTTCCGTCTGAGCCCCTGCTGTTAATGGGGGCTGGTCCGGTTCCCATTCCCCAGATGGTGGCAAATGCCAACGGGGTGGTTATAAACCACCTCGGAAGTACAATGAATCAAGTAATTGATCGAGTTATTTTAATGGCTCAATATGCTTTTCAGACCAGGAGCGATAAGATTTTTGGCATCTCAGGTCCATCTACAGCGGCAATGGAGATGGGGATTACTAATTTACTCTGGCCCGGTCGCAAGGCGTTAGTGCTGGAGTTAGGGATTTTCAGTGCCCGTTTTCGCGAATTGGCAGAGGGAGTAGGAGCAGATGTAATCTCTTTAAAATCTGATGGATTGACCCCTACAAGTGTTGAACAAGTTAGAGAGGTATTGGAGCGAGAGGGGGACATTGACCTGTTAACCATTGTTCAAGGTGAGACCTCTTGTGGAATCCGTAATATCTGGTTGCAAGAGATTGCAGCTGTCGCTAATCAGTTTGGTGTTCTGGTAGTCGTTGACGCGGTGTGTACGCTGACGACTATTCCTCTAGAGATGGATGATTGGGGAGTGGACTGTGTTGTTACTGGTGGCCAGAAGGGACTATCTTCTATTCCAGGAGTCTCTCTGATCGCCTTTTCGGAGAGAGCATGGGAGGTAGTGGAGAGTCGTAAAACACGTTGTCCCCACTGGTGTCTTGATGCTAGACGCGCTTTAAACTTCTGGTCATTAAAACGTTATCACTATACTGCTCCAGTACCCGGGATTTTAGCGATGCATGAGGCCCTGCGCTTGATCTGTCAAGAGACCTTGGCAGTAAGATTTAAGCGTCATCATGAGAGTTCGCGCGCACTTCAAGCAGGATTAGAGGCAATGGGGTTAAAGCTATATGTTCCCCATGAGTACCGCTTGAACTCTGTTATCGCCATCGAGGTTCCGACCACAGTAGATATTCCTAAGATGTTACAACACATGATCAGTCACTTTCATGTGGAGATCTCTGCAGCTTTTGGGCTAAGTATTGTACGAATTGGCCAGATGGGTGAGCAGTGTCGTCACCATAACTTGCATAAGGTGCTCTACGCTACCGGCATGAGCTTTTTAGGTAATGGAGTTTCAGTCGATGTGGCCAACGGTATGAGCCGTCTTGAGGAGCGCCTAGCCTTCAGTCGGATGGGGAAGCGCTAGCTATCTCTTTTGGTTAAGGTATTTTTTTATGATGGGTAAAGTTGTTGCTGGCGCGTGTCCTTTGTGCTGGAGATAGCGCACTATTTTGGCCAAACTATCGTAGCAATCACCAGCGTTCAGAAGTTGTTTGCTCTTGCGTTCGAGCAGATTCTCTATCTGCTCCTGACTGGAGATTTTAAGTTCAGCAAAAATATCTTCAATTTGTTCAATGGGAACAGACAATTGTTCCTGCTGTAGACGAAGCTGAATATTGCTGGCAGATAGATTTTTACGAATTAGCCCTCTTACTCTGGCCTCAATATAGCGCTCATTACTCAGGTAGTTAGCACTGACCAATCTTTCAATCACCTGCTCAACGACTTCGCGAGGGTTTTCACGCTCTAGTAGCTTGCGTCGTATTTTAGGGACTGAGTACTCTTTTTTGGTTAGTAGGCGAATGGCATAAAGATATGCAGCTCTGACCAATTCACTACTATCAAAATCTACTGTCTGGAGGGGGGGAGATGATATGGCATCAACAGAGGAAGAGGGGGAAATGAACTCTTCTGGATGGCTGGTCAAATATTCATCTGAGCAGCACCTCTTCTCTGTTGATACTATATGCGTCATTAAGCTCTACGTTGTTATTGCAGAGTTTTCTTTTTTCTGCCTGTTTTTTCAGTACTGCTCTTGTCTACAATCTCTCCTGTTTTAGGATCTACTCCAGCTAGATTCTCCTTGTTTAGTCCATGCTTGGCAAGGATCTGCTGCTTTATTGTCTTGGCCACTTCGGGATTGTCCTGGAGGTACTGCTTGGCGTTCTCACGACCTTGGCCAATTTTTTGATCCTGATAGGAGAACCAGGCACCCGCTTTTTCAATTATGCTCTCATTCACTGCAAGGTCGATCAGGTCTCCAGTTCTGGAGATTCCGCTATTGAACATAATATCGAACTCAACACTTCGAAACGGTGGGGCCATCTTATTTTTGACAACTTTTACACGGGTCTTGTTACCAATAATCTCATCACCATTTTTAATGGCGCCAATCTTTCGGATATCCATTCGGATAGAAGAGTAGAATTTAAGTGCGTTTCCACCGGTTGTTGTTTCAGGATTGCCAAACATTACCCCAATCTTCATCCGTAGCTGGTTAATAAAGACAACTGTAGTATTTGATTTAGAGATGGAGCCAGTTAGTTTACGCAGGGCCTGGGACATTAGTCGAGCCTGTAAACCCATATGGGAGTCGCCCATATCTCCTTCCAGCTCTGCTCGTGGGGTAAGAGCGGCAACAGAGTCAACAATCAGTAGGCTAACTGCCCCTGAGCGGACCAACATATCAGTAATTTCCAATGCTTGCTCTCCGCAGTCAGGCTGGGAGATTAAAAGATTGGGGATATTTACCCCCAAACGGGCGGCGTACTGGGTGTCTAGGGCGTGCTCCGCATCAACAAAGGCAACTGTTCCCCCCTTTTTTTGGCACTCTGCTGCGATATGAAGGGTAAGGGTGGTTTTACCAGATGACTCTGGTCCATAGATCTCAACAATCCTCCCCTCTGGAATGCCTCCAATACCAAGTGCCAGATCAAGACCGAGACATCCGGTCGGGATAGCAGAAACTTGAGCCAAAGGAGAGTTATCTCCCATTTTCATTATGGCCCCCTTTCCAAATTGCTTCTCAATTGATTGAAGCGCCAGATCTAGGGCACGTTGTTTGTTAGCGTCTTGTGTTGTTGTTTGTAAACTCATCAATCTCACCTCGTTTTTTGCTCAACTATCTAAAAGGTTAATAGAATTTCTACCATTTTCTTTTGTGGTAGTGATAGAGAAAACTAGCAAACTAATGCCATCTTCCATTATCTTCATCCCATTGAATTCTGGAAAACTTGGAGAGACGAGTGACAAAAATTTATCTGGTCATCTCACTTTTTTCCCTAATTACCGCGATGTTTACCACATACATAGAGGGTATGCGTAAGTTTAGCGTAAGTCAAGAGGAAACTCTTTTTTCTGATTTATAGGGCAAGGAGACAGATACGATAGAGCAAGCCAGCATAGATAGCGCTGACGATGTCATCTATCATAACACCAACTCCTGACTTCATTTTACGATCGAAATAGTTAGCCGGCCATACTTTTGTTATGTCAAAAAAACGAAATAGAATAAATATCGCCAGTAGTGCTTGCCATGAGTACTCTTCAACAAAGAGCCACGCAGTAACCATACCGACTACCTCATCAATTACAATCCATGATGGATCGTGCTGATAATTTTCACTGTTAGATTCCTGCCTGTTAATAATATAAATTGAAACAGCTAAAGTGGTGATTAGTGGGGGAATGATAAATATATTGGGAGTATTTGTAATTCCTAATAGGTAGAGTAGTGGGATCGTTGCGAGTGAGCCTGCCGTCCCTGGCGCAAAGGGGAAAAAGCCAATTCCACCAAAGGAGAGGAGGAGGTTGGAGGGGGTCATTCGCACCGCGTCTTTATTATTTTTTGCCATACCTTAAACTTTCGTGTTGAATGACGTCGCTTTGACCACATCTAACTCAGTGTTAATTGAAGGTGAGTTCCAGCAGACTAAATGTTAGGTTATTGAATTTTTATGGAAAAACCAAGTTATTTATCAAAATATGCCCTGGACTGGGATCTGATAGGTGTGATTTTTGGTGGAGAGTCAATTTTAGATACTTCATCATTTATCCGACCGTTAGGCAATCGTCATGATGTTGCGGATTTTCTTGCGGCCTATGGCTTGGACCCTGAGAATCCAGTTGATGGTGCGGAGCTGTTCGGACACTTTCAGGAGGCGATGAAGTTTATTCCTCGTTACTTTTTAACAGAGGGAAATCCTGACGGCCTAGATCTTAAAATTCCCTCTCGCTTTTACCACATCACAGATATTAGTGAGCTCTTTTTGATTGATCGGGAAGATAGGGAGAATTATCTATGGGCGGAGGTGATTCTAAAGGTAATTCATACCGTTTTACATGCAGACAAGGATCTGCGTTCCAACTATTTTTTAGCAATACAGACACAGATTTTTGACCGCTTCTATAAATTTATTTATCGGGATGATAAGGACTGTCTGTTTTTGGGTGATAAGCGCAACCCGGATAGCTCGGTAAAATTGTCAGATTTTATTACCAAGGCACGTAAGGGGCGAGACAGTGTAATTATTAAGCTGTTGCATAAGGCAGACAATGTAGCAGAGGAGTTATTTGATCGAATTGGAATACGTATTGTTACTGAGTCCCGGTTTGATGTCTTAAGAGTCGCTAACTTTCTTGCCGATAAGAATATTGTAATTCCACACAATATCAAGCCCAGCCGCTCGGTGAACACTTTGATTAATGCGGAGGATTACTATAGTCGCTATCAGCAGATAATAGAGCAAGCCAGTCAAGAGGGTATTAGTGAGGCTGAGTTTCTTAAACGTCTAGAGCAGCAATCTCGGGAGTGTGTGGTCCAAGGTGATAATGAGAAAAATACTCACTCTTCGATCAGCTATCGCTCGGTTCATTTTACCTGTCGGCAGTTGATCACTTATAGCAACTCATTTCTAAAGGATTTCAACCAACTTAGACGGCAGGCCAAAGAGATAATTAGTAGTGGCGAAAATTCAAAATTAGCAGATATGCTCTTGGCGGTTGATACATCACTGATCACTAGAGATATACGTTTTTTCTATCCGTATGAGGTCCAGATTGTAGACGCAGAGAGTCACCAAGAGAACTCTCGAGGAGAAGCTTCACACCAAGAGTACAAGAAGGGCCAGCTGCACTCTGCAATGTTACGTCTCTTTGATCCGTTAATAAAATTTAAAGAGATTCAGGTACCGTAGTCACGTTTTTTTACTGATAGGGGAGTGTGTTTGGTCAGGCAGCGGGCAGTTGTTATACCGACTAAGAAGGAGGCAGCATCACTGCTGTCATCCTGTCAGCATCTAGAGCTGCTTCCCTGGAAAGGGATTGGAAGATGTTACTCTGGTGTCTTGGCCAATAAATCAATTCATATCGTCATTACCGGGATGGGAGTCAAGGCAGCGGCAGACTCCACTCGACAACTAATTACCAGATTTCAACCCATCGAGATTTTGCATCTAGGGCTGGCGGGGGCATTAAGGGATAACTTGGCGATTGGTACTCTTTTCTGGGTAGACCAAGTTGTAATGGTAGATGATAAGAGAGAGATTCGCTGCCTCGCCTCTAATGTTTGGGAATCCATTAAACATAAGCTCAAAGGAGAATTTGCTCGGGGCCGTTCTGTTACTAGCCATAAGGTTATTGAGAGTTTGGAAGATCGTCAGGAACTGTCATCTCGCTATGGTGGAGAGATTGTTGAGATGGAAAATTATGGGATAGTTTCTGTCTGTCACTCTCTTTTAGTGCCGATCTCAGTATTGCGTATTATTAGCGACGCTGCCAATACACAGTGTCGAAAAGATTTCTGGAATAATTTGCCTCGATTAGCAGAGCGACTAAAAGTAGTGGCCGAAATATGGGTAGACCGATCAACTGAACAATAGTGTACTCCGCCCTTAAGGGGGGATGATGGCGCAAATCAACTACTCTGCTACTTTTTCTTAACTTTTAAAAATTTCTTTGCCACTCCTTCCTTAGTGCTCTGCTTTGATCTAGCAATGGCAAACGAATCATCAGGCATGTCGTTAGTAATAGTTGATCCACTGGCGACAAAACAACGATCACCAATCTGAATTGGAGCAACCATTTGGGAGTCAGATCCAATAAAGGTATGACTACCAATTTTGGTTAGGTGTTTATTTGCTCCATCATAGTTGCAGGAGATGAAACCGCAGCCAATATTACTCTCTTCGCCGACCTCAGTATCTCCCAGATAGCTTAAGTGGGAGACTTTAACTCCTTGGGCAAGTTTAGATTTTTTAATCTCTACAAAGTTACCAATTTTTGAGTTGGCCCCAATTTCAGCATTTGGTCGGAGACGGGCAAAGGGGCCGATAGCGGCATTTTGACCGACATGGCAAGAGTCTAAATGGCTGTACGCCTTTATTTCTGCCTCATCCTCGATGATTGAGTCCCTGATCACCGCCCCGGCATTGATTGTAACTCCCGCACCGATTTGGCTGCATCCTTCAATGATAACGTTGGGATAGATAACTGTTGCTGGCGCGATATCAATCTTCCAGTCGATATAGGTCGAGAGACTGTCGATCATCCGAACTCCTGAGCGCATTAGATTACTATTTTTCTGATAGCGAAGATATCTGGCCGCGGTCTCCAGTTGCACCATATCATTGACCCCAAGAAATTTTTCCCCGGTAGAAAATAAAACCGCCTTTACTGCTTGGCTATCTTGAAACAGATCGGTCAAGTAAAACTCTCCTGCCTGGTTATTACTATCAATTGTCTCCAACTGTTTGACTAGAAATGAAGTTTTTATAATGTAAAGACCTGAGTTGACCTCTTTAATCTGGCGAACTTCATCATTGGCATCCTTCTCTTCTACAATATGAAATCCGTCACCACTACTAGGGCGAACAATTCGTCCATAGCCGGTTGGATTAGAGGTTTCAAAGGTTGCGGCCACTCCATCCAGCTTTCCATCTCTGAGTTGTAAAAAGAGCAGTGAGAGCTCTTCAGAGCTGATTAACGGGGTGTCAGCACAAATGACCAAAGTATATTCACAGTTGCGCAGATCGGGATTACTTGCAAGGTAGCTTCGAACAGCATCTGCTGTCCCAAGTTGCTGACGTTGAAAAGCAAACTGGATTGGTTCACCTTTTAGTTGACCATTTCGCTCCTGTAAATAGTTCTCCACCAAATCTCGTTGATGGCCGGTAATCGCGGTGATGGAGCCGGTGATATTTAGGTCGTGATAGAATTTTTCAACCTGCTCCAATGGGAAATCGATCATCCTCCCTCCAAGCAATGGGGCCAATGGTTTAGGGATATTAAGCTTCATTCTGGTGCCTTCGCCAGCGGCTAGCAGGGCGGTTCCAATTACTTTTGACATCTATTCCTCCTTAGACATTACAACCATTATAGGGGGTGGAGTGGGACCGAGCAAACGATAATAACCTGTTGGTTTTAATCTACTATTTCAAAGAAAAAAGTGCAAAAAGTGCAAGAATGTTTAAAGAGTTTTGCATGATTTCCCGAAGTAACAGATGGACTAGATGGTAGTAAGTTGTTACTGCATTTTTTGGAGGAACAGTATGGTCACAAACTATGAGGGAGATAGCATCGAATTTATGGAAAATCTCCCCTTGTTGCCGGTTAGGGATATAGTTGTATATCCATTTATGATTCTCCCCCTATTTGTTGGCCGGGAGAGCTCAATTCAGGCGGTAGAATATGCCTTGGAGAAGAGTGAGCGACTTATTTTACTGGCCAGTCAAAAGGATATTACGGCGGAGGTTCCAGAACCATCTGAAATATACGAGATGGGTACTGTCGCTATGATTATGCGGATGCGAAAATTGCCAGATGGACGGATTAAGATTCTAGTTCAAGGTTTAGGCAAAGCACGAATTAACGATTTTTTACAGCAGGAGCCGCATTTTTTAACCAAGGTTTCACGAGTCGATGATGAAGAGTGTGATGGAGATCAGGTAGCAGTCAATGCTTTAATGATAAATATTAGAGAGCAGCTAGAGAGAGTAATTGCATTGGGTAAGGTTCTATCTCCAGATATTCTGATGGTGCTGGAGGACATTCAGGACCCCGGCCGTCTCTCCGATTTGGTCGCTTCCAATCTAAATATTCATGTTGCAGAGGCACAGACTATTCTAGAGACTCTCAATCCATTGGAGCGGCTTCATAAGATAAATGACATTCTTGCTCGAGAGCTAGAGATTCTGTCGATGCAGGATAAAATTAAAAACAGTGCTAATGGCGAAATTAATAAAACTCAAAAAGAGTATTTTTTACGTGAACAGATTAAAGCAATTAAGAGTGAACTGGGCGATGATTCTCAACCGGATAACAGTGAATTTGCCGAACTGCGTGAGCGTCTTAATAATGCCAAAATGCCTGAGGAATCCCATAAAGAGGCGACGAAGCAGTTGGCTCGTCTAGAGAAGATGCATCCAGAGTCATCAGAATCAAGCATTTTAAGTAACTATCTGGAATGGATGATAGATCTTCCTTGGTCTGAATCAACCAGTGATGAAATTGATCTTAAACAAGCACGGGATATATTAGATGAGGATCATTTTGATCTATCCAAGGTTAAGGATCGAATAGTTGAATTTCTGGCAGTTAGAAAGTTAAAAAATAATAAGACAAAAGGGCCAATACTCTGTTTGGCTGGTCCTCCCGGTGTTGGAAAGACCTCTTTGGGTAAATCAATTGCTAGGGCAATAGACCGTAAATTTGTACGGATTAGCTTAGGTGGGATAAAAGATGAGGCAGAGATCAGAGGCCATCGTCGTACCTATGTTGGATCAATGCCTGGCCGTATTATTCAGGCGATCAAGCAAGCAGGCTCAAATAATCCGGTATTTCTACTGGATGAGGTGGATAAGCTTGGAGGTGATTACAAAGGTGACCCATCCAGTGCACTACTTGAGGTGTTAGATCCAGAGCAAAACCATGCATTTAGAGATCACTACTTGAATGTTAATTTTGATCTTTCAAATGTAATGTTTATTGCAACGGCAAATTTTTTGGATCAAATTCCATTTCCGCTGAGGGATCGAATGGAGATCATCAATCTCTCCGGTTACACTCAGGAAGATAAAATTAAAATTAGTAAAAAATATTTGATTCCCAAGCAGATGGTGGAAAATGGGATATCTAAGGAGCATGTTGAATTTAGTGAAGATGGTGTATCCACCGTTATCCAAAATTTCACTGCAGAAGCTGGTTTACGGACTTTGGAGCGCCAGATTGGATCTTTATGCCGGAAGGTAGCAATGAAAATTGCCAATGGTGAAGTGGGGAAAACCCATATGATTCCTCAACTGGTTGAGAAGCTTTTAGGGCCACCGTTATATACGAAGGATGATATTAAAGATTTTGATGAGGTTGGAGTTGCTACTGGACTAGCCTGGACTGCAGTTGGTGGTGAAATACTTTATATTGAAGCAACAACAATGAAGGGTAAGGGCTTAACTCTGACTGGCAAACTAGGTGATGTGATGAAGGAGTCTGCTCAGACTGCTATCGGTTATATTCGCAGCCAAGCAAAACGGTTTGGTATTCGAGAAAAAATATTTGAGGAGAAGGAGATTCATATTCATATTCCGGCAGGAGCAACCCCTAAAGATGGTCCGAGTGCTGGGATTACCTTGGCCACAGGGATCGTCTCTCTTTTGACAGACTGTCCAGTCAATTGCAAGGTTGCCATGACGGGTGAGATTACTCTAACAGGCAAAGTCCTACCAATTGGTGGTTTAAAAGAGAAGGCTTTGGCGGCAATGAGAATGCAAATTGATACGATAATTATTCCTTGGAAAAATAGTAAAGATTTAGATGAAATTCCTGAGGAGTATCATAAAAAGATCGCTTTTGTTCCGGTTAAAAACTTTGAAGAGGTATTATCGATTGCTTTAATCGGCTGGGATGAGCGTAAGGAGCGCCTGGCCAGCAAACGCATACGGCATACCTCGGTTGCTGCATAGCTAATTGTTACGGTTAGTCAGTTATAGAGTAAGTTGTTGAACATCAATTCCAGCTTCTCGCAGCATATTTATTCCGTCAGTAGAGCGGTATGAATTGCAGTAAAACACCTTTTTTATTCCCCCCTTGTTAATCATTCTCTTGGCACAGTAGAGGCACGGTTGATGGGTAACAAAGGCAATTTTAATAACTTCTGGCCCACCACCAGTCTTTAATAGCGCATTATCTTCAGCATGCAGGCATCCGCAGTTACCGGGCTGATCAGAATCACACTCATTAGGGAATCCGGCGGCATTTCCATTATAACCGATCCCATACACTCGAGAGTAGTCTTCAGAGACAATTACTGCGCCTACCTGAAGCCGGCTACAAGTAGAGCGGTTGGCGAGGTCAAAAGCTAGTTTCATGTAGATTTCGGGAAAGGATATTCTGGTGTGATTTTCCATTTATTATTCCTAAAGTCGTTGCGAATATACTATAATTTGCAGTGTGGGTTATAACTTTTGTAGCAAGGATTATTAGAAGTGGCAAAAGAATATAATGAGACGGAATTGAAAATGGACATCATGGTCGTCGATGATTCGGATTTTTCTCGAAAAGGGATTGTCGAAATATTGTCGGCCAACGGATATGAAGTCTCAGCGGAGGCGAATTCGGTCTCTTCTGCATTAATTGCATCTCGAAGAACACCATGTGATCTATATATTGTTGATGTTGTAATGCCCAAGGCGAGTGGGATTGAATTTGTCAAGGCTCTGAACAACAACACCCAGGAGAATAACTTTGTAATCATGATCTCATCATTAATGTTGGACAGTATTGTTGTGGAGTCGATTACTAACGGAGCGGTAGATTTTTTGCAAAAGCCATTTAAAAGTGATGAACTATTGGCATCACTAGAGAGAGTGGAGCGGCTTTTTAGACAACAGTCGCATGGTAAGAGGGGCAATCGATAGGTTGTGTTCAGGAGGATGGATGTTTTTTTTATTGAAATCTTTTTTGAGTTTTACGATTAGCTTTTTAATCCTATCTTTTCCCGTTAAGGATAATCGCCCACTTTTTCACTATGTTCATCAGTTGGCAGCTCCATATACTCAGGAGATATTTAGTGACATTGGAAACTATGTTTATGACGGAGGTCAGCAGGCAGTTTCATTTGCAGAAAAGTTTTTTGTCAATGCTGATCCTGGAGATGTAGTGCAAGCGCAACATCCTATTATTGTACAGGGAGCTAGCAGCGCCAGTAGTCAGCCGGCAGCGGACTTGCATGTGGAGAGCGTCGAGGAGTACACACCAGAGGAGCGTGAGTTGCTGCAAAAAATTTTAAAACAGGGTCTTTAGATACTATCCATACCACTAATAAATATAGGACTGAAATATTCGCTAAATTCCGTTGGAGTATTCGGGCCCCAAATTAGCTGCACAAATTTTTCGGTGGAGATAATTAGCCTGGAGTTTTGATAGCATAGCTCTAACTGGCCACTGGGCATTCTTGAGATAGTGGAACTCTCTTCGCTCCAACCATGAAAAAAATCATTAAAACTTGCCATATTACCTAAAGCGAATAGTGCGAGAAAAATGGTCTCCTTGTTAACTGTGTTATTCGGGTTGGTAGGTGTAACCCATTGTGTATACGGGGACAGAGTGGTAGTTATCTCATCATGGTAGGTAGGTAGATATGCAAGTTCATGGATGATGTTACTTAGGTCACCGCCCTTCCCACAAAAGAAATATGATACTATCTTGCCACTGTGATCCTTTTTTAAATAGAGGTTAGCCGAAGTGATATGTTGGTATGTATTCCATACTTTTCTAGTTCGTTCTAGTGTGGAGTATTGGGCCGAGATACTTTGTTGATAGATACTTTCAATTTGCTCTAGCTCACAGGCAGTCAGCCTTGACAACGGAATAGGTAGAAAGCCATCTGCACCACTGCTTGGAAAAGCGGTTTTGCCGCATGGGATCTGGATTCCCGCTGGATGAAAGCCAAATTTCGCATAGAGCTCTAATTTATCACTCCACAGAATAAACATTGCGCTTTTTGAGTTATTTGTATTGAGTACATGAGTCATTAAAAGTCGTAATAGTCCTCTTCCATGAAGTGCACTGGAGATACAAATACCACCTAGCATAGAGATGGCCATACTGGACTGTTTGCTCTGTAGGGTGCGGTGAAGCACCCCGATGTGGCCGACAACCTTATTCGTTTGAGTGGAGATTAGGATATAGTTATTAGAATGATTATCACTCTCTAATAGGGGGTAAAAGTCAATTGCAAAGTGGTGTGCTTTTGGGTAGTCAAACTCTTTTTCAATTAAATCAATAGTATTTTGAAGCAGTTCCGGTGCCTGATCCAAAGTGGAAATTTGGTACTCCGGTGAGATGACTACCTTTTTAGACAAAGGAGATACCGTGTGACGACCCCTTGGTGATACCCCGAATTGGTTGGCCATGAAATCGATCAAATGTGAGAGCAAGTGACTCATCGATGGTGGGAAGCTTGGTGGAGATATAGTTTTCTAGGTTAGTAGTTTCTAAATTGAACTGCCATTTACTTTCTCGGCCACGCTCATATTGATCGGTAACAGGATATGGCCATCTACCCGGTGTGATATTGTTGTGGGGTTGGTTAAATATCTTACTATACTTCATCGCAAATTCGAAGGCAGTACAGATATCAATGGATGAAAGATGAAACAGTCGATTAGTTGTCTGTTTAGAGATCGTTATTCGAATTACCATTGCTAGGTAGATGATATCCAGGAATCCCATATTATTATATTTGTCAAAGGCCGCGTCCTTTCCGGATTGACTACACTGTTGAATTTTTTCTAACAATGTGACTTGTAATGGGTTAATCGAGCGTCCATATAGTCTACAACAGCGGAAAATTAGATAGTCCAAGGAGTTTTTTTGGATATAGAATTCAGCGGCGGCACAGGTCTTTCCGTAGATGGTATTGGTATCTGGAATATCTAGTTCTGAGTATACTGTTTTATTATCCCCAAGAAAAATGTGCTGTGTTGAGATGTATATTAGTTTGGACTTATATCTTTGGCAGCTCTCCGTAATATTAAATACAGTATTTGTATTAAGAGCATCAGCAAGTTCCGGTGTCTCAGCACATTTCATAATGGAGAACAGCCCTAGACAGTGAATAGTAATATCTGGCTTGACCATAAAGAACAGCATGTTAACTTCATCTTTATTTAAAGCGTCACATGGAAGGGTCAGTATCCCAGGTATTTTGACCGGAGTGCTGCGATAGGTTCCAAAAACTTTGTGCTCTTGAGCAAAAAAAGTGGCTAAGTTGGAACCGACAAATGATGAAATACCAAAGATTAGAATGGTCTTCTGTCTACTTTCTGATTCTGGTTGTTTCTCTTTCACAGAGGTTATTATAATATGAAAAACGAGAAAATGCCCTTGCTTTATTCAAAGCAAGGGCATTGTATTTAGAGAGATGTATTAACCTAACAACTTCAATGCAACTTCGTGAAACTGGTTCGCTTGGGATAGTACAGAGGAACCTGCCTGAATAAGTATGTTATTCTTGGTAAGTTTCGCTGTCTCAGCGGCGATATCCACATCCCTGATTCTTGAGTTAGCAGCGCTAAGGTTCTCATCGCTTGCCGACAGGGAGTTAATAGTGGACGTAAGGCGGTTCTGAGTTGCCCCCAAACGGGCCCTAACACCGTTGATATGCACCAGTGAGTTATCAAGCTTTTTAAGCGAGGCTTGTGCCCCCAGCTTGCTGCCGACGTTGTCGACAGATATTCCCAATGCTGCCAGTGTCGTATCTGCGGCCGTAGCGTCGTAAGAGATGCGATCTTGCAGTGGATCGTTGTTAACTCCGATTTGAAATTCCAGCTTTCCTGCTGTCCCATTAAGAAGCTTGATGCCACTGAATTCGCTCGATTGCGAGATTCGATCAATCTCCTCTTTGAGTGTCTGGAATTCAATATCTGAGAATCCACGCTCTTGATCTCCCACGGTGTCTGAGGACGATTGGATTGCCAGTTCTCGTAATCTAATAACGATATTGGAAATCTCACCTAATGCCCCTTCCGCTGTTTGGATCAGAGAAATTGCATCTCCAGCATTTCTTTTCGCCTGCCGGAATCCTCTGATCTGTGCTCTTAAGTTTTCACTAATTGCCAGTCCTGCTGCATCATCGCCTGCTCTGGTAATTCTCGATCCTGATGATAGCTTTCGAAGGTTACCGTTAAGTGCTTCGGAAGTATTTCTCAGCGATCGTTGTGCTGCTAACGATGATACGTTTGTGTTAATTCGTAGTCCCATGATCAATCTCCTTCTAACATCACATACCTCCTGTATTTATTTTGAACATCATGTTCAAATAGTGTTGATATTACTTGTTCTCTTGTTTCATACTTGTCTTACTTTAAAACTTATACATCTCTCTCTTATATATAAGGACGACAGCCGGCCATTGCAGTATAACCATCGCTGCCATCTATCTATCCACTCAAGTAATCCATCAGCTCCTCCTTCGGTAGCGTATTCGTTTGCTTAGCTGGTTACACCTGTCCTGCTGAGTTAATCAGTGCTAGAGCATTTTTCGAGTACTGGTTGGCTTGCGCTAAAACCGAGGTACCCGCAGTTACTAGAATGCTACTCTTGGTCAATTCGGCAGTCTCTTTGGCAATGTCAGCATCACGTACTCTGGAGTTTGCAGCGGAGAGGTTCTCCACACTAACTGCCAAGTTGTTAATGGTTGACTGGAGCCGGTTTTGGAGTGCACCAAAGTCAGCTCTAATGCCGGAGACAGAGATAACGGCTTGGTCAATCGCTGCCAAAGAGTTCTGAGCAGATATCTTGTCTGCCACAGAGGTCAGGTTAAGTCCCAGAGCTGCCACATTAACGTCAGCACTAGAGGCATCAAATGTCAGACGGTCACTAATTGGATCATTCCTAGTTCCAATTTGGATGTCAAACACCGCGCCACTACCATTGAGTAGGGGAACTCGGTTAAACTCAGTTGAGTTGGCGATTCGGTCAACTTCGGAAGTTAGCTGCTCAAATTCCACATTAAGGAATTTTCGTTCAGTTGTTCCGATAGTGTCTGAGGCAGCCTGCACAGCGAGTTCACGTAGACGGATTAGAATGTTGGAAACTTCCGACAAACTACCTTCTGCGATTTGCACCAAAGAGATGCCATCTTCAGCATTTCTTTGAGCTTGTCCTAAACCTCGAATTTGAGCTTTAAGGTTTTCAGAGATTGCCAATCCGGCAGCATCGTCACCTGCACGGTTGATTCTCCGGCCGGAAGATAATTTTTCCAGCGTGCGGTCCATCGCCAAGCGTGTCGCTCTTAAGTTTCTTTGAGCGTTCAGCGAGGCAACATTGGTGTTGATACGAAGTCCCATAGTATCCTCCTTGATTCGGGTTCCAGCAAGATTCCTTCCTGCCTGGAGAGTTATGCCTTTAATCTCAGGGCACAACTCCTTCAACAACCATTTCGAACTTTAATGACAGTTACTTAAGAATAATTGGCTAAAGTTTAGACAGCAGGGAAAAAACGGGGATTTTCTTGTTAAGGAGTTGAAATTATACAGGTATTTTGAGGGCAATAATTACCGGGCAGAGTTACGGATAAAGGCTGAGAGGTAATATCTAGTCAACGCATCCAGATCAACCCGCTCTCCAGAGAAGTTCCAACGAATTTTGTTGAAGGGGCCAATCTCAGCACGAATCTCATGTGGGGAGAGTAACTCACTATTGGTCTTGCGAGAGTTGGCCGGTATTAATACTCCGCCCTTATCGAGAAAACCAATACTAATAACATCGACACTTTTTCTGGCAAAGACTAATCGTAGAGCATTTCTAAAGAGCATAAAGTCATTTACGGTGTTCGATATTTTAAAAATTTTCACACTCGCTTCAGACTGTTTGCCACCACGATGCTGGTTGAAACGCTCTACTAGCAGCTCCATTCTATCGCGGATAGAGTTCATAAAGCGAATAGAGTCCTCTTCTAACAGATCACTTGGGTCAAGATGGTCATCAATATGTACCACTCCCGATTCATCCATATTAAGCTCTTCGAGGGCAAGAGTTTCAATCCATGAAGTAGAGATGTGGTTATGGGAGATGACGAGATTATCCATAGTTTAATGATGGAGTAACTTAAGGGGAACTGTCAAATATTGTATTTTTTTTTGGGGGGGGGCAATCGGGAACAGATTGATTTAGCATGATGCTAAATCAAGTCGTCGTAGCGCCCCACAGGGGTGACTGAGCAGGATGCGAGGGAGACAAACAGGAACAGGATGCGAGGGAAATAAACAGGAGCGGGAAGTGATAATCTATAGCTTTGATATGGGGAGGTGACAGTGGAGGCAATTATTTTTGGTTCCACGCCTGTCATTTGACAGGGGGGCGCAGTTAATAATCACTTTAGGTTTCTCACTAAAGAGGTTTTATCCTCATATGAGCTTACACACCGTGACCAGGGACCGCTCCCTTTTGTAGAGATTGTAGGGCGAGAAACTTAAACTTTATATCCATCGCCATCTCCCCATAAAGACTATTATATACAAAAAAAGTGTTTTTAGCTCCTGTTGAGGTAAATTATTGGCACTTTAAAAATGACCCTCTGGCATAAAAACAAGTAGTTATCTTCAAGAAGAGAGTTATCTGGACCCATTTTTTTGCACTGTGCTATAATAGCGTTAGAGTTGTGGTATTCGAATTTTACCTACTTGTTGCCCCTAGATTGATTTGGTGGCGAGTGAGGCTAAAGGATTAGCGGTAGTTACCGATTAGGGTAACTAGAATAGCGTCTATTAGTTAAGAGTGATCTAACTACCGAGCTGTTAGTTGAGCCTTGGTGTGTTGTGGTGATTAACTAGTTGGAGCTAGGTTATCTCAAGAGAGGTGAGTATGTTTAGAGAGTTTATTGACTATTTATGCGATGAGGATGGGCAGACGTCCACGGAGTACATTCTGTTGGTGGCAGTTGTGGCGATGATTGTCTTTAAATTTCGAGATATCGCGACTAAACGGCTAGGAGCCTTAACGGACGGGATTTTTGATAAGGCAAGTACCGACTTTGATATTCAGTAGATCGTGATAGTATTTAACTTTTTGTCCCCTCTGTAATATTTCCAATCCGGATGGGGATTTCTTAAGTTATATCTTTTTTTATCCTCGTTAGGACATTTTTTCTTTTTGCTCTTTGACCTCTTTGGTTTATCCTTTTTACTATGGGAAGGTTTCGTCGATCAGGGCAAGCTATGTTGGAGTATCTACTCATCTTTGGAATGATGAGTTTTATTGCTGTCAAGATGACTGATGGATTTGGCACAATGATAGATCATACTGTAGGCAGCCTGGGGGTGGTGTTGACCAACTCTCTAACCACCGGAGTGTGTAAAGAGGGATGCTTCTACTCTGGCTACCTTAACAAGCTATAAGATGAACCCTGCAATCTACCTCTACCTTCTTGTTGAGTTGACGATTGTCTCCTATATCGATTTTTCACTAAAGAAAATCCACAACTGGTGGCCACTAATTAATATTGCTCTATTTATTTTCTTAACTTTCTTCCTTCCTGCCGATTATCGTTTTAGCATTCAGACGCTATTTTTCTCCTTTGCTTGGTTGATTGTTGGATTTACCTTTTTTCTAGCAAGAATTATGGGGGCAGGGGATTCTAAGTACCTCTTCTCCTTCTATCTGCTGGTGCCACAAGGGTTACAGGAGAGCGCATTTACCTGTCTGCTTTACTCTACTATTACAGTTGGCAGCTCACTATTTATCATCAATGCAATTAATAATATGGATCGGCTTTTAATTGCATTTCGTTTGCGAGACATTGGAATGGTCAAGGGAGTCTTTGGTAAGAAATTTGCCTTTGCTCCAGTGATACTTCTCTCATGGGTATGGTTTGGATGGATAAATTTAAAAGTGCTTTTCTAACTTCAGGTGAACGTTCGTTGAGGTTAGGTCAGAGTTTAGTGGAGTATATACTGCTGTTAGGGGCGGTAGCAACTTTCGTTGCAGTAGTCTTTAATAGTGCTGCCTTTAAGAGAGTGATCGGGCCCAACTCTGAGATATTTGCCAAGATGAGAGGATATATGGAGTACAGCTATCGCCATGCCTCTCCTGGCAATGAGTTAAGGAGTGACTATTTTGGAAAAAAACATGACACCTACTATAACTCTAAAAAGCAGGCGACCCATTTTTTTGGTCCTGCTGCTAAATACCCTTAATATTTGAGGCGTAGATGTATCGATCTAATAAGAAAATTGTAGATTTAGAGCAGAGTGGACAATCAACGATTGAGTTTCTCTCTGGGTTTATTGTGATGGTTAGCTTCATTTTTATATTTGTCGATTTTGCTCTAAATTTGACCAATGGATATCTGGTTCACTACGCAACTTTTATGGCCAGTCGCAGCTACCTGGTGGGTGATAATAACAGTAACGACCCAATTGGATCAGAAGGGCATGCAATGAAAAATGCCAAGAAAGTATTTAAACAGTATATGTATCTGAACCTGAAAGGAAAGTTGCGATTCAACCAAGGGTTGGGGGGCGAGGACGTTAAAAAGGTCTATGTCGGAGCCTACTATCAATACTCACCAAGGTTCTCTTCAGCGGCGATATTGACTGGTAATAAAAAAATGAATTTTATTTCAGAATCATTTTTAGGGCGTGAGCCCAGCAAAGCATCATGTTTAGATCGAGTTTGTCGGGCGATTAAAGATCTAGGTGGTGACTGTCAAAATCATACCAGCCTAATCGATAATGGGTGCTAAAATGATCGCAAAGAGTATTACAACATCTGAGTCAGGCCAGGCGATTTTTGAAATGATTGTATTCCTGCCCTTTTTTGTTATTTTACTCTCTGTGATGTTGACCGTTGGCAGCTCCATTAATGGATCAATTAACCAGGAGAAGGCCACTAGGGGATATTTTTTCTATTTGGCCAAAGGAAACTCAAATTTCCCCGGCCCGAAAAGTCTTTCCGAAATGAGCGCGCTAAGTAGCGTGGGGACATTCTCTATTGGATGGCAGGACTACTCTGAAGGTAAATTACCAGTCTCATCTTGCTATAAGCTTAATGCTCTAATCTCTAAAAATAGTGGAGAGACCTGTCAGACTCCCGAAGCCGGGAGCGATATCACCAGATTTGTCAGGCTTTATACTGTTTTTGGGATCTGCACCTCTCTCTTTCGTCGGCTTACTAGTTCCGGCCCATTTGCCCATGCCATCAATTATTCCAACGCTGCTAATGCTGGACAGTCTTCGTCGTGTACCCTGCAGTAATAGTCGAGGGAAAGAGTCTGGTAGTCGACTTGTCAGTCGATCACGATTTGACAAAAAGGTCGGCCAAAAGTGCCATATCACTTAAATTTAATAATTTTTGATACTATAATCTAAAGTTGAGATTTTTTATTTAGATTAGGGAAGGCTGAATGAACACACGAGCATTTACACTGGCATTAGTGATCGCATTAGGTGCGATGTTTATGGTTTATACCTATATCGAAGATCAAAAGGGACGGATTATCAAACGGTATGGAGTTGAGAGTTCCGCTGTCTTTGCTAAGGTTGATATCAATGCTTTAGAGTTAATTGATGACTCTAAGGTTATTGTTAAGAGTGTGCCACAAAGTATGCTGTCGCCGGGACATTTTAAAACGATTAAGGAGGTACAAAATACTGTTGCCTCAGTGCCTATTTTGAAGGGAGAGCAGATCACAAAGCCACGTCTAACCTACCCAGGGGATAAGACAGGGCTATCACGGCAGGTCAGTGTTGGAAAGAGAGCAATTGCCATTCGAATAACTCCCAGGCAAGCAGTGAGCAAGCTGATTAAACCCGGTGATCGAGTAGATGTGCTGGCCGGCATTACCTACACTGTCCGTCCGGATAAGAAGAAGGTTAAGACAATTCTACAAGACGTATTAGTGCTATCTACTGGCTTTAGTATGACCAACACCATCCCAATGATTGGAGTGAAGTATCCACAAGTGATCAAGAAGATGAAGTTAAATACTTATGCTAATTATAATACGGTCACACTTGAGCTTGACCCCTATCAAGTTCAGAAACTACTTTTTCTGACATCCCAGCTTAATACCACCATCTTTCTCTCCCTGCGCAATAATAATGATAAACAGGTGGTTCGGATAAAATCCACCAATATCTTTGATGTCTTGGGAGAGGACTCAGTGGAAGCAAAGAGATTTTTTACCGACAAATTCACTAAGAAAAAGAGATAGCAGTGAAAATTATTTTAGGGCAAACATTAGCTAACCTTCTGTTGATCACGCTGGTGCTCACGCTAGGGGCAGACCACTCCGGCTGGGCCAAAGATAGCGTTAAAGGAAAAAAGGATGATCTGGTCCCGGAGAGAAATATTGAGGTAGTGTTAGGGATTGATAAGGTGGAAAAATTGGATTTCCCTCCATCTACCAAAGTACAGGTGGGTAACCGTTCTATTTTAAACTACCAACTAATTCCTCAAAAACGAGAGATTACTCTAAAGGGACTTAAGCCAGGCAATACTTCAGTTATCATCAGAAATCCCACCGGAGATATCAAGGCTCGCTATCTGGTAACAGTTACCGCTAATGAGCAGTCAAAAGTGGTACGGGAACTAAAGGATTTCTTAGGGGATATCGAAGGGCTGGAGATCGGCATTAAAGGGGATATGGTCTATATTGGCGGCGAAATTGTGGTGCCAGCAGATATTGGTCGAGTAGTGATGATTGGAGAGAAGTATCCAGCGGTGCTTCGTCTGGTGGAACTCTCTCCTCACACTAAACGGAGAATTGCCAAACGGATGCAAGATGAGATTCAAAAGAGTGGTGCGCGAGATGTAACCGTTAGAATCGTCAATAAGGCTTTTTGGCTGGAAGGGGTGGTCAGCAGTGTCGGTCAAAAAAAGAATGCTTTAAAAATAGCCATGGCCTATTTGCCCGAGGATATTGAGTCCTTGGCCCAAAGACTAAATAGTGTCCGCCAGGTACAGGGACAAAAACCGATTCATAATTTTGTGGTGGTCAATCAGAAAAAGAAAAAAGATCCACTACCAAAATTAATTAAAATCACTGCTCAATTTGTAGAATTAAGTAAGGACTATAATCGCATTTTTGGTGTTAAGTGGACACCAATGATGACTGATGCGGGAGCAACCATCAGTTTTGGTAAGACGGCAGACGGTAGTGTGGTCACCCGGTCGGCCAATACAATCGCCGGGACGATTAGTAATCTTTTTCCCAAACTGGCTTCGGCTAAAGCGGCGGGACATGCTCGAATACTGCAATCAGGCATGGTGATGGTTGAAGAGGGAAAAGAGGGAACGATCGAAAAATCAAGCGAGAAAGATATTATTCTAGGGGTGAGTGGCACCGCCAGCGGAGGAGATGCCGCTACTGAGACTACTAAAGCAAAAGCAGGTCTTACCCTGAACATTGTTCCAACAGTACTAAAAGAACAGAAAGAGAAGGTTCGCTTGGAGGTAAAAAATCTATCGGTCAATGCCACCTCTGGTGATCCACCAACCAATTTTACCAACAAAATAGTTACAACCTTAGTGGTCGACTCCAAGAAAACGGCAGTCGTGGGTGGGGCCGCCTTTTCGGAGACGGTAACTGACTTCGATCGTAATCCCCCCTTTGGAGTAGATAGTGCAGATCCTGAATCTGGGAACACTAATCCACTCTTCTCTTTTTTGAAATCGAAATCATATATTAACAAAAAGAGTCAATTTGCGGTTTTTATTACCGCCGAAATAGTCGCTTCTGCTTCGGATGACACTGCCAAAGTAAAGCGTAAATTTAGAAGAAGGATGAGGTAGTAGCTAGATGGCCGGATATATTATAACGGTATTAGGTGGCAAGGGTGGAGTTGGTAAGTCTCAAATTGCCGCTAACTTGGCATTTGCTTACGCAGATGAAAGTCGCCAAAAAGTTTTGCTATTAGATTTTGATCAAAAGGCTAGTGGTGATCAAAATATAATCACTGGCATCAAAAATCCTAAAAACATTAAAGATCTATCGGAATTTAGTGGTGCGATCGATCCCAGAACAATTAGCCCATTTCTCGCTAATCATAAATCCAACGTTAGTTATATTGGAATGCCAACCAATAGAATGAGTGCTGACACAATTGATGTCGATGGGCTTGGAAAGAGCTTAAAAGCGGTTCCTAACATCTTTCCAGTAACCGTAATAGATGTTGGTAGTGACTTAACCCCTCTAGCACTTAAAGCGTTAGAGTACTCGACACTAATATATTTAGTTGTGACACCAGATATTTTAGCCTTGAATCAGACCATTCGCCGTTATCAAGAGCTGGTCACCATGCTCTTTCCCAAGGATATGATTCAGGTGGTGCTAAATCAATATCAAAAGGGACACCCGGTATCTCCTGAGGTGGTGGGAAAACGTATTGGTAAGCCAGTATTTGCAGTAGTGCCCAAGGATGACCAGACATGTGTGTTATCACTTAATAAATCACAGCCGGTGATGGTGATCGCCAAAAGTAGTGGTTTTGCCAAGGGGTTGATTGAGTGTGTACGCAAAATGATGCAAAAGAGTGTCTTAAAGAGGCTATCCACTCTGACCAAATCGGTAGATACCGGCAAGCAGAGTTCTGGTCCTGGTGCTGGCGCGAGTAGTGGGGCGGGTGCAGGCACTCCCAAGGGATCAAAGTCAGAAGAGATCAAGTGGCGTGACCTGAAATCTCGAATCCACAAAACTCTGGTTGAAGAGATCGATATGAAGGATGCCGATAGCGATGACCCTCGCTCCCAGATGATCTTGAAGGAGCAGGCAAAAAAGGTCGTGGTTGATATTTTAGGCAAAGAGGATACCAAGGGCATTCTGAACAATCGTGATGATATGAATAATATTGTCCAGGAAATTTTAAACGAAGCACTAGGCTTAGGCCCATTGGAGACTCTACTCGCCGACAAAAGTGTGTCAGAGATCATGGTGGTCGGCCCCTTTAAAATCTACTTCGAACAAGAGGGAAAGATTCGACGCTCTCAGATCACCTTTACTAATGACCGACAGGTGTTAAATGTGATTGAGCGAATCGTTGCTCCTCTCGGAAGGAGGATTGATGAGAAGACTCCATATGTAGATGCTCGTCTGCGTGACGGCTCTAGAGTACACGCTATCATTCCCCCCTGTGCGCTGGTGGGTTGTACTATTACTATCCGAAAATTCCCAGAAAACCGCTTAACCTACAAGGACTCTGTAAATTACGGATCGATGACTCAGGAGATGGCGGATTTCTTGCGTATTGCAGTTGAGGGCCATCGTAATATTGTTGTCAGTGGTGGAACTGGTTCTGGTAAGACCACCTTGATTAATATTTTAGGCGCTTTTATTCAAGCCAATGAGCGGATTATTACCTGTGAGGATGCCGCCGAGCTGGATTTCCCACAAGATCATGTGGTCTCCCTGGAGACCAAGCCTCCATCCCTTGAGGGAGAGGGGGCAGTGGATATGCGTTGTCTGGTTAAGCAGACTTTGCGGATGCGGCCAGATCGGATTGTGGTCGGAGAGTGTCGTGGTGGTGAGACCTTAGATATGCTACAAGCGATGGGGACTGGACACGATGGCTCTATGACCACTGTTCACTCCAATAATCCTAGAGAGTGTATTGGTCGTTTAGAAACCTTAGTTCAATATGCCGGTGCTGGATTGAGTGCCAAGGTGATTAGAGAGATGATCGCCAACTCGGTTCACATGATTGTACAGCAGTCGCGATTGGATGATGGATCCAGAAAGATCACTCATATTAGTGAAGTGTTGGGAATGCAAGGTGATGTTGTTACTTTGCAGGATATCTTTGTCTACAAGCAAGAGGGTGTGGGTAAAGATGGGAAGATTATTGGTAAATTCCAGGCAAGCGGGTTCATTCCTAAATTTATCGAGGGGCTGGAGAAGAAAGGGTATAATATTCCTCGAGGTCTGTTTGCCAATAAGTAGGAGTGTCGTTTGAGTATAATTACAGTGATGTTGGGAAAGAAGGGGATTATCATTCTGATTGGAGTGGTGGTATTTGTCTTCTCCCTACGTCATAGTAATAATATTTTTGAGCTGATTGAAAACCATACCTATGGTACTAGAAACTATATTCTAGAGAAGTTTGAATTTCTCTTTATTAAAGTTAAACCCGACCATGTGACCTATGTTCTACTCTTCCTATCCTTTGGTAATGCCATCTTGGCCCTCGGTTTTTTTGGGTTGCTGGGATATTGGGGAGTGGGATCAATTATGGCCCTCTTGTTGATTGTTTTGGGCTGGAAGTTACCCAAGCCATTGATCAACTTTCTGGTTGAGCGTAGGATTAAAGCTTACCAGTCTCAAATGGTTGATGGATTAACTCTGCTATCCAATGGCTTAAGGGCCGGTCTCTCAGTACCCCAGGCGATTGGGATGGTGGTAGATGAGATGCCGGCACCAATCTCTGAGGAGTTTTCAATAATTCTTCAACAGAATAGGATTGGAATGCCATTAGAGGAGTGTTTTGATAATCTGGCGGCCAGAATCCCCACTGAGGACAATGATATGTTTGTCTCAAGTGTTAATATTCTTCGGGAAACTGGGGGTAATCTGGCCGAAACGTTTGACACTATTGTTGATGTGATTAGAGAGCGGATTCGCCTAAGACAGAAGATCGATACCTATGTGGCCCAGGGGATGGTTCAAGGGTATACCATCTTTGCCATGCCGTTTGCTCTGGGGTTGGTCTATTACGTCTCAGATCCCCAATCAATGGTGCCGGTTTTTACTACACCGGTGGGATTATTATTTGTCGCCGGAGCGCTAACTCTTGATATTATTGGTTTGATGGTGATTTTTAAAATTGTAAAGATTAAAATTTAAAAGGTTAAGTTGTGGATACATAATACCGATAAATTTAGAAGGTGATAGATATTTATTCTTGCTAACTTTGGGAAGGAATTAAAAAATGAAACGAATAAAACTACTATTTATCTTGTTACTTTTTACCATCTCGTCAGCGCTGCTTGCAGGGGTAAATTTAAAGAATGGAAATTTTTATATCTCCTACACTGACCTGATCGTACCCGGTGGTGGGCATGACTTGATGGTTAGTCGAACCTATAACTCAAAATCGGCAGATAAGGGGTGGTTTGGATTTGGCTGGGGTAACAGTTTTGAAACCTATTTAGTCCCAGCAGCAGATGGTTCGGTAGTCATCCATGAAAATGGATCTGGTGCCACCACCCGTTTTACGCCCAAAGAGGCGGTCAATGCAGAACAAGCCTCTAAGCAGATTGTTGATGTGATGAGGAAGAAGAGTCCAATGTCGGACAAAGTTGCCGCCACCCTAGTTAAAAAGCTAAAAGGGGATGCAGAGTTACGCCAAGCGTACGCCCGCAGATTTGGGGTAGCAGCAAAGTTGGCAGTGGGGACAATCTTGTACTCCAATGCCCGCGGTATTCAAAAGTTACAGCGAACCAAGAGCGGATATAAAAGGCTTTTTGATGGCGGTGGATATGAGTCCTTTGATAAGCAGGGACGTCTCTCTAATGTCAAAGATAAAGACGGCTACTCGGTAAAATTTGTCTATAAAAAGGGAGCGCTGCATTCGATTCGTGACTCTCAAGCTAAGCAGATATTCTTCTCTTGGTATCCCAGCGGAAGAGTGAAGAGTTCATGGTCATCAGGCGAGAAGAAGGCCAGCTACAAGTATGATGGTGATAATTTGGTAGAGTCAACTGATGTCTCAGGCAATGTCTATAGTTACTCATATGATTTCAATCACAACCTGACCAAGGTGAGCTATAAAGATGGCTCTGATATGAGCGTTACCTACACTCCTAAAACTCAGTTTGTCTCCAGTGTTAAGAGTAAGAGTGGGGATATAACCAAGTATGAGTATGACTCCAATCCTCAAAATCCAAGGTTTCACTATTGGACAGTTGTAACTAAGCAGGGATTGAACAAGAAGCCGGTAGCAAATCGTTATGAGTATGAGATTAAGAGTCGCCCTGATGGCTCTCAATACACCTATCGAATTTTAACTATTATTAGTAAAATTAAGACTGAGACCATCTACTCTGAGTGCTGTTCGCTACCACTGAAGATTACTCGGGGCAATAATGTCACCACCTTTGATTATAATAAGCGTGGGCTGCTAACTAAAAAGAGCTCCTCTCGAGGTGATATGATTAAGATTGACTATCACAAGCGTTTTAATAAGGTTAGCCGGGTGGTAGATGGCAACGGTTGGACCAATTTTGAGTATGATAAGCGGGGCAACCTTTATAAGGCACAGAATAGTCAGGGCCAGTCAGTGCTACTGATCTATGATCGCAAAGGGCGAATTACCAAGATGGTTGACTACCAGAAGAGCAGTAAGAAAAAACGGGCACTTAGCTTTAAGTATAACTCCTTAGGTAAGCCAGTGGAGATTGCTATGAGTAAAGTTGGCAAAATCAATGTGGCCTATGACAACTATGGGGAGATAAAAAAGGTGGAATCTAAGGCGGGACACCGTATGGCTTTACAAGTAACTCAAGCATTTCAGTCACTTCTGAAGATTGTCAAGCCCGCAGGAGTTAACTTGAGTATGTAGATAGGCTAATTTATGGTAAAATAACTAGATAAAGATGATAGTTGATTCATTTTTAGGGGGTACAAAGAGATGAAAACAGTAATTGCACTATTAGTTCTACTAGTGAGTTTAAATTGTGGGTTTGCAGTAGCAACGGAGTCAAGTAAACCCGGTGAGCAGCAAGTATGCCCTAAAGGCTATAAAATTGGACCACAACAAGATAGTGGTGGCTGTGAATGTATTAACGATGAAGGTGAGATTTACACACAGCCAGCAACCGGTGATACAAAAGATGAAAGTAATACTAGTGTTATAAAGTCACAGTAGATCGACCTAAATATCCATGTGGCCGTCTAACTCTTAGACGGCCGCAATTTTTTCTACACCACCCCTCTGTTTAACCCATTGTTTTTTCTTAAAAGTGCCCTTGGCTTTGTTGGCACAAGTTATGCACTTATTATTAGACAAGGAGATCAATCTATTAGGGGGATTAAGATGAAAAAACTACTACTAATTACTGCTACCTTGGGACTTTTTCTAACCGCTGCCGCGACAGAGCCATTTGCTGGTGGTGAGGAGTTGGGAAATAAGAGCAAACATAAGACCTTCTCTCATCAGGTAGACTGCAATAAGACTCATATTAGAGAGCGTTTTTCCACCAATCTATCGGGAAAAGAGCTGGAGCAAGGACGTGGCGTTGCCACTGCAGTTGATCAGCAAGTTACCAATCAGTAGAGATCATATTTAAAGTTATTACTTAAGCGCCATTTGCGCTTTGGTAAAGGAGATCAGGGCGATCCCCCACATGATCCAACTAATGGTTGGAACTGCCTTTAAGCTGTCCAACGGCTGATCTCCTAGTGCCAGTACTCCAGCAATTAATCCAATCGCTGTTAAGATCGAAAATCCTAGAAAGATGATAGAGGAGGATACCTGTTTAACGGACTCCTCATGACCGGTGTGTTTGATTTGAAAAGCGTAGTTATTGCGTGACCAATCTTTAACAAACCACTTAAAGTGTCGAGAGATGCCTCGCAGGGAGGCCAGCAGGTCTCTTCCCACCCAGATTCCCTCTTCAATCAGATCATCTCGATTAAAGGAGTTAGTCACCAGTTGGCGAATATCATCATCTAGCACCTTAAATAGATCGAGATCGATATTGATCTGCTTACCGACACCATCCAGCGCAATAAAGGCGCGAAAGATAATGAACCACTCCCTAGGTAGATAGAGCTTATGTTTTGCAAGAGTATTGATAATTAGTGGCATTATTGATGAGAAGTTAACTTGTTGAACAGTTAACCCGAGATGGGGGCCTAGGGCATCTTTGATATCGCCCACCAGCGCGTCGATATCTGGGATCGCTTGATATTCAGCCACATCTAAAAATTCATAGACTAAATTTTCAAAGTTATAGGTGACGAGGGCATAGATAATCGCCATAAAGTTCTGCCGACCACGCTTCCCCAGGGTACCCATTAAGCCAAAATCGACTAATCCAATCTGGCCATTTTTTAGCAGAAAGAAGTTACCACCGTGGAGGTCGGCATGGAAAAATCCATCTTGTAAAAAAGTTTTGATAAATAACTTAACTCCCTCTTCCAGTTTGGGAGCGATCTCCTCCTGGCGCTCAGTGATCGCCGCAGTATTAGTAAAAGGAGTACCATCCAGATACTCCATAACTAAAATTGTTTCCGAGGTAAATTGTGGATAGGTTTCAGGAATATAGAGAACAGATGAGCTATCATGGGCCAGTAGATTCTCTTTTAGCCGCCGACAGTTCATCGCCTCCATATTAAAGTTTAACTCTGTTTGTAATCCAATCGCAAAATCCCTTAGTATTCTGGATACTCCTAGGGCGCGAAACTCCTCACTGACCTTTTCAATCTGGGCACTGATAAAAATCAGGATAGAGATATCGGTCTCAATCATCTTTTGGATATTGGGACGGCGAACTTTAACTACAACGGGACTACCATCTTTTAGCTCGCCGCGATAGACCACTCCAATTGAAGCAGTTCCGATCGCTTCTTGCTCAATATGGGAAAATACCTGATCAATAGTTGTGCTCAGTGATTTTTCAATTACCTGTTGGGCATCGGTAAAGGGAATTCCTTTGACTTTATCTTGTAGCTTTTGCATCTCCTCAATAAAGGGGCCATCAAATATATCTTCACGGGAGCTTAAAAGTTGTCCAAATTTGATAAAGGTTGGTCCTAACTCTTCAAAGGCCAGACGTAATCGATAACCAACGATTTGTGACCAGTCCTGGGAAGAGCGATCTCCTAGCTCATCCCGAATGGCAACCTGACTTGAAGGTAGAACAAAGTCTGGAATTCTAGTGGTTATGCCCCTGGTCATAAACTCAGCAAAGCCATTTTTGGCAAAAACGGAGACAATCTCCTTTAGTCTGCTGACATTGCGAATAGTCTTACCAATGCCAATTCCGGTTCTTATGATTCCCATCACCTCTCCGCTTAAGTTGTCAATATTTAGTATTTTGACTATAGTGTACGCTATAATGGTCACGTGGGCCAAGGAGATTTCTATTTTACATCGGTTGAAATTCACGGCCAGACAGCACGGATTATACTGTTGGGTGATATATATTCTACTCGTGATGACTGTTGTTATTGTTGACGCGCCATGGTTGTTGGCGGCGGAGAGTTGTAGTCGGGTTGCCACCATCGGACATCAAGATGTCCTAGTGGACATTAACTCCACCCAGAAAGGGGCGGGGCTGCGCTACTACTTAGAGAAAGATCCGGTGGCCAAGATGTATCTTGACCGCTATCAGGAGGGGAATCGAATTCGTTGGCAAAATACTGCCTTTGGAACCTTGGGTTCCATTTTAATTTTTACCGGTCTACTAACTAACCGCCATAGTGGTAACCGGGATGCAATGCTGGTTGGAGGTGGTGCTGCTATGATCATCAATTTTTTGGTGGCCAAAACATATAAAAATGCTAATGAACGTAATTTGGTAAGAGCAATTGAACACTATAATCAGCGCAATCTTCCGCGGATTGACTTTTCACCGGCACGACAATTTGCTGGAGGAAAGGGAATAATGTTAAATATCGGAAAGGAATTTTAAATGGGGTCACAAGAGCAAGAACAGGCAAAAGATATAAGAGTCTTCTGCTATAGCTGTAATAAGCCATTGGAATTGGAAATGGGTGATACCGTTGGAAGGCGAGAGGAGTGTCCTCGTTGCATGAGTCTTTTACACTGCTGTCGGATGTGTCAGTTTTTTAATTCATCTGCCTATAACTCCTGTCGCGAGCCCAATGCTGAGCGAATACTGGATAAGGAACGGCCCAATTTTTGTGGCTATTTCTCCTTACGGGCAGGGGCAGAAGAGAGTGCTCAAGATAATAACAGCGCACAAAACGCAGCGGCAGCACTTTTCAAATAGGGTAGATGAGGTTTAATTCTTAATTTTTTGGGAGTTTTATAATGGTGCGAGAAAAAAATCCAATCACTAAAAGTGGTAAGGAGAAGATTGAGGCGGAACTCAACTCATTGATACGGAATGATCGGGAAGAGATTAAGCAGGCAATTAGTGATGCTCGCAAACATGGTGACCTGAAGGAGAATGCAGAGTACCACTCTGCTAAAGAGAAACAGGCGATGCTTGAGGGAAGAATCAAAGAGTTGCAGAGTATAATGGCAACGGCGGAAGTGATCGACCCATCGGTGATTAGTAGTGAGACGGTTGTATTTGGTGCCACTGTAACTCTCTATGATGGAGAGCGGGATCGTCGCAATGTCTACCAGGTTGTGGGCAAATCAGAGTCGGATACTGCTAATGGCAAGGTCTCGATCACCAGCCCTATTGGTGCTGCCCTGTTGGGTAAGGAAGAGGGGGAGGTGGTTTGTGTTCGTGCTCCCAAGGGTGATATCGAATACGAGATAGAACTAATTGAGTATCGCTAGTTAATAATATTTTTTGGGCGGGAGGGGTATGATAAAACTCTCTATTGTAAAGTCACCAGATCGAGAAGTGCTAGGGCATTACGAGACCCAAAAGATTAACATTACAATTGGCTCCTCTTGCCGTAATGATCTGGTAATTTCCGACACTGAGATCATCTCATCCCATCTTCGTTTAAAGTTAACCAGTCAGGGACTACTGGTTAAAAATATCAACCGGGTTCCCTATTTTTTTTCTAATGGCAAGAAGGTTTCAGGAGAGAAGTTACATGTGAAAGGAGATAGTTTTTTATTAGGACAGACTAAAGTAGAGATATTGGAGCTCTCCTATCAAAAAGAGTTTGATGTCAGAGCTGAGCTGCAACAGCGAGTGGGGGCAATCACCAAAAAACAACCTTTAGTTGCTAATCTGTTGCAATTAATTAGAGATGAGATTCTTAATCCTCGAGTGACTTCAAAATCGGTAGCTCACGGCCAGCAGCAGGAACAAGAACACCCCAAGGTTGCTCCAGCTACCAAACAGAAGTCTAAACCCGTGATGGCACGGGCGAACGAGGGCAAAACGATGATTGCTCGCTTAGCGGATATTTTTAAAGATGGATAGTAAGCTCTCACCTCACTATTTTTATACCGAAGATGGAACTAGAATCTTCTATAAGTGTAACTTTGATACTGCTGGTACACCACCTGATAGTCCGGTCTGGGTTTTTAACTATGGTCTGGTCTGTAATATGGCCCACTGGGAGCACCAGTTGAACCACTTTGCCCAGCAGGGAGTTCCGATTTTAATTCATGACTATCGTGCTCACTATAACTCATCAGGTCAGTGTGATATTGCCAGCTGTACATTTGCCAACATATACCAGGATCTACAGCAGCTATTAAGCTCCTTGGGAGTAAAAAAAGTGATGATGTTGGGCCACAGTATGGGGGTCAATATTACTCTGGAATATGCTTTTCGCCATCCAGATCAGTTGGTCGGGGTTGTGTTGATCTCTGGAAGCGTCTTCCCTCCTCAGGATATCATGTTTGACTCTAATATTATTGATCTGGTTGAGCCCTATATTAGCTGGGTGGCGACTAACTTTAATCGTCCCTATGAGCACTTTTGGTCCAAGTTGTTTATGCTCCCTTTTGCCAGATCGATTGTTCATAGTGGGGGATTTAATACTGAGCAGGTGCCACAGGAATTTGTTCATACCTATCTAAAAAAATTGGGACAACTTCCCCATCAGATCTTTTGGAAACACTTAGAAGAGATGAGAAACCACGATATTATCAACCATCTAGAGTCGATCAAGACTCCAGCACTAATTATGGGGGGAGATCGAGATAAGATCATCCCTAACTACTTGCAGCAGATTTTAAGTAAGTACCTAGTTAATTCACAGCTATACATCATTAAGGATGGTAGCCATGTTCCTCAAGTAGACTTTCCTGACACTGTTAATCAGCGTATTGACCGTTTTGCCCAATCTCTAGTTTAGAGGCTGAGCCCAACTGTTCATTAGATCTTTTATCTGGCTGGAATCGGTAATATTTGGTAGAAATATAGGTTACTTCCCTAATAAATATAGTGACATAAAACAGTAAACGAGATTGGGGTAAAGGCGGACTAAATGTGTGGAATTGTTGGTTATGTAGGGCGAGGAGATGCCGTAGCATCTGTTTTAGAAGGGCTAAAGCGGCTAGAGTACCGGGGCTATGATTCAGCGGGGGTCTGTTTTAAAAGTGAGGATAACACCCTGAATCTTTATAAGAAGCAGGGTAAGCTGGCCAACCTGAAGAGAGCATTGGTGGGGGTGGATCACTTCTCCCACTCCAGTATTGGTCATACCCGCTGGGCAACTCACGGTGAAGTTAATGATTTGAATGCCCATCCACACCTAAGTGATACCCTGACCACTAGTGAGATGATCAGTATTGTTCATAACGGAATTGTTGAAAATGCCAAAGAGATTCGAGATGAGTTGAAGGGGCAGGGATTTAGCTTTAAATCGGACACTGACTCAGAGGTCTTTTTAGCGTTAGTACAACGGGAGATTCGTAACCTATCAGAGAGTGAAAAACCGGTAGTTGCCGTCTGTCGTGCCTTTAAATATATAAGGGGAAACTCCGCTTTTGTGGTTCAGGGACGTAACTTTCCTGAGTTAATTGCAGTTAAGCGGGGAGCTCCATTGGTCTGTGGTAATAGTGACAATCGAGATGATATTCTAGTCTCTTCAGATCCATATGCATTGGCCGGAGTGGTTAACACCCTCTTTTTTCCTCATGATGATACCGTAACGGTACTCCATAGCTCCAACGATGTGGGGAGCATGGACCCGGTAATAGAGTTTTTTGATCTAGAGGGCAATGCTACGACGGGCTTCGACACTAAACAGCAGTTAATCGATGTAACCACCACCGATAAGGGAGAGTTTGAGCACTATATGTTAAAGGAGATCTATGAACAGCCCAAGCTGATTCGTAGCCTGCGAGACTACTACTTCTCTCCCGAGGGCCAGGAGATGCTCAAAAACTCTCAAGAGTTCAAACCGGAGAGAGTTCACATAACAGCGTGTGGTACCGCTTACTATGCAGGGCTAGGGATTAAGACCTTCATCGAGTCAATTGATAATATTCCATGTCAGGTCGACCTCGCTTCTGAATTTCGTTATCGTAATCCTCTAATCTCGAATAAGGATTTAGGACTTTTTATCAGTCAGTCAGGGGAGACTGCCGACACCTTGGCCGCCCAGGAACTTTGTAAAGAGAGGGGGCTACTTACGGCCGCAATTGTTAATGTTGAAGGCTCTACCCTCTATCGTAAAAGTGATAATAACTTGTTGATTAAAGCGGGTATTGAGATTGGTGTCGCTAGTACTAAAGCATATACGCTTCAAGTTCTAACAGGACGACTCTTTTCAAATGCCATGGCGGGAAAAAAATTAGACAAGGTATTGGGAGAGCGGTTTTTACTACTGGCAGATCGGATCTCCGACCTGTTGGCCAAGGTCGATATGATCAAGGAGATCGCTGAAGAGATTTATAACTATAAGGGCTATTTTTATACTGGACGTGGCAAGTACTATCCATCTGCTTTAGAGGGAGCCTTAAAGTTAAAGGAGATCGCCTATGTTCATGCAGAGGGATATGCCGCTGGAGAGTTAAAGCATGGACCAATTGCCTTAATTGATGAAGAGATTGTCAATATCGCAATTATTGGGCCGGAACTATATGAAAAAACTCTTTCAAATATTGAGGAGATTAAGGCGCGTAAAGGAGTCATCGTTGGGATTGGGCCGGAAGGAGATGATAGCGCCAAAGAGATTTGTGATTACTATGTTCCCTTAAACTTCAAGGGACTGGAGGAGCTATCTCCACTTTACGTCAATGTTGCAAATCAGCTTTTGGCTTACTATATGGCAAAATTCAAGGGAACAGATATTGATAAACCACGAAACCTCGCTAAGTCAGTTACAGTTGAGTAGGGCGAGTAGATATAAATAGGGATTGAGAGAAGATGGACATTAGTTCTTTAAACAGTGCTCAACAGGAAGCCGTGCGGTCGACTGAGGGAGCGGTGATGGTTCTGGCCGGAGCTGGTTCTGGAAAGACTCGGATGCTGGTAAAACGCATTGGGCATATGATTGACCAACAGATTGCATCCACCTATGAGATTCTGGCCCTAACATTTTCGAATAAGGCGGCCCGAGAGATGCGAGAGAGGATTGGTCAAGAGATCACTCTGGAGTTGGATCTTGGCGCCCTACAGGTTACTACCTTTCACTCTTTTTGTGCCCGCCTATTACGTACTGAAGCCAACTACCTTGGCTTGAGTCGCAACTTCACTATCTATGGGTCATCTGAATCTAAAGCGGTGGTTAAGTCCTTGATGGGACGTCGAGGTGTCTCATCTAAACAGATCTCACCATATGAGATCCTCGCCTATATTGATGATCTAAAAAATCGTGGTTACTACTTGGAGCGCGAAGGTGGTGTCGCCAGTGAAATTGATCTTTCAGAAGATTTTTATGGTTACTTTCGTGAGTATGAGTCCGAACTGGCTCGCGCCAATGCTTTAGATTTTGGTGGACTAATTACCGGAGTCTTAAGGCTCTTTCAGAAATTCCCCAAAGTTCTACAGTGTTATCAGGATCGCTTTAAGTACATTTTGATCGATGAGTATCAGGACACCAATCGCGCTCAGTTTGAATTGATGAAGTGGTTGACGGGAGATCAGGGGAATGTCTGTGTGGTGGGAGATGAGGATCAATCAATCTACTCATGGCGTGGAGCAGATATCCGCAATATTTTAGATTTTGAGCAGAGTTTTCCTGAAGCCAAAACGATTAAATTGGAGCAGAATTACCGATCTTCTCGAAATATTATTGAAGCAGCCTCTTGCGTGATAGCTCGTAATGAACAGCGCAAGGGTAAGCAGATGTGGACTGACAATCAGCCTGGAGAGTCACTGCAAATTGTGGAGTCTCGCGATGAAAGAGGGGAGGCGGAGTTTATTGCTGCCGAGACAGGCCGCTTGGTCAGTTCGGGAGTCTCCTACAATGATATTGCAGTCTTTTACCGCACCAATTCCCAGTCACGTATTCTAGAGGATTGTCTGCGTCAACGTAGAACTCCTTACCGGGTGGTTGGTGGAATTGAATTTTATCAACGCAAGGAGATTAAGGATCTACTGGCATACTTGCGGTTGATCGTTAATTCGAAGGACTCTTTAGCGTTGGCCAGAATTATAAATGTGCCGGCCCGTGGGGTAGGGACGACTACGCTAAGAAAGTTGGAGCAGGAGGCGGTTGGATGTTCCCTCTCTCTTTGGGAGATACTTGAAGCGGTGGTGGCCGCACCGGAGAGATTTACTCATATTCGATTAACTGCCAAGGTCAAAACCGGACTATCAGCTCTGGTCACTCTGCTGAGTGAAGTGATGGTATTAAATAGTGAGCAAGCTCTGCCGAGCGAAATGTATCAGAAAGTTCTGTATGAATCATCCTATTGGAATATATTGCAAGCGAGTAATGATCATGAGTCACAGGCTCGGCTGGAAAATCTAGAAGAGTTATTAAGTGGCATTAAGCAGTATGAGCAGGGAGTTGAAAAACCATCCCTGAGTGGATACTTGGAGACGATCACCTTAGATGAGTCATATGCCATGGAGGAGGTGCCACAAAATGGTGAGGTCTCCTTGATGACAGTGCATGGTGCCAAGGGTTTAGAATTCCCCTACGTCTTTTTAGTCGGCGCGGAGGAGAACCTCTTCCCATCTTTTCGTAGTATGGAAGATGGCGAGCGGGGCATCGAAGAGGAGCGACGTCTTTTCTATGTTGCAATGACTAGAGCGATGAAAAAACTGTATATCTCGTTTGCCCTAGGAAGGATGGTCTTTGGACAGGTGCGCTTTAACGGGCCCTGCCGCTTTATTAATGAGATGCCTAAAAAGTATTTTCAATGGATTAAAAATCATCGAGGACCGTCATCTCGTGATCAGGGAGGGCAGCAAAAAGATAATATCTGGGACGACCATAACTTTAACCAGGAGCAGAGCTATGGCTCTCCATCTCCTGCTAAAGAGCGTGTTTCCAATGTTGTGATAAGAAAAAAAACGGGTACCCACTCTTTAGCGGGTGGCCAATATCCTAAAGGGACCAAGGTGGTACACTCACTCTACGGAGAGGGGACAGTCCTCCATAGTAGCGGGGTGGGGAACAATGAAAAGGTGATGATTCAATTCCATAATGGAATGAGGAAAAGGTTCCTGGCCAAATTTGCTCCCCTGTCCATTAGAAGCTAGTATGATCAGGAAACTAGTCGGCCACATTCGCAGCAAGGCATTCATCGCCCTGTTACTAGTTATCTTCTCCTCCGTTACAATACTGTTATCCCTACTAATTAAAGATAAATTATCTCCAGAGACCATTCGGGCCCAAGCCCAGCAGAAGCTAAAGCAGCTAATGCCATTTGCTAAAGTAATAATCGGTCCCATCTCTTTTCGTCCAGGCTTGCGTCTGAGTTACACAATCGACGGTATAAATATTGCTACTACTATTAAAAAGAGACAACACGATTTATTGCAAGTTAAGCGTGTAAGGGTTGAGGTGCCACTGTGGAGTCTCTTGGCAAGAAAGGGACAGTATAAAGTCTATTTAGTCGGGGCCAAGGTTGATATTATTGCTAAGGGAGAGTCCAATAATTGGATACACTCCATGCGTGGTAATGAGTATAGTCAACAAAATGGTAAGCTGCGGCCCTCCTTGGCATTGACCGATGTTCCTCACTCCCTTCAAACTTCCAAAATTGATTTAGATGCCCGTGATTTAGAGATAGCATACCGACTTCCTCGTGCTGGTCTGGGCACGATTAAACTATCTAAATTAGCGATAAAAAAGATCAGTCTTTTTACTCCCAGTGCCTTGGAGGTAATTTCTGACAATCGCATTACCCTTCCAAATGATCAGATTATTAATTGTCAGACAGTTATTATTGGTGATTTCAATCTATCCGACATGATTAAAAATAGAGAGCTGAAGTTGGCAGGTATCTTGAGATGGAGTGATTTTTTGCCTGTCGGGGCGAAGCAGGCAGTAAAGCAGATCAACTCCAATTTTAATATGGCGGTCAAAGGAGATGGAAGAGTAAGCGGACAGATGAAAGGGGCGATTTTTAATAGTGGTAGTTTCTCCTTTGATTATCTTTGGGGCGATGAAAAACTGAGCTTTACAAAAGTGCGTAGTGAGATGCCGCTGTTTAGTGTTTTGAATATGATAGCTGTTGGATGGGCCCCGAAAATTAACAGTCAGCTAAAATTAGCCAGCCAGGGGGGGATTGATATTAGTAGAGATGGTCTCTTGGTGAATATAGATAGCTCCATCCAACCTTCAGTTTCAATTAAGCATGGAGGAGTAGCGATCACCTCTCATTTGGCGGCCCATATAGATAGTAATAAGATTAAATTTAAAATTTCCAGTCAGCTATTAGATGGCAGTGTTGAGAGTGTCTTTAGTCTTGGATGGCAGGAGTTTATGACAGGCAAAAGTAAAACGCCTGTAGATGTTAAAGTTACCGCCTCCGATTTAGTAATAGATAGTAGCAGCAAATGGTTTTTTGACTTGAAAAGATCGTTGCGAGGAAGATCGGGAGGATATCTAGTTGCGGGCAGCCCAATGGGGGCCGGCATCCCCTTAAATATTGGTTTTTCGATAGGAAATCTCCTGGTTGATCAGCGGCCACTAAAGGTTGCTGGCCGGTTACTTGCCCTTGAAAATAGACTACACCTATCACCATTTAAAGTAGGCGTGAACAGATCACTGGCCCAAGGAGAGCTTGAGGTTATCAATCAAAATAGCCAAAAGACTCAGGAAAAATTTAATCTTAAATTTAAAAGCTTTGATCTGGCTCAACTTAAGCCTCTACTGCCAAAACGTTGGAGTGATACAACCGGGATGCTGACAGGAAAAATTAGAGGATACCTAGAGAGAAGCGATAAGCTCAAGAAAAGTGACTACCAAGTGGAGGCTGATCTACAGATAAGTGAAGGTTCCATCTCTAGAATTGATTTAGGGGAGGTGGCCAAAGACCATTTCTCTTCCCTTGTTACCTCCCCCCCCGAAAAGGATAATTTAAAAGTTGATGCAGGCAACAGTACCAAAGGATCTTTTTCTCAAGTTGACATCAAGCTTAAGGCTACTCCAGATTTGATAGATGTTAAAAAATTGTCCTATGTTGATAGAAAGAAAACGATAAAGATTAAAGGACAAGGGCAGTTACACCCAAATTCGACAGAGCGACTTGGCCAGCTGGACTTTATTTTGCGTGATGATGAGGGAGTTCTACTACAAGATATCGGTAGAAAATATACCAAAGGTCGTGGCTTGCCCATCCGCTTGATCGGATTTGGATATGATCTCAAGCCAGATTTAAGGTATATTACAATGGAATTATCAAAAATGATTAGTCAGTATCACAAGAAGCGGAAGTAGATAGTTGGGCTCTTTACTTGATTTCGACCGATTAAATTGACTTAACCCAGATAAAGACATGTTCCTTACCTTGAGGGCTTCGGCCCTTTGCCATACTCTCAAAGATAACCGAGTCAGAACTATCTTTTACTTCAGTTAAAAACTCCTTAACGTAGCGTTTAGGTGCAAATAGGTTAAAGTAAAACCCTCCCGGAACGGCCATACCTGGTCGAACCTCTCCGACGGGAGTGATGGTATATTTTTGTAATAGAGTATTGATTTTTTCAATTGTTGAGTCGGGATCAATTGACTTGACCATGATGCGGTAGACCCTTTTTCTGCCGTAACGAGTATCGCGGTAGCCTCCTTGAGTGGACTCTTCATACCCTGACTGCTCCAGATCTGCAGTATCAAAATCTCTTGGTAGAGTCTGCAAAGAGGTTAAGACTACTTCTGATTCCGTCCCAGATCGCTCCACATCAGCTTTTAGCTCGGGGGGAAGCTCAAGGTTATTTGCTAAAACCTTGTCGATATCCACTCGTTTGAGAGGCTCAGTATCACCAATTTCCGTGTGAGGAGTTACCTCTTTGAAGGATAGGGTTTTATCTAACCAGAGTAGTTGTGGTTCATAAATACTAATTTTATCAATCAAATATTTTTCATACCAGACATTTGCATGTTGGACGATAGTTAGAATTGCCGTACCTAGTGCAAGTAGCAGTATTATTTCTAATAACACCATCATGAATTTATTAGTGGTTACTCGGTTAAGATTACTGCGCGAGAGATAGGGCTTAACGCAGAGCTTGCGCATTGATTGCTGGTAGAAGAGTGGCCACGAATCACTTGCCGTTAGCTCGACTTCAAACATTAAGTGGTCTTTAGCTGTGGGGTCAAATCGTAGTAGCTTCTTATCGCCAATCGGTAGCTTGGAAAAACGAATATTTCGGTTGGGAGAGAGGATACTTCCGACTTGTAAGTAGGAACTTAAATGTTTGCTGGGTTCAGGGTGGTAGTGAACTAAAAAATCTCTAATAATGGTCGCTACCGTAGTGACCTCCATCTTCGCAACTTGAGCAAGCTCTAGGAGTGGGCAGTCCTGACCAATAAAGCAGTAGATAATAAACCGCTCTTTTAGCCATACAGACCAAGAGTAAAGTGGGCCATCGTATTGAGCGAGGGTCAGCTGATCTAGGTTAGATAATATTTTCCTGAAATTTACGTTGGGCGGAAAGAGTGTGTGCCAGAAATTTTCAAACTCTCTGGTATTTCCTCTCCCCCACAACTGGCTGTTTTCACTGAAGCATATCCACTGCTTGAATGATAGTTGGTTGATTTCTTGTAAGGTGCTAGTTTGCTTTACCACAACGACAGTCTAGCGGTTTATCGACGATAGGGCCATATTTACCGCCATTGTGGAAAGTGCAGAGCAGCGTTTATTATATATAGTAGAAGGGTGGTGTGTTATTGACCATCCATAACCGGCGAACCAGAGATCAGCTTATGTCATCAGCAGCCGCAATTGAGAGAATGAGAGTAGATCGTCAGTACCAAAGCGAAACTCGCAAGCAGCAGTTACGTGTGAATAAAGTGAAAAATGATGGTGATAGAAAGTATAGAAAAATAATAAAAAATGCCAATAAGACAATTGATCAGATGCGGACAGATTATAACACTAAAATTTCCCATGAGAAAAATATACTGGAACACCGTATTCATGAGGCAAGGGCAAAACATGCTCAGACTCTGGGGGATGAGAAAAAACGACTGTCAGATGAATTAAAAGATCTTCATATTACTCATAACGATCAAGTGGCAGAACTTCGTGAGAGTCAGGATAACGAGCTGAATAATATGTTACAGTCTCATAAGCAAACCTTAGAAAATGCAAGCAAGAAATTTGAAAAAGCGAAAATGCGCTTGGGTAGTTAAGGGTTATAGTTTCGCGCATTTGTCCCCAGGAGGATTTAGATATGTCAACACCGACCAATGCAGACAGTATTTTTTTAAATGGCAAAAGTCAGATTGTTGAGATGCTGCGTTTTATGAGTGCAGATGAACGCAAAAAATTGTTACAGGGAATACGTCAGAGAAATGCCTCGATGGCACAAGAGTTAGAGAGTTCAAGTCTGACCTTTGAGGATTTTTTATCCTTAAATGATACTAATTTAGCAAAAGTTATTCAATATTTGGACTCATCTATCATGGGGGTTGCCCTGCGTGGATGTGATCCTGATTTTCAGCGTCGAGCACTCTCCTTAACAGACCATGAGTATGCGAAAAGAGCATTTGCCCTGATGGTCAAGCAGATCGAACGAGAATCAACCCTAGTCAAGCGTGCCAGGGATAAGGTTATTGAACTTTTAGTCTCACTAAGTAGAAGATCACTCATTTTGCTCTGATCATTTTTTATGTCATCACTTAGACAAAAGGTGCAAGTAGTTCTCTTGTGGCTTTCTCCAGACAATAAATGTCAGCTTTTACGTTTGAAAACCAATGCCAATAGAGGTGGTTTTTGGCAGAATGTAACTGGTGGGGTTGAAGCCGGAGAGTCACTGTCAACAGCGGCCAGTCGGGAGCTACAGGAAGAGACCGGGCTTCTGGTATCTAAACTGATTGAAATGCATCAGACGTTTGACTTTGTTGATCAGTATGGAAAGAGTTGTCAGGAGAGTGTCTATTTAGCAATAATTAGGCAGTCCACTCCCCCATCAATTATTATATCTTCGGAGCACATTGAGTACGATTTTTATGCAATTGAGCGTGTAAAGCGGGATGACTTTGGTTATAATTCAAACTATGAGGCATTTTCACAAGCCGTTTCATATATTACTAAATCAGATGATGACCTCTGATTTTAAATTTCTGACAGTAATCATAGTAGTCCTAGTTGGGGCAGCTCTTAATCCATCTAGTGCGGAGGAAAATCTATTTGATCAGTTAATGGAAAAAGAGAGTGGGCTGGATTTAAACTATATCGAGCTCGACTCTATTTCTTGGGAGCCAGAGTCAAAAAACAACTATCCTAAGGTAAAGAGAGGTTATACGCCAGATGACCTTCGTCAATTGCAGATGGTGCCCGCATCCCACGGAATTTTGCCGGGGGAGTATTACGCTCTTTTAAAGAGTGGGTCCGTGGTTACTCGCCTAAGTGATGATAAAAGTTTTGTCGCCCAAAAACAGTGGCAGGTAAGGGCAATCCACTCCTCAAAGGAGAGAGATATTGTCTTTCTGTTGAGTAAAAGTGGTAAGGTGATTTATTCCACATTAGCATCCAGCTTAGTTACTCTTGAAGCGGATCGTAAACTTGGCCCCACTCCTAAAAAACATATTACCAGCTATGAAAATGATGGAAGAGACTATCGGGCAGATTCAGAGCTAATAGTAGATGGACAGATTATAGGCTACCGTGAACTTATGTCCCTAAACTACTTTAACCAGGTCGGCAGTGACAATCAAAATGTAGGCGCGTGGAGACTAGAATCTAATATCTTTCCTCGTTACTCTTTTCCAATTGCTTTTGGTTTGAATCTTGGATGGCAGCAAGGAGGTCTTAAAAACTACTCCTGGAATGCTTTTGATCTGGGGGCAACTCTTAAGATGCCATTGAGTTGGAGTACTCGTTATCCACTGACTTTCCTTGTCACTTATCAGTTCTCCCCCCTTTTTATTATGGAGAGTGATGACGGAATCAGTTATCGTCTTACTTCTAATAGTTGGCAATTTAACCTGCAAGTGGCAATTAGTGAAAGCTTTACGCTAGGAGCGGCTTATCGCATCTCTCAGCTATCTTTTCAGGATGAGCCGCTTCAAGATAACTTATCTCTCTTGAGTGAGCGGGTTGCAGTACATAGTTTCGCTATAAATTTAGGATACAATTTCAATGTCACCTTCTAACTATCTAGGACATCTATTAATTTGGATTGTTGTGGTGACACTGTCTCATAGTTTGAATGCAACAGAAGCAGTTGTGACAGTACTACGCGCACCGCTGTTTAAACAGCGTAGTTTTAAATCAGCGATTGTTCAATATCTTAGTCGAGGTGAGAAGCTATTTATTCATGCACGGGATATTGGTGGGCACTCCTATCAGGAGCACTATGATAGCCTACACTTTGATCGTTCCACTCTGCAAGGAACTGTTTTGTCACAAATACCTGATGATGGTGAAACATTGATTGTCGATCTGGACAGGATGGAAGATGTTGAAGGATATCTGGATAGTATGATTGATGCTGACCAAAAGGATGGTCAGCTATATTTTGTTCAGACGATTGATCGACGTGGAGCAGTAGCATATGTTGCTCGTGAACACATCAAGATTATCTATCGTGATGATCGAGAGAATGATAAGCCAGTATCATCTCTTCCTAGGGACTACACTGACTACCGTCTGACAGAACCTCTTCCCGACGGTTATCCATTGCACCGCTTGGAGCAGTATCGGCTGCAGATTCTTACCGGTGGGGGGGGACAGCGCAAGGTAAACTATAATTACCGCTCCGCGGTCGCTCGTGAGGATTTCTCTTTGCGTACAGGTTTGGCAGCACATTTTCAAAAGGGGTTAGAGTTTGATCAAACCAATCGCTTTTTTTTTGGTGGAATGGTTAATATCTTTTCCGGTCAGTCAGATTTGCGATTGGCCAACGGTAATTTTGCTCAGGAGCTAAAGTTAGATATTGGAATAGGCCCTACCTTGTCCTATGATCTTTTCCGTCGGCCGCAATTTCGCCTGACGCTCTATGGTGGATTTTCCTTTCTGTTTACGCGAGCATTTGTCTTGCAGCAGTTACCAACCGGCTCTAGTGAAGAGCGATCTTTTTGGGATCTAACGATCTCTCCGCGAGTTGGGCAGATTCTTCAGGCGAGAGAGATCTTGGGGAAATTGGATCTGGTTTTAGTGGGAGATTTTGCTTTCCATCTACCTCACTCCCTTGAGAGGGGTAAGGGGGCAGTGCTTACGACCGCTTGGAATAGCGGTGAGAACGATCAGATTGACTATCCTTTTGGTGGAGAGTTGACTTTGATGTTTGGGGTACAGACAAATTATTAGTTAAATGGTATCTAAGGCTTGTAGCAGATCCTTTTTAATATCACTTTCATGCTCAATACCTACGGACATTCTAATAACTCCAGGCTTTACCCCATACTTCTCTAGAAGCTCTGGAGGAACATCAGAGTGGGTCATGGACATCGGGTGCTCTACTAGACTTTCAGTGCCTCCGAGCGAGACTGCTAGACGACATATCTTAAAACTATTTAGTACTTTAAAGGCTTCTTCCTCCCCACCATCAATTTCAAATGCAATCAGTGAGCCGGGGCCAGAGCACTGTTTTTTATAGGTATAGAACTGTTTGCATCCCTCCTCTAACAGGTCGGGATAGTTAACTTGGCGAACCTTGGGGTGTTCACTTAACATCTTGGCCAGCTTTTTGGCACTTTTGGCTTGTCTTCGCATGCGTACCGAGAGGGTTTCCAGTGAGCGCAACAAGAGCCAGCCAGTAAAGGGGGTGGCCATGGTGCCCATAATCGTTCGATAGACATTGATGGAATCAATCAGCACAGTAGTACCTGTGACTACTCCGGCAATAATATCGCTATGGCCACCAATAAATTTGGTGGCGGAGTAGATAATCAAATCAGCACCATGTTTCACCGGACGCTGAAAGACGGGCCCTAAAAATGTGTTGTCCACAATGGTGATAATTTTGGCATCTTCCGAACTACGTTGCTCGGAGAGCTCTTTGGCCAGGTTAGAGATCTCTTCAATATCAACGAGAGCATTGGAGGGGTTGGCCGGTGTCTCAATGTAAAAAGCTTTTAGACTTTTTTGATCAATCGTAGGCAGAATAGTTTTGATCTCATCAAGAGTATTATCTCCTGCGCTGACAGTGTGAACTGTTATTCCAAATTTAGGAAGGATGTTTTCAAATAGAAAATGGGTTCCACCGTAGATGGGTGAGGTGGTAATTAGACAATCACCCGGTGAGAGTAGACTCAAGAAAGTAGTAGAGATTGCCGCCATTCCTGAGGAGAATATAGATCCCTTTTCAGTCTGGTCCCACGCAGAGATTCGCTCTTCGAAAATTTGTAGATTGGGGTTATTGATTCGGCTATAAATAAGCCCCGGATCTTCGCCCTGCTCGCGTTCTTTTAAGCCATACGCCAACTCAAAGAAACGTTTTCCATCTTCAGCAGAGGCAAATTGAAATGTTGATGTAAGAAATGCTGGTGGCTTAACAGCTCCCTGGGAGAGTGCTGGGTCGTAGCCAAGGGAAAGGGCATGGGTTTCAGGTTGATAATCTGCAAGTTTGAAGCTCTCATCCTGTTTCATCGCACTGCCTCCTGATAGTACTAAATTGTTTAACGAGCCTAGCGCTAAAATAAAGGGGTGTCATTAGAAATAACGATGATGGGGATTATGGAAGATCGAGGTAAATTTTACTGACGCCACCATTAATACTGAAGATATCAGACCATCCCTTTTGAACAAGTTCACGCGCCAAAACCAGTGAGTCCACTCCCTGTTGGCATAGTAGATAGTAGGGAGAGTGAGGATTATTGGTGATAAACTCCTCGACACTCTCTTTTTCCATTGGCAGTAGAGTTGCGCACTCTTCAAGTTGATCAGGGAGTTCGACCATCTCCTCATATGAGCGTAGATCAATAATATGAGGAGCAGGTGTCTGTGCCAATATTTCTAATATATTGATTGATAGGGGATCTTGTTGAAATGGCATCGGAGCTTGACTATAGTGATCAAGATTAACTTCATCTGGCCTTTGGCAGATACAGTTGGGATTAATCGGGACCATAAATTGATCTATGGTGTGATTCAATCCATCATAAGAGATTATCTGACCAGCTGCAATCTTACCGATTCCTAGAACTATTTTAATTACCTCTTGAGCCTGCATGGTGCCAAGAATTGCTGGCGTGACTCCCAAAACTCCACTCTCCTGGCAACTGGCCCGCTCCTTGATCTCACCATCAATTGGGTAGGCACAGCGCAGGCAGCCTCCACTATTTTCATGGTTCCAGACTGAGAGCTGCCCCTCAAAATGGTAGAGGGAGGCAAAGACGATACTTTTTTTATACTTAATTGCCGCATCATTTATAAGATAGCGACTCTTAAAGTTGTCAGTGCAGTCGCAGATGAGGTCACACTCAGGTAGTAGCTCTGCTGCAGTTTTAGCAGTGAAAAAATCACTATGGGTTGTTAGAGTGGTGTAGGGGTTGATCGTTTTGATCCGCTCTCGTGCCGAGTCTACCTTGAGCGGGGCCGGAGTTTGAGTACCAGCACTAGAGTGAATTAGCTGACGGGAGAGGTTAGTGGCATCTACGTGATCCCCATCAACCAGGGTGAGTCTGCCCACCCCTGCGGCCGCAAGGTAACTGGCGACCACTCCTCCCAGCCCACCTGCCCCTATTATCAGTATGTTAGCATGTTTTAGGCGGAGTTGTCCTTGGGTCCCAACCTGAGGCATTAGTAGATGACGCAGGTAGCGAATTCTCTCTTTATTGCTAAGTTCACCTTGTAACATTTGTAATACTCCTTGCGTTTTTAATGCCAGTTAGAGTAGCTTTTGGCCACTATAAATAGCTATTCCTAAGAATATCTGTAACTCAAGGGGAGTTGAATGAAACTTATACTAGTAACTTTTGCTATGGTCATCTCACTTATTGGTAGTGGTGCGATCCTTGGATCTGAGTTGAGTGCACCTCGGGCAATCTATGATAGTGTAAACCAACGCTATATCTCCTATGTCGATCTACTTAACGCGCTGCCCGTTGATGGCAACATTGTACTTGGTGAGTACCACTATGATTCAGAAATTCACCGGGCCCAAGGGTTTATTATTCATGATATGGCGGTTCACCATCGTCTTTTAGGTGGAGTTAGTGTCTCTTGGGAGTTTCTTGACTACGTTAATCAAGATCGCACTGAGAGTGCCTTTTCTCGATACTTAAATAATCGCACTGACAGCGATCAATTTTTGACTGAACTTTTCAACAGCGAGGAACGAGGAGCGAAACACTCACCTTATCTTCCGATGCTCAATGCAGTCAAAGTCGTCGGAGGGGAGCTGCATGGAGTTAATGCTGAGCGTCCAGTCAAGCGTCAATTGCGTCTTGAAGGTCTAGACTCTCTTGATCCTTCGCTTGTCCCTCCTAATATGCGTCTTGGTAGTGAAGATTATCTTCAGCGCTTTTTTGATGCGATGGGTGGCCATGTAAATGGGGATGAGCTGGCCGGATATTTTGCCGCCCAGTCTTATACTGATTGTGTGATGGCTTTTCAGATGGAGGAGCAGAGTCGTCATCCAATTCACTTCTTGGTTGTTGGATCATTTCACTCTGACTATAACGACGGCGTTGTAGCTGAGTTAAAAAATCTCTCCAGCCTACCAACCGCAACAGTCAAGCTGATCAATTCGGCTGATATGGGCCAGCAGGAGATTGACCAGCTAGTAATCCCTCATGAGGTTTATGGCCCACTGGCCGACTTTATTGTCCTCCTCTAGGATAGCCTTCTCACCCTACTATTTTTAAGGTTAAATACTAAAAAGTGTTGTCACATTTTCCTCTAATGCATTAGAATCTTTGCTAGATACTCTTAAAACTATTTGCTACATAAGTTCAGCATCTTTTTGGTTGAGGATGCTGGATTTTCATGGGTGATTTTCAGCAGATTTACAATTTGTAGGATAGGTAGGTAGGCAATGCGGGTAATTATTTTTGTGTCACTCTTTGTACTGATGATCATCGGGGGGATGGGTGTTTATAGTGCTAGAAGAACAGGGTTGAATCAGGGTTTCCGTCCAACTCAGCCGATCGCTTTCTCTCATAAAGAGCATGCTGGTATCAATAAAATGGAGTGTCTCTATTGTCACTTTGCAGCCGAACAGGGGCGTCATGCTGGAATCCCACCAGTTGGTGTCTGTATGAACTGTCATAAATTTGTAAAGAAGAATGACTCCAAAGAGATCGCCAAGGTGGAGCAGGCGTATAACAATAAAAAACCGATTGAGTGGACCAAGGTTCACTATCTTCCTGATTTTGCATATTTTAACCACTCTCAGCACGTTGTAGTTGGTAAGATTGCTTGTCAAACCTGTCACGGCCCAGCGGAGACCATGGAGGTGATGGAACAATATAGTGAATTATCAATGGGGTGGTGCATTGATTGTCACCGGGAAAAAGGGATTGCCCCGCCCCAGGATCATAAAGCTGCCACTGGTGGAGACTGTTCCAAGTGCCATTACTAAGCCTTTTAAATGGTGAATTAACGGAGAGAAGATGAAGATTGATCAGAGTGATTTACACTTAGCAGATGAAAATGGCCAATTAGATGGCGAAAGTGGACAGAGTCGACGCTCATTTTTAAAGAGCATGGGATTCTCCTTATCGGCACTACCGCTTGCTTCTTGTATGCCGATTCCGGTTAAAAAGGCGATTCCATATCTGATTAAGAATGAAAATATAGTTCCAGGAGTGGCAAACTGGTATGCAACAACATGCCACGGTTGTGATCAGACTTGCGCTCTTTTAGTCAAGTGTCGTGAAGGTCGGCCGATTAAGATCGAAGGAAATGAGAAGTCGCCAGTAACTTTAGGGGGGGTCTGTCCAATCGGTCAGGGTACAGTTTTATCACTATATGATTCCTATCGTTATAAATCTCCTACTATTAGTGGAAAAAATGTTGTTTGGGAGGAGTTTGATCGCCAGGTGATGGAGCAGTTAGAATTTATGGCCAAACAGAAACAGAGGGTTGTTCTGTTTACTGGTCCGGTTAAAAGTCCATCCAAGCAGAAGTTAATTAAAGAACTAACCAAGCGTTATTCCAACATCCACCATCAAGTTTATGATGCCAACTCTAATAGTGCGATTGTCGAAGCACATCAACAGACATTCGGTGTTCGCGGAGTGCCAACCTATCGTTTAGATAAAGCAAATTATCTTTTGAGTATCGGTGCAGACTTTCTTGGTGGATGGGAAAATCCCGTTGCTTGGAATAAGCAATATAGTGCACGTCGTGACTTGGAAAAATCCAGCTCTCTTTTACGCCATGTTCAAGTTGAATCGAACATGAGTCTCTCTGGCTCCAACGCAGACTGGAGAGTTACAGTTGCACCAGCAGATGAGGTTACGCTACTGCTACACATTTTAAAGCGTCTGCTAAGTAGGTCAGGAAAGAGTGATTATGCTTTAAATAAATTACCAGCGTTTGATGAGGAAAGCGTTAATCAGATTATTAAAGAGCTATGGAACAACCGTGGCCGTGCGCTGGTTATTGCTGGCAGTAACTCTTTACAGGTACAGTTGGCAGTGGCTTTGATTAATCAGCTGCTGGGAAATTATGACAAGACTTTAGAAATTGACCGTGGAAATCATCGTAATTGGTTGGCCAACGACAAGAAGGTTGAGACAACCATCGACAAAATGGTCGCCGGTAAGATCGGTGGTGTTATCTTCTGGGATGTAAATCCTCTCTACAACTATTATGATGGCCAGCGTATTCAGCAAGCAATTAAAAATGTTCCCTTCTCTCTCTCTTTTGCTTCTGCTCCAGACGAGAGTTCAACTAGTAGTAAGTATGTTGCGCCAGCAAATCACTTCTTGGAGTCTTGGGGTGATAGTTTCATTAACCACACTACGATTGGTTTAACTCAGCCGGTAATTCAGCCACTATATGGTAGTCGGATGGCAGAAGAGTCAATTCTCACTTGGATTGGCAGTAAACAGAAGAGTTACTATGACTATTTAAAAAATAACTGGGGAAAGAGTTTCTTTAAATTACAGCGTAAGGAGGTTGCAGCAGAGCGTTTTTGGCAGCAGAGTCTCCATGATGGTTTGGCCATTCTGGATCAGGTTAGCATCAAGCGCACAAAATTTAAATTTCCAGCTCTCTCTCCTGTCATTCGTGGCGTAATAGATCAGTACAATTTAATTAATGGTGGGCAGACTCTGACTGTCTACCAGAAACCGGCGATGGGTGATGGTCGACATGCGAACAACCCATGGTTACAAGAGGTGCCGGACCCAGTTACCAAGGCAACTTGGGATAACTATCTTATGATTGCTCCTGCAGATGCTAAACAGCAGGTGCTAAAAGATGGTGATGTAGTCGAGGTACGAGGCAAGAGAGGGGCGGTTAAAGTTCCAGTTCTGGTACAGCCTGGTCAGAGTGCTGGAAGTTTTGCCTTGGCGGTAGGCTATGGTCGTCGTGTTAGCGGTAAAGTTGGCAGTGAAGTAGGAGTTAATGCATATCCATTTGTCTCCTTACAAAATGGCAACTATCTCTATCGAGAGGCAGGGATAACTATCTCCAAAACCGGTAACCATAGAAAAATTGCTCAAACTCAAACCCACCACTCAATGGAGGGACGGGATCTTGTTCGACAAAGCTCCCTTGATAAATATATTGAGAACCCCGCGGCAGGAAATGAGAATAAGATAAAGCTCATCTCCATGTGGTCGGAGCATGATACATCCAAGGGACATGCGTGGGGAATGGCAGTTGACTTAAATAAATGTACTGGCTGTTCGGCTTGTGTTGTGAGTTGTAATGCCGAGAATAATATTCCAGTAGTAGGACGCCAAGAGGTAATCAACCGGCGAGATATGCACTGGATGCGTATTGATCGATATTACTTAGGAGATGATACTAGTCCCGAGGTTGTCCATCAGCCTTTGAATTGTCAACACTGTGATAATGCTCCCTGTGAGACTGTCTGTCCGGTATTGGCAACAGTTCAGAGTTCAGATGGGCTAAACCAGCAGGTATACAATCGTTGTGTTGGTACTCGTTACTGTGCCAACAATTGCCCATATAAAGTGAGACGTTTTAATTGGTTTGATTATCCCCACAATGACAAGAATGAAAACATGGTGCTAAATCCTGACGTAACGATTCGTAGTCGCGGAGTTATGGAGAAGTGTTCTATGTGTATCCAGCGTATTCAAGAGGGGAAACTGAATGCCAAAAAAGAGGGGCGCGAGTTACAAGATGGTGAGATCAAACTTGCTTGTCAACAGAGCTGTCCTGGGGATGCGATCATTTTTGGTGATCTGAATGATCCGGACAGTAGAATCAGCGCTTCTCTGAAAAACCCCAGAAACTATGTCTTACTGGAAGAGTTGAATGTTAAACCACGAGTAAGTTATTTAACAAAAATAAGAAATAAGGGTTAGATAATATAAAGTAACTTGATTGTTAGCTCAAACTTGGAGCCGAGATTATGCAGGAAAACCATACATGTCAATTACGGGCCCCTCTGATAACTCAGGAGCGTTCCTATAAAGAGATATCAGATGATGTGCTTAATACGTTAGAACACGGTCCGACTAAAGGTTGGTACGCCATGTTCATTGTTGCATTTGCAGCACTGGTGATTGGAGTAGCAACGGTTGCGTATCAGATCTATACCGGAATTGGCACCTGGGGATTGAACAAAACGATTGGGTGGTCGTGGGATATTACCAATTTTGTTTTCTGGGTTGGTATTGGCCACGCAGGAACTTTGATCTCGGCTATTTTATTGCTTTTTCGTCAAAAATGGAGAACGTCGATCAACCGTGCTGCCGAAGCGATGACTATTTTTGCCGTAATGTGTGCCGGTATTTTTCCCATCATTCATATGGGGCGTCCTTGGTTGGCATTTTGGGTTTTTCCCTATCCAAATTCCCGTGGTGATCTATGGCTAAATTTTCGCTCACCGCTCCTCTGGGATGTATTTGCCATTAGCACCTACTTCACTGTTTCTGCTGTATTTTGGTATATTGGTATGATTCCTGATTTGGCCACCATTCGTGATAGAACGAAGTCTAAACTAAGGAAGAAGATATTTGGAATCATGAGTTTCGGTTGGAATGGATCTCATCGAACTTGGCACCGTTATGAAATTCTCTGTCTGGTCCTGGCCGGCTTGGCCGCTCCGCTGGTAGTCTCGGTTCACACCATTGTAAGTTTTGATTTTGCCACCTCAATTGTTCCTGGTTGGCACACCACCATTTTTCCTCCCTATTTTGTCACTGGAGCAATCTTTTCTGGTTTTGCCATGGTGCTAACGCTATTGATTATTACACGTAAAGTGATGAAATTTGAGAACTACATCACCATCGGGCATATTGAGGCGATGGGAAAAGTGCTGATATTGACGGGATCATTAGTTGGTCTAGCCTATGGTACAGAATTTTTTATGGCGTGGTATAGTGGCAACGTTTACGAGCGTTACGTTTTTATGAACCGGGCGATGGGGCCATATTCATGGGCTTACTGGACGATGGTAACTTGTAATGTTATCTCCCCCCAGCTGCTTTGGTGGAAGAAAATCCGTACTTCGGTTACGCTGGTTTTTATCATCTCAATTTTTGTTAATATCGGAATGTGGTTTGAGCGTTTTGTTATTATCACTACGTCCTTACATCGGGACTATCTACCCTCGAGTTGGGCAATGTACTCTCCCACTTGGGTAGAGATCTGGACATTTATTGGTAGCTTCGGCCTTTTCTTTACCTGCTTTTTGCTATTTGTCCGCTTCTTGCCGGCAATTGCAGTTGGAGAGGTAAAGTCAGTCGCTAAATTTGTTCGTTAGGAGAGAGGTTAATATGAGCAATAATTATATTCTGGCAATGTTTGATGATGAAGAGGATCTGGTCCGGGCCGCAAAGCAGATTGTTAGTCATGAGGTTTTGATTCACGACATTTATACCCCATTTCCAGTTCATGGGCTTGATGATCTACTGTTGATTAAACGCTCCCGCCTCCCATATATCACTTTCTTGGCCGGTCTATTCGGACTATTGATGGCGATTGCATTTCAAGTTTGGAGCTCTGCTTCTGCTTGGCCAATAATTGTCGGAGGAAAACCCCATAACTCATTTCCAGCTTTTATGCCGGTAACATTCGAGCTAATGGTTCTTTTTGCAGCTTTAGTTACTGTTGGTATGTTCTTTTTCCGCGCCAAGTTATTTCCCGGTAAGCAGGTCGATTTAATCGACCCTCGGGTAACTGATAATAAATTTATGATGGTAATTAATAAGTGTAGCGCGGTAACCAAAAAGGAGGAGTTTATTCAAGAACTCCTGACACAAAATGGTGCTAGTGAGATTACGGAGAGGGAGATTTAGTTATGAAAAGCACTCTGATCACTCTGATCCTTCTATTTACTCTGGTTTCCTGCTCTGGCGATCATGGTGGTGGCTATGAGTTTATGCCCAATATGACTCAATCTGTAGCATACGAGGCATTTGCTAGCAGCTCTTTAACCAGTGATGGCAAAAGCATGATGCAGCCAGTGAAGGGAACTATCTCTCGAGGTCATATGCCCTATTCATATCCTAAAACATTTGTTGGGGCGCAAAAGGCGGGAGTAGAGCTAAGTGACCCATTTCCAACGACTGAGCACTCACTAGCACGAGGTGCGCATATCTTTAAGACTTTCTGTGCTGTTTGCCATGGAGTTGCCGGTAAGGGAGACGGGGTGATTATTCCTAAGTTTCCCCAACCACCACCACTGGATGCGAACCATATTAAAGCATACCCCAAGGGGCGCCTCTACCACATCATCACTCTAGGGTCTGTTATCATGCCATCCCATGCTCAACAGATTCTGCCTCGTGATCGGTGGTATTTAGCACAGTATATAAAAGAGAACATCCATAAAAAATAGGCTAATTTGTATTGGAGAGTAGCGTGAACAAACAGCAAAATGAAGTTTTTGAATTAAGCAATAAAATGCAGGGAATAGCGTTAGCTCTATTTGCGATTGGAGTAATTGCTTTCGTTGCATCTTTTCTTCACTCCGAAGCAAGGACCTGGGTATCATATTTGGTAAATGTTTTCTACTTGGTATCTCTTGGGCTGGCGGGGACATTCTTTCTTTCGTTGCAATCGTTGGCCAAAACCGGTTGGATGGTTCCCTTTAAGCGAATACTAGAGGCGATGAGTAGTTTTCTACCAGTTGGTTTCGTCTTAATGATATTGCTATTTTTTGGGATTCACACTATCTATGAGTGGAGTCATCCTGGTATTATGGAGCATGATGCGCTATTGCAAAAAAAAGCAGCCTATCTTAACACTCCATTTTTCATGGTGAGGATAGTAATACTTTTTGTAATTTGGATTACCTTTTCCAAAATCATAGTCAAGCTATCACGCAAACTAGATAGTGGGACGGGAGGAGCGGCTGTGATTGTAAAGCTCTCCCGTATCTCTGCTATCTTTATGGTGCTCTTCGGTCTTACTTACTCCGTGGCCAGTTTTGATTGGATTATGTCAGTAGAGCCTCACTGGTTTAGTACTATTTTTGCGCTATATACCTTTTCCGGCTTATTTGTCAGTGCCATCGCCTTCATCACCATATCTCTAATTGTTCTACAGTCATGGGGATATTTTAAGGGTGTCATTAATGAGAACCACTACCATGATTTGGGAAAATTTATGTTTGGTTTTTCAACCTTTTGGGCATACATTTGGTTCTCCCAGTACCTCCTAATCTGGTACTCTAATATTCCTGAGGAGACAGAGTATTTTTTATTGAGATTTCACCATGATTGGAGTTGGTTATTCTATTTCAACTTCGCTTTCAATTGGTTGGTACCATTTTTAGTTTTGATGCCTCGAAGTAGTAAACGCAACAAGCGAGTACTGCTAGTAGTTAGTGGACTATTACTGGTTGGCCACTGGATAGACCTCTATGTGATGATCGCTCCTAAGATTTTTGCTCACTTTAAAATTCACTCAGTCGCCATCTCTCTTTACGATATTCCTATTGCCCTGGGATTTGCAGCACTATTTCTCTTGGTTGTAATGAGAGCACTGCGGAATAGTAATTTACTACCCAAACAAGATCCCTACTACCAAGAGGCGGTTCACCTCCACCAGTAAACTTGACCTGGTTATCCATTGCTACTAGAATTAAAGGGTGAGGGAGCAACTTTCAAACCTATTTAGTCAGCTGGTAACTTCTGCATATAATTTTTCTTATGGATTGACCCGTGATGAATTTGTGGCCAAACAGCTAATTGTTGATGCTTGGGCAGTAATGCTGATGCAACGTGAAGACACTTTGCGTGATCATATAAAACAGAAACATCGACAGAATCAGTTGGGTATTATTCCTCTAGAAGAGTATCTGTTTGCTGAAATATGGGGCATTGCCACACGTCGTAGGGATGATACTGATCTACAGGCCCGTGCTCCATTTTTCATACTTCCAATTGATATGCGTGGAGTTGTTACTTTGCGGCATATCGAGGGCTGGAGCCTGCAAAGAATTTCGTCCACCCTAAAGCTTGATTTTGCAAGAGCATCTGAGCTGCTTAATGGTGCAAGAATGCAGCTTGAGAAATATGGCAACCGTGATCACGATCTATCTACGTCAGAGAAAGCGCAGGGAGGCATCACTGATGGAGTTGGGTGTGCGATGCGAAACAGAGTTCAATTACAGGGAGAGAAACAGAGGTACGATCGGATGCGGGATGGCGAAGGGCAGGAGTGGTTACATGGCCATCTTGATAGATGTAGTAGTTGCAACCAACTATATCACTCAAATAATAGTTTGCTGGAGCAGATTGATCAACTACTGCCGATAGTTAAATTAAATACCAGTGATATTGGCGAGATCCAGCGAAAAGCCGATGGTGTGCTGGAGGATTTAAAGGTTCAAGGAGGATGGTTTGGGCAGGATATTATTTGCCGTCTGTTGACTATTTTCCTTCAGCTTGTAAGATTTCCTTAGGGGAAGTTGTACCCTTCTTTTCCGTTCTTTCATAACCAAAAAGGGGAGTTGAGCATACGTTTTCAGGATGAATTGTATGACAAGAATATTTGCACTAGTTGCTAGAAAGAAATTGGCTTTTATCGGGCTATTTTCAATCACACTACTTTCATATCATGCATTAAGCTTGAATGACCTCTCCTCTCAGAAAGAGAGCAGGTTACTTCTGAAAGAGGGAGTTCAAACTTGTCTAAGTCGTGTGGGACAGACTTTGACCGCTGGTATACTAGGGCAGTGGGGTTCAACCTATCTGACGACCCCCTTTATGGCGATGAGTGAGGAGTGCTTCGGAGAGGCTCTCGACTCAATTCCAGCACAAAGCAGTACGGTGGGCAAAGGTATTGTACGAAAACTAAATATGGCCGCAACCGAAGTACACTGGTTTCATCGACAAATTCAAACTGCTGAGCGTTCTGGTGAAGGTATTGTAGTCGAGAGTGTTGTATCGGAACTATCGACTAGATTTGGATCAATTGAGGCGATGGTTAATATAATCATTGGGCAGATTGAAGAAGTAGTGGCTAAGCTGGATGGCCGTATCACAGTGCTAACCTATGTTTTTTATGCGGCGATGCTCCTCTCTTTGGCATTAGTATTTGAGCTGGTCTCCGCTATCAGATTGAAGTTGAGTAACAGTAAGATGGAAGAGCGCGCCTTCGCTCAAATGGAGCAACCAATTTCTGCTACAGCGGAAGAGACAAGCGAATTAATTACCAAGGCCCTAGAGCAGAACGATCTACCTCACTGTGCATACCTATTTTCACAATTCCATACGATTAGATTAGACGGAAGATTGTCAGCCTTGATTCCACTAACGGAGCAAGAGGTCAATACCACTCCTCAAGAATTGCTTATTGCAGAGCAGCTATTTGATAGTGAGATTGAAGACGCCGATATGCCGATTACAACATGCTTAGATAGTATCATTACTCAAGGAATTGATGCCTTAAAAGAGAAGATGTTTACTCACGGTATTAAATGTGTTGTTGATGGCAGCGAAGAGGAGATATTGGTTAGCAGTGAAGAAGAGAGAACTGTCACTATGTTTTTTCACTTGCTAAGTGGGATGAGTGATCACTGCCATAGTGTCAATGGTAGTAAGCAGGTTGTGTTGCGTTTTGATGAGCTTGGATCTTCTGTAATGCTGATGATTACTAGTAGTAACAGTGAAGAGATTGAAGCCACTAGCATGAATGAGGATCTGAATCTACATATCGCACAAGAGCTGGCCACCGAGCTCAACACCGAGATTACCTATCAAACAACCTGGGATGAAAGTGGGCAAGTCATTGGTCATCAGGCGATGCTATCGCTACCAATAAGCAAGGTGGAGAAATCCACACCGCAGATCAGTCAGCAACCAACTGCTACTGCAAATACGAGTGATGATCTATCTGAACCAGAGACTTCGCCCAGACTGGTAAAGCTGGTTAAGGGAAAGAAGAGGGACATTATTCAGCAGTTTAGTTAACTAATTTCAACACTTCTTATCTCGAAAATTTGTACTCTTTGGTCACTCCGGCTCGTTGAAGTAGCTTTATGGTATATTTGAAGTCATCAAGTGTGGTGACAATATATTTCTCTATTTGCAATTGCTGTTTAACCTGAAGTGCCAGCTTGGAGTCATCAAACTCTAACTTTTGCAGGATAGCTCTTATTTTATTAACTGCTTGTAAATCCGTTTGCCGGGAGATCATTAAAGGGTTGTTTGGGTTTGAACCTAACACTTCTCCAACTTTTTCTAACTGCGGATAGTGTAAAAAAACAGAATCCCAGACTCGATTTTTGATAATTGCAATATCAGAGACACCCCGAGCAAGGGAGCGAAGGGCGAGGAGATGCGAGCCCACAGGCAGCATTGTTAGTGATGAATTATTGATAGATTTAATGAAAAACTCGCCACTAGATGCAAGTTCCGTTGCTGCGACACTCTTATTATTAAAAAACGCAGAGCGTTTATTGTATTTTTTACTTCCCTTATGAGAGATTATAACGGCTCGGTAGGTGCTCCATCCTTGAACATTTAAGGGGCGTAGTATGGGATAGGCAATATCTTTTAATATCAAAATACCTGCCACTCCTGATCCCGAAATCATCGCATCTAGCTTATGGTCAGAAAAGGCTTTTATCGCATGATTGTAGCGAGTAAATTTATGGATTGTTGTATCTAATCCATTTGCCTTTATGTAATTAGCAAGTGTGTAGTATTTTTTCGCTACAACTGGATTGTCATACATTATCCCTAGTCGAAACTCTTTTGCCTCGGAAAGGGAGCTGAATAAAAAGAACAGAAGTAGTAAATGCACAGGGTGTAATCTAACCACTATGGAATACCACCAAGAAGGTTATAGACCTTTTCAATGCCAGCTTGCTTTAATATTACCGCACCAGAGCGAGAGCGCATGCCGCTTCTACATAGTACAACGATTGGGCGTGTGCCATACTCTCTAGATATTTTTAAAGTGTTTAGTTTAAGGGTTGATAGTGGGTAGTTTAGGGATCCAGGCAGATGTTGCAACTCAAACTCCGCTGGAGTTCTAACATCGATTAAAACTGGCATGGTATTTGAATTCATCATCGCTTGAAACTCTTGAGATGAGATATTTATGACACCGACAATCTTTGGTTGGATAAAAAGTTGATATATTTTATATCCAATAAATAAAAATAGGATAACAGTGATTAAATTTTTTGATGTGGCCAGTTGATTGATGTTGATCATTTCAAAAAGACATCCTTTACCGCCGCCATTACTGACCTGAAGTTCCCCTTATCATAGCACTCCTCCATTTTGTGGATTAGGCTATCTTTGTCGATTGGTTTGCCTTTTTGGCGAAAAATTTCAGAGGTGATCTCTTCAGATAGAATAAAAACACAGTTCAAAGGTGATATTTGATTGGCCGAGAGACCACGGGGGTAGCCGCTTCCGTCTGCCTTTTCATGATGGGTTAAGACTATATTACTAACGTCTGCGGGTATATTTTTCATCTCATCAATCAGGCTGGCAACATTTAGGGGGTGGTTTTTTATCAGCTCCAATGTTCTCCAGCGGGAGTTTTGAATATTTTCCGGGTTTAAGTCATGATCTTCAGAGATCGCTTTATCCTCAATTACTACATCATGCATCAGTGCGGCCAGGGAGAGCTTCTCTAGGGTTTGTTGGGTGTGCCACTGCATTTTCATTGATATGGCCATCGCAATATAGGAGATCATTAAACTATGCTCATATTGGTAATTTTTATTTCTGACCATATTTTCGAGTAGTAGGGTCATTAGTGGGTTTTTGCGCATCTGTTTGATGTTAGAATCGACAACAGCATCAAGTGTCTCAACTGATGATGAAGTTAAACCAAGGTTCAGAACCTCTTCATGCACAAATGAGATTCCATTTAGCTCAACATCAACTCGCTTGGTGGCAGAAATATTGCTTTTCGCTAAATCTCGATGGATAACATCTGAGTAGTTATCACAGAAATTAACAAATGAGTCACGTCTTATATAAAAATAGTGGGCACCACGCTTACGGTAACGATGAACAATCTCTTCGCTATATTCCTCACCGGCATTAATGATTTTAATAAATTTATCTTTGGACAAGCGGATAAATATATTAGCTGAAATATTGTTAAAACGGATAAAGCGTTCAATTGCCACCTTACAATATTGAGGTGTCTGCATCTCTGTTTCACCTATGTGGAGTATATCAGCGACTACCGCGTTAACTGATATGAGGTCTGGTTTGCCGATCCAGTGATTTGCAGGGTGATCACTATAAAATGTCTCAAACCCACCATACTCGCCAAGTGGCTTGGGTGAATGTAACAGGTAAGGTATCCTCGGATGATGTTTTTTGATATGGACATATAGGGCATCCCCTTCATCATTATTAGCTCTATTGATGCCTCCGATTACCAACTCAATTTTATTCAACAATTCAGGCTTTTTGAGTTGTTCGATCGCTTTGGATGCTGTTGTAACTGTAATTACACCGACTAGAAATGCGCCCTCCAGTTCAACCGCAACTGTATCTTGAGTGATACTATCATTCTCAAGATATAGTATTTTACGATAGGATTCCTCTATTTGTGCCATATTGTATCTATTCCATTTCCTGTAGTCACTGCAAGCTTTCGCTGATACTTTCTATCAGCATGCAAAAATCTTTGCCAGACCAACAGCAGATTTAGCATAAGCTCCTTTACTAAATCTATTTTTAATCTCCATTACTGCCTCGATATGATCCAAGTTCTTCCATTCACCGCCTGCTTGAAGGATTGCACAGCTAAATGCCTCTGCCACAACGATAACTCCCGTCAGGGGGGGGACTTGCGAAGGCAAAATGTTAGGTGGATAGCTATTGCCATCTCCAGTTATGTGGTGGTATTTCACAATATTACATACATCATCAGGAATACTCGGAGAGGAGTATAGTAGCTCTGCTCCCTCTTTGGGGTGATTGCTAATTTGTTGCTGAACTCGCCAATGGTTCTGGCCAATGTCACGAGGTATTAGGTCGTGATCACGTGCCATATTATCGTCGCTAAGAGCGATGTCATGGGTAATCGCAGCTAAGGTTAACTTACTCATAGTAAGTTCACTAGTCCAGCCCATCTCGTTGGCAATGGCAAGTGCAACATAAGAGATCAAAAGAGAGTGCTCAAGTATAAAACCTTTCCGCTGTATCATACATTCAATAACTGATTTCAGTTGGGGATCTTTTTTAATTAACTTGAGGTTAGATGTCGTCACGACATCAACTACCGCCATTAATTCATCAGAGATGCTAAAGAAATTAATATGGTTTTGAATCAGGTCCGCACAGTCGACCTCAAGTGATATCTGCTCACTTGGTGGTATCTCCTGGCAAATAAGCCTATCTTTTATTGTTTTGGTAAAATGATCCAAAAATGGCACGTAGTCACCACTGGTGATATATAGATACTCACAATCCCTAGAAATATATTGCTCGATAGTATCAACCATATATAGTTCATTTTTATTAATGATCTTTATAAACTTATTTTCAGATAGTCGTAGGAATATATCAAATGCTAATGTATTAAACATCAAAAAACGTTTGGTTGCGATTTTACAATATTTGGGCGCTTCTTGTTCCTCTCCTTGCTTAATATCTAGATACTTTTGAATAGTTATGGTGATCTCTTCCACCTCTGGCTTTTGTACAATTCGATTATAAGAGTTTTCATCGACAAAATTAGCGAAGGATTTTAATTCAGTTACAAATACAGAGGTATGCAAAATGAATGGTATTTCCGGCCGAGTTTGACGAATATATTCATAGATTGTATCGCCATTATTACCTGGAAGATTATAATCACTGAGTACGATGACAATTTCTTTTGTCGTATCATTTTGCAAGATTTTAATGGCATCTTCTGCTGTGCCGCACTCAATAACCGTGATGGGCAGAGTGGCTTCAAGATCTACAGCAAGCATTTCACGCAAATTAGATTCATCTTCAATGTATAAAACTTTTGCTTTCTCCGCCATTGGTTTTATTGCTCCTTCTCTCTACGTTGGATGAGACTGCGCATGGCTGCAAGTGGTTTTGAAAAATTATCACAATGCCACTCACCCTCCATCTGTGTGATTATATGCATAGGATTATACTCAGGGAGCTCAGAGTTAACCATTGTCTGGCGAACAAACTCTTTAGCAAGGATAAATAGGCTGCACAATGGAGATAAGTGCACACCGCGCAGCCGTCGAGGATAACCTGTTCCCCATGGGTTCTCATGGTGATTTAGAATTATGGTTTCTATCGCCGGAGGAATATTGATCAGCTTCCGGGCCAATTCTGCAGATCGAGTGGTATGTAACTTTATAATCTCTCGCTGCTTCCAATGGCTGCATTTAAAATCATGTGGGGCCAGATCATGCATTTTGACCAACTCATCATCAAGGGATATATCGTGTAGTATTGAAACCACGGATAGATGTCCCAATGTTGTATCATTCATACAGCCCATTTTCATTGCAATCGCCATTGAGATATAAGAGGTGAGTAGCATATGACGATAACCGTAACTATCTTGACGGTCAGCAACGTTTTGGATAAATGGCGCGATCTGTGGAATACTTTTTAACATTCTAAGATTGGATTCCATTACACTCTGAATTAGTTCTCCATTTTCGGCTGTAATTCCTAAAGCACGTATGCCTTCAAAAATTGAACTGATTGCGAGCAATTCAGTATTAAGCTGTTCAATGGGATCAACACTATTTGTCTCGAGTCGTAGTCTTAAGGTCTTGACATGGATAGAGGTAAAACGATGAAACATCTCTCCAGGTATATAAAGATGTTTACACCCTTTGGTAATATATCCATAAATTACATCATCTTTGAAAAGTTCATCCTCCTTGACGATACGGACATATTTCTCAACAGAGATCTTAATATAGAGATCACAGGGGATGGTGTTATGGAGCAGCAAGGCCCTGCTTGACACACGACAGTAGGCTGGCGTGGTTGGTAAAATACCTCCGGCTTTTAAGATATTACGGGTAAGAGAGATGATTGACATAACTTCAGGTTTAACTACCAGATGATTCTGAGAATGATCATTTGCGAAGTTGCGGAATTCCGGTATCTCTTCGATCAAAGTGGCAGTGCTTAGGATAAATGGTAGCTCCGGGCGATTAGCACGGACATATTTATATAGGTGGCCACCATTTTCCGGTTCCATATTATAGTCGCTGATAACGATACCTATCTCTTGGTTGACATCATTATTAAGGATGTCAATTGCTGCAAGAGCATCTGAGGCCGTCAAAACTTCGGTATCAATTTCAGCTTCAAGCTCAATTGATATCAGCTCCTGCAGATCATTTTCATCTTCGGCATATAGGATCTTTTTTTTACTCATGATTCAAGTTAAATAATTTCAATAAAACTACTCTTTAGTCCCTCTAATGGCTTAGTAAAACATCTGTCCTGATATTTTTTCGATATTTGATCAATAATTGTAAGATGGTCTATTATTGGCGAATCTTGTTTGAAAACATTGCGCGTAAACTCTTCAGCGACAATAAAAATGGCGGCGAGCGGTGGTATGGCATGTGTTTGTATTTTCATTGGATATCCATTGGGGGTGCCATCCTCATGATGCATTTGAACAATTTTACCAACATCGGCAGGGATAGTACGCATTCTCTCAATCATTACATAGGACTGTTGAGGGTGTTTGTTAATTAGCTCCTTGGTTCTCCACGGTGATTTTTCAATTTCTTCGGGAGTACTTAAGTCATGCAGTAGGGCTATCTCTTCATCCTCGATTACAACATCATGAAGAATTGCTGCCATTGATAATTTTTCAAGAGTAAAGTCAGTGTTCCATGACATCCTGACTGCAATTGCAATACTAATATAGGATATCATTAGACTGTGGGCATACTGGTAGTTTTTATTTCTTGTCATTAGTTCTAGTAGATTGGAAACCTGTTGATTCTGGCGCAGCTGGTGAATTGTGGAGTTAACAACTACGTTGACAGTCTCAAATACCTCAGTGGTAATCCCCATACTATGAATTTGATCATGGATAAGGGCGATGCCCTCCTGTTCTCCGTGGGATCTTTCGACAGGAGTAAGTTTTTTCTTTGCTAGAATTGTACTTAGCGCTGTGCCATAGCTTTTAGAGAATGGATCGAAGTCTACTCCCTTAACATGAAAGTAGCGACAGCCCTTTGCTTCGTACTTACGAACTAACTCCGTATCATACATATCATCTTTATTTATTATCTTGACGTATTTTGTGCCGGATAATTTGAGATAGACGTCACACGGTATGTTATTGGTATGTTGAAAGCGAAAGGTTGCAACCCGGCAATAATCGGGTGGACCGATTCGGACAAAATCTGGGGTAATTAATTTACAAACTGTTTCAACAACCTGAAACACTTCGGGCTTTATGACCAAACGGTTTTTTGGGTTATCATCCAAAAAATTTTTCATGGTGGGGATCTTATTATGGTAGGCTGCGGAGTGTAAAATAAAGGGAATGCCCAGTTTTTCTCTTTTTATATAGGAGTAGATGCAGTCACCATTTCCGCCGGGCATATTGTAATCACTAATTACCATCCGGATGTCTTTGTCCTCTTGTAGTTTTTTAACCGCCTCCAATCCGTTTGACACTCTGATAACCTCAACATCCAGCTCCGCCTCTAGCTCCAATGTGATGATCTCTTGTAGCTCCTCTTCATCTTCAGCATATAGTACTTTTATGGTTTCCATCGCTTGGCTTTTGTTTTGCTCCATAGTATTGCTAAGTAATTACATCATTTTCATAAATACACGTTTTAAACTTTTGAGTGGGGCAAGAAAGTTGTCCCATCCATATTTCTTTTCTATTGTATCAATAACTGATGAGGTATTTATTGATCCAGCCTTGATTGACTCATGAGTAAATTGCTGTGCAAGAATAAAAATACAAGCCATTGGTGTTATCTGAGTTGAATTTAATTTTCTTGGATACCCTGTGCCCATTGCATTTTCATGGTGAGAGAGGATAATTTCTTTAACGTCTGGTAGAGGTGACGGCATACTATCAATCAGTTTTGCCGCTTGTTCACAGTGGGCACTTATCTGTTCGCGAGTTCGCCAGTTCCACTCATCTAGTTTTTCAGGTGTTAAATCATGCATTTCAGCAATAGAGGTATTCTCTAGCATTACGTCATGCATAAGAGCTGACATGGAGAGTTTGGCAAGAGTACTTGGGCTGTCTATTCCCATCTCCATTGCAATCGCCATTGAGATATAGGATGTCATTATGCTATGGCCATATTGAAAATTTTTATTTTCAATCATATTTTCTAGCATTTTGATTACGGGTTGATAGTCTTTCAATAGAGCGATGTTGGCTTGAGTTACTTCATCGGCAATTTCTAGTGTTTCATTAGATATACCAAGATTTATAGCTTCATCATGAATCATCGAGATGCCGTCGAGTTGAGCATTCATCCGCTGCTCTGGAGTCAGATTTTTTCGGCAAAGCCTTGCCTTAACTTCCTCCGTATGAATTTGGCCAAACTCCATGAAATCTGCACCACGAACATACATATATTCGCACCCTTTTGACCTGTAATTATCAATGATATCTTTGGTAAATAGTTCATCACGATTAATGATTTTTACAAATTTATGGCCGGAAAGATTGATAAATACATCACATCCAATGCAATTAAAGTTTAAAAAACGATTGATTGAAACTTTACAGTACTCTGGAGGTTCAGTTTTCTCATCAAACCCCAGTATTTCACCAATCAGGGAGACGATTGAAAAAACCTCTGGTTTTACGATTAGTCGGTTTTTAGGATTATCGGTATGAAATGACTTAAAAGCATCAACCTGGTTAGAAAAGACTGAGGTGTGTAAAAGAAATGGCAGTGACGGGTTGTTCTCTCGGATGTAGTTGTATACATAATCGCCATTTTTTATTGGCATGCCGTAGTCACAGATTACCGCTGAGATATCGTCATTATTTTTTAGGTATTCAACAGCTGCCTCTCCATTATCAACTGCTACAACTGATATATCGAGTTCACCTTCAAGTTCAACCGTCAGCATTTCGCGTAGAGATTCCTCATCTTCAGCGTACAGAATTTTTTTTGTTGGAGTCTGCATATTATTACCTTACCTTGTTAGTGTATTAAACGAGTCGGTTAAACGTCTGTAAATACACAGTGGCTACCTTAATATAGTTGCATAAAGACTTTGCGTAAACCTTTTAGCGGCTTTTTAAACTTCCCTAAATTATACTCTTGTTCAATGCTTTTTAATACGTTAGATGTCTCAATAGTTTCTTCGCTGAATATTGACTTAGTAAATTGCTCGGCTAATATAAATATACATGAAAGAGGAGATAACTCATTGGCATTTAATCCACGGGGAAATCCACTTCCATTTGGCATTTCATGGTGTGAAAGAACAATGTTACTGATATCTGCTGGCATACCATGCATACGGTTGATCAGGTCACTAGCACGTTGTGAATGTTTTTGGACTGCTTGACGTTTACGCCATGGCACTTTAAGCATATCATTACTTTTCAGGTCATGTATTCTTGCTAGTTGTTTTTCCTCGATACAAATATCGTGTAGTAGTGAAGCCATCGCAAGTTTTTCCATTGTGGCGTCACTATTCCATGACATTTCTAGGGCGATGGCCATGCTGATATAAGAGCACATCAGACTATGCTCATGTTGATAATTCTGATTACGAACCATATTCTCCAATAAGGAGATGACCTTGCTGTTGGATGATATACTGGTAATACAAGAGTCAATAGTTGCATCTAGAATATCGACAGTCGACTGTTCGATGCCCATTTCTAGAATCGTTTCATGAACAAAGGATACTCCGACTAACTCTGCTTGTAGGCTACGAATAGGCGGCTGATTCTTTTTTTTCAGCCTTGATTTTAGCATGTTCGAGTATAGATCACAGAAATTTATGAAGTATTGAGCAGGGACATAGAAATAGTCACATCCTCGCTTCTGATATTTTTCAATAACCTCAGCATGGTATAGCTCATCAGCATTTATAATCTTTACGTACTTATTGTTACCTAGGCGCAGGTAGATATCGGAGGAGATATTGTTGAATGCTAGAAAGCGTTTGGCTGCAATCTTACGATATTTTGGAGCCTCGTGAGTAGCCTCTACGCCTAAAATTGTGCAGACCATTTGGACAATAGAGAGTGCTTCAGGTTTTAGTAAAATCTTATTTTTCGGGTTGTCTTCGGTGAAATTCTTAAATGTTGTGATGGTATTATCAAAGACTGTTGTATGGAGAATAAATGGAATGGAGGGATTAATCTCTTTTAACTGAGAGTAAAGGTAATCTCCATTTTGTTCACGCAGATGGAAGGCACTAATTATCAGGTCAAAGTCCTTCTCTTTCCATAGCGTTTCCACCGCCTCTTCGCCGCTATCTGTTTCAAATATCTCAATATCAATTTCAGCCTCTAATTCCATTATTATCCGTTGTCGCAACCAACGATCACTTTCGACATAGAGGACTTTCTTTGCAGTATTGTTCATATGCTCCAGCACAACTAGAATTGCCACACTCTTAGCTTACTTGCTATTTAAGATGGCATATGGATCGAAGACCCTAAATTTATTGATCTAGTTTACCATGACCTTGAGAACAGTGCGAGTAGCAAAAATTGCACAACTGCTAATGTGGCCCCTGGTGGCAAGCCTTGCCAATTGGCAATAGAGATTGCGAACACTGAAGATAGTAGAGCGAAAAGGGCAGAGATAAGGAAAGTTTGTCGGTAGTTACTTCCAAGCTTCAAACCCACAACACCGGGTACAAGAAGTACGGTATTAATTAGTACTGTACCGGCTATTTTAATTGAAGCTACAATAACGAGGGTCAGCAGCAAAAATAGGGTGTAATGAAAGATACCAACTGGAACTCCGGCCACCTCGGCACCTTCAGGATCGCAGCAGAGAAAAACCCACTTTTTTAGTGGGATAAGTATTATGGGGGCAGTCATTAAGAGGAGAACGACTAGTATCGTAATATCAGTAGGAGCAATTAGTAGAATATTTCCAAAAAGAAAGCTCAAGAGATCACCTTGATTGTTTGCAAAAAGATGATGGATCATAATTCCAATTCCCATCGTGGCAGTAAAAAAAATTCCAATTAGTGAGTCACTGGGAAGAGGTTGGCGAAATGTTGAGCGTGCCAAAAAGAGCACTAAAATAGAGGTAATCCCTAGTGTGGTAAAAAAAATAGGAAGGGAGTCGCTAAAGGAGAAAAAGACTAGGGCAGAGGAGACTCCCAAAATGGTTGAATGGGATATGGCAGGCCCAATTAGGGCATAGCGGCGAGCAATTATCAGCGGCGATAAAATTCCACATATTAACGCAGTAAGAATTGTGCCCAGCAGAGCATTGAGCATAAAGTCAAACTGTCCAAAATCAGCAAGGGAGTTCCAATAGCTAATCATTACACTTCCCGTGCTGGTGCTGTATGAGATGTTCAAATTCACAGTGATAGATATCATCAATAATTTCTTGAGTGATCATCTCGGTCTTCTCGTGCCAGTGCAGTGTCTTATTTAGGCAGAGGACTTGGTCACATTGACTAATCGTGTGTTTAATATCGTGATCTACCATAATAACCGTTGTGGAAAATTCACTCTTCATCATCTGGATGATAGAGTTTAGATCATCCTGTCCCTGGCCATCAAGACCGGAGGTGGGTTCATCTAGAACCATAATTTTAGGTCTCCCAATCATTGTACGGGCTATTAGGGCGCGTTGGCGTTGTCCGCCAGAGAGCGTACTAACCTTGGTATTAAGATATTTCTCCAGATTGACCATTTCCAAAGCTTGGGTGATCTGTTGTTGGTCTGGCGGCGACGCTAAATCTCCCCAGCAAAGTAAATCTCGGACTGTAATTGGGAATGTATAGGATAGTTTGATCTCTTGTGGAAGATAGGAGAAGACTCGACCTCTTTGCTTGGATGACAGTCTATTCGTGGGAGTGTCCATGACCGAAATATTTCCCGTCATTGGGCTTAATAGTCCTAAAATCAATTTTAGGAGCGTTGATTTTCCCCCGCCATTTGGTCCAATAATACCTAACGAGCTTCCTGTCGCCAGAGAGATGTTGATGCCCTCAAGAATCGTCTGTTTTGGGTCATAGTGAAAAGATAAGTTCTTTATTTCAAGCATTGATATTGATCTATCTGTTTAGTGACATGTTAAGTGATTTTAAAATTTTCCTTAGCGGGGCAGTTGGTGATTGATCGTGACCAATTTGTTGAGGTTGAAAGTTGATAATTTTATCATTTGGCTTGATCTGCCTGCCGATTAAGGGGGGAATTGGAATGTTTTTTTCCATAATCCAGATATTGCTCTGGTTTTGTGTCTCTTGCAAGAGTGTTATTAATTTTTTAATAACAGTTGTAGTCAACTCTTGATGATGGTCTGAGCTGGTAATTGCATGGGCATTGACCGAATATTTTTTCAACCAAGGCATTAGTGCATCATGGGTTACAATGACAATCCGATGTTTTAACCGACTAAATATCCGAGAGGCTTGTCGATCCAGTTTTAAATAGCTACATCCATGCTGGTTAACATGTTTTTTGAGCGGAATTCCAAATAGGTTTAGTTGGGTTACTATTCTCTTTTCAAATAGACAGAGTAGTTTGGGATAAAGCCAAAAGTGGGAGAGGGCGTGGCGATTATTACTGCGATATAGATCATCAATCTTTCGAGGAAGTTCCAGATAGATAGTCTTAAGATCAGGCCTCTTTTGGCGCCATGTTTTAATCTTCCGCTCCCAAGGTTGCAACTCTGTCGGGCCAGTAATCAGATATGGAGCATTGAGAAGCCCCTTTATCTCTTTTAACCCTGGTTCAAAATGGTGCGGATCGGAGGTCCGTTGTACCGGGGAGTTAAAGCTCATAGCTTTTGTCTGCTGACTAGAGACAACGTTTTTGATTGTGCGTTGCGCCAGGGCGCAGATGATCGGGTGGGTGCAGGTTATTTTTTTAGGTGATGGAGTTGCCTTAGCATATGATATTGTGCTGCAGGCCATGAATAGAAGTATATATATTTTTTTGACGACCAATAATCTATACCGCATACCGCTGATTTATATTTAAACTTACTTATAGCAATCTTCTTACGTGGTGGACAACTTTTTTTAGGTTGGCCATAGATCTATCTCCTTGCTATATAGTATGAAAAGCATACTATATAGCAAGGTAAGTATGTTAGAGTGATTATCCAGCGAGGAGGTGGGATAATTAAGCGTGTTGCAGGTATTGGAAGCCTTTTAAAGAAACTTTATCGCCAGTATAATCAGGCACTGCTCTCTCTCTTATTGGAGCAGGGTTTTACCGACCTACGTCCAAGTTTTCTGGAGATCCTACTCTACATCTGTTACTCAGATCGTCCAACGATCAAAGAGATTGGGCAGAAGTGTGCTTTGAAAAAGCAGACCATGACAAGTCATTTAAATGAGCTGGAGCGACGGGGATATATCAGTCGTAGTCGCAATCCCAGTGACCGCCGGCAAATCCATATTATTTTGACTGAATATGGCTCTAAGTTCAAGTTAAGCCTTTTAGAGAGCATTGATCAGCTTGAGCAGGAGTACATAGATATTGTTGGAGAGTTGGAGCTAGAGCGAATTGAGAGCACTCTCAAGAACTTTATGGAGAAGATCAAGCGATAGGATGGAGATTCGAGACCCGGTACATGGATCGATACATATCCTAGAAGAGGAGATACCGATTATCTCTCATCCTCTCTTCTGTCGATTACGCAATATTAAACAGCTTGGTCTTTCAGAGTGTGTCTTTCCTGGGGCGACACATACTCGTTATTTACACTCGATTGGGGTTATGTATATTGGTGAGCGGGCATTTGACCGTCTGTTTAAGCGTCATACCACTAATGGGGAGGTAGATCGTCTACGGGAGAGTTTTAAGCTTGCTTGTTTGTTACATGATATCGGTCATGCTCCCCTGAGCCACTCTTCCGAGTCTGTAATGCCACCTTTAAAAAAACTGGAGATTGACCGTCGCTATCTTCCCAAGCGAGATCGGACTGGGGATTTAGATAGACAAGCCACTCATGAGGATTACACGGTAAAATTTTTGATCGATGATCACTACCATGATGCTTTCAAAGCAGTCGAGGAGCGATGGGGCGTCAAAAGATCTGCTGTCGCCGCTTTAATTACCGGTAACCTAGAGTGTACCTCCAACAGTGATTATTTTGCGATTGAGGGGATAGATTACTTTCCCTTGCTTCATCAGCTAGTCTCCAGCGAATTAGATTGCGATCGAATGGATTACCTAATGCGAGATAGCTACTTCTGCGGGGTGAGTTACGGCCATTTTGACTTAGATTGGTTGCTGGATAATCTAACGGTCTGTATTGTTGATGGGAAGGCGCTATTAGGAATTTCTGAGCGGGCAGTAGTCACTTTTGATGATTTTCTTTTGAGCCGCTTTCATATGTTTTTACAAGTATATTTTCATTACCGCTCTGTCTGCTTGGAGCAGCTACTATTGAAGTTTTTTAAGACATCTCAGGGTGAGTACCAGATTCCAGCGGATTTACACCAATATATGAAGCATGATGACCACTACTTGATGTCAGTTCTACGTTCCAGTAGCAATCCATATGCTCAGGCTGTGGTGAATAACCAGATTCCCCCTAAAGTGTGTGAGAGTTTTAACCAAGGACAACTTGCTCAGTTAAATAAGGTTCGTCAATATCTAGAAGAGGAGGGAGTGGAGTATATTCATAGTTCATCTCAGGGACGTCTCTCCCGTTATTACCATGATAGTCAAAACTATCACCCTTCAATTCTGGTAGTTCGAAGTATTACCGGAGTGAAAGAAGCGGAGTACACTGATATTTTTAAGGCGACTGATCTATTTGAAAAATTTAGTCAAGCTCATGCCGTTAATCGGCTGCACTTTGATATGGAGAGTTTGAACTTCTCTGTTCGAAAAAAAATAATGCAAATTATCTCGGTTCGTCCGGTGGATGGGCAGGGTGAATAAAATTTCGCTCTACATTGTCCTGATTTTTCTATTTTTAATTCTTTCCAAGAATTTCTCACCTTCGGTGCAGCGCAGTGATTATGTCGAAAACAGTGCTGCTTTTAGTGAGATGTTTATTGGTAGTTTTATTTCTGTTGTTTTACTACGCTCTTTCCAGCGGGGTTTTTTGATTAAAACTTATTATCAGCAATATAATATCATTCACGGATTCAAGGGACCTGAAATGGTCACTGTTAGAACATCTCAACGTTTTTGGAATGATTCTATCAAGAATACCGGCATGTCAATTTTTCGTCGGCAGGAGGTGGGGACTCTCGAAAGTACTACGCCAATGCCACCAGGAACGCTTTATATCGGTGATCCTGCATATGGACGATTTAAGCGTGACAATTCGGGTGGAAAAAGGTGGTTCTTTCATCGAGCCTATCGACACTTCCCTACCCTTTTTTACTGGGGAACTTTCCGGCCCAGCTATGAATTTTTCAAAAAGATGAAAATTTTCCAAGAGAGTCAGCGCCCATTTTATGGATTAAATGGGGAGTTTGGTAATACCGGAGCAGTCACTCAACGTTACCTACTTTCAGCTTACCATGGTGACAAGAGTAAAGAGAGACAGACTGATTGGTGGCAACAATTTAAACAATTTTTAAAGTTTCCATAGGAAGTTATTATGAATGAATCATTAGATAAGTTGATAATCAGAGTTGCATTCACACTTTTTATCTGCCTAATGCTGCTCCTTTATAAGTATGTACATCGTTTTTTGTATCCATCATCTAAGTCCCAGATGTTTAGACTATTCTACCCTTCCAAAAACACTGCTGATACGATCCACCTTTTTGCACGGCTAATCGGGATTGGGGTTATCTTCTCTGGATTCTTTTTTCATCTGTCTGGCGGGATGGCAATGGCATTTTTCAACTTTTTTGTGGTGGGCCTTGCTTCATTTATCCTCTATCTTGTTTCGATCTATATTCTTGATAGCATCGCCTTTTATAACTTTGAATATTTAACTGAAATTATTAAACGCAAAAATATCTCTTATGCTCTAGTCTCTTTTACTAATGCAATTGCAGTTGCCTATCTGGTTAAGACTGTCGTCAAGGTATCTGGTAGCTCGTTGATACTAATGGTGATTTTATGGTTATTTGGTGTAGTAATGATCGGAATCTCTATTAAAGCTTTCTCTTTTTTCTCTAACTTGAGCTTTAATAGCCTGATGGTGCAAAAATCAGTTTCACTATCGTTGGCTTATCTGGGATTTATCTGGGGTTGGACAGCAATTATTATCTCTGCTCTAGATCACCCTATTCAAAATATTCAGTGGTACGTGGCCCAGGTTGTACTAAAAATACTACTTTCGATTATTATCTTCCCGCTATTTAAAAAAGGTCTTCAGGTTATTTTTCAACTTCGTGATGATCTTGATCTTGAGCGGGCCACTGGAGATGGGCCCTCTCGCTTGCTAACCGGAGAATCCGTTGCAGGTTATGGAGTTTATCAAGGTGGAGTCTTTTTTATATCATGTTTTTTGACCACGGTGATTAGTGGCAACATCAACTTTGGAACCTTCTATCCCATTATATAGCAGTGAGAGATAAGTCAGGATATTTTGGTTAGTTGTTCAACATTGGCATTTAACCACTTGATGATATCTTTCGGTTCATGCATCGGTTTGTTATCAATGTATAGGCAAGGCACAGTTGTTCGTCCTGTATCCCGGTAAAGTTTCGCGGCATGTTCTTGAGTTATGAAGGTATTGCATAGCTCGACTTCAACTTTTAATTCAGCTACCTGGGCCAGAACTCGTTGGCAGTATGGGCAGGCATCAAAGTAGTAGAGCGCCAGTTTAGGTGAATTAGATGACATGTAGTACCTCAAATAGTGGGGTTTAGTTTATACCGTCAGAAACAGATCTGGAATCGGCTAGTAGTTTGAAGGTGAGGATTTAGCTCTCTTTTCCGCCACCACTTTTGGTATAGAGCTCATCTTCATCGACAACATCTTCGACCTCACTGTCAGCGGGCTGGTCGAAAGCATCATTATATCCCCATCCGTACCCATAATTGCTGCCGTCGCTATCATCCATCTCATCGTCAGTATTATATTCATCTGATAGCCGACCAGGGCCAGTGGAATCACTATTCGCGGGGTCAGAGAAGCCGGAAGAGGATTCAGCCATCTCTTCAATTGATATTTCATTTTCTGTGTTGTCACTAGCATTCGATGTTGGCCCTGACGGTAGTGAGTTTGCGGGAGGTAGATTTTCTACTACAACACTCTTTTTAATCCGGACACTCTGTTTGGTTATTGCTCTCTTTTTAGTTGCCTTTTTTACCACTTTCTTCTTTTTAGTGACCTTCTTCTTGGTCGCCTTTTTCGCCACCTTCTTTTTTACCACTTTCTTCTTTTTAGTGACCTTCTTCTTGGTCGCCTTTTTCGCCACCTTCTTTTTTACCACTTTCTTCT
>JABGUH010000035.1 GCA_018646675.1 Bdellovibrionales bacterium | reverse complement strand
TGTTTGAGGTGAGGGTTTGCTAGTGAGTAACATCTAATACTCTTGCCAGCTCACCGTCTCACCACTACTGGTGGTTGAACTCTCAAGGCAGTCACTCGTCACAATAAACTTTATTGGTTCTACTGTGACGTCACAGTAGCTAGAGTCCAAGCTGGAAGGGGGTGCTGGTAATTATACCGTCTATTTTCTCTGGTACTAATAGGCTTTTTAGGGTGTGACATTTGAGCTGCGGTACTTGTTTGAGGTGAGGGTTTGCTAGTGAGTAACATCTAATACTCTTGCCAGCTCACCGTCTCACCACTACTGGTGGTTGAACTCTCAAGGCAGTCACTCGTCACAATAAATTTTATTGGTTTTACTGTGACGTCACAGTAGAATAGATGGCTACTTAGAAATCGCCCACATCACATTGCAGGCAGGTGACCTGTATCTCTCGCCACATCTTAACAACTGAGGCGCGATCCTCTAATACGAATAGTACTTGGTACTCTGGCTTGATCTGGTCTAGGTAGACCTCTTTTTTAATCAACCAGTCATCTCGAAAATCACCAGACTTTCTCATATAGAGTTTGTCATACTCGATCTTTTGATCGGTTAACCATTGAGTAGAGCTCTCTCGGTACTTCTCACTTCTGCCAGTCAAAAGCAGAGTGGAGTACCCCTTTGCTCGCATAGCAAGGTTTAGCTCGTTGCACCAGTGGTTAACTTGATCCTGATCAATATTGGCAAAAAATTCTGGCCAGTTACGGGGGCGCTCGGAGAGGAAGTGCAATCGATTAGTGATATTAGCTAGTGTGCCATCTAAATCTATTATAATTGCAGGAAGTTGTCCTGTTTTAGTCATCGGTTAAGTCCATAAATTTTATCGCATCTGGTGACTTTAGTGCAAAAAACAACTAAAACCTACCATATGAGAAATTGAGTAAGTTGTAGGGAGTCTATCTTAATGCTGCTTGGAGGGCAAATGCGATATTTGACAATACTGGCCGTGACATCTTTTTTGGGGACGTCACTGCTATTTGCTGCAGATCGGCCCCTGGCTAGTGAGGCGGTAGAGAGCTTTGCTGCAGATCGGCCTCTGACTAGTGAGGCGGTAGAGAGCTTTGCTGCAGATCGGCCTCTGACTAGTGAGGCGGTAGAGAGCTTTGCTGCAGATCGGCCCCTGGTCAGTGAGGCGGTAAACTACCTTGCCTCAGATCGGTTAGAGGGGAGACTGGCCGGAAGTGAGGGCAATCGACTAGCGACAGAGTATTTAGCAGAGAAGTTAATCCAGTTAGGAGTTAAACCCCTGGGACGGGGATATCGTCAGAAATTTACCATCTTTACTGCAATGGAGAAGAGTGGCCCTAACCACTTAACCTTTGGAAATAACGGAAGTAAGGCCCCTTTTGAGCCACTTCCTCTCTCGGCCTCCGGTAGTATTGGTCACCTACCGATTGTTTTTGCCGGCTTTGGCATTACCACTTTGCCATCTAAGAGTGATGGTTTTAGTTATGATGACTACTCGGGAGTAGATGTTAAAGGAAAGATTGTTGCGATTTTTACCAGTGACCCCGCCCTCGGAAATGAGAACTCTCCCTTTCGTAATCCACAATATCTGAACTATCGCTCAATTAGCTATAAACTAAAAAATGCCCAGACTCACGGTGCTGCTGCTGTAGTATTACTTAATAATCCGCTCTCAATCGGTGACCTCTCTCAAGAGGAGGAACCAAAATTTGATGGCGAGGCGGGAGGCGGTGAACGCTTTGACCTTTTGGCTGGATATAGTACTAACCGTTGGCTAAACTCAATTTTAAAAAGGAGTACCACCCTACAGCTACAGCAACAAATTGCTCAAACCTCGAAACCAAACTCCTTTGTCGTAGGAGCAGATCTACAAGGTAGTGTCTCAGTTAATCTGACTCGCCAGACCGGACAGATCTCCAATTTGGTTGGAGTTATTCCAGGCAGCGATCCAGAACATACTAAAGAGGTGGTGGTATTGGCCGCTCACTTTGATCATTTGGGATATGGTAGCACCGTCCATGGTGGAGATATTGGGCAGATTAACAATGGGGCAGATGATAACGCTTCAGGTAGTGCGCTGGTTTTAGATCTGGCCAAACAGTTGGTGGAGCTAAAGCCCCAAAGGACTCATTTGATCGTGCTATTTAATGCAGAGGAGATGGGACTGCTAGGGGCCAGGGCGCTAGTTGGTGGTTGGTCTCGCTATGTCGAGAGTGTCGGACAAATCTACGCTGCAATTAACTTTGATATGGTGGGCAGGCTAAAAGAGAGTTTGGCGGTAGTTGCTACTGGCAGTGCTCTACAGTGGGGTGACTATTTAGCGGCCGTTGACAGTGAGCTGACACTATCAATCCAGGCACCCAATATCTCCTCATCCGATCACTCCATCTTTATAGACTCTAAAATCCCATCACTTTTTTTCACCACCGGGGCCCATCGCGACTATCATCGTGCGACAGATGATGTAGAGAAGATCAATTTTACCGGCATTGCTCGAATTAGTGACTTTGCCTTTGCCCTTCTAGCTCATCTAGATAGAGAGACACTTCCTTTGACCTTTGACCCATCAATTGATCAAGATGGTGCCCCAGATCAAGGTGGAGGCACCTATACGACTAGTCTTGGATGTATTCCTGATTTTGTCGGAGGGGCCGGTCAAAGAGGTATTCTCTGTCAGGGAGCAGTTCCAGGTTCACCTGCTGCTAGTGTCGGAATTAGTAAGGGAGATCTGGTGACTAAAATTGGTGAGATCGATATTAAATCAATCTATGATCTAACCTTCGCGCTAAAGTTCTATCGTCCAGGAGATCAGGTCTTACTTTCATGGATGCGAAATGGAGAAGAAAAAAAGGCGACCATTATTTTGGTCGCCCGTCAGTAGATACTTAGCATCCGCACTTAAGGATGTCGTACCTCTTGATATTTATCATAGCAACTGAAAGCAGAAGATCAGTAGAATGGTCGGAGGGATTGCACCTAACAATAGTCCAATCGGGGAGATTCCCCCCTCACCAAATGACTTCTTTAAAATCCCATAGCCTGCGGGATTTGGGGCATTGGCAATTACCGTTAGACCACCACCAGTTACCGCTCCGGCAACTAGATTGTATTTGGCACTATCAGTGAGTTCTACTAATGAACCCAAATAGGTTAGGGCGGCATTATCAGTAATGGCGGTAAGGGCGGTTGCTCCTAAGAAAAGAGTTAGGTCCCCCATCTTGGTTAATATCTCTTGTAGCCACCACGCCTGCATGGTCCCTAAGGTAACCAAGCCTCCAAGGAAGAAGCCCACCAGCAGAGATTCCTTTAGTTTAGGGTTGTCTTGATACTCAGATGTTACTGCCACAAACCCTAAGAAAAATAGAAAGACTCCAAAAAAGAAGACCATATGGTGAGCGGTATAGACCACAATTGCTAGAAATATCAAATGGATTAGAGTGATCCACCAAGTGGGTTCCATATAGTTATCATGCTTCTCTTTTAACTCTAAATCTCCCTTAAGTTCATTTTTAAAGATAAATGCCAATACCAAGGTACCAATAAATATCCCTATCGCCGCTTTATAGCCGAAATTGGTGGCCATATGTTCAATTCCCCAGTGCCACTTACCGGCCACCATTAAAACAGGAGGTGCGGCAAAGTGAGTCAGGGTTCCCCCCACCGAGACATTTACAAACAGCAGACCAATGGTTGCGTACTTGAATTTGGTGGTCATCTTGCCACTAAAGTAGTAGTCCAACAGAATCAGGGCCGTAACGGTCATTGCTGCCGGCTCAGTGATAAATGATCCTAGTAGTGGCCCCAAAATTAGTGCTGAGATATAGAAAGCCATCTTTTCGGGAAGTGGTATTAGCTTGGCAATAAATTTGATGATTTTTTCGGTTAGAACAATTACCGGTCGGGTTCCAGCCATACACATAATAACAAAGACAAAAGCTGGTTCAGTAAAATTTTGACTCTCAAGATAGTGAAGAGCACCACCAATCAGATGGTGGCCGGAGTCGTAGATGGCAAAACCATCTACCATGGAATAACCAACGATGTAGATCGCTGCCCACAGTCCAAACACTACCTCAACTTCGCCTAAAAAGTGGAAGAGGTTTTCTCCCATAGAGCCTTCAGGAAAGCGATGGGCCAAAGCGGTAAACTTTTGGGCGATAAAGGTATGAATTACCGCACAGGAGAACAGAATGGTTGCCATTAACTCTAAAATAGTTGGATCCATAGTAAATATATCCTTGGTAAAAAGTATTACAACTTAATATTTTCTATGACGATTGAGAATGACACAAGTGAAAAACTCTAGAAATCACTAAATTAGATATAGAGTGATTTCTAGAGTCGACTATTTTTAAAACTATTCTTGGTGATCTGTAATTAACTATTCGCAGCCAATTGAAGAGACGGGACAAGCATCCATCTGCTCTTTTGCCATCTCAACTTCATCATCACCTTCGGGCTGCTTCTTTACAAATGCATTACCATCATCATCTTCACCGAATATGTCGGGTGCACCAGTGTAGCAGACGTTACAGGCGATGCATCCCTCTCCGCTATCATCATCAGGATCAGTGCAGTACCAAGATCCATCAACATTATCTTTGTGCTTCATTTCAGTATTGGCCATTAGATATCTCCTCTTTTGGTCTGGTTAATAAGCTTGTCTATTAGTTCTATATTTATAACCGATCTGCTCCTTTTATCAAGCATAAATCGTCTGAAAAAGAGTAGAGATTGAGAGTAGTAGTTGCGTAATGGGTAAACTTATGGGAGCACTTGACCTGTAGACATCAGAAGCTAGCTGCAGTAGAATTTGTTGCACTTTTTTGGCCGCCATAGGTGGTGATAACAACTAAAATAGACGGGTATTAGATTATGGAGCAGCGAATTATTGAGCGGGCCCAAAGCTGGGCAACCAACCCCTACTTCTCAAAAGAGGCGCAAGCCGAGATCAAACAACTTTTGGATAGCAGTGATGAGAATGAGCTGACCGAACGGTTTTATAAGGATCTTGAGTTTGGTACCGGAGGTATGCGAAGCGTTATCGGGATGGGGGATAATCGGATAAATATCTATACCATTCGCAGAGCGACTACCGCCCTGGCGATGGAGCTACTAAGTGGCAAGAGTGAGCGGCCGAAGGTAGCAATTGGTTATGACTCCCGTCGCTTCTCTTTTGAATTTGCCCGTGAGGTGGCAATGACTCTGGCCGCTAATCAGGTGGAAGCCTACCTTTTTGATCGCCTTAATCCGGTAGCACTTCTATCCTTTGCCGTTCGTCATCTAAAGGCAGATGCCGGAGTGATGGTTACTGCTAGCCATAACCCCCCAGAGTATAATGGCTATAAGGTATATTGGAGCGATGGCTGTCAGGTGACGGCCCCCAATGATCAAAATATTATCAACCACTATAACTCCTTGAATGACTTCTCCAAACTGACCACCATTGAATTTGAGCAGGGTAAAAAGGATGGGTTGATTAAGATAATTGGTAACGAGGTGGTAGATGCCTACTTTGAGGCGGTTAACCCCTACATCATAAATCGCCAACTGGGGCAGGAGCAGGGCAAAAATATTAATATCTGCTATAGTCCGATTCATGGCACCGGGCTGATTCCCTGCTTGCGAGTGTTGGAGAGTATGGGGTTGACCAACTATCAAGTAGTCAAGGAGCAGGAAGCGCCGGATGGAAATTTCCCCACCGTCACCTCTCCCAACCCTGAGAATCCTCAAGCGATGAAGATGGTGGTGGAGTTGATGGAGAGTTGTGGTGGAGATATCGCCCTTGCTACCGACCCAGATTGTGACAGGATTGGAGTGGCACTACGCCATCAAGGCCAGACTCACTACTTAAATGGCAACCAGATTGGCACTTTGATGTTTCACTATGTGGCCTTAAATCTGACTGAGCAGTCACGGCTGCCAGAAAATTCCTACTTGGTAAAAACTATTGTGACTACAGAGTTGATGGCCGATGTGGCCAAACACTTTCATATTGGGGTGGAGAATACTCTGACCGGTTTTAAGTGGATCTGTGGCAAGGTACGAGAGCATGAGCAGAACTCACCAGAGAAAAACTTTCTGTTTGGTACTGAAGAGTCTTTTGGTTATTTGAACCATGGCCATGTCAGAGATAAGGATGCAGTTGCTCCTTTAGGGCTGATTGCCGAGATGGCACTGTGGTACAAGGAGCAGGACAAGACTCTACTGGATGGTTTAGATGATATTCACCGCCAGTTTGGTTTTGCCTATGAAGATCTACTCTGTCTGAACTATCACGGTAAGGATGGGGCCGAGAAGATCAAGCGGATCATGGAGTATTTTCGTAAAAATTCTGGTGAAGAGATCTGTGGCCAGCAGGTAGTTAAGGTTGAGGACTACCAAACTCAGAAAGTATCATATCTGCTAGAACAGCGAGAGGATCCACTATTACTGCCTGTCAGCAATGTTTTAGGTTTTACCTTTGATAGTGGGATGAAACTCTATCTTCGCCCGTCTGGTACTGAGCCCAAGATTAAATTCTACCTGATGGTGCGAGAGCAAGCTGGTGGGGATCTGGCCCGTGCCAAGGAAGCTGCCCAGCAGCGAGCAGAGCAGGTGGTGGACTATCTTACCACTCGCTCCAACCAGGTTTAATTGATGGAGAATAGAGTTATTGTACTGGTTAGTGGGGGAATGGATAGTCTGGTGACTGCGGCGATTGCCGCTCAGGAGAGTTCCACCTTAGCCTTTCTCCACCTAAATTATGGCCAACGGACTGAGGGGCGGGAACTACAGGCATTTAATCTGATCGCCGATCACTATCAGGTGGAGTCTGATTTTCGCAAGGTGATCGATCTGACATTTTTGCAGCAGATTGGTGGCTCATCGTTAACTGATCGTCAGATGGAGGTTACCCACTATCACGGAGAAGATACGCAGATTCCAACCAGCTATGTTCCATTTCGCAATACTCACATTATTGCCATGGCGGTCTCTTGGGCAGAGGTAATTGGTGTGGAGAAGATCTATATCGGGGCCGTCTTCGAGGACTCATCTGGATATCCCGACTGTCGTCCCAGTTATTATCAGGCGATGAACCAGCTAATTAAGGAAGGAACCAAAGAGGGGAAAATCGCAGTAGTGACCCCCATTATCTCTATGTCCAAGCAGCAGATAGTTAAAAAGGCAGTGGAGCTAAGTGCTCCATTAGAGCATAGTTGGTCATGTTATACAGATAGCAGACAGGCGTGTGGTGTTTGTGATTCTTGTGCCCTACGTTTACGTGGATTTCAACAAGCGGGAGTCGTTGATCCGATCTGCTATCAACAAAGACCAAAATACGATTAACTGTTAAAAGTAATCGATTCGACAGGACAGGCTGCCATCGCAAGTTGGCAACGCTCAATCTCAGTAACGGTTTCGGGCTGCCTAATAATAAAAGCAACTCCCTGATCATCATTCATTTTAAAATGTTCTTCTGCTTCCTGAACGCAAGCATTGCAGGCAATACATTGATCATCAATTTGAAATTTTTTCATCTTTAGATTAGATCACCAAAGACCTTAACTTTAACTGAATCACGAATCTGTTTAAGGAGTTCTTGATTGATCTGCTGAGCAAAGCGAGAGCTAACCTCTCTTTGCAACAGTTCACTTTCGCTCTCCTCTGCCGGCTTGTTCTCTTCGCCTTTCTTGGGGGCAGGCTTAGGCTTGGGCCAAGGAGAGTTATCTTTGCGATATTGAACTATAATAATAGAGGATGGGGAGTCAAGTAGGGCCACCTGCTGTTTATCGGTCGCTTTTGAGAAGAGCTCCTTAACCTGGGGTTCATTCAGGGCGATCATTTTGGTGTTACCATCAAGGCGGTTAATCGTACTCTTCTCATTGTGCTGGAGTGAGTATTTTTTGACTATCTTTACGACCTTTTTATCTTGTCGTTTCTCGAGAGATTTTTTAATTCTCTGTGCCACCTCACGGGATAGCTTTTCAGCTTCTTTACTCTCTAACTTTACTGCCTGTTTACTGTCCTTACTCTTTTTATCGGCAATATCGCGCTTGGAGATCTTGATTAGTTGTGCTTCCAATCTTCTGGAGCGTAGCTCTGTTATTGCGGCGAGATATTTTTGTGATAGGGGAGAGTTTGTGATTAGTTCACCAACCCTTTTTAACTTGAGATCAACAATCACTCCCTGCTCGAAATCTGTTGGAGTCATTCGGTTTTGGCTTAAAAGCTGCTTATAGCGCTCAATGTCAAAATTTTCTCCACTTTTAAAATATGGTAGGTCCTTAATAGTCTTTTTTACCTCATCTTCACTAGGGATGATCTTGAGACGATCGGCCAAAAGTAGCATTAACTTAGTGTTGACTAGTTTTTGTAGGGCGTTCTTCTGGATACCGAATGTTTTAATCTGCTTGGAGGTTAGGGCCTTACCGCCAAAGATACGTGAGTAATACTGAAGTTGACGGTCATACTCTCGCTGAAACTCTTGCGCCTTAATTGGCTGTTCACCTACTAAGGCAACGGTATCAGGGCTTCCCTTCATAGTTTGATATCCACTAAACATAAAGGATATAACGATCAAACCAATTAGTGCTGTTACTAAAAAGCTAGAGGTCTTCTTTTGAAAATCACCTGCCATGATAAATTCTCTCTTTTTAAGTCTGTTTAAGTCTGTTCTTTGACGAATTCAATATTAGTGCAAAAGGTTATCATTGATCAGGATAGGTCGTAAAGATTATTGGCAGTTAGCAAGAATTTGGCTACCCTAGTCTCTGGTTAGTTTCTCATATGGTTATCTATTAGGAGTGAATGGATTGAACACTTTGGAAATGAGCAGCAGGCGAGCTAAGATCGTACTGCATGTTATCGTGTTATCCATGGCACTCTATTCTACCGCGGTGCGTGATGGCGCTGTGCAAGAGAGCTCTCCCTTTGAGCGGATGATAATTAACTCTGTTGCCTCTATTCAACAGGGTATTTCAGGGGTCAGTGGGATAATCTTTCAGTTAGTGGAAGACTACGTGGCCAACATTAATGCTAGTCAAAGGAATCGACGCTTAACAACCACAGTACAAGAGTTGCAGCGAGAGATCTTCTACCTAGATGAGTTGAAGCGAGAGAACCAACGACTAAAAGGGTTGTTGAAATTTGGTGCTGAAATTAAGCCGCAAAAGGTTTTGGCCCGTGTTGTTTCATGGGACTCATCCAGCGAATTTAAAGCTTTAAGAATTAATAAAGGTTTAAAAGATGGTATTAAGCTTCAATCCCCGGTGGTTACAGCTGAAGGTGTTGTGGGGTATATCTATCGCCTAACTGAGCATTTCGCCGATGTTTTGACCGTTTTAGATGGCAACAACCGAGTTGACGGTATGATTAAAAGGACTAGAACTCACGGCATCATTGAGGGATTTCAACGAGGGCGTTGCCAAATGAAGTATGTGGCCAGAACTGCACCGGTAATCCTAAATGATATTGTCATTACAGCCGGCCTGGGTAATATCTATCCCAAAGGAATACCCATCGGTACCATCAGTCGAATTGAGCAGGAGAACTACGGAATTCTTCAACAGGTCGAGATTACTCCTGCAGTTAATTTTAATCGGTTAGAAGAGGTGGCAGTGTTAGTCACTACTAGTAAGCAAAATAAAAGTCTAGAGTGGAGAGTTCTTGATCAGAAACAGTAGTATAGGAGGATAGGGTGGATACCACTCTACGGTTAAAAGATATTTTCCGACCAATGCTAATAACATTAGTGCTCCTTATTCTATTGGAGGTATTTTCTAGTACGGTAATGCCTATTCTGGGAATTTTAAATTATCGTCTACCTTTCAATATTCTGATTATTATTTATATGGGATTTCGTGTACAGAGTTCAACTCTGGCAATCCAAGTACTGGCAGTTCAATATATCCACTCCATGTTCACCATCGAGGGATGGGGTATTGGCACTATCGCTGGGGTGATCATTTGCATGATCATCTCCTACTTACGAGAGATTGTTCATCTCTCTTCGTGGCCGTTGACAATTTTAGTAACGATGCTTTTCCAGTTAGTGTGGTTTATCATTAGTGCTTCAATGTTGCTAATTAAGTCAGTAGGCTATGCTTACATTCTGGATAAATTTTGGCACATGCTACCTGAGGGGTTGGTAATTTCCTTAATGGCACCTCTTTTCTTCATCTTGATGGATAAAATTTGGCAGAGTAATTCCAGTGATTCTCAAGGCGATATTTAAAATGTATAGAGTGAGTTAGTCTGATGTTTGACGAAGAGGAACTAGTAATTCTCCACCGCCGTCGGGCATTTATTATCGGAAACTATATTCTAATCCTCTTTGCAATAATTTTTGCTCGCCTCTGGTTTTTGCAAATCTATCAGGGAAATGAACTTTATCAGTACTCTTTGCGCAATCGTCTACGTAAAGAAGTAGTTAAAGCACCGCGTGGAATGGTCTTCTCCCGCAACAATCAGATGTTGGTTCACAACAGCCCTCGGTTAGATGTAGTTTTGACTCCTCAATATCTTAAGAACAGAGAAGAGACTTTAGCCAAACTTGCTATAATTTTGGATATGTCAGTGGGAGAGATAAAAAGGATTATACGAAAAAAAATAAAACAGGCTAAATACCACCCGATTATCATTAAGAAAAATGTCTCTCGTAAAGAGGTGGCGATTATTGAGACTGAATACTCGAAAATGCCGGGTGTCACTGTGAATACATTTATCAGTCGAGAGTATGAAGACCAGGATATTGGTGCACATATGTTGGGATATATCTCAGAGATATCTCAAAGTCAGCTTCCCAAGTATCGAAAGAGGGATCGCTATAACTACAATCTTGGAGATTTTATCGGACAAGCTGGTTTAGAGGAGGAGTTGGACTTCAAACTGCGAGGAGAGGACGGCCATGAGTTTGTTGAAGTAGATGCAATGGGCAGAAAAAAGCGTCATATTCGCAATAATAATCTCTTTGCCGGAATCACCAGTATGGCCGCTCAACCAGGTTATAATATTCGCCTTAGCATTGACCGTGACTTGCAACATGTTGCCTATCAGGCACTGGATGGAAAGGTTGGCAGTGCTGTCGCGGTAGATGTGGAGAGCGGAGAGATTTTGGCGATGGTTTCTCGACCTTCTTATAACCCGAGTCAGTTTAGTCGCGGCATTTCCATGAAGTACTGGAACTCCTTAATAAATGATAAGAATTTGCCGCTAACTGATAAGAGCATTCAGTCCCACTATGCACCCGGATCAACTTTTAAGGTCATTACTGCCTTGGCCGCATTGGAAGAAGGGGTTATTGATCGACAGACTAAAGTGAAATGTCAGGGTGGTTTGAGATTGGGACGACGTATGTTTCACTGCTGGAAGCGCTACGGCCATGGGGAGCTAGATGTTGTCGGTGCGATTAGGGAGTCCTGTGACGTATTTTTTTATAAGTTGGCCACCAAGCTAAGCATTGATAAGCTGGCACACTATGCTAAACTATTTGGCCTGGGTGATAAGACTGGCATTAAGCTCCCGCGTGAAGTTAGCGGTTTGATTCCAACTCGAGAGTGGAAGAAAAAAAGGACTGGAAAGCCTTGGGGGGCAGGAGAGACTCTACTCTGTGCAATTGGGCAGTCCTATGTTTTAACCACCCCGTTACAGTTAGCAATGGCTTTTAGTGCAGTGGCAAATGGAGGTCGTCTATTCAAGCCACAGTATGTAAAAGAGATATTTGATAATAGTGGGAATATAATTGAACGAGGTACAAAAGAGTTGGTAAGCAAGGTTTCGATTAAGCCAGAGCATCTAGATTTGGTAAGGCAGGGACTGTTTGAAGTGGTTAATGCTAGGAAGGGGACCGCATGGTGGTTTAGAGGAAGGGGTATTTCGATGGCCGGTAAGACCGGAACAGCACAAGTGATCAGTATGAGTGCCGACAAGCTATTCGCAAAATGTGAGGACAATCCCTACTCATTACGTAACCATGGGGCATTTGTTGCTTATGCTCCTCATAAAAACCCCAAAATTGCGGTAAGTGTTTATGTGGAACATGGTTGTCACGGTTCAACCGCTGCTGCACCAGTTGCAAGAAATATTGTTACTGCCTATATGAAAAAATATTTTCCTGAAGAGGTAGAACGCAATTGGTTAAAACAGAAAATACGTGACAACAAGATCATGGCATTGGAAGAGAAGAGGAAGAGGGAGAGAGAGAGGGCAAAACAGGATCGGGAACAGGAGCAGGTTCAGGATCGGGAACAGGAGCGGGAACAGGGAGAGGGGACAACCAAGAGATGAGAGAGTCAAAAGTCGTAGCTTTATTGAAAAAATATGATTTTAGTTTTTTCGCTATCGCCCTTATTATTTTTAGTATTGGTTTGATCAATCTATACTCAGCCGTTCACTCTTCTACTAAAATTGAGTTATCCAATTTATATATGATGCAGCTTTTCTGGTTCTCTTTTTCGATCGTCATTGGGTTGGTTGTTAGTTTTATTCATCCAAAGTTGTTTTTTCGCCTCTCCTACCTTGCATATGCAGTTAATATTCTCCTACTGTTATTAGTGCTGTTCTTAGGTCACCAAGGAATGGGGGCACAGCGGTGGCTGGTGGTAGGTGCAATTCGAATGCAACCTTCTGAATTTATGAAAATATCTGTGGTATTAGCACTGGCACGTTGGTTCATTAGGTCAAATCCCGATTCAGAGTTAGGGATTAAAAATCTATTTATTCCCTTTTTGATCGCCTTTGTCCCTGCACTGCTGATTATTGCCGAACCAGATCTTGGTACTGGCTTACTGATATTGCTAGTCTTTTTTGTGATGGCTTTTTATCGACGTCTGCGTTGGAAAAGTATTTTTGTCGTAGCGATAATTGGGTTGTTGAGCGGGTCACTACTTTATAAATTTGGGCTTAAAAGGTATCAACAGCAACGAATCTATACGTTTTTAAACCCAGCGGCAGATTCCAAAGGGATGGGGTATAATGCAATCCAGTCTAAAATTGCAATTGGTTCCGGGCAATTTTTTGGCAAGGGCATTCTAAAATCATCTCAAGCCTCATTAAACTATCTTCCTGAAAACCATACGGACTTTGTCTTCTCAGTCTTTAATGAGGAACATGGTTTTTTTGGGTCAGTTATTCTAATTGCGCTCTATCTGGCACTCTTTTTTCGTTTTATCTGGCTGGCAACCTCGGTACCAAAATTTTTCAATGCGCTGGTGGCAATTGGATTAATGTCAATTTTCTTTTGGCACACACTGATAAATATGGGGATGGTAATGGGGCTGCTCCCAATCGTGGGGCTTCCCTTACCGTTAATGTCGTATGGGGGGTCTAGTTTGCTGACATTTTGTGTCTGTTGCGGTATGGCCACATCAATCAGCAACTCCAGAAATATCTTTTAGCCAATTTAAAATAGCAGATAACTATAGCCCAAGATCACTTAGATCGTCATCATCATCATCATCGGTATCATCGGTATCTGGTACGGCAACCAAAGGTTCGACGGTAACTTTATCTGGCTCAATTGATCCAAGGAAAGTTCGTAAAATAGATCGTTCACCCGCCTTAAGAAAGCTAAACGCAATTGCAATTCGGTAGGCAAGCTTCTGCTCGCTTATAATCCTGCTTTTAGGATTACATACTCGACAAGAGGAGATGGTTCCATTAAGGGAGAATGGTTGAGGTACAACAAATTCGACTACGACCGATTGGCCGATTAAAAAATTTATACTGGAAAATAGTAACATGTGATCGATCCATATCTCGGATAGAATCGCTTTTGCATGACCAACTTTCTCTGGAGGAAGTGCCGGAACACGCTGTTTGATTTGATATAGACCTTTCTCCGCATCTTGGTCTACTTGGCCTTCAAGCATCGCTTTTGCCATAGCCTCTTCAGTGCCCTCTGTGTCGTCATCAGTTTCAGCTTCTTGTTTGGCCTCTGCTTCGTCTCCCTCAGCTTGATCAGATGTTTCTTCCGTTGACTCAGAAGGTGAGTTTATATTTTGTTTAGACATGACCATATCGATGGGGACTTTGCCTGTATACTCCTTTGTGATGTCATCAAGATCAAGCTTCTGACTATCATCGGCTCCACCTTTTACCTGTTGATCGATAACACTCTCTATCTCATCTCTTAAGGACCACACTTTAAGATTGATTTTCTTAACTAGAACTTGATCTTTTGAGCTACCATATATCATCGTGCTTCACCATTAACCCAAATATTTGACTGCTTGCAATTATAGTTCTCCCTCCTTAAATATTACCTGATTCGGGGGATTTAGCCATTAGTCATAGTATGAGGAAAAAAATACCATCTAGTCGAGCACCGTTCCAATCCTTCAAGATAAATACAGTATGAACATAATTTTTTATATTTTTGCACTGTCGTTTGACTAGGGAGCATTTATGATTAAATTACCTTTTAGGCTATTATGTTGGTCGCTACTTATCTCTACTGTTTCCTTAGGATTATTTGCGGCTGGACAGGCAAAGTATGTCCCCGGTGAGATGATTATCAAATTACAGAATCAGAAAATGCTTAGTAGCATTTTAGATGGTCACAAAGAGTTGGGGATCAACCTGAAGCGATCGATCAAGTTAAGTTACGAAACTTTGTATGTTCTTTCAGTTGAAAATAAGAGCAGTGCTAATATGGAAATGGTGCAGCAGCAATTGATAGCTGATCCTCGAATCGATTATGCGGAACCGAACTATCTTTACCGTATAGTTCGTCCGATTAGAACAGTTATTCTTGATGACATTCTTGCCCCCCTTGAGAGTGATACCCCTTACACACTAAATGACCCTAAATTTTCCCAACTATGGGGATTGAGAAATGACGGAACCAATGGTGTACTGGGAGGAGGTGTGGCCGGTGCAGATATTGATGCTTTACGTGCATGGTCAGTAGAACGTGGAAGTCATCAGGTGAAGATTGCGATTATTGATACAGGCATTGATTACAATCACCCGGACCTGCAGGACAACCTCTGGGTAAATATGGAAGAGCAAAATGGTACAGAAGGGGTAGATGATGATGGCAACGGATATATTGATGATATCTATGGCTATGATTTTGCCAATCGGGATGCAGATCCACTAGATGGCCACAGTCATGGTACTCACTGTGCTGGAACTATCGGAGCGGTTCATAATAACAATGCCGGGGTGGCAGGTGTCATGGCCGATGTTACTTTGATGGGTGTAAAGGTTTTTACCGACGGTGGCAGTGGTAGTACTGAAAATGCAATTTTAGGAATTGATTATGCGATGAGAATGGGTGTTGATCTCATGTCTAACTCTTGGGGAGGAGGGCCTTTCTCGCAGGCACTATTGGACTCAATTACACGTGCCTCAGAACAGGGAATTATTTTTACCGCTGCTGCTGGTAATAGTACTAGTAACAATGACAGCTCGACCTTCTATCCTGCCAATTATGATGTTCCTAACGTTGTGGCGGTAGCATCTCATACTTCAAGTGATCGCCTCTCCAGCTTCTCAAGTTATGGAAGAACAATGGTAGATATAGCAGCACCAGGAAGCGATATCCTCTCAACCACCAAAAATGGTAAATATGGGACGATGTCTGGGACATCGATGGCGACACCTCACGTCTCAGGTGTATTGGGTCTACTGATTGCCCATGAAGGAAGAATTCCTCATCAGGTGATGAGAGAGCGTCTTTTGGCCACTTCCCAGCCGGTTCGTGCATATCGTCGCAAGGTCGCTTCTGGCGGACGAATAAATGCCTATAACCTGCTAACTAATACTCGACCTCCTCGAAATGAACCAGATCCATCTGCTTGGATTGATTACCCGCTAGATGAGGTGTTTGAGAGTGATCATCCATATGCTGCCAACGACAGTAAATCATTGACTGTTAATATCCCGGGGGCCAAATTTGTCCGTGTTGTTATTGACAAGTATGATTTGGAAAATAGATATGACTATATTAAGTTATCTACGTCTGATGGAGTTCTGATTGAGAAAATAGATGGTAAAGGCGAAGATGTTATGAGTGATTTTATCCCCGGAGGCACAGTAAATATTGAATTTATAACCGATCGATCAGTTCAGAAGTGGGGATTTGTAATTACTAAGCTTCAGTATATTGCGAAGTAACAAATAGCTAGTAACTTTTCATTAATTAAAAGCGCAAGTCAAATGGCTTGCGCTTTTTTGTTGGGAGCGCTTTTACGCGTTACCCTTACTCGACAATCGGCACTTGGTGTGCTTATTTATTTGCATGGTTTATGAAGCACAAAGAAATCATATCTCTACGGTTCTGCTATTTTTCTTTCTGATTATTTTAGGGATATCAGCATCGATCAGTGAATTTTTTCAAGCTCCGATGAGTGAAGTTAGAAAACTGGAGCGTTATCGCCACCTTTTTCCTTCTCAGCGCTGGGTTGACTTAAAAGCAATAGAGTTGGTCAATACCATGGGATCTTTAAGGCTGGAGCTCAATGGGAGTGAGTGGTCCTTAACAAATCCACGACGTCTGCCGGCAAATCCCAAGGCAGTTAACCGAGTTGTTAGCGAGTTAAAGCAGGTCGTGATAAAAAAAATCTATCCAAATGATAAAATTAATAGTGCTAATTTTTCACTGAACAATCCACTGTTTACTATTCGTCTGATGTTTGTTGGAGAGGAGGAGCGAACGATTAGGGTGGGATTGGTAAATCCAGTTGATAATTCCACATACGTGACCTTAAGTGGTGGCAGTAATGCGATCTACCACATTAATGCCCTGACTAACTCACTAGATCAGATGTTACTAACGGATTTTATCGATTCTCGGATTGTGACTTTAGGTATTGATCAGATTAAACAGATTATTATCTATCGAGGGGCCAAGGAGCAGCGGCGTGTTCGATTAAGGCTTTCCAATAGTGCTAATGGGGGCTGGAGTGCCCCCTCTTCGGCTCGTCTCTCAACAGCTAAAGTCGAGAAATTCCTATCCACTCTGGTGGGATTAAAAAGCCATATGATCTTGGATCGCAGCTCTTTAGAGTCTAGTCAACAGATTAAGAACTACTTAAAGCGTCCGCTCTACACATTAGAGTTGTTGGATTGGGCAGGGGAGTCGAGAACTTATAGGATATCACATCTGATCAAAAAATTGGATAGTGTTAAAATTGAGGAGAGAGAGAACTTTATTATCAGTGCATCTGATCGTATGCACCCCTACTTACTTCACAAAGACAGAATGAACCTTTTTACTAAAAGGGAGTGGAGATTTCGTTAGAGCTTGATTGAGATTTAGTTAACAGTTCGCTTTAGTGAGAAGATGGACCAATTGCCTCTGGAAATTTCTTTAGAAATTTAGAGAGAGAGCCAAGCTTATCAAGTGTCCGAATTGCCTGTGTTGAAAGACGTAACTTGATGGTTTCACCACTCTCTGGATCGTAAACACGCTTAGTATGCAAGTTAGGCTCTTGGGTCATTTTAGTTCTGTTTTTGGCATGAGAGACCTTATTTCCAACCAATCTTCTTTTACCTGTTAAATCACATCTTCTTGTCATAACTATACTCTCCGCCAACTGCGCCAATTGTAACAAGCGGGGAATATATAACGCTTGCTGGTAAAGGGCAAGTGGCCACTAACTGTTTTTATTAAAAAAAGTAACAATTCCCTCTGGAGTAAATCCATGCTTTTGGTAGAGATCCTCCGGTCGCCCCGATTCACCAAATTGATCTTTCACCCCATAACGGTACACTCGACGGGGAATGGGAGCGTATTCGGCCATCCACTCCGCTATTGCTGCGCCGCTTCCGCCAATGGTGCTATGATCTTCAAATACAACAAATTCCTTATACTTTTCAGCCAGTTCTGTTAGGAAAGTACCATCTAATGGCTTGGTGGTGTGAAGGTTATAAACAGCTGGATTAACAATTCCCATCTCAGAAAGTCTGTTTGCCGCTTCATAAGCCGACTCCAGCAGGCCGCCGTTGGCCAGAAAAGCTATTTTCTCCCCCTCTCGTAGCTGAGGGAAAATAGCTAGCTGAAATGGGGGAAGATCGAACTCCTTAAGCCCCTGTCTCGTTAGTCTTAGATAGACTGGCCCCTGGTGTTTTACCGCCCACTCCACCATCTGGCGGCACTCTCTATCCCCTGAGGGTTGTAAGACTGTCATTTTCGGAATAGTTCGCATCAGCGCCACATCTTCTAACCCCATTTGGGAGTGGCCATCTTCTCCAATGCCTACACCACAATGAGTCCCAACCAGTTTTACATTGGCTTGAGAGTATCCAACCGACATTCTGATCTGGTCAAAACGCCCTGTCAGGAATGCCCCAAAACTACAGATAAATGGAATTTTTCCGGTAAATGAGATCCCGGCCGCCGCACCGATCATATTCGCCTCTTGGATACCCATCTCAAAAAAACGATCTGGGAATTGATTGGCAAACAGAGAGGACATGGTTGATTTGGAGAGATCAGCATCAAAGCATACTATATCAGGATAGATCTCTCCCAACTCAGCCAGAGCCTGACCAAAGGATTTTCTAGTTGCTATTTTACCCATTTGCTCCTCCTTGCAACCCAATGGTGCTATTCTCTTCAATGCTATTTAGTGCGAGTTCTAACTCATTGCTGTTTGGAGCTTTGCCATGCCAGTCGACCTTGCCCTCCATAAATGGAACCCCTCGCCCTTTAATAGTGTGGGCAATGATCATTGATGGCTTTGTGGGATGAGTATCTCTTAAGGCGGTAGTCAGCTGTTGATAGCTATGGCCATCAACTTCATGTAGGTGGAATCCAAAGGCGAGCCATTTATCTTTAACTGGTTCCAGTGATAGCACCTCATCAATATGGCCATCAATTTGTGCCTTATTGTAGTCAAGGATGATCGTTAGGTTATTTACTTTGTGATGAGCTGATGAGAGGCCCGCTTCCCAGATCTGTCCCTCCTGCATCTCTCCATCACCTACAATGCAGTAGACTCGTTTATCAATTCCATTTAGTTTATATCCCATTGCCACTCCTTGGGCAAAGGAAGCTCCCTGTCCTAGACTTCCAGTACTGGCCTCTAGGTAGGGAATGCGGACACGGTCAGGATGGCCTTGGAGCCTAGACTCTAGTGCTCGTAGTGTCATCAACTCTTCGTTGGTAATATCGTAACCACAATGGTGATAGAGAGCATAGAGCGCAGGTACACCATGCCCCTTGCTTAATATTAGACGATCTCGGTCAGGATGGCTTGGAGTTACAGGGCTGTGTCGCATAACCCCACCTTCGGCCATAAGAGAGAAGAGAATCTCTACCATTGAGAGGCTGCCTCCCGGATGGCCACTGGCCGCATAGTGGATCATTTTAATAATATTTTTTCTTACCTGCCGACTTTCACTGGCCCATTTCGAAAATAGTTGATCACTCATTGGGGTTCCTTTTTTTATATAATAACAAGAAGACGTGGGAATCTACCTAAATATCTATACATGTTCAAGAGTGGCTTGCATCTTTGCCGCTATAAGAGGATGATATAATCGATATTATTAATTGAATATTGGGTTTTTGTGAGCAGAATTACCAAGCGACAATTGTTAGCAGGTGTCTACTGGATTGAGATTCCGGAGGCAGAGATATATATGCTTTGCGGTTGTCCCGCTGATAGTGTTAAGCATTTGATAAAAGCTGGATTGATTAAGGAGGTGACTCGCGAAGGGCATACCTTTGAGAATGGTCCTAACATCATCCTACTCTCTGACGTGATGCTGCAGCGTGGCTATTTCTCTAACCTGGCTGAATTTGTTATTTTACAGATGTTCTATCGGCAAGGGATGCTAATTCCCGATCACCCCGGTAATCGTGGAATGCGCCCCTTACTAATTGGTTCCGAGGAGCAGATTAAGGCTCAGTTAAGCTATATCCATCGGGGAAATTATGGTTTGATCTCTATCCATGAGTTGCTTGATGCTGGGCTGAGTCGTGCTAGTGCTGAACGGATGATGTTGTTAAAGGAGAAATTTGCCTTCGGTTCAATTCAGCTCTCATCGAATAATTTGGTTGCCTCCCAGGTCTTGGGATCACATCCCTTGGAAATCCGAGATGGGGTGATGATAAAACGGTTAAGTCTTAACTGTTTTAAAATAGAGTATCAGGGAGAGAGTTGTGAGGTTGATCTTAACCTTGATGAGGGAGAGAACTACTTTCCACCCTATCAACTAGATTTTCATCCCCAGAAACTGGCCCACTTTGGTGTCATCCATGCCGGCGAGGGGGACGGTTGGGATATTAACCGAGCAACCGCCGGTAGCATCTTGATCTATGCGGGAAAGTTTTATCTAATTGATGCCGGCCCCAATATAATTTACACCTTGAGGGCCCTGGGAATTGGCATTAGCGAGATTGAGGGTATCTTCCATACCCACATTCATGATGATCATTTTGCGGGCATCACTGCCATGGTTAGGGCCGGATTTAAATTAAAATATTACACCACTCGTCTGATTCGTCACTCAGTTGAAAAGAAGTTATCTGCACTTCTTTCCATTCATCAAGAGGATTTTGGTAACTTCTTTGACTACTATGATTTGGAGTTTAATAAGTGGAATAATCTGGATGGATTGGAGGTCAAACCTCTCTTCTCTCCTCACCCGGTTGAGACAAATCTTTTTTCATTTCGAGTGATGCCAGAGAAGGGGGGAGAGTATCTATCTTACTCTCATTTCTGTGATCTAGTCTCTTTTGCTACCTTGAAGAAATTTATTCGAGAAGGTCGTGCCGGCGAATTGACGAACTCTTATTTGGAAAAAGTTCGGGAACGTTACTTGGTACCGGCAACCCTTAAAAAAATCGATGTTGGGGGGGGGATGGTTCATGGTGAAAGTGAAGACTTTCGAGATGATCAATCGGATAAATTAATCCTCTGTCATACAGAGAAGCCACTGACCAAAAAACAACTAGAGGTGGGGCAGGAGGCAACTTTTGGGTCGGTAGATATTCTGATTCCACCACGTTGTGATTACTATCGTCAGAGAGCAATGACTCTTTTGGACTCTTATTTTGGAGGGGTATCTTCTGATCAGTTGGAAAGGTTGCTTGACCTTGGTGAAATTATTGAACTTAGTCCAGGTCAATCTATTAGGGAGAAGCAGGAAGCGATCTCACATGTCTACTTAATTCTAAGTGGATGGATGGAGGTGAGCAGTGACGAGGAGCACTATCGTGGCAGTACTCTTTCGCATGGTGCCCTGGTTGGTGAGAGAATGGTGCTGAATCAAGATGACTCTTCGTCCTACAATTATAAGGCGATTAGCTATATCCGTACCTATCGTTTGGAAGCCAAACGCTACGTTGAATTTATCAAGAAAAATAATTTCTATACTCAACTGACGGAGTTACATTTACGCCGCGCTATTTTGAGTAACAGCTCTCTTTTTAACGAAGGAATCTCCTATTTACAGCAAAACAGTATTGCCGCTAACATGCGGCAGCAGCACTGCTCCAAGGGCGAGGCATTAGCTTTCAATCAGGGAGATTTTGCCATGCTGATTGGTCAGGGGAGCTTTGAGGTCTGCAATGGCTTAAGTACGATTACAAAGCTGCGGGCCGGATATATTATTGGGCAGGATCAGATCCTTTATAAAACGGATGATCTTTTCACATATCTTGCTCTGGAAGATAGTGAGATCTATATAATTCCGGCGGAGATTCTTCGGCAAATTCCAATTGTACGTTGGAAATTAATGGAAATCTCAGAAAAAATGCGCAAAATCTATCTTGGAACCAAATTTCTCTCTGAGCCAATGTTTGTCTGGGAAGAGTCTTATTGCACCCACTTGAAGAAGGTTGATCGTTCTCGCAAAAAGTTTTTCAATCTAGCAATAAAATTCATTAAAGATCTTACTAATGATAAGAGGGGGGGGAGTGCAAAACCAACCGCCAATGAGATAAAACGATTTGATAACTTGTTTAAACAGTTGACAGCCGACTTTGAAATAGAAGAGGGAGTATTAGAGTCAAATAACTACTCAGGTCTTTTTGATCATAGAGCGCAACATGATGCAATTTTAAAAGCTTTTCAGCACAGTCTAGAACAGGTGAAAAGGGAGCAGCTATTAACTGCAGAGCAGTTGGATATGCTATTTTTTGAAAAACTAGTAACCCATATTCTACTGCACGACCATAAGTACAGTGTCTTTGGCTGGAAGTGATAGAAAAAAATAAAGCTAATAATCTGGATAATCAACTGGTGAGAAGATGTGTACCAACTGAGGTTTTCCTGTCTCACGAAAAATTGTACCTTTGACTACATCCTTAGGCTTAGGAACCTTGCCTTCTACATGTTGAAAAACACGGTTAGAAACTCGGATCTGTCCTGGACGTGCTGTTGACTCTAGCATTTCGGTATCTTTGACTGCATCACCCATGACGGTATAGTTTAGTCGGTCACTACTACCAATATTACCTGCAATAACATTTCCACTATGAATACCGATCCCAATTCCAACACGACGAATTTTCTTTTCAACCCATTCGGGAACAACCTTTTGAACCATTGTCTTTTGCATCTCTATTGCCGCCTTGACTGCAGATATCTCAGGGTTGGGTATCTCTCTTGGCAAGTTCCAAAAAGCAGCAATCATATCACCAACCAATTTATCAATCGTACCATTATGCTTTTCGATAATAGGTACTAAATTGGTAAAATAGATATTAAGAAGGGATACTAAAGTTTTAGAGTCCAATTCCTCGCTGATGGTAGTGAAGGATCGGATATCACAGAAAAGACAGACCGCCTTTTGACGTACCTCACTGCCTCGCTTGGAGAATCCATTATCTTCAATTTGATCTTTAATATTTTTTGACAGATATTTACCCAGTCCATTGGTAGTTATTCGATTTTTAATAATTAGTTTTGTGGTTCGATTGCTCTCAATTAGGTGGGCCAGTAGGACCCCAAAGTGTTCGGCGATTTTGATGTCCCGCTCATCAATCTCTCCATTCACTTTATTGCTTAGGTTAATCATTGCTTGTAAATGGTTATCAAAAGTAACTGGTATGCAACAGATGTTCTTTTGGGCACTGTGACGGTCGAGTTTGACAAATGAATCATCTTTGATTGGGTGATTGGAGTAAAAGATATTTTGGTTGATTGCCGCTGTCCCAATTAGTGATGTACTTTCAATCACCCAATTAGCCCTATTATCCAGCTCAACAATATTACCATTCATTATTCCGCGGTATCCGGTGAGACTATTTCCATCAAGGCTCAAGTATATACTACAACGTGAAAACTGTAGGTGGCAGAGTAGGGTGCGAAGGTATTGGTCAATTAGTTGGTCAAAAGTCAGGTCACCATCATGTAGTAATTCAATCATCGCTTTAATATCTTGGGCAAGAATTAGTGAGGAGTCACGGATGGTTTCTGCTTCGATACGATTTTGCATAGTGTAGAGGTCAGTTAGGAATATCATGTGCGCAATGGTGAATATTGATGGTATCTCGCCGTCCTTCTTATTTCCACAAAGGTTGAAAAAGTGCTGATCGTTTGCAATAACTTCGATGGTGAAAAGATCCTGCTCTTTGTCAATTAATTTGCCTTGTTCAATAATCGTCTCTTGTTCCAGGGTGACAATCTTAAAGTCACTGTTTTTTAATATTAAGTTGGCATAAGAGTTATGAATAAGCGCATGGTCAAACTGATCTACTGACATTAGGCGGCTCCCGGCGGGGAGAAGATAAAGGTATGCACTCCTTTTTTCTTCCCTTTAACCTTAAGGCTTTTTATCATATTAGTTGGCTTTGTCGGTAGATTTGAGATCGCAGACAATACTGGAGCGTGAACCCAAATCTGGTTTTTTTCTGCTTTAGCTTCCAGGCGTTGGGCCAAGTTTATTGTATCTCCAATTACGGTAAAATCCATGAAGTTTGGTGCGCCCATATTACCAGCAATCGCTTCGCCGGCGTTTAGTCCAATGCCAATTTCAAAGTCTTTTAGTCCCCGTTTGATCAAGACAGGTTTGATCTGTTTGACTACGAGTTGCTGAATCTCAAGTGCGGCTTTTAGTGCCAACTCCTCTTTATCATCAAGATTGAAGGGATGTCCCCAGACAATCATAATCATGTCACCGACGGTTTTATCAACTGTACCATGGTGTTTTTTTACTACTTTAGTAATTGCATCAAAATAGAAATTTAAAACTTCGATTACACTCTTTGATGAAAGCTCTTTCTGGATGGTGTTGAAATTACATATTCGGATGAACATCACAGTGAGGTTTTTGGTAACGCCTTCAAGTTCATTACTATCTCTGGTTTTAATCTCTTCAGCGACGCTGGAATCTACATATTTTTCTAAGTTTAAATTAGTGGTCTCCAAATTTTTAATTACCATGCTGGCCGCTTTCTCGGAGATTATCTGATAGATAATTGTAGTAAAAATATCTAAAATTCGTATTTGCTTGGGGGAGAAAGAGTCTGTTTGATTATTGATCGCAATTAGAACGGCTTTGACGCTGTTGCCACAAGTTACTAACATGGCGGCAAAATTTTTTGCCTGATATTCACTAGTCGGTATTAACTGCTGGAAAAAATTTAATCCCGGAGAGTTACAGATAAAACTCTTGTTAGAATTTGCTACGACTGAGGCCAGGTGGCCAATCTCTGTTGGCCACGTTTCATCAGGGGGGATTACTTGCTTTTTGTCCAGTGCGAGCAGTTTTATTAAACGATAATCATCTTTTACTTCAAATAGATATAGTCTGTTTACATAGATGTGCGCTCGAAGCATAGAGAGAAATGTCTCTAACTTTTCCATTAACTCAAATCCTTCATCACGACTTTGATAAAGTATATCGATAATATCCCCAAGAAGCACTTGGTTACTTAGGGCCATGTGCTGTCGTTCATCCTGCTTGACTTGTTCCTCCACAACTTGCTGCAATAGTTTGATGATGATTGTCTTATGTTCTGATCTGATGGATAGCTGTAGCCAGACAGTGTTATTGACGGCAATCGGATCATCAGATATGCCATCCAGTTCATCAGGCAAGTTGCAGGAGATGGTATTACCAAATGTGTCTGTTAAACGATGCGGGAATAGGGATAGCAGACGTTGGAGATGCGTTTTTTTTAATAGAAGTGAGGTGTTTATAAATTCTGGTTTCATGTTTTTATATTGATGGTAACCTTACTTAGAAATTGTTGAAAACAGTCGACAATGGTTTGGTCAAAATCCTCTTTGCGTTCAGCTAGTAATTTCATTGTTCCATCCGTAATGGAACCTGTGGTTAGCTCAGTTGAGACAGCATGGTAGTGACAAAACGAGTCAACTAGAGAGAGGATTTTCAAGGTGATAGGCATCTCATCTCCCTTCATCGCTCCCGGTCTCCCTTTTCCACTATATAGCTCATTTTGATTTGTAATCAGATCAATTACGGTTTGTGGTAGAGATATCTGTTTTCTTTGTAGGAAGTCTAATCCTTCCTGATAGAATGCCTTCGTGAGAAATTCATCTGGGTCACCACCTAGCTGGTGAATGACAGCGGCAGTAAGTAGATCACTTGCTTCTGAATCACTGAGTAGGCCAGGAGTAAAAGTAATGAAGGATGTTAATAGGTAGGTAACAAAAGATGAGTGTTTTAGTATAACACTGTCAAAGGGATATTTAAAATACCAGTTGATTAGTGCTTCATTTACTTTACTGCGAAACAGTTTATCAGTTTTCCTTTTGAGAAGTATCTCCTCTCCCTGGGTAGATGCCAAAGTAAACTTTTTTAAAGCGGTACTAATATAGTGCGCTTTGTTAGAGCTACCACGGTCGCTATCAGCAGCAATATTTTTAAAATCTACTTCGTAGCTGAAACGGTTAATTCTAAACCACTCCTCCCATTTTGGGGTGTCTTCCTGGCCGATATAACAGAAATAGCTTTTGTTGCGAAACATTTTTGCCATAAACTCAATTGTGATCGCCTCAGCTTCTCGAATTGCTGGAATATAGCGGCCCTTAAACATGATGAATATGGGACATGGAGCATTGTGGTCAGGAATTAGTTGACTTAGATAAATTGGAACAAATTTATTTTCGGTTTTCACATATATCCCATCTATTATATTAGTGTTAGTATCTCATTATATGTTAAATGAGTTAGGTGATGAAGTGAGAAAAATTAACCGTTTTGAGGTTTGATCGATGGGAAAAAAAAGAGAGGATTGGCTTACTAAAAGTATCGAGGGAAAATCATCTATTCGAGATGGGATATTAAATGCTCAAACTGAAAAGGAGATGTCCCACCTAAAGAATAAGAGGGTATTGCTGGTAGATGATTCGGAGGAGTTTACTTTGATGGTGACTGCTCTACTTAAGAAATGTGGAATATTGGCAGTCAAGTCCCTCCATGATGAGACTAGAACGATGGAGGAGATTATTAAGTTTAATCCGGATATTGTGATGATTGATATCATGATGCCAAGCGTGGGGGGCTTCACTGTTGGAAAGGTGGTGCAGGAATTAACCCGCTCTTTGGTTCCGATTATCTATGTGACGGCCAATAAGAGTTACCGTCAAGATCTCGCCTTACAGGAGAGTGAGCGAACAGAGTGGCTATTTAAGCCAGTGTCGTTACTAACGCTACAAGAGAAGATGACCAAACTGCTAGGGCGTAAGTAGGGCCAGATCATTGTGAAGTGCACCTCTACAACTCTAATACCTCCGGTTAAGGTTAAGGCGCGTTTGGATCGTGGGCTGTTGCAGCTTGTTATAAGGCAGTTTGCAGAGTTTTGGTACTATTATCTAGGGGCGCTGGTTGCGCTTGTTGTTACCCAGTACATTCAGAGTTCGCTTCCTTTTTATGCCAAAGAATTAGTAGATCTGGTTGGCAGTGCGAATGGCCCGATTGAGTTGAGCAAATTCTTCTGGCTAGCTTTGGGAATTGTCTTTTTTCGGACATTTTCACGTTTACTCTTTTTTTATCCTGCCAGGGTGCTCCAGCGTGAGTTAAGAACCGAGATGCTACTACGAATTGAGAGTAGTACCCCCCGTCGATATCTTGAATATCCCGCCGGCCAACTTTATCAGATAGTTTACAATGATTTCGAAAATATTCGTACCTTGGTTGGCTTTGCGCTATTGCAGGTTGGAAATGTTATTGTTGCCCTGATGGTACTTTTACCGCGGATGTTCTCCTACCATGCAGCACTTATTCTGCCTCTATCTCCAATGTTTATTGCCGTTACACTTTTTACTGTAATTGTTAGCCGTAATCGTTACTACTACCGCAAAAATCAAGATATGCAGGGCGAAGTACAAAATTTTATTATGGAGTCTTATGCAGGGAAAAGTACGATAAAAAACTATCATGCAGAGATTCCTTTTATCTCACTATTTCGTAGTTACTCCCAGCAGGAGCTTTGGTATACCTATCGAGCCGGAATCGGAGTCTCATACTCGATGCCTCTTATTCCGTTGGGAGTTGGACTTTCACTCTTATGGGGTGCGCAGGTTATTTATCAACACAATTTGGGAGTTGGGGCGCTCATTCTTTTTTCTGGATTCATCTTTCTTTTTCTCGAACCTCTTACCTATCTATCTTGGATTGGTGTAGTCTTTTCACGCTCTCTTGCTGCCTGGCAACGGATACAAAATCTAGTAGTTGCTCTCAATCGTCAGCATCCAGATGAAGAGAGAATTATGCAGACCAATCCAGATCTGAATCAGGAACACTATCAACTTGAATTTTGGGAAGATGAGATCTCACTGCAAATTCCATCAGGAGAGTGGAGTGTACTGGTGGGCAAGACTGGATGTGGAAAAACACATCTACTAATGCAATTAGCAGAGCTTTATAAGCTACGTGGTGTGCCCATTTCCTGGGTATCAGCAACTCCATATATCTATAATGACACCTTGTTAAATAACATTGTTCTTGGCCAGAAGGTTGACCAAACTAAAATGGAGTTGATCAAAGAGTTGATAGTGCTTTTTGAACTCTCGGTTTTAGCTCCATCTGTAGACCAGGTGCTACAGCTAATGGTGGGAGAGAATGGTAAACGAATTTCAGGTGGGCAAGCCAAAAGAGTAGGGGTAATTCGTAGTCTGATTTCTGGTGCAAAAATAGTAATTTGGGATGACCCCTTCTCTTCAATTGATGTAGTTCTAGAGCGCAGAGTGGGGGATCGTTTGCGTAAGCTTGATCTGCTAAAAGGGGTGACAGTAATTGTATCTTCTCATCGATTAACCACAGTGCGTTTTTGTGATCACTTAATCTATATTGAAAAGGGAGTAGGCGTAGTGGATAGTGGCGACGCCCAAACATTAATTAGTAATCAACAAAGTAAGAGTCATGAATATTTCAAACATCAGATGGCATAATTTTTTTGCTTTTCGGGGAGCAAAGCAACTTTTCTTGTTGCTGGCACTATGTTTGGTTATTTCATCAATCATGGGGGCATTAACTCCGAGATTTATTGCGGAGCTGTCTCAGAACTATAGTGTAGAGAAAAGTTTTTACCAGTCAATGTGGAACCTACTTTATCTTTTTATTGCTACCTATATAAATCGCACCATCTTTCAGTTAACCAGCAATAAGCTAATTCAGCTAATGGTTGATCATGTTCGTTACCATTGCTATCGCAAGTGGTTACTTAGCTATGAGATTGCAATCGACAATAGCTTTGATCGCGATAAGTATCCCCAGGGTGAGGTGATGGCCAGGCTTATGAGTGATACTGAGAGCTTTCGTGAGTTACTAACATCCGGAAGCTTCGGGATATTTATCGATATCTTTTTCATCTGTGCATCAATGGCCAGTTTTTTCTCTCTTAATCTATTCTTTGGGGTCACACTCGGTGGATTGGAGGTGCTGCTGGTGTTGGTGCTACTTTTTGTTAGTCGCTATATGCGAATTATTTTTCACAAAGTTCGTGCCGCCAGAGGAGTGGTGTCACAGACGGTAGCGAATGTTATTGGGGGAATGTCAGATAGCTACTACAATCTGCATCAATCATATGCATCTAGGAGCGGAAGAAAATCATTCAATGATTTTTTCTATCATCAGATTCGTGCTAATGTTTGGGATTCGGGTTACTACTCAGTGGTAGAGTCACTCTATCCGCTGCTTTTAGTCGTGATCGTCGTGCTTTTTCCCTATTCTGGAGTTGTTCAGGCGGCGATAATTTTTGCTGTAATCGATCTCATTCAAAGATCAATCGGGCCAATAAAAAACATCGCAGGAAAAATTGCTAATATTCAAAGGGCAATTACAGGAATGGAGCGTATCACTGAATTTGTGGAGGATCTTGATCGTGGAGTGAGTTCACCTTTGATTGAAAGAATTGTTCCGTTAGAGTTTGATTACATGGAGATTGAGATCGAGCGATTTGAATATCAAAAAAGAGAGGGGAAGCCAGATGCTAATTTCACCCCATTTTCCTTATGTGACATTAGTCTTCAGGCGGCGCGAGGTGAGATGATTGGAATTGTTGGGGCGTCCGGTGGAGGCAAGTCGACACTATTAAATATTCTTGCCGCCAACATTCTATCTGACACTACTCGTATATCGCTTTTTTCATCTGATAAAAATGAGGTGCTATCAGTAGTGGGGGGAGAGCGTCAGCAGATCTTTCGCTATCGTGAACAGGTTGGGATTGTCTCACAAGACTCTCACATCTTCTCTGAGACCTTGGCGTTCAATATTACTCTTCAAGAGATAGTACCGGAGGACTTTGCTGTTTTTTGGGACTGGGTACGAAGAAAAATACCCCACCTAATTCAGTGGGGTATTATGCCGGAGGATCGAATTCAGACCAATCTACTCTCCTTTGGTCAGAAGCAACTGCTTAGTGCTATTCGTTCCTGTTATCTAAAGAAAACTATTGTTCTATTTGATGAAATCTCGTCAGGAATGGATTCTGAATTGGAGCAGGCACTACGTGAAGTAATCAAAATCATTCAAAAAAATGCCCTGATCTTTACGGTGGCACACCGTTTGGAGACTATTTTTGAGGCGGATCAGGTCGTTGTCATAGATCAAGGGGTTATCAAAGCGAAAGGGACTCATCAGGTGTTGCTGGATCAATCTATAACCTATAAAGAATTGGTCGATAGTATCACTAGACATTAGTAGTCGGAAAATCTTTCCTTCACTCCCCTGAAGGTAGTAAAAAAGGTAGAATAGTAAAAGGATTGGACTACATATGTTCCTAGGATGGATATAATGAATGTCGTAGATATGAATAATCGAATTGGTCAAATCAAGGAAGAGCAGCGCGAGATTCAAAGTGAGATGCGCAAAGGCTTTAAAGCTGAACAGAAAAGTGTCAAAGAGTCTCACGACCATCGCACTAAGCAACAAAATGAGATTTACCAAGAACGAATGGATAAGATGGTAAAAGAGAATAACAGTCGTTTGAAACGCTACGATGGTGATACCAAGGAAGCTATTGAGGGAAAGGTGAAGACCTTTAAAACTGAGATAGCTCGTCAAAGAGATGGTTTTGAGCGCCAGCGTCGGATTGAAAATGATCGACTGTCTAAAGAGTTGCGAAACGTAAAGAATTCCTACCGTCGATCCCGGCAGGAGCGAGAGTTAAATCATAAAAATATTAATGATCGTTTAGAGACGAGGCTTACCGATCAGAATATGCGTAGTAAAAAACAGTTTGAAAATGACATTGAACGTATTAGTAAGAAGTCCCATCAAAATATGGAGGAGTCCCGGGAGGGATTTAGTAAAGAGAAGTATCAAATAAAGAAAGATAATATTGAGCGTGAGACGCGTCTGGCCCATGAGATGAGAAAACGTGATATCACCTCCCGAGAGAAATTCAATAAAGAAATTGATGGAATGCGCAATACCTACAATCAGGAGATTCAAGGATTAAAAGATCATAGGCAGGCGGCACGAGATAAGAGTATTCGCAATAATCAGGCGGAAAATGCCACCATGTTAGATAGTTTTGCCAAAAGAGAGAATAATATTCACCTGGTTAATCGAGTGGAGAGTGACCGGTCGACAGCACTTCATAAGGAGAGTGAGGAGAACTTAAAGAAGGGATTTGCTAAACGAATGAATAAGTTGAATCGTAAAGCTCTGGCGATGGCACACGCTAATGATCTCGGGGTTACTGAGCGTTTGCGTAATGAGCGGATGCGAAACTCCTATGAATCAAAATTAAAAAATCTTAAATTGGACTTGGAAGAAGAGATCAAGGCATCTCTCCATCAGAAAGATAACTTAAGCGAGAAATTTAAAGAGACCATGCAAGATCGCAATGTCTATAATAGTAAAAAACGCATGGAAAATGAGATGCGTGTCAACCTAACTGCGAATAAGCGTATAGGTGATATTAAGTCGTCTCGTAATAAGGTTGAAAAATATCTGTCAGATGAAATTGAGCAGCAACAGCGCTCCTTTGATAACCATCTCTCCACAGAGCAAGATTACCGCAAAGATCTATTAGCAACTCAGCGTAGAAAGTTCAGTGAGAAGATAATTGATCTGTCTGAAACGAACAGGTCACTGACGAATGGTATGAGAGATGATTATACTAATGAAAAATCGGAAATGATTGATGCGCATAAAAAAGAGTTGCATGAGCGCTTGCGTCTTTCAAACGAGGATCATACCAGAAAGCTGGAGACGATCGTTGATGGATATGAGTCTCGTCTTTTCACAAAAAATCAGGAGTTGAACCGCCTGAAGGCACTGTTTGATACTCGAATCAAGGGGTTGGAGGATAAGTCAGTAAAGGACTATAGGCGTGAGAAGGAGATGGAACTGGAGCGTTCGAAGGCCAATAGTCGCTCATCCCAAAGGACTATGCGTACTCGCGAGCGGACAAATCAGAAACAGATATTGTCAGCCAAACGCTTTTTTGATCGTCAGATCTTAAAGCTTAAAACTAAAAATGATAAGGATATGGCCAAAACCATTCGTGACTACGAGAGTAGAATTGAGCAGTTGAACTTAGAAGGTCGCAAAAAATTGAGCAATAAGCTGCAAGTGGCCAGGGATGAGTACTTGAAGCTGGTTGAGCAGAGTGAAATTAAGAATGATGCCCTTCGAAATCAGTATGAGACCCGCTTCAACAAGCTAAAAATGGCAATGGAGAAGATGAAGGATAGTCGAGCAGTCAACGCGTAACTGTTCATTTCCGCTAGCCGATTATGACTCCCTTTACTCCTCAGCAACTAAGCTCTTGGGGAGTGGCTGATTGGGGATACACTGAGCTACTTGAACCACAATCGATCGATCATTTAAAAACTTGGGTGGCCCGTGGTGATGCAGCTTCCATTAGCTATATGCAGGATCATCGGTTGGAACTGCGCACTCAAATTCCGGATCACTTGTTAGCGGGGGGACAATCGGCTCTTGTCTTTCTCTTTCCATACTACACTAAACTTTGGCAAACTTCTCACTCTAAGCTGAATATCTCCGCCATGGCGGTTGGCTTTGGTGGAGAAGATTACCATTTTCCGATTAAGCAGCAGTTAGATCAGATTGCTCTCCAGATAAAAAATACCCATCCCACCATTAATTATCGAGCCTGTGTCGATACGGCCCCATTGATGGAGCGAGATCTGGCATTTCGTGCAGGTTTGGGTTTTTTTGGTAAAAACTCCATGTTGATCTCAAGACGTGCGGGTAGCTTTACCATTATTGGTTCCTTGCTGCTTGATCAAAAATTAGATTTGAGGATAAGAACATCTGACCGTGATCACTGTGGCCACTGCCGTCGCTGTGTTGATGCATGTCCGACCAACGCAATTAATTCAGATCGAACAATTAACTCCAATCGTTGTATTAGCTACTATACAACTCATCTTTTCAGCGAAGCGGACCCGCCAGACGGTTTGGTCAAGGGGGAGTTTCTTTATGGGTGTGATCTCTGTCAGCTCGCTTGTCCTTGGAATCGAACAGAGACCACGGACCCCAAAGATAAATTACCTGGGCCAGAAAACCAAACTTTGCACAATTTCTTTTTTCAGCGTCCAGTTAGTGAAGTGGTGGCGGAGCTACAAACAATGAGTAATCGTCGATTTAGACGCATCTTTGCTCAAACCTCATTGGAGAGGGTTGGACGACTCGGTGTGTTGAAAAACCTAATCCAAGTTGACGAATAAGAGCGAATACCGTACTTTATCCCCTAATTAGGTGACCCTATGCCCTTGTAGCTCAGTCGGTAGAGCAAGGGACTGAAAATCCCTGTGTCGGTGGTTCGATTCCGCCCGAGGGCACCACTTATTTAAAAAAAAGCCATCTTTTCAAGATGGCTTTTTTTGTTTTAAAGCCGAAATTTCTAGTCCCTTGCGGCTTAATTGGAGTGGAGGCTGTCTGGATGGCACTGTCGGTGGTTTGACAAAAAGTCAGGAGACTTTTTGGGCGCCGACTGTAAGGAGGCGGGCGTAGCCTTGAGGGCAGGAGCCCGAAACCATTCCGCCCGGACCACCCACCCAGAGTTCGGTTTTGATGCCGGAGAGATTGGGTTCTACTCCCTTAATGGTGGACTGCACCGCACTCAACCCCTAACAACAGACATTTAGAACTTTCAACCGGTAGTGATTAAAATTCCTATATCCGTAAGCCCGCTTCTGGAGCTGCTT
>JABGUH010000032.1 GCA_018646675.1 Bdellovibrionales bacterium | reverse complement strand
AATATGAGATTCCAAAGGAGTTTTGCTTATGATTTTTTCATTTTTTGAAAAATAGGCGCACCTCTGCCCTCCCGTAATCCCTCGGGCTGTCGGGAATGTGCGAAAATGTCAGTGAAAACTAGTTTGATGCGGATTTGGGTTAGTAAGATAAAAAAAAGCCACTCGATTGTTCAATCAGTGGCTTTTCAAGTGGTAAGTGAGTGGAGGAGACGAGCGGATTTGAACCGCTGGCTGTACGGTTTTGCAAACCGTTCCTTTGGACCACTCAGGCACGTCTCCCCAAGAGAAATCTTCGGCATATCATCGGTCAGTTGAGGTAAATTGTCAATTTAGGGAGTGGTGGAACCTCCGTAGACGGTCAGCCCCCAGCTCTTCAACTTGCCGATATCCTCGGCGGCCCCATCTATCACCTTGAGAGTCCAACTGCCAAGGGATGACTCACCGTAGAAAGCGTTGGTTAGCAGCAGGCCCTTTTCGATTTTCTTGCCAATAATTCCACTATTGATATTAAGCAGAATACTTTTGGTTCCCGCAGGAGAGGTAAGTTCAATCCCCAAATCGCCAATATAGGTGTGCTCCAGAGTGATCTTTAGCTGGACCGCCTCAATGGTAATCTCCTGTAGATAGTTCATACTCAAACTCACTCCGACCGCCGAGTTATCAGGAATTGGAAGATCGCCCAGATCTTTTTGTTCTTGTAGTTGCTCTACCCAGCTGCCAAGAGTGGGAACGGTATTCTTGGCGGCATTAACAGCGGCATTGGCATTGATTAGCCCAAATCCGTACCAGTTATGGAAGTGAAAACCAGCCCCATTGGTCACCCACCGCTGTTGATAGTTGTGGCCGGGAAGATTCCAACCCAGCGGATGAGAGATGGTACCGCTACCACTATCGACGATGGTGGCAGTGGCGGCCAGAATAGATTTTACCTGTCGCCAAGTTAGGGTTGGGTTCGCCTGTAACATTCTGGCAACCACCCCGGTTACCATCGGAGTGGCAGCAGAGCTGCCATTCATACTTGAAGTATAGCTACAGTCTGGATTGAGGGCCTGATTACCCAGATCAAACTCGTTGACCCCAGAGCTACTGTTGGCCTTGCCCTTCACACATCCCACTAAATCGGTGGTAATTATGGCGGGATAATTTATACCATGCTCCCCACCCAGGGCACTAATCCATAAAGACGAACCCGGAGAGGAGTAGCTGGATGAGTTGCCGTTTGCTCGGATCGCCGCAGTAGTAATGTAGTAGGGATAGGCGTGATCGGATTCTAAATTGGTATTGCCTAGGTAGTTGCGGTTATCACTATCACTAATCGAGGGATTGCAATCTTTGATCGTAGACAAAAACTCATTCCCCCCCGCCTTAACATAGATCGCACCCAACCCATTACGGAGCGTGGTGATACCATATTCAAGTTGCTTGCGCAGCGCTGAACGGATCGATGAAAAAGCACAGGGATATGTACCGTAGCTGTAGTTGAAGATGTCGTAGGCCCCATTGGCCTGATCTACCTTGCGACTATCCGAGTAGGGGGTACCAATATAGCGAAAAGCGGCAAAGGTGGCATTAGGTGCAACCCCCGCCCCGCCAATCCCATTATTTTTTTCTGCAGAGATGATACCGCTGACCGCAGTCCCATGAAATGCACTATCACCATCAACTGGGGTTGGGTCACCAAACCATGAAGTTCCACTTTGAGAGTAGTCCTTAGATAAGGAGATGGAAAAGTTGGCACGTAGGTCAGGATGAGTCCACTCCACCCCAATATCTGAGACCGCAATAGTTACTCCGTTACCACTCTCGGAATGGCCATCAAGATTGAGATCAAAGCCGCTTGTTCCAGCAGCAGCGGAGAAGCTCATCTGACCAGTGTTATTAAGGTGCCAGGTATGAGCAATCAGTGGATCGACGGTGACATTTTCCTCTACCTGCTCTTCAACAGGAGCCTCTAGTGGGGGAGAGGGCTCACTCACCACTGGCACTATCGGCGGAGAGGTGGGGGGAGTGTCAGTTGGAAGTTGGGTATTATCCACTACCTCTTTGGGTTTAACGGCTTCGGAATCCTCCTTACAGCCAGTGGCGGCAACTATCAGCATCAACAACAGCAACATTATCAAAGCAAAAGCTCTACTTAACATGAGGGATCTCCTCTACTATCTCTAATTCGACATCTATGTTGTTATGACTTGCCAGTTGCTCAGCCGCTTGCAACAGATCATGCTGTGGTAGATAGGTGATAGAGTAAATATTAAGGTGGCCCATCGAGCGATCAATCGTTACCCCCTCCGGCAATTTTAGGTTTTGTAGTTTGGAGCGAGAGGTAGGGGTAACATTTATCCGACCAGTTAGGGCCGCAAGACGTCTACTTTGAAGGTTGAGCAGTGCTGGTCGGCCGTGGCCATCCTCAACGGGAACAAAAAATACCTGACCAAGGGTAACTAGTTTGCTTGGCCCCATACTTTCGGTATGGTCAGCTGAGGGCAAGGTGGCAAGCTCTGGGGCCACAAGGTACTCTTGTTGATTAAGAGTTACAGGTTGAGCCGAGCTGAAGTATTGATCCATACTGCTTTTGGGCCATCTGCCATTTTTGACTGGAGGAGCAATATTGGCGACAACTCTTCCACGCTGGAAGTTGGTGGCATCGCTATCCGCACCGGATACAACCTGCTTGCCATTTGATTGTTGGCCACGACCCGGTAGCGCCATCATCTCAGATTTGACTGGTCGGGTATTTTTAACCTGTTGATAATTAAGTCTGGCCTCTTGATCTGCTCCGTTGATTATAAAATAGTAGGCGATGGTAAGAAGCAGTATTCCACTAAAAGTTGCTAGGATTATTTTTTTCAATATAGTACTCCATTAATAGACAACATAAAAGTTCACCATCTCTATAATCGTCTTTTGGAGATAGGAGTTGATAAAAGAGGTGTTCACCGCTAAATCAGGGACATATTTACCCCTGTTGATTACGAGGCATGGGAAAATTTATAATAATTAAACTAGTGAAATTAAAAGATAATTAGGAGAGAGAAGATGGGAATCTTTACTTGGAATAGCTCTTTTGTAGTAGGAGTCGATATGATTGATCAGCAGCATCGGGTGCTGGTTAGTAAAATTGATCTACTCTACGATGCTTTAGTGTCCCAAGAGCGAAGTTTAAATATCAAACAACTGCTTGATGATATTGTAGATTATACCAATCTCCACTTTCGTGCCGAAGAGGAGCTGATGATAAGGAGCGGCTACCCAGAACTAAAGGATCACTTGTCACGGCACCACAAGTTTGAACAGAAAATTCATATATTTCAACAACAAGAGCAAGAGGGAATTAAAATCGAGATGGATGTTTTTGACTATCTCCAAGATTGGTTGATTGAACATATCTTAGTTATAGATAAAAAATTTGCGGATTTTGTTCAAAAGTCAAAAATAGATATATAGCATGTCGATACGTCGCTCGATCTTGATTTTTATCGTTTCACTGCTCTCGGCCTCCACTTTTGCGGACAACTTCTTACAAGAGCCGATTCAACTTTTGGTGCCGGCCACTGACTTAGATCAGCGTAAGGTCATTTTGGGAGATCGACTCTTTCATGAGACTAAACTCTCGGGAGATAATACCATCTCCTGTGCCTCATGCCACTCGTTGGCGACAGGTGGAGTCGACCGCTTACCTTTTGCTAAAGGTATTAAAGGGCAGGTAGGTAATATTAACACTCCGACCGTCTTTAACAGTGGCAAAAATTTTGTTCAATTCTGGAATGGAAGGGCCCAAAATTTAGAGGAGCAGGCAGCTGGCCCCGTTCATAATCCAGGTGAGATGGGAAGTAATTGGCTTGATGTGATTACCAAGCTGGAGAAAGATTCCGCTTATCTTAAACAATTTAAGGAGATCTATAACAGTGGCCCAACAGGAGAAGCGATTGTTGATGCTATCGCCACCTTTGAGCGCTCTTTAGTTACTCTCAACTCTCCTTTTGATCAATATCTTAAAGGTGATAAGGATGCAATTAGTCCTAAGGCAAAGAAAGGATACCAACACTTTAAGAGTTTAGGATGTGCCGCCTGTCATCAAGGTCAAGGAGTCGGAGGAAATCTATTCCAGATATTTGGAGTGGCCAAAAGTTTGAAAGATAGCAAGATAAAAAATCCTAATGATCTTGGACGCTACTTGCATACGAACAATGAGTTTGACCGCTATCTCTTTAAAGTTCCCATGTTGCGAAATGTGGCCGTTACCGCTCCATATTTTCACAGTGGACAAGTGCAGACTTTAGAAGGAGCGATTAGAGTAATGGCCGAGTTCCAACTAGGGCGTCAAATATCAGATGAGGAAGTGGAGGATATTGCGGCTTTTCTACGCAGCTTAACTGGTGAATATAAAGGTGAAAGGCTTAAGTGATGAGTAGAGTACAAAATAATATTTCTGCCAAGTCGATAATGGTAATAGTGCTAATTATCGCCGTTCTGACTATTTTATTTTACTTTGGATCTCAACAACGAGAGTCTCAGATTGATCAATACGTTTTGATTCATCAAAAGATGGAGACGGTAGTGCTGTTGCACTCAGTACAAAATGAAGTGTTACTTCAATCTTATTCCTCTTTTAGCAAACACTATGATTTTTTGACAAAATATTCCCATCAGCTCAACTTTGCTATTAATGATATCGAACATAATACGAAAATTAAAACAGAGCTGCCGCTGTTGTTAAAGAGGCTAAAAGAACAAGCTAACGATCGACAGCAGCAGATAGAGCGCTTTAAATCAAGTAATGCTATTTTGCAGAACTCAATTCAATACCTACCAACACTCTTTACTCGAGTTTTGAAAATGGGGCTTAAACGCCAGGATAGTAATACTATTTTGCATCTGTTAAATACAGTACAATCCTTTTATATCAATCCTACTGATCAAGAACATCAGTATGCTAATCAGATAGCTAAATCTTTAAGCACATTAAATCTGTTGACTGGATCCTCATCGCTGGTTGGTGAGATCAAGCTTCACTCGACACTGATCTTAAAGCGAAAAAGTAAAATTTATCAGTTGGTGAAGCACTATCTAGAAGTTCCAATCCAGCTAAATATCACAGCGATAATGGATGAATTAGTTCGTAGAACAGATCAAATTCGTTGGGAGTTGCTGGTTCTCCAACGGATTCTCTATGCACTTTTGGTGTTGTTGATGTTATTAGTGGCCTACTACATAATATCGCTAAATCGGGCCAGAGTTTTGGCAATTACAAATGCCAATTTGATCTCTAATCAGCAGATAGAACTTAAGAGTAAGGAGAAGCTGGCTTCAATTGGAGAGATGGCCAGTCACGTGGCACATGAGATCAATAATCCTCTAAGTGTCATCTATCTAAACTTACGCGCAGTCAAAAATCAGTTTGCTAGTGAAAAAGCTGATATTGGTAAATGCAGCAGTAAGGTAGAAAAAATTGAAGATATGTCCAAGCGGATTGGTAAGATTGCCAAAGATCTGCTCGCATTCTCCCGTGATGCGGCCAGAGATCCGATTGAGAAGGTTACGGTCAAACAGTTGGTAGATGATACCTTGAGTATCTGCCATGAAAAATTTGTCAATCAGGGAGTCAATCTGACGGTGGGAGATTACTCTACAGATTTAACTATTGAGTGTCGCGCTATTCAAATCTCCCAAATTTTGCTCAATCTTTTTACCAATGCTTATGATGCGATTGAGGATCTACCAACACGTTGGATCCGCTTAGAGGTGGAGGATGAGCAGGAGGTAATTAAATTTGTGGTAACTGATTGTGGTAGTGGTATTCCAGATGAGGTGGCGCAAAAGATCTTTAACCCATTTTTTACTACCAAAGTACATGGTAGAGGAACCGGTTTGGGGTTAAGTATCATTAATGGGATTGTAGAGAAGCACCGTGGTAAATTTGAGCTAGATAGTAAATGTCAAAACACGCGGTTCATCGTTACAATTCCTAAAAGGCATTTAGCAACAGACGAAGAGCAAATAGATTCTAAGAAGATGCCCAGCTAATTCTAGTGTGACTGACTAACTCTACTGGAGAGCAAAATCAAAGCGTAGCGCCACAGTGTAGCCAGTAAATTTATCATTATTAGGCATGTAAAGGTAAGTTGCGGCACAGTTAAAGTCGGTAGTCTTACCAATCCGCCAGTTTAGTCCAAACCAGGGTTCCAAAATAATTCCACCACCAGAGGTCGTCGTTCCCGCTTCGGTATATTTTCCACCGCCACCACCGGCAACGACACCATAATCTGCATGAACCCGGTTTCCTAGGCGTTTGTCATATCCTAGTACCAGTCCACCATAGCTGAAAGTACCAGTGGCAGAGATATCACCCATCTGGCCGGTATAGCCGGTACCACCCACAAAGAATTTCTCACTGTTGTAGTTGACGTGTCTCCAGCCGTAGAGAATGGCATTGCCGATGCTGGCGGAAAAATATTTAAGGCCGACAGATGATTTTGATTGGCTATTGTAGGATTCGGGGTAGATATACTTAGTGGTCCAATTCTCTTGAGCATTGATCCCGATACTTAAGACCAGTAAGACTGCGGTAATAATCCACATGCTATTTTTCACATCTAGCTCCTATTTAACTATGCTGATAACAATACTATTCTATATTATAGCAGTGTAGCCCCTGATTAATTTATAGGCAAGATTAACTGATCAACATCTTAAGATTACTTGATGAATTGCACGGAGAAAAGACTGACAGTTCCCCTCTACTTTTTAGCGGTAATTTAGTTGATGCCGTCGCCGCAGTCGACGAGAGTGACACCATCTGGCGCAGTCTCATTATCAGGTGGAAAACAGTAGAGATGGTTATTATAGCGTAACCCCATGTCGAAGTAGTCTGCTAGTGCCCCAGGCTCATTGTTGGCAGCATCGTTGCCATCAATAAAACGTCTAATGTTGTCGGATTTATTCTCATGGCCTGGAATTTTTAGGTTGGATAGCAGGACACCATGGGCAATCCAACCCGAGGCACAGACCTTCTTTTGGCAGGCGAGGCTGATCGTCATGTCAATTCCTTTGATATAACCTGTCTGATCATCAAAACTACTATCGGGTAGATCATTGGCAATAGATGAGACATAACGATTCATGTAGAGTGATAGATCGGTATAGTCTGGCAAGGCACAACGCTGAGCTTTATCTATCTCCACCGAGAAGCCAGAACAACAGGTATCACTAGTCTCGTTGGCCAGTAGGTCTTGCCCTGCATGCTTACAGCAGAGAAATTTGTCCCGAGAGAAGATCATCTTGAGGTCATCGTCAAAGTTATCACTGTCAACTGCAGAGAGGTAACCACCAGTGTATTCATCAACTGAGCTGCTGGCGACAGTTTTGCTCATCGGTAGAGTATAACTATTTATCCCTTCAGCATTACTTTGATCAGCGGGATCTACCGTGCATCGAATCTCCCTGTGATTAGAACCATTTTTAATCGCAATTTGGGGAACTCCTAACAGCTCCAGTGTTCCCCACCACTCCATTACTTTTTCTGCCTCACTATTGGGAATATGTCGTGCCAGACATTTGGCGTCGCTTGGTTCCTCAGTATGACTGCAGGTGAAATTTTGGTTGTTGTTGGTGTCGGCTGGAAATGAGGTGGCGCAGGTGCTATTACCAACTGAACACTCATACCAGTTGTAACAACGAAACCCACTCTTATCTATATTTTGCATTTTGGAAGGGCCCCAACTATGGCCACCGCCATTTTCACTATGGAACTCCCTGATCCAGCTTTTAGAGCAGCAGGTTCGTGCCGCGATGGCATCTACCGATTTAAACTGTTTGCTTAAGATATTGATCGAAGCATTGGTAACATCGGTCTGAGCAATTGTCAGTGGTGGATAGTTGCTGGGGGAACTCTGTAGTTCTTTATAGATGGTGGATAGCCGGCTATAACGAGCAGAACTATTGAGTGAGGTTGTGATTCCTGGTACTCCTGAATCTTCCAGCGTAGCATAGCTACTAACAGGCTGGTTGGTATTAATTGTTATATTATTGCCGGTAGTTCGACAGCAGCGATTTAGGGTTAAGTCATAGTCATCGGCCACTCCATCATCATTATAATCCTCTCCTGGCTTTTTTGCCTGGGCACAAACCAGCTGTTCCTGCCAGAACTGGATTTCATAGGAATTGATAATCGCAGTAATCGCACTATTGCTAATATCAATCTGGGCCAGTTTATCTGTTACCATTTGGGAGGGGCCACAATCCAAGTCGGTGTGGCAGACTGAACCCGGAGCGCGGAGGCAGCGGTTCTGTTGGTGAATGGGGTTGGTAATTTGACTATTTTCAAAATCGGCAATCAGATCAATACTACTTGAAATTGAGCTATTTTCAAAGATCGCCAATGAGTTAGTTGGAAGTGCTTGAGTGCCAGCTAATTGCACTAATGTAGTATTGGTTAACAGCGTCCCACTAGTGGACTGATCTTTGTAGAAATACTCACCGGTGCTGTCAAAGATCCCACAGCTACTTAAGTATCCAGAAGTGGCGGTGGTACCAGAGGTCGTCATTCCAATACCAGTTACCTGATCACCCAAATATCCCGAGGTGGCAGTTGCGAAGTGGTTTGTTCCGATGGCATTAGTGTCGGTGGAATTTCTACCTGGAATGCAGATGGCATCTATACTGTTATTGGTAAGGGTGCTTTGGACAGTGGCCACAATCTCCTCATTGCCATTATAGCTATAAGGGCGACCAATCAACCTGATCCCTTTACCAAAAGTGCTTAAACTACTATCGCTTACCTCGTTGCTGGCATTTTGCTCGGCAATGGATTTTCCATAGCGGGAGATGCGCCGGTTAAACTTACTGGCACCACTGAGAGTTTGACAGTAGTTACTACTACTACACATGTTGAGTCCGGCACTGTTATTACTGCTATAACCACTGGTCGAGGAGATGGAGTCATAATTAGTGTGACAAGGAGCACCTCTACCGCGATAGACACAGCGCCTACTGGGCCCGGTGAATCCGTGTAGATAGTTTATCAGCCGTTCACTGCGCTCACTATTTGCCACCTCCTCTGCATACTGATCAAATAGTGGCCACTGCGATTTTATATTGACTACCGATTCACAATGATAGTCCCACCCTAGTTTAGAGGCGCAGTCGCTGTCGGTACTGCAGCTATGATACTGCTGGCACTCGGCACCATCATTCTCATAGTCACTAGAGATTAGAGAGTCGGAGTTAGCAACAGATGATGTTTCGGTAATGGTTACTTGATAGGTACTGTCACTAGTTAGATCTGAAAAGTAGGCGTTAATCGCTAAATAGAGCCGGTTACTGGTGGCACGAATATGTCGTTCATTACCAATGGCAAACCAGGAGACCCCATCAAATGAGCCAATCAGTGCACCATAGTCAAAGCCATACCAGTCTCGTTGATATCCATTGGCAAAGAGAAAGTGCTGGGCGGCCAACCTATTTTGACGCTGAGTTTGAGGGTCACTATTCTGTTGATGGGTCCAAGGGATCATGGTGGCCGGAACAAAGCAGGCGCGGCCAAATAGTAGGTCATCCGCTCGGTAAGGGGATGCCGCTTGAGGATTGGTACCGCTGGGGTCAGGTTTATATCCTCCTCCGCGGTAGAGGTAGTTATTGGGGAATAGTTTGGCCAGAGGATCAAAATAGTCTCGACCGCAGTAGTAACAGGCGGAGAAACTGCCACTATCAACGTAGATATTATAGCTCTCATTATTTTTGACCTGAATCTCCATTGCAGGTTTAGCACTGGTCGGTGCGAATTTAAAGCTGCCATAGATCTCGTGAAAGCCAACATCGTTAGCACTGGCCCCACTGGTAACATTGTTAGGTCGCAGATAGTTGTTGGAGGTATAGTAAAAACCTGAAGTTGTAGATGTTGCCTCTTGGGCAGTTGTATCTGCCATTACGCTAGTGTGAGAGAGACCATTTTGGTCAAAAAAACGGTGAGGAGCCGCTTTGGCACTTAGGTTTAGCTGTTGTTGCATTGGAGGTTCTGGTAGATCGGGATCGGGGTATTGGCAGATATAGTCCACTAACGTAGACTGTGAACCTACATCCTCATACTCTGGTCGCAGGGTACAGTCATCACTTCCGCAGCTACAAATAGTATTGATCTCCGTTTGAGCACTATCTTTTGCCAACATCAAGTCGGTATTGCTTCCGCTCATTGTCACATAGTAGGAGAGAGTTACCACCTGATTATCATAGAGGGTACTACTGCTAATATCGATATGGTCGGGAGTCGTGCTGGTAACAAGTTGCCAATGAGTTCCTTTTAATTTTGGAACATCTCCGACCTTTACGGTAATGGGATAGTCAGTGTAGGCATAGCTTGGGAGCTTGAAGGTGGAGGTTGATGGGGAGTGATCGTTCGGTAGACCGGAATCTTGTCCCTGGACATAGTACTTGGTACATTTGGCCAAGGAGGTATTAACCTGACGACAGCTACCGTCAATCTGGTACTGGATCTTCAAACTACTACTGTTACTGCTACTACTCAGATTATGCTGAAGAGTCGCTGTTGCAGCACTGGTAAGTGTATCATTGCCACTGGTAATCGCCACACTATTGGCGACTAGATAGTCTCCATTCTCATAAAGAGTCTCATCACCGTGGATGACCTTGGTGATGGTGTTGCTGGTTGGAGTGTAAAGGGTGGTCGAAGTGCCAGAGTAGGTAGTGGAGAAGTTTAGATCATCAACTCCAGCGTTATAACTGGTACCAGAAGTTCCACTGTTAAACGTGACGGTACAGCGGGCAACTTCGGAGTTGCTATCTGTGGTGGTACATTCGTAGAGTTCTTTTAATTTAATAAAGCGTTTTAGAGCATCTAGCTCTGGATTATCTGGTTGAGTTGGAGTGCTATCTGGGGGCACTGATATGGGGCAGATATGATAGAACTGAGGGTAGTTGTTGATATTGGCGGGAGTGGTATTGATATCCTGTGTGGCCTGTTGGTACTCAGTTGAGTTAGTATCGACCCCACTTTTAAGCGATTGGTCAGTTACACATTGCCCCTCACTACAGCAGTCGAAACCATTGGTCTGGCATTGGGCAGAGGAGGTACAGCTAGGAGCAGTATTACTGGAGCTAGTTGAATCCATCGTAACCTTAAGCCCTAAATAGTGCATCTCAACTGCCGAGATATTGGCCCCGGCGGTAGTCAACGGAATCATCTGATCGGAGGTAATAGAGCTAGTAGTGCAGTTGGGGCAGAGTTCATCTAAATTATAGGAGATGGTAAACGGGGAGAGGGCACTAAAGGTGTTTTCGACCTGTTGAAGTACCCCTACCGTCTGACAGTGGGCCCGGCTACTCGCCTTATTGGCCAGTAGGACAGAGTAGTAGAACTCTCTCACTCCTGTGTTGAAGTTCAAAAAGGAGTGAGGAGTAGCGACCATGATCAATACTTGATGGTCAACACTATCAGGAAAGGAGAGGGCCATACATTGAGGGGAGGTGCTATTTCCACTGGTAATAAATTCGCCCACCTGGTCTCCGCGTAGATAGATGATATCGGGAAAGATGCTAGAGACGGTGAGGGTGGAGCTGGAGGTGGTTGCGCCATTTTGTAAAAAGTTAAGGTCCTGACTGGTCGGAGCACTACTCTCATCACCACTACTATCCTGGCCATCAGTGGAGATAGTGGTGTTGCTATTTCTACCGCGAGGGGTAGTAGTAGGCATACAGCTAACGATCATTAGCAAAAAAAGCATCAGCAGTAGAGAGACCACTCCACTTAAGCTTCTGCTTGGTGGCCTTTGATTAATGAAATTTGCTGACTTTTTCATGTTCATCCACTCATCGGCCAGTGTCATCCTAACCTTTATATTATATCTGCATTAAATGGCACACCTGTCCCACCGGCAGTGAGCCTTCCGCCTATTGTAGCCTAGCTTTTTACTCGGGATTGCAAAAATGAGGTAACTAGTTGAAAAAGAGAGAAAAATCAGTATTGGCCACTTTCAATTTTTAGCAGAAAGTGGCCCATTTGATTGGCAAGCGGGGGGTAGATTAACTAGATCAGAAAGTCCTCTTGTAGACGACTTTGAAGTAACAAGTTAGCAAAACTCTTTTTCAGGGAGTTGCCTTCGCCCTTAAGTCGATAAAACTCATTTAGGGATGAGGCTTCAAATTCTAAAATGGAGTCATCTAATCCTTGGTAGACGCCTGCAATGTGAGAGCTGAGTGTGATATTCGTAAGTTGATAAAAGGGGTGAGATGAGGGGAGCGGCTCAGTGGCAAAGACATCTAAAAAGGCGTGAGCATCGGGGTTATTTTTTAGGGAGTTAAAAAGTGCATCTTCATCTACTAGTCCACCACGGGCGCCATTGATTAAAAGATAGTTGCTGGGAAGTTGGGCCAAAAAGTGGCGATCCACTAGCTGCTTCGAAGTGGGATTGAGACCAGCACAGAGGGCAACAATATCGGCGGCCGGTATTGAAAGATTCGGGTGGCCTTTATAGGGGTCATAGATGGTGACCTCTTTAACTAATGGGCGCACGACTTCGGCCAGGGCGCTACCAATATGTCCGAAGCCGATGATTAAGAGTCGCTTCTCTTTTAATAGTGGCCGCTTCCACCTGCGCTGATGATCCCAGCTACTGCGGGGAGTGATCTTGGTGAAGTGGGAGCAGAGCGCACTGACTATATACTCAGTGACTGCCGCTTGGCGGATAGGATTGCCGATGATGATTGGAGGGGTCGACTCTTGGGCCACCCAAGCAGCAGGGATATTATCATAACCAGAGTTGGGATGGATGATTAGTGAGACTTTTCGACTTTGGACTAGTGGGGATTCAATTAGTTGGTCGAAATGGGTATTGGTATTAGTGATTAATACTCCTGGCCCGTCATCGGTGGTGGGGAGGCGCTCTAAGTAGTGGAAGCCATTTAGACGATTGATTAGCTCCCGCTCACTAGCTGGAAAGTCCCGCCCTTGGTAGGGAGAGAGATCAACACGATAGACCCAGTACTCTTGCATAACTATTCTCTCTAGCGTAAATTACCTATCTTTGTTAGATAGCATTATAGGGAATAATGATTTTCAAGCCACTGTGATCATTTGTCACATAGCTTTTGGGATTTTGCCAGTGATTAATATAAAGACTAAGTGGGAAACTGATCTGATGCGGGCCAGCTGTCGTTTAGCGGCCGATACCCTCGACTATATTGAGCCGTTTGTGCAACCAGGGGTCAACACTTTAAAGCTTAACGATCTTTGTCACAAATTTATTTTAGAGCATGGGGCCATCCCATCACCACTAAATTATCATGGATTTCCCAAATCGATCTGCATCTCTCCCAACCAGGTGATCTGTCATGGTATTCCTAAACGTAAGGTAGTGTTAAAAAGTGGTGATATTGTAAATTTAGATGTGACCGTTTTTTTAAATGGTTTCCACGGGGATACCAATCGTACATTTTTTGTAGGGGAGGTCGCATCCCACGCCAAGAAGCTGGTAGATGTTACTTATCAATGTATGTGGCGGGGAATTGAGCAGGTTCGTCCTAGCGGAAGGATTGGAGATATTGGTGCCGCGATCACGCTCTTGGCCCACTCCCACAACTACTCGGTAGTGGAAGATTACTGTGGCCATGGCATTGGGCGGGAGTTTCATGAAGATCCCCAAGTTGTTCACTTCGGACAGGCCGGAACCGGCCATGAGATGAAAGCGGGGATGACTTTTACTATCGAGCCGATGATCAACGTAGGTAAGAAAGAGTGCAAGGTTTTAAAAGATAAGTGGACGGTAGAGACTTATGATAACTCCTTGTCGGCACAGTTTGAACATACTATCTTGGTGACTGATGTTGGTTATGAGGTTTTAACTCTTGGTACTCGTGAGCGAGAGCTAAATGTTAATCCAACTACCTCTTCGCACCTGTCTTAACTTTTTTCGGTGAAGGCTCACAACTTTTAAGAATTTGATCTAACAGCGGAAGAGCGTCGAATAGCTCTTTTAACTTCCTTTTTTCTTGCAGTAGCTGAGCAGTCGTTAAGTGCCCTTCTAGGTACTTAAAGCGCTCGATAAAATAGCTTAGATGGGGGAGTTTGGAGGGGAGACAGTTGGCACTTTTGGCATATCGCTGTAGTCCTGAGAGGTAGTTAAAGAAGATGTTGGGGAGGCCAATTAGTAGCTGATTGGCGGCAAAGGAGCCATACTGGTGTTGGTCTTTCTCTTTGAATAAGAATAGCCTCTCTCCGTAAAGCAGTAGGGCCTTTAGCAGTGCGACCGAAACGGAGAGTTTGGGGTGGTGACAGATTCTTATTCGGTAGAGTGGTCGCAGGGTGAGTTGGTTGGCCGTAGTCAGTGAAGCGATCATCTGTTGGTTTAGTTGATAGAGCACTCCGGAGGCCTTATGGCGATGGATGCTCGCCTCCTCACGTCCGAGACACTTGAGCAGAGTCTCCTCGCTGCCCCCTGCCCAGACGATTGTCGGAAAGAGCACCCCAAGTAGCAGTAATGAAAGTAGTCCTCTTCTCATTCTTTCAGGGCCTCTGGCGTAAAGTAGCAGATAAGCTAGTCAAAACCGGTCACATAAGCTAAAAAGCTTCTAGTAGGTTATATTTTGGCTTAATTGGTTTAAGCTGACCACCGCTTTTTTATTGGGAGGGCCAAGCATTGCGGGAGATGAGTTTAGAGAACCATTTGGAGGAGCTACGCAAAGTAGTGATTCGGGTGGTAGGAATTATTCTAGTCAGTTTTGCTATCGCTTACGGTTTTGGGGCCCAGATCTCTGAAATTCTCCTCCACCCTTTACGGGTGGCGTTGGCCGGGGGGATTGAGGGGCAAGTGGTCTATCTTGGCCTGCTGGATAAGGTTATCTCTCAGTTGCAGGTGGCCTTTTATAGTTCGATTATTCTCTCCTCTCCACTCTGGTTCCATCAGATCTGGCTCTTTATTCAGCCAGGACTCTACATTCGAGAGATAAAAGTGGTGCGCCCCTTCCTACTGGTAGGTTTTTTCCTTTTTGTACTGGGAGTTGCATTTGGCTATTTTCTGGTGTTTCCAGTTACCTTCAAGGTGTTAATGCAGTTTGGTGTGGGAGAGATCTCCGCTTCGATTAGTTTGAAGGAGTATCTGGTACTAGTTTCTAAGATATTAGTCTTCTTGGGCATCGTATTCCAACTCCCCAATGTTATGCTGATTTTGGGTTTTATGGGGATCGTTGATCAGGAGCAGCTCCGCAATATTAGACGCTATGTCTATGTTGGATTTGCGGCGCTCTCTGCCATGTTAACTCCACCAGACGTGGTCACTATGTTGGCAATCTGGCTTCCCTTAGTGGTACTCTATGAGCTGGGTATCTATGGTGTAATATTGATTGTTACCCCATTTCATAAGCGAGGTGAGAAGTGATTTTAGTCACTGGGGCCGCTGGTTTTATTGGTAGCGTACTACTTAAAGAGCTAAGTCAGGTGACAGAGCTACCACTAATTGCTGTAGATCGAATGAGTGAGGATTCACGCTGGTTAAATTTGCGGGGAGTCCCTTTTACTCACTACATTCACGCAGACAAACTGTTTACCGATCAGTGGGATGAGTTGTTGGAGCAGGTAACGGCGATCTATCATATGGGGGCATGTTCTGCCACCACTGAGATGGATATGAACTATTTATTGGAGAACAACTTTCGCTACTCTCAACAAATTTTTGAATTAGCGACCAGACGTCAGATTCCTCTGATCTATGCCAGCTCAGCTGCTACCTATGGGGCCGGGGAGCAGGGATACTGTGATGAGCATGAGCGGGTGAAAAGTTTTCTCCCTCTTAACCCCTACGGATTTTCAAAACAGCTATTTGATCAGTGGGCATTACAGCAAGAGGAGACTCCTCCCCTGTGGTTTGGGATTAAATTTTTTAATGTCTATGGCCCTAATGAGTATCACAAAGGTGAGATGAGATCTTTAGTTCACAAGGCATTTGGGCAGATTAATAGTAGTGGCAAGGTGAAGCTTTTTAAATCTCACCGACCTGACTATGCCCATGGAGAGCAGTTACGGGACTTTGTCTATGTTCGTGATGTAGTACGGGCGATGATCGAGCTGATAGCACTTAAGGAGCAGCAGGCCAGTGGCATTGTTAATATGGGGACCGGACGGGCCAGAAGTTTTAAGCAGCTAGTGGAGTCTACCTTTGATGCGCTCGGGAAGGAGTGTCAGATTGAGTATATTAGTATGCCCAAGGAGATTCGCCATCAGTATCAGTATTATACTGAAGCAGCGATGGATAAGTTTTTTCATCTCTTGCCCCATTTTAAATTTTCCTCTCTAAAAGAGGGGATAGATGATTATGTTACTAACTATCTAATGAAGGATAATCCTTACTACTAAACTAATAATTCAGTTCGTGGGTTAACAGTGGAGAGTGGTGCTATGATTAAACTTGGTGGAGTTGAAGAGGCGGCAAAGATGTTGGCAGGGCTAGGCCCCAAGGAGCGTGAGCGACTCTTGGAGCTAATTGCTAAACAGGATCCCAATATGGCAGAGACTCTGCGACAGCAGATGGTGACCATGGAGGATCTACGCTTTCTAACGGTTAAGATGATCCAAGACCTTCTAACTAAGATCGACATTAATCAGCTAGGCAAGGCGTTACGGTTGGCCAGCGATGAGTTGCGCTCCCATATTCTCTCTAACGTATCTCAAGGGATTCGCGAGGATATTGAGGTTGTACTTTTAGGCCCACCAATTCAGGTTAGTGATGCAGAGGCCGCGACCGACGCTATTATGGAGGTTGTGCTAAAGATGGTGGAAAGTGGAGAGCTGGTTTTAAACCAAGCTGGTAGCGAAGAGTACGTCTAATTAAGATGAAAGGGATGGTAACACGCCAAGGGGTGGTAAAAGCTTTAACCACTAATCAAGTAACAGTTGTCTTCGATCAACGCTCCGCTTGCGCAAGTTGTCATGCAGCAGGAAGTTGTACCTCTTTAGATAGTAGTGAGAAGAGTATTATAGTGGCCAGAGGGAACTCTCCCCAAGGTTTAGTGGTGGGGGAGTCTGTGACTATTTTAATGCCCACCAGAGATGGCCAGATCGCCCTGTTGATTGGCCATGTTTTTCCGATCGTTTTGCTGCTATGCGTAGTGGCAGTAGGAGGCCAGTGGGTCAGTGACCTGCAGATTGCACTAATCTCAATTGTCGTGCTGGCCGGTTATTACCTAGGGCTAATCAAACTATCTCCCCACCTCTCATTTAGCATTAAAATTAATAAAACAGATTCGTAACAACTCCATCTCTATAGCTACCAATTGGTGTCATTTTGTATTTGTTCCCTAATATGGGCCATCTTTGCACCAGAATACCATACTTTTTTTGGCACTTAAGTTGCAGTTAGCCAATTCAAAGGACTTGATTGAGCCATTCTGGCACTAGAGGATTACTTCTAAACTAAGGAGAGGAAGAGTGAGAAAGACTTTTATAACTATGACATTAGTAGCGGCTGCTGCCTGGACCCTACCCAGCAGTGCTGATGACAATAGCTATAATAAACAACGCTGCGCAGCTGGGATAGAGACTATCCAAGGGCGAACTGTTGATACCTTTAGGGCCAGTAATTGTAGTCAGGCAATGAACCAGTGTAAGCAAGATCTAACTCGTCGTCAGAAAAGTGGACAGAACCAACTTGCCTCTTGCCAGATTGTTGGCAGTGGTGACGGAACTGGTTATCGTCTATGGTCTTGTGCTGAGACCTGTAAAAGCGGTTATATTGTCAAAATTTGATAATGGAAAATAACTATTGTTCTGCAATAGTATTTAGCTAACGATACAACTTAAATTGCGCTCACACTCTAGAGAGAGTGTGAATTGTCGGAGGTTACCTCTTGAACTATTTAAACTTAGTTGCTACCAGAAGCATCGCTGTAGCTAATCTACTCTTATGCCTAACTTTGCTGACTGCTCTTCCTGCCTCGGCTGGAGAGGAAGATGGGGCCACCGGTTATAGATCAATCGAGGGGCCACTCACTCATCAGAACCTCTATCATACGTTAGAAAAGGCTTATGCAGGGCATACTGATATTATGCCAGAGGAGTTGACACTTAAGTTAACATCTTCGGCCCAAAACAGTGCTCTTCGCTCCATTGAGCAGTTTATTGCTGGGAGAGTTGATCAAGCGACTCTATTTCGTCTTTGTGATAACTATTTTCAACTATTAGATAGTTCGGTTGAGCGTTTTCGTCCCGCCGGTTTACCTATTGATCATAAACGGCTACTTGGCTTTATGGAGACACCTCTAGCACGAATTGTTAAGGCGATCGATGAGCGAGCAGTTGTTACTTCTAGTTTGAAGCAGGCACTGGTGCAGCAGGAATCTTGGCCGAGGATCGAGGGCAGTAGTGATCAGCAGAGTAGATTATGGCCTAAGCACCCACTAAGTCAGATGATCTTGGTGGAGTCTCTGTTACAGAGTGGGTCGGCCAACCTTATTCCCAGTTTAACCTCTGATCTTCTTGAAAATTTTGAGCAGTTTAGTCGTACCTTTCAGGATCGTTTGAGTGCTGAGTACAGAGAGTCATTTGTCAGAGTAGGTGATAATTACAATGTTGGCAGTGAGATCTATCATGCTAGCAGCTATCGTTATTACCAGTATGAGCATTTAAAATGTGAATTCTTCATTTTGCAGTTTAAATTGCTTCGCTCTCTTCAGGGTATTGAGCTGACAGAGGACGATAATATGTTGTTTGCTGAGATTATGAAGCTTGCTGATAGTTTACTCATTCAGCTGGAGATAATTCGTGCTCCTTATGATCGATGGTTTACCCGGATAGGTGAACGTGCGCTAAGCACGCCACGCAAGGTTTGGCGCTAAATAGCAAATATCACGTACTAATATTACGCTGGCCCCTCTATAGAATTTACCTAACTACTTAACTTTATGGCGATCCCGTGTTACGCTGTGCGTAATTCCGCTATTAGTTTAGGTTCTTTAGGAGGTCTGTTTTGACGCATAAAGTCTTCGCGCTGTTTAGTCGTGGCCATATCACTTTAATACTTATCTTTGGAATTTTACTCTCCGCTTGTAATAGTGGGACGGAGGAAGGCGAGAAGGTTGTTGAGGTAGAGCTCTCCTCATCTTCCAAAGCATCACCACCTCTAACTACCGCCACCATCCAACCTAAAATAGCTTCGATCTCGGAGTTATTGGCAACACAAGTGTCCGCACTGCCTATTCCGCTCTCAATTGATGAGATTATTGAGCAGTTTGCCAAGGTTGATACCGTGCAATCCAAGCAGGAGGAGATTGTATTAATGGAGCAAACTTTCGAGCAGGAGTCTGATCGTAAAAAAATAGCGCATCAGCTTAAGGAGCGAATTAGTGAAGAGGGTCGCTTGGATCGTCTGATGAGTTTCATTAATCTGATGGGGCAACGGGTGGAGTGGAACAGCACTATCAGCGATGAGTATGTCATGAATCGTGACCTGCAAATAGTCAAATATCTGGTGCAATCACTACAAAAAGTAGAGTCAGCTCATCAACTTGGACTACTAAGGGAGTACTTTGGTCGTCAGGTAGAGTATCTAGTGGATCAGTCACCTTTAGCGGTTGATGATACAAGAGAGAAAAGAGAGCGAAAAGTGGATAACAAGCGCTTGGTATCGGTCTATTTCTCATTGGAATACCTGCTGGATCGTAGCAGTGTTATTAAGCTGATTGGTGCTCAAGCTTTGAAGGTACATCTTACTCCGAGTGTTAACTCGGCCAGTGATATGTTGGCCCATCGAGCTTTTTATTACTCTCTAAAAGCGGCCAATCGGGGAGAGGAGCATCTACTGCCTCGTGAATTTGATACCAGCCTAATTAGCTCGTCTCATGCCAATGCCATTTTTTCCATAAGGCGTTACGTCGCCGGTAAGATTGATCAGTCCACCCTGCTTGATCACTGTGATCAATATTTTAGCTTGTTAGACTATCCAATTAAACGTTTTCGTCCTGCCGGGTTGCCAGCGGATCATAAGCTGCTGTTAAATGTCTCCCAAGAGTATCTATCTCGTATTGTCAGCGCTCTTGATAGTCGTGAGTTACTGATCTCTTCTTTAGAGAGAGTTCTGACCAAAGGGAAGGCACAAGTTGATGAGCGTAGCGGAGAGCAGGTTGTTGTTTGGCCAAGTCACCCCTTAACTCGGATGGTGGTAGTGCAGGCAGCAGTAAACCGCGGATCTATTGCCAAGCCACTGTTGCAGTTTTTTAGCGACAGTTTTCAGAGTTTTAGTGATAGCTATGATCAGGGGCTGGGAGGTCGATATTGGAGTGGAGTGAGTAATGTAATGGAGGTGAGTGAGATGGCCGATACTAACCTTAATCGAGCAGTTCTCTACCGGCACCATCAGTATAACTACTATAAAAATCAGTTTTTTATTCAGCAGTTCCAGATCTTAAGGCTGTTAGCAGGAGAGGAGTTGAGTGATCCAGATCTGCAGGTGATTGATCAGGCCACAAAGCGTGCTAACTACTCTTCCCAGCAGCAGCAGATTTTGCGACGTCCTTATGATCGCTGGATCAATCAGATAAAGGAACGGCTCCAGGCTTCTCAGCCTAGTGTCGGCATACCAAGGTTTTAGCATTACGCTGCCTTGGCCCTTCTTTGTATCACCACATCTAAGTATCACTACATCTAAGTATCACCACATCTAACGTTTAGTATGAAGCTCTCTTGGCGGCCCTTGGTGTCACTACACCTAATGTTTAGTATGAAGTTGTCTTGGTTGCCCCTTGTATCACCACACCTAACGTTTAGTATGAAGCTCTCTTGGCGGCCCTTGGTGTCACCACACCTAATGTTTAGTATGAAGTTGTCTTGGTTGCCTCTTGTATCACCACATCTAACGTTTAGTATGAAGCTCTCCTAGCGGCCCTTGGTGTCACTACACCTAATGTTTAGTATGAAGTTGTCTTGGTTGCCCCTTGTATCACCACATCTAACGTTTAGTATGAAGCTCTCTTGGCGGCCCTTTGTGTCAGCATATCCAATGTTTCACACCTGCTAATGGATCCTGTTCCTATATGAAATAGATGGGAAATTTTGTAAGTTTAATAATTTGTACTTCATAAGTAAGATGCCCATGTCTACCGATTACAATAGAGCTAACCGGCGATCTTTTTGCAGCTTAATGCATTGATATTGCCACCATTAAAGAGAAACGAGAGTAGAGTAGGCCAAATCTACTGTGACGTCAGAGTAGATTCTGCTTCTTCGGTTGATTATCTATTCAAAATAGTTGCCGTAACCTTTTGCGTTTTGTTGCACTGTTATTGCTAAATAGAGCTAACCGGCGATCTTTTTACAGCTTAATGCATTGATATTGCCACCATTAAAGAGAAACGAGAGCAGAGTAGGCCAAATCTACTGTGACGTCAGAGTAAAAAAATACTTGGTGGCTGGGGAGATCAACAGGATTAAGCCACCTTAGCGATCAGTATAAAATCATATCTTAGAATACGTCCTCCCATATGGGCTTTTTGCCTCTTCTTTCGGTTTGTACGGGTAGGTAGCAATGAGAGATAGTGTGGTTGAAGCTTATCAATAGATATTAAGTTGGCTCGACTAAGCAGTAATGAGAAATTGTAGTGACCTCTAAATATATCAATGATTTTAAGTTGGCACGAATAGGCAATAATGGGAGAGAGTCTGGTTGAAACTTATCAATGGCCCCACATAGCTATGGCTTGAGTATCTATTGGGCATAAAAGAGTATCTATTGGGCATAAAAAAAGAGAGGCCAAGGATTAGAGAGTAGGTAAATACTCCTTAATCCTTAACCCCGTTACAAAAATCGTCTAATGTTTAATCCTGTGACTAAAACCGTCTAATGTTTAATCCAAGGCATCTACTTTATAGCGCCTGCTGAATCTCTGTTGGAAAGATTACCTCTCCGTTACTTCTTTCTAGGTAGTCAATCTGGTCGAGCAGATTTTGGTGAAACTTGGCATCTTGGCCGTTTTGCTCAATCAAAATTTCCTGCCCATTTAGCAACTTTATTCGCTCGACATCAGAGATTTGGATCGACTCATTATTATGACGAATCAATACTGGCCGCTCAATCGTGTCGATTTTTACGCGTTTTAAAGCATGAGTGGGGCGCTTATTTAGATTTTGTGCCACTCTCTCTAGATTACTATTGCTGCTGGCAGACTCTCCACCTAGCATCATCTGCTGTAGCCGTGATATCCCATATAAGCCGATCTGGTTAGTGGGGCCTGAAAAACTACTTAAGTTGCTAAATTGCATTGCAATACGACTAGTAGTTGGGCTACCTACCACAGTATTCTCACCTGCAAAGGCGGGGATTATCGTAACTACAAACAGAGTAACTATTAATAATAGATTATATGATTTATACATTTGAACCTCCGTTAAAATCCATGGTATCTACCATAGCTGTAAAAAGTAGTGGAATCTTGCCAGGATGATCATGAATAACACGGTTAATCTGCTCATTGGCATTAAACAAAATGTTCTTACATTTATTAAACCCATTTTGATTAACATCTTCAGAGATGTTGCTAATCAAACTATTTCCACCAGCAAGAGCAACCTGGGGTTTGAAAAAAGTTTCAATTAGGCTCGCCACATGGTGCTTTAAGCACTCTGTATTGAGGCTAAATTTTGTTGGTTTAAAGGTCAGGCGTCCATCTCCCCACTCCTCGATAATTCCCGCTTCAACCAAACGGTCGAGAGAGTTTAGTCCCATTTGACCAAAGAGTGACAGAATATCTGAGCGAAAAGTCACTGTACGGTGTGATACTTTTTTGATCACCAAGTAGGAGTTGAAATCTCTAGTATGCTCATCCCAATCAATTCTCTCCGTAGGCTCCTCACCCTTCTCCTCTTCATTTAGATAGTGGTAGAAAGCTTTATTTAGGTAATCTGCAATTGCTCCTGGATGATCAGCAATCAGTTTGTGAATTGCTTTCTTATCACTAACAGCAGACAGTATGCGCAGCATATTTTCTGCATTTGGCAGTGTTTGTTGATTATAAGCTCGCCGGATGACCGATTCGCTGACTTTGGACTGAGTAGAAAGGAGCACAATATTACGCACCTCCTTCTCATTCAACCAGCCATCTACGATCTGGCGAAATTGAGTTAATATCACTTCTTTGTTGTTCACGAATATCCTCCTATATATATAGTTAATATTAAAAGATTGACGCTGGGCGCCTATGTGCATCTCCTTCGGTTTATGGTTATTGACTATCTGCATAATAGTGGAGTGAGGATTTTTCTCAAGGAGTTTGAAAATTGTATATGTGTAAAGTTCATCCTGCATTTTAGATGGAGGGTAATTCGCCTCCCTGTGACTTAATTTTAGTATGTTACATGGCGAAAAAGGAGCAGGGTGCATGGATATAGCACCGGAGTAGGCGCTGATGGGCCGATATTTGACTCATAGTGCCGAGTGGATGGCACCTATTGCGTGTTAGTGTGAATAATGAAGAAGTTATTAGTTACCGGTTCGGCTGGTTTTATTGGCCTGCCCCTTACTCATAAACTATTAGAGTTGGGATATCAGGTAGTTGGGGTGGATAACCACAACTCCTATTACGATCCAGCTTTAAAGGAGGCGAGGCTCTCCCGCTATCTCAATCATCCGGGTTATACTCATTTGCGGGTGGATATTGCGGATCGGCCAGCAGTAGATAAGCTCTTTGCAGATCACTCTCCTTATATCGTTGTCAACTTGGCGGCCCAAGCGGGGGTACGCTACTCGATTGAGAATCCGGCCCCCTATATTGACAGTAACTTAGTGGGATTTAGCAATATTTTGGAGGGGTGTCGCCAGAGTGGGGTGGAGCATCTAATCTACGCCTCGTCCAGCTCTGTCTACGGTGCAAACGAGCAGTTGCCCTTTTCAGTAGAGGATCGGGTGGATACGCCCATAAGTCTCTATGCAGCGACTAAACGGGCCGGAGAGTTGATCGCTCACTCCTACTCCCATCTCTATCAGTTACCAACAACCGGTCTACGTTTTTTTACTGTCTATGGCCCTTGGGATCGGCCAGATGCTGCTAGTACTCGGTTTGCCAGTGCGATGTTGTCCGGTCAGCCGATCAAAGTCTATAACCACGGTAACCATCGACGAGACTTTACCTATGTGGAAGATCTGGTCGCCGCCTTGATTCGAGTGGTGGAGTCTAAGTGTGGTGGGGCCAATCCGAAGCTCTACTCACTCTACAATATTGGTGGGGGTACTTCGGTTAGTGTTCTCGACTTTATTAAGGTGATGGAAGAGGCTTTGGGAGTAGAAGCTAAAAAGGAGCTATTACCCCGCCAGCCTGGTGATGTAGTGGATACTTGCGCGGATGTAGATGCCTTTATGCGGGATTTTGATTTTAAGCCAACAGTAACTATCCAGAAGGGGATTAGCGAATTTGTGCGCTGGTATCGTAGCTATTATCAACTCTCTTAAAAATTTAAGGCGAAAATAATCAAGATATGACAAGAACTATTCTCTAGGTTAGTACGATTGCACTGGCATCGAGCACAGATATATCGCTATCTGCCCCCTGATTCCAGCACCGTGCACTTTGTAGTACACGGTAGCTTGTCGACTCCATAAGTACGATATAGACGTGGCGATTACAAGATGCACTTTTTCAATGGGAGTTTCTATTATGAATGATCGTCTAGAAGATATTTCGGAGCTGGTAGAGGAGATTAAAGCGATTGATGGCACGATGGAGGGCCTAAAGGCACAACGGCAGAATTTGCGAGAACAGATTCTCTTGAGGCTACAGTCCAACAGCATCAACTCTTTACAAGTAAAGTTGGATGAAGATGAGAGCTACTCTGTATCCAAACGCGTCTTCTCTAAGGTGAGTTATGATCAGCAAGAGCTTAAAGAGCGACTGGATTATGAAAAGTTCTGTAGTTTGTTAGTGTTGGATAATAAAAAGATCAAAAAAGAGCAGAGTAGGGTGATGTACTACTTAAAGCCGATGCTGGAGGATGTGGGGACGATCTCCACCAAGCTGGTTAAGGAGCAGATTGAAGTCGGCAATCTTAAGGCGGAGGATTTTAAAGGGGCGTTCTCAAAAGAGGATCGAGAGTTTCTCTATATCAGAAAAATGAATTCCAGCAGGATAAGTGATCTATAGAAAGTGATAGAAAGGTATGATCCTCGCTTAAGTAATTATAGTCATTACACTAGTGAGTAGCTGCCTCTTTGAGGGTACTAAAAAGAGGATACCGATGGTTATTTTTTGGGTTGATGGGTGTTGGCTATTTACTACCACTACTGATAGTCTATGACTGGCCAGTGGCCAGTGCCTAGCACCTTAAAAAACAGAATTTTAGATCTATCAAAGGATGAAACAAGATGAGTGATACACAACGAAAAGATATCTGTCCCCACTGCGCAATGCCGGTCCACTTTAAGCAGAAATCCATTGGCAGGTGGAGTGCTCGCCTGGCCGGTGCCGGCACCGGAGCCTATGCCGCCTCTGGCCTAACTATTACAGGTGTTGCCATTTTAGGTTTTCCTATCGCTGCCATCGTCTCTTCCGCTCTTGGCTGGTATGTGGGAGATAACTTTGGTGGTGATATCGATAAAAGAGAGTCGATCTGTCCGATCTGCGATCGGAAGCTAGGCAGGTCTGACTGGTAGTTAGGTGCGAAGAGAGTCGCATAGCATATCTCTAGATTCGAACACCCACCGGGAGTTAGTTCGTAGGTGGAGATGAGGTTGGTAGATAGATGATGAGAGTACTAATTACAGGTGGAGCAGGTTTTATTGGACAGGCGGTGGTGCGCCACCTTGTTCATGACCTAGAACATGAGGTGATCAACCTCGATAAGTTAACCTACGCCGGCAACCTAGAGTCGTTGGCCGATATCGCCGACTCGCCCAAGTACTATTTTGAACAGGCAGATATCTGTGATCGCGCAGAAGTAGAACGAATCTTT
>JABGUH010000004.1 GCA_018646675.1 Bdellovibrionales bacterium | reverse complement strand
GAATACTAGTTTTATTTCTACGCCATTTACCTATTTTTCTCTCTAACTCGTCGATTGACATGGTACCTCCAGTATTATTGTTGGAAGCGAAATTTAGACTGGCCTGCTGCTCAAGTCACGCACGCTTGCCGGAAGGACACAAAAAGCTGGGATTTGGAGTCCTACTTTGTTAAACGATACACAATAAACTAAAAGCATAGGTCAAGCTTACCAGAAAGCTATATGCTATTTGATATAACAATTGTGAATATTGTTAATAACAACCTACCAACACTTGAAACAATAAAACTATATTTTGTCCATTTATATTTGTTGATAATAAAAATTAAGTAACCAACAGGAATCATATTCAAGAGTAAAACAATAACAAAATACTCACCTACAATAAATAAATTGGAGAAGGATGATGTTGCAAGATATTTCATTCCCAAAAAGCCGAAAACAAACAACACAAGAATTGACAAAGAAAATGAAAGTCTATTAGTAGTTGTTTCTGAAAATATGAAAATGAATTACATTTATTGCTTCTTTTGAGTCCATCATAACAAGACTTGAAGACTTCGGTTTTAGTTTCATGTAATTCTATAGTGATAAGTTCCTATCTTACCCTTGTGGCCTCCCGCTAGATACTTCTGGTCTTCGTTAATCTAGTGCTCGTTAAGTTCTTGATGATAGACTGAATCCATTCTCGTCTTACCCCCGAGGTTGGTCGACTCTCACAGTAGGTGCTGTTGCTTTTTGTTCACGGTCCACATTGTTTTACTAAACTAGTTACCAAGTTATTGCCACAAAATAAGATACTATTTAGAAAATGTGCAAAATGCTTAATGGGAAATATTTGAAATGAGTAGAACTCTCATCACTTGTCTTCGTATAGGCCAAGTACAGTTGTGCAGCACTATGCCTATTTGGTATGACCAAAGATAAAGTTGACTGGTGTAAACAACTTATTGAAAATTCGTATTGCTCAAAGTAGAGTTTATATATATACATAAAAATGTATACAAAATAATGTATATAGTGTAATGTGTAGATAGGAGTTCGCTTTGGCAGATAAAAAAGTCATTTGGGAAGGAGATTCTCTGGAGGTTTTAAAAGAATTTCCAGATGAAGTGAAGCAAGACATTGGTAATGATCTAAGGAGATTACAGCAAGGTAAAGCTCCTTTGGATTCAAAACCAATGAAGTCTATCGCTCAAGGAGTTTATGAACTTCGAGATGCAGATGGTAAAACATGGTACAGGGTTGTTTATTATATCAAGATAAAAGATACCATTTATGTTTTACATAGCTTTACTAAGAAAAGTAGAAAAACACCAAAAGGTGATTTGAATACAGCAACAGAAAGATTGAAGGATTTAAAGACAAGACTCCAACAGGAGAAGAAAGATGGCAAAAAAGAAAATAGAAAAAAATGAAATTAATAGAGAATCTCACATTTCGAAAGGAAATGTCTTAGATGATCTTGGATTTTCTCCTGAGATGTCTGCTGTTGTTAAAATGAAATCAGAGCTTTTTGATAAACTTATAACTATTATTGAAAAGAAAAAGATTACACCAAGGACCTTAGAGAAAATTTTAGATAAGCCACAACCAAGAATTAGTGAGCTGCTAAATGGCAAGATTTCAAAACTAAGTATTGAAAAGTTACTTGAGTACCTCGAAAGACTTGGTGGCCAAGTTTCAATTAGCATCAAAGTGAAAAAAGTAGCTTGATAAGGAATCCCTACTAGTAGCTTTTAAAGATAAGAAGTAGGTAAGTCACAGTTATTGCTTCTTGTTGGCCAATCATAAAAAGACCTGAAGACTTCTAGATAATAGTTTCATGTGACTCTATAGTGACAAGTACCAATTCTTGCCAATGTGGCCTTCCGCTAGGTGCTTTTGATTTATTTGCAGGAGCAAATAAAGCCTTTGCTCGAAGAGTGCCGTAGCAGGATGCGGAGGCAGCAGTTTCGCTTGCCTAGTGCTCGTTACATTAGTGATGATACGATGAATCCATTCTCGTCTTACCCCCGAGGTTAGTCGACTCTCACAGTAGGTGCTGTTGCTTTTTGTTCACGGTCCACTAGCGATGGATAGCACACAGGATAGCTCTCATCAAGATACTGGCCAAACTCATATAAAACTCGCTGGAATAGATCTAAAAATTACACTTAAACAACAGTAGTGCTGGATGAATCATCCTGATCTATGCTGCTAAATCTAAAATCAACTCAACATCTAGAGCATCAGAAATTTTTTGCAAAGTTGACAGTGAGGGGTTCGCTTTCAGGGGAGCCTCTAACTTAGAATATGCTTGCTGACTAATTCCAAGCCTGTTCGCTACCTGCTTTTGAGACAGCCCCCTTTGTTGACGTGTTCGTCTTAGCAGAATCGCAAAGGCAATATTAACTTCAACACCTATTGGATAATAGTATTTTGCTCTTCTTGCCTTGGGCCCAGGAATATTCAAGTCCCGATCACAGTTGGAAGCCAACCATCCATGCAGAGCTTCGCTAGCAAACTCTTTTGCTTCGGCAAGAGTCCTTCCCTCTGTTATACACCCTTCAAGTTCTGGAAACTCTACTAGATAGGAACGATCTTTCTGTTTTGTGATTTTTGCGTAGTATTTCATTTTTTGGATACTCCGGCTTGCTTTAAAAGCTTACTTTAAAGTCCTCTTCCTGACGATTTATTAGCGTGCAATGGAACTGTTACCGTTTTATTACCTTTTGCCATAATATGGTGACTGCCCTGTAACTCTGCGGAGCTCCCATCCATGTTTTTTTAGTAATTTTATCAGCTCTTTTCCACTTAATGGCATAGATTATACATACAACTCTTAGGTTGTATTGTCAATCGGTAACTTCGGATCGCTTCAAAACTCTGCAGAAAGGTTCTTTATTGCCTAAAATTTGCCAACACAATACTCACTTATCTGCAAAATTCTCTAAAATTCAGCCAAGTTTCGCTCTCTAAATACCGATAATCTTATTTATGATGCAAATTAGTTCAGATGACAGGATCGGGATCAGATTCAGGTCCTGAGTTCAGATCAATGTCGCACTGGTTTAACAAAATGGGTCTGGCACCAATTCCAAAATGGGTCAGCACCAATTCCATACTGATTATTAGCTGCTGAATAACTGTGGTGTTGGACTTAACCTCCAACTCTGTAATAAGCATACCAGTACCAGCATCTCCTTGACACAGTGTCGTAAATATGCGACATTAACGAGATGAAAGTTGTAGTTCTGGATGCATGTAAAAAAGAGATGAGAGACTTTCCAGAAGGTATCAAAACTGCTCTTTTTGGGCTGATAAGTGACTTGTCTTCTGGATTGACGCTGTCAATGCCTATCTCGAAAAAAATGACGGGAATGGGTAGTGGTGTTTTCGAGTTAAGACTGAAAGATACTTCTGGTGCGTACCGGATCATCTACCTAGTTAAAAAGAAGGATGCCATATTTTTAGTCCATGCCTTTAAAAAGAAAAGTGCTAAGACACCAAAGAAAAATATCGACTTAGCAAGCACGAGAATCAGGAGGTTGTAATGAAGTCAAAAACTTATGATAGTATGGATAACCTAGGCAAGGAACTCGGATTATCTAAAGAGCAGATTGCAATAACCAAGTTAAAAACAAAGCTCAAGCTAAGGATAGCTAAAAGAGTACAGAAATTGGGTCTAACAATGCCTGAGGTAGCGGAGATGAGCGGATTAACTCGCTCGGTTGTATCGGGAATTATAAATGGTAGCTTGCAAAGTGTCTCCCTGGAAAGACTACTGAAGATTGCCTATGCACTAGACTTGTCTATCGATTTCACAATTAAAAAAGCAGCATAAACTCTGCCACTTTTTTGCCAACACAATACTCACTTATCTGCAAAACTCTCTAAACTTCAGCCAAGTTTCACTCTCTAACTACCGACAATCTTATCTATGGAAACAGTTAGTACAGATTCTAAGGTCCAGCACTATGCCTGTTCAGCTTTTGGAAAATTACTCAAGATCAAAAGATAAGGATGGTGCAATCACCACTGATCCAGAATTAGATCTGTACTTCACCTATACAGAAAGAGAGTATGATGCTGAGAGTTGGTTATATTACTATCGAGCTAGAATGTATGATCCGAGTATTGGGCGGTTTATTCAGAGTGATCCGCATCCAGGGAAGCTAAAGAATCCAATTACATTTAATAGTAAGTACATCTATGCTGGAAACAATCCAATTTTAAACACAGATCCCAACGGTAAGTTTTTCGGATTAGGCTTTATACTTATTGGAGCTGGTTTGTGGACAGGCGGGTCAATTTTTGGTCAAATGCTAAATAACTCCACATCGAGCAAGCCTCTATTTAGTGGAATTAATAGCAAATTTATTCTATCTTCTTTCGTTGTGGGTGGGGTCAACACCATCATAGCTGGTGCAGCAAGCCCGTGGGCAATAGCTGCAGGGCTATTTGTCGGCTTAGCCGTTAATAGCATTGTTGCCTTTGGTGTCGATGAAGGTATTATTAACCAGAAACACGAAAACGAAGCTAAATTTATTGGAAATACCATAGGCGGATACTATGCGACTCCATCGGCAACTGGAGATGGTTTTTACGGAGAAGGATATGACTCTCACGATGCGTTGCTTGAGTTCACCCCCAAATAATAATGCTATAATCATATAACGCTAATTTTTGAGGTTAATAGTGCACACAGATGGAAAAGATTTAATCAATTATCTAAAAAGCCACAAACTAAATACTACATTTAGAATGTTATCTGGCCTACTTGGTCTTATTTTCACTAGCGCAATCCCTATGGTTATTTATGATATATTTATCTCTCATCCAGCGTTTTACGCAACATACTCTTTGCTAGGATGGATTGGCATATTCATCCTCATGCTGTTGTTTACGATAATTAGCTATTTTTCTTTTGCATTATTACTAAGTGGATATTTTCCCAAATGGGCAATTAGATTGATTGAGCACCTTAGTGATGACTTACCCTAGCTGTGGCTTACCACGATAACATCATAATATTTCCCAAATTATCTATCGTACAATTTGGCAATCCCCAGCTGTAATTGCCACAATTTTGCCAAAGCAACCGCGTCAATCATCCCCATTCTCCTCTCTTTCTGACCAGTGAGGCCTACCTCTCAAACTACCCCTGAGGCCTCCAATAGACACAAGCAGCTCTAAACTGATCCACGCTAAACTGCTTAACTTCTGGATACCGCTCCCTAAATTTCCTTAACTGGCGAGACACCAAGTTACGATCAATCTGCTTACCGTATCTATTCGTCAGTAGATATTTACTTCTTCTCGGTATCCCTCTGATCATCTTGGCAACTTCTGGTGATATTACTACTGAGCCTCTAACTTCGATTCTAAGCCCTTCCAGATCAACGGCCTCCCAGTAATATCTCGCACAGTTCTTTGCGGCTTAACAGGGTCCAATACATAAGCCAGAATAGTCGATAAAGCAGATATGGACTGAAGTAGAACAGATGCTCTAGAATCTCTCTAACTTCTTGCTGGGAAAGATAACTTTTACTCTCCTTTTGGGGATTCATTACGATCTCATCTAATGGGTTACTACTCATGTATCCCTCTCTAACTAGATAACGCATCAGCGGATTGATAAGGGCCTTATAATTGGAGAGAGACTTCGGTGATAGATTGTGCTGCTGTTTGAACTGCTCAAACCAGGGCGAACTGGTTTAGGTGGAAAAATTTTACGAACTTTTCTGGCCAGTATTGGTATTCAAAAACATGTAGTTCTTCATACACTGCGGGCCTGCTTTGCAACTCACCTACTTTCAACTGGGGTAGAACCATTGAAAGTAATGAGAATGGGAGGATGGAACGACTTCAAAACATTTCAGATCTATCTGAGACTATCAGGTGTTGACGTCAAAGGAGTTGCTGAATCCCTAGAGCTTTTACCAGTTCATTCCGATACGGATAATGTAGTTTCACTACATCGCTTTCAGTAATAATCTCTCTTCATCTCTGTGGTTGGCTGTATTTGATTCGGGTTCTTGTTAACCTGTGGAAAAGATGTTTTTTTTATCTCATCCACCAATTTTCGACCTAAATACTTAGTATTATTCATTTAACTCAAAAAAGAGGTGTGACACATTTGTCACACCTCTTTTTTGAGTTGGAGCAACTCCTCGCCAGAGGGTCCGTACCGGAGACATACTTTGCATTTTATACCGGAGAGATGGTTTACACTTTTCCCATCCCAAAGAAGCTAAGTGATCCTAAATTCAAGGTGCACTATCGCTCTCATCTGAGGGAAGATATTACCCTTTATGGAAAGGGGCGGCAGACTTTTGGTTTCGCAGTTGCTAAACAAAGTAGTTGAGTAATTAAACATATAGAGGAACTTTTACTACTTAATAGAAGCAAGGAGAGGTTGTGTAGAAATGAAGATTATGCAGAATATAATATGTATTGTGGCCACTCTTTTTTGCACTCTTACAGCTTCTGCGGCCATAACTCGCAGTGAGCTTGACTCGATCTTTGATACATTTCACTCCATCTATGATCCTAAGCTCTCCGATAGCGAGGTTATTCAATTTAATCCTAGAGGAACTAGTGGAATTGACTGGTGGGAAATTGAACAATTTCGTGCATCCTACTTTCACTATCAGAGTGATGAGACAGGACTCTTGACTAGAAATATCTGGCTCTTTGGTGGGATGGCCCGTAAGCCATTTATGACAGTTGATGGTGTGGCGCTAATTATCTGTCATGAGTTGGGCCACGGCTTTGGAGGGCCACCATATAAGCGCAGCGGCATGACCTCTGAAGGGCAGGCCGATTACTATGCTACAGGCCAGTGCCTTAAGGATTTTTTTGCTGATTGGGAAGGGGCAGATAATCGGGAAGAGCTCTTACTAGAAGAGAGGGCCCTGTGTACTGCACTCTATCAGCATGAGGATGATCTTCACTACTGCTTTCGAGCACTGAATGCGACTAAAACGAGAGCTGAAGCCTTTTTGCAACATGCAGGAGTTCCAACTTCACTGCTAACTCCTGACCCAACAGTGGTGACTGAGATGAATGATGCTGACACCTACTATCCTGCTCACCAGTGTCGAATCGATACATATCTCAATGGAATTTTACTTCAAGATCAGCCTCGCTGCTGGTTTGTGGAGTGAGAAGAGCGGCCAGTCAGCAATCCCTTGAGAGCTCTCAAGGGGCTTAAGATAATAGTTTGAGAATTAGTTAACGTGCTGATTACTGCCCCAGTATTACAGTTAAATATCCTAATAACCTCTGCCCGAAAAACTAGTCCATTTTTTAGGTCAGAGGTCAAGACGCTGACCTTCGCATTATATTTTTTTGAGTGATCAGCAAGTCCAAAAAGATGGGAACGGTCAAATAAAAAACGCATCGATAACATACGCCGAAAAAACTTGACGACCAACCTCTCATCATGCTTTAACTATCCGATGGAAAAGTGCTCCCCCCAACAGCTACCGCTTGACCTTAAAACCCGTGGTCGCCCTAAGAAGAAAGGGGATATTCACAAAACATCCAGCGGCAAAATTGCCCATATCTCTCGCCCCTCAATTGATAGAAACAACCCCATTCATATTAACATAAGAGTACAAGAAAAATTACCGAATCTACGTAGAAAATCCTCCTTTAAACTATTTACCAAAGCGGTCAAAAGGGCCCGGCTAAAGGGTTTGCGAGTAGTTCACTTCTCGCTCCAGACCAACCATCTCCACCTCTTAGTGGAGGCCGATAGCAATCGCCAACTAAGTAGTGGAATGCGCTCACTCCTAATCACCTACTCCATCTGGATCAATCGACTACTTAAACGCCAAGGGCCACTGTTTAGAGATCGCTTCAATATGGAGGTGATCACCACTCCTAGGCGGATGAAGAATCTACTAAATTATATCTTTAAAAATAGTGCCAAACATCGAAAACACGCCTTCAATCAGATCGATCTATACTGCTCACACCTGATACTTTCGGCGCAAGATCAGTTCAGACTCTTTGGACGCAAAATTCCGCCTCCCCCCATCAGTCACCAGGTTAGGGCTTTAGCTCTAAAGCGACTGGCAGAGCTTTTATTCCCCCCCCAAAGTTGGTTGGCGGCTGTCGGCTGGCAAACTTAATTTTCAAACTGATCAATTTGAGCGTTGGTGAAGAGTACTATTTTGAAGTTGTTCTCAATTATTCGGGATCATCTGCTACCTAAATACCAAGAATATAACCTAAATCAATCTGTTCCCGTTCCAGCCTCTGTGATGATATTGTTCGCCTATGAGAAAGTCAGATGGCCCAACTGAATGATAGAGAGTGTTTTATAAATGCTGTTAGTGACTATTCCAAATATCGCTTCAAAGGAAATTATTTAACAATTAACTGCTCGTTTATTTTTTTACCAATATCTCCCATAACTTCTGCATCAATATTGCTCGCTCCGACTCCCCTTGAATCCCTTCAAACCCAAAAGCGAGATAGATGCTAACACCAGCACCATAGTAATTTATTATAGCAGCATTGGCACCACTGCTACTGTAACGCATAATTGACTTGGCGGTCACATGTGCTAAACGACTTAGGGCCAATATATCCACTGAACGTTGATTGTTTGCACTATCAACTCCATTTAGAGTGAACTTTTGTCCCACTCCCCCCAGAGTGTAATCTTGACCATCATCTTCTACCAGTCGGGCCCCGAGCACCTCTCCATAGAAGTTATCCGCCTGTGATAAAAGTGAGAACCCAATATCCTGTCCACTAATTAAAAGTCTACCACCCTTAAAAAGATAGTCTCGCAGCAGTTGTCGCTGCCCCCGATTGAGGGTAGAGACTGAAGCATCTCCAGTAAACCAGATGACCTGTTGATAGGGGGTAAGAAGAGTGGCGGTAACCTGTGCACTATTAACTGTCGAATATGTGATCTTTAATCGATCTAGTCCCCTAGTATAGTAGTGAAGATAATCCGCACTGTAGACACCATCACTTACGATCAATACCGCCGGGAGAGTCTCCAAAGTCAGTATGAAGTTATTTTCACTACCGTAGATCTCAAGCTGTAAATCACGATAGCGATACCCTTTGGGCCCCTCGACCACAATTGGATAACTTCCCTCATACAGCCGATAGTTAAAATTTCCATCATCACTAGATTGAGTAAATTCAGGATGGCCCTTAAAGCGAACCTTGGCCGCCAGCAAAGTACCATCACTATTTTGAACCTTTAAGAATATCTGCTGCTGGGGTGCAATTCGAGGAGAGAGATGAAGTTTGGTGGTCTGACCTACTGGCAACTCTATCGAGTGACTCTCTGGTTGATGACGATAGGCACTTAATGTTAGAGTCTGCTGACCGGTTGGCAGTGGTAGCAAATATTTTTTACCACTATCTAGTAAGTAGCTTCGCCCCCAAGGAGCGATCGAAAGCTTGACCATCTCCCCATCAGCTTGAACGACTAAAGAGAGCCAACTTAAATTTTGGGCCAACCTTACTGCATCGAAAGCATCGACTCGCCCAGCACCATAACTATTATCAACCCCCTTGACTCCCAAGTCGATGGCACTTCTTCGCACAATGGTCAAAATCTCAAATGGTGTAAGATGGGGGTTGGCCGCCATCATCAGTGCCACCACACCTGCCACATGGGGTGCGGCCATCGAGGTTCCACTACGATGGAGATACCCTCCCCCCAGAGAGGATGAGAGAACATCTACACCGGCGGCAGTGATATCTGGCTTGATATAGCTCTCCCCTAGATGGATTACCGGCCCGCGAGATGAGAAACGGGCGATCTGATCTAAGGAGTTGACGGCCCCAACCGCTAATAGATCGGGAAATTGTGCCGGTGCCCAGACAGTACCAGGGTTAGATCCACGATTTCCTGCGGCAAAAATTGGGGTGATTCCCAGCACTAACCAACTGTTAACTGCCTCCAGTAGTCCTAATCCGCTATGTACCCCCCAGGAGTTGGAGATCAGGTGTGGATGGTCAGGAGTCGCGGGATCACCATCGGGATCTGCAATCCACTGCATCCCTCGTAAAATAGCCGCAAATTCTGAACTGCCGCCATCATCGACAATCTTACCGACGATCAACTGGGCACCAGGGGCCACACCGATCGCCTGACCACTTGCCGCTCCACCGACAATCGTGCCCGCACAGTGAGTCCCGTGGCCGTGGCCATCATTGGACTCATTTGGCGGATAGTTCGTGATTAGATCCTGCGTAGCGATGACCTTATTGGCCAGATCGGGATGCTCTAGATCAATACCAGAATCGAGAATCCCCACTCGCACTCCTGCGCCTTGCACTGCCAGTTCACTCCAAACACGCCCGACCCTTAAGTTACGCAAACCGTAAGTGAGACTAT
>JABGUH010000022.1 GCA_018646675.1 Bdellovibrionales bacterium | reverse complement strand
GAATACTAGTTTTATTTCTACGCCATTTACCTATTTTTCTCTCTAACTCGTCGATTGACATGGTACCTCCAGTATTATTGTTGGAAGCGAAATTTAGACTGGCCTGCTGCTCAAGTCACGCACGCTTGCCGGAAGGACACGATAATACGGAAAACATAATGCTCTTCTGCACTCTCAATCCCATCAGTGCTGACCATAAAATTGACATGGTCGAATCTTGCCCTTTATCTATAAAAACATTCTCCTGCCGGCAAGATTTAGTTTGGTCTGTGCAGTTTGCCTGCCCACAATGGCAGTATTTAGATTGTATGGTTTACTGTACTATTAATGTCAACGACGGCCCAAAAATACAGGCTAAAATGCTTCAATTTGCTACAGGATACTTTTAGCAATTCTTACTAGTGATGTATATTGTTTGCTCTTTATTTTAGTAGTGTTGATATCCGCAGCACACGCACACCACGACTTTGTACAAAGCAAGGGCGCCTCAGGCATTTTAAAGCCGTCGCTAATATTTCCCAGTTTATGGATTCTGCATGAAGCAGAGTAAACATCATTGTTACTATCAATATATAGGCTCTGGATTCCTGCCCAACACAGCCAGCCCTTAAATGAGTTTTCTCCTCTCACTATAATGTCATTTACATTTTCCTCTACTCCAATTACTCCATTTTGCTGCTCTTGATATGAAACAACATTAGGAAAACTGCTGGCTCGGTTTTTTTTCTTTATAATTTTTGTCATACTTTATACTCTTTAAGAAATGCTAATTCATTCTTACTATAATACCCAGAATCGCTGTTATAGTCTGGCGTCCCGTTCTTCCACAAAAGAGTCACCTCTTCATCGCAAAAAGGCATTGCTATTTTAGCACCGTCTATTAATCTCATCTGTCCGCTATTTTGCTCAAAAACATTCCCTACATTGTTTTTTAGAAATGCTGGTCTGATACGTCTAAGAACAATATCTATATTATAGTCTTTAAAGGTTTCTATCAAGTCACGTGCCTCATCGAACATTGTTGGCAGCATCATGAGATGAACATGCATGCGCTTTTTATTGCTGTTATTTTGATTGTAATAGTCGACAAAACTCTTTGATGCAATAATAACATCAACTATATTTCCTCGCCTGTAATACTCCATATGACAACTAAAAACAATGCTGTCTAAGTTGTGTATAATGCTACTGTAATAACTTGGTGGCCGACTACCATTTGTAGTCAAACCTACATAACTGGCTCCATGTTCCTTGCAATATTCTAACAGTTTATCAAAATCTGGATTAATTGTGGGTTCCCCTCCGGTAAAGTTTATGCGAGCATTGCCCATTTTAAGTATACTGTCTGCTGTCGATTTCAATCTCTCCCATGGCAAGTGCTCGCTGAATTTATCATGTGTAAATTCATCACAATAGCTACAATTGTAATTGCACCTTTTGCCTAGGTTCCATTCAACTTTTACCGAATTATCCATCTCCTCCCAGGAGTGTTCTATCGCAACTATATTACTCATAAACCGCATCTCCTAACAATGGAACTACCGTCCTTAAATCTGTACCTCTGATTTCATCCAAGGCAATTGCAAAAATTCTAAATTTATCCCAATATAAAGTATGATCATCTTCGTCAGTAAGAAGAGTCTGTATTATAGCATTATATCGACAATCATTAGTTTTTTCTAATATTTCCACTGCTTTGTTTTTAAGTTTTTTGGGCATAACAGAAAATCTTAAGTAGGCAGGGTTTGTAACCGTACAATCAAATACGGGGTAACTGTTCGCAAAGTTGGATAATTTATTGTTTTCTATGAAATCTAAAATATCTGGAAGATTAAAAATATTATAGACTTGTGTTGTTACAGTCCACAAGCCATTTAAATTGTAAAATCGCTGCAACCCACTCAAGTTTTCGACTATTTCTTCTAAGGGGATTGTATCACTGCGGATATATTTATATAATTCGCCCGTTCCGTCAACGCTAACAATCATCTTAACTTCTTTGAAATGTGGAAATACATCGTCGCATCGTAATGATATTTTTGATCCGTTCGTAACATATACAAGGGTTATTTCTGAAGCACGTCCACTCTCAATAAGCATTTCCAGAAAATCAAAATGTTTATCATGAACCATAGGCTCGCCACCCTTGAAATCTATACGCTCTAATTGATCGAAGTGATCTAACAAAGATGAAAAATATCCTGGCTCACAACACACAGGTTGCCCAAGTCGCCGTCCCAATTCAGGATATAGGCTTCGTATAGTTAAGTCCTCTGTATACCACGATGAACTGTGCGTACTAGAACACATTCTGCATTTATAATTGCACAAATTAGCAAAATTTAAGTCGATATGAATAAATGCCGGGTCAGGCATTAAGTTACCATAATCTCTATCAGGTATTCCAAATTTATCTTCAAGCCATAGTCGACGACTGGTACCAATCATTTGTTCTCTACGATAACATGACCTACATCCCGGAGGCTCTTGTTTGGCCAATATTTTTCGTCTGAGTTCTATGAATTTAGGTGAGTTCCATATGGTGATTAAGTCATCACCTTTATGTACGTTACCCATCGTTGCATCATAGGTACAACAAGGCTTAATGTCACCATTCCCAGCCACGGTAATAGAAGACCACGGGGCGATACAAAAAAAACGAGAATTTTTAATTGTCGAATTACCCATTTTTTAATTGATCAATCACGATTTGTATTTCTGGAACAATATCCTGGATTTTTACTCCTCTGATCCTATTCATTTCCTCCGTGAACGCCAAAAAATACTCTGTAAATTTTGCTATACTGGACGTTTGCCAATTATCGGGATTTTCCATCTTTAAGTAAGATATTATCCTTTGAACATGCGAAATATTTGTTAAATCCATATCCTCTAAATCTTCTGCTACTTTCCTTCTCATTTCCAGGGGAATTAATCCAGGGCTGCAATATCTAGGATATGTTGATATCTGAGAAAAATTCACATGTACTTTTTCATTTTTTCTTGTCCATAATATGTAGTCTCTAATGTTCCATAGGTTATATGGCGTTACAGTAACGTTTAAACAGACTGTAAATCCACGATTCAGCAAATCACCTATAACAACTTCAGCATCGTCAGTAGACAACACTCCCACACCACGCATCCATTTTTGTAATTCGCCAATAGCATCAATGCTAGCAGATATTGTTACTTTATTAAAGTGGTCTAGCCTTTGTAAAACAGCTTCACTAATTATACTAAGATTAGTAATTAATTCCACGGGACAACAAATATTATTTTTTAAACATTCATCTAAAAAATATAATAATCTTTTGTCGTAAGTTGGTTCCCCCCCCTTAAATGTAATTTTCTGAGCAGTTTTTGCCATGGATATTACTTCATCCATTTGAGACATCGTCATATAACTGGGGATGAGATATTTTCTTTTTACATGCTGCTCTCTGTATGGAGATATTCTGAGCAACCTTTCATCATCTTTAAACCAACTACTAGAGTATTCACTCGAACACATGACACATTGCAAATTGCAGCTATTACTAAGGCTGATATCCATGTCATAAATTTCTAGTGTTTCAGGTATTTGTGTAATACCTGGAAACCATGACTCTATTTTCATTCTTCGAGAGCGCAGACCCTTTTTTTCTTTAGCAAAGCAACTTATAGAACAGCATTCTGGTATATCGCCTCTTTTAAAGGATGTGCGAATTTTCTGTATCTCATCGCCATTATACCAAACATCTTTAATGGATTTAATCTCCTGTATTTTTCCGAGACTATGTTTTGTAGCACAACATAATCGTATGTGTCCTGAAGGCTCAATGGTTAAATTAATAAACGGGCTTAAACAAAAATTTTCTGGAAGTTTACTATTCATTACATTGCTCCATCCAATTCATGTAGCGTGCTTGCAAATTATTGACCTTATCGATTTCCTGTCCAAAAAAATACTTAAGTCATATGTGTACGAAATCCTATTTTTCAGGATAGTCTTTAATAATAGACAAGCTCGGCGAAGCATATCGGTTTGACCCAAAATTGAATCTATCATTTTTCAGTTAAAGGAAGAAATTTAAATGCAATTATCAAATAACAACCTCCGGCGTCATCACTCCTCTTCGAAGAGGATTTATGTAAGTATATTTAATAAATCTTGATTGGTCACTGTCCAAGTCTACAACTGAGAGCTTTAAATTATCACGAAGTTTAACTCCAAGCTGAGCATTTTCCTCAGTTAGTCTCTCCTTCGAGTATTCAGCAAACTTCTGCCAAAATTGCTCGAACCAATCATAATCTTTAATCAATGAGAAGTCCCAATCAGTGAGATTGGTCATGTAGCAGCCAAGTCTGGCCCCATAAATGGCCCAGAGACCATTATCTACATCTGCACCGACGGAGCACCAAATGCATAGACGTTGGTAATTACCTCTATGAATTTTGTTAAAAAATTGTATCCGATCTTTAAATTTTTCACCACGATCAAGAGTCATTTTAACCCCCTCTCTAAATCCGGCCCTAAAAGCTTGGAAGGGAGTCTCGTTAGGGTGAACTTGTGAGTAACAGTTGTTCATCTGAAAGTAGTTTAGATCCCAACAAAAATCGACTGCTGAGCTGCTATTTGAGTACTCATGAGAGCTTAAATTTTCCAAGACAGCTTTAGGCCAGAGCTTTAGGCCACCGTTGCCATACTGTAAACCGTTAACGATATTATTTGCCGACCAGGAAAAAACAAAATTTTCCTGAGCAGCACCGATTACGATGGATTGATCAAAAAATGCTTTTTCAACTATATTATCTCCATCTACGGTTACCGTCCGGTGCGTAGTCGCACTACGGCCGCATGTTCGATGGGCCTCATCAAACCCCTTAACTCCATGCACTCTTTTCGCCCATGGAGCTTTAGATAAGAGATCGGCCCAGTTTTTCTCTGCATTGGGCTCATCATAGGAGATATAAAAAATATCGAACTGACTAATTTTGTAACTACTCACTATCATATCTCACTATACTTAATCCCCTGATTTTTATGCAAGACAATGCTTACCTCAATCGTTGACAAAACTGCCGAGGCTGATTTCTGGCCCGGAATTAGCTCCAAGGTCTTTAATAATTTTATCGGATTATTTTTCGCAGTAACAAATACAATATTTGAAGTATCAAATACAGGTAATGACGCCGGAGTAACTGTTAAGACTCTATCCTTTAGATTGAGGTTTGCTATCAACTCCCTCGGATTCCGAGGAAGTTGAAATAGATCAAAAGGCCCTTGATTAGTTGTTTTGCGCGCAGACATTTCACCTTGGTAGATCTCCCAACAAGATAGATTTTCCTCATCTTTCAGAAATTTTATCCCAAAATCCCACTCAATTTCTAACGTGAGATATTCGCTAAATTTTAAATTTGCCCTTGGTGAGATCGCAACAATCTCGCCATTTTCTTTGTAATATACGATCATCATCTTACTCAATACCGAAACTCCTCTCATAGATTTTAATCATCCTATCAGTCAAGAAGTCCTTACAGTGGTAATGTAGTGGAGATAAAATTTTAAATGGGCCGATAAAAAGCTCCGAGTTAGGTGTCATATGTGGTTTAACATACTCGTTCCACTCCGGCTGTAGGTTTGCTTCCCACTGTTGCCCTAAGTTTTTCATATGAATAAAACGCTGAAACGCTCTATCTGGTAGATAGTTTGGTTTTTCTAGAAGTTTTACCGCCAAGCTGTAGGCAACATCTGTCGTTACAACAGCCTGTGGCTCTTTCTCAATCAGATGTAAAGAGAAGTCATCCCAATTAAGAAAAATATCTTTTAATAGCTCGAAAAAAAGCTGTCCTTCAGGTGATTGTCTAAAAAATGTCAATGCCGAGTAGGTATTGGGAAGCTGATTTAAGGTAAAGGTTTTTCGATAGTAATTTGTGGTAAAAAGCTCTTCCCGATAGGTCAGAACATTGGAGCAAATCTCAATATCACATTCAAATAAGTCCCAATAACAAGAAAAATCTGAAAAAAAGAGCATATCAGCATCAAGTTTAATTGTCTCTTGATACGGAGTCATCAAATATGCTTTCCACTCATTTTTAAGTTTCCAGGCATCATCTTTAGCTAAATCCTCAAACGGGATCTCAATAACCTCATCAAAAACATCGCGGTACCTTTTTGGGATATCGGTGCCAGAAGAGACTCCCACCGTTAACCAGGGGTTTTGGCTCTGACTTTTTTTAAGACTTAAAGCTAATGCGTAAGCCATTCTTAAATAGTCACCTGACTCACTATTCTGAGCAAAAGTAAAAAAACCTCTCTCTCTTTTGAATACTCTATCCACCATAGATATCCAGAAATTGAGGGTAATTATTCAATAGATCAAACTTATTCATAATGTGAACATTACTCCCTTTCACGTTCACTGGTAGATAGTTTTCACCGTTATTTAGACTTGCTAGGAAATTAAGCTGCTGAGTAGACATCGAAACCAATCTATCCTGCTCAAGAGAGCTTAGCATCACTTCTCCGGGGAGTGGTGGAATTGACTCCCTTTTTGTATCACTTAGTAGATGAGCAGCGATCGACCAAGCGTAGTCATTTCGATAAAGATCAGGGCTCAAAAGATAGTAGCTTTTTGAGTAGAAGAGATAGTTTTTTCGGATTGCCTTTACTAAGTCAAAAAAAAGCTGACAGTAGTGTGATTTTCTAAAATAAGCAACGGTTGCCCAATACATTTTGGGCCCAAAATCAGATAGTCTTCGATCAGATAAGTTAAATGGTTCTCCTGAAATAGTGCGAACCTGATAATTCATCAACATATCTTCGCCACTTCCCCAGACATCATTTAAAGAATTATTTTGAACAATAAAGTCACTATCGATTAAAAGTGTCTCCTCATAAGGAGTTAACTCGTAGACACTGGGTCTGGAAAGATTATGGTAAGTGAGCAGTTTTTTCTCTCCATTGCCCCAAAATGTTTTACGGTTTTGTCCAATGGTTTTGGGCTGTGGAATTAATTGATCAAACAGAGATAAGTGCTTATCTGATGACTGTTTTACCTCTTCTTGATCACACACCAAGGCGATGGGAATATCTCCCATTGATTTTTTTATGCAAAGTGCACAAATCTTTGCCAACTTTATGTAATCAATCTCTTCATTATTTTTAGCAAAAAGAACAATTCCCTTCGTTGCCATCTCTAACCTAGTCCCCAAAAATCTCTTTTGAGCCTCTTACCTTTTTTAAATTCTCATATTCGAGATAGTACTGATTAACCACCTTGAGATATCTATTTAAAAGCTCCTCCTTAAATTTTTCTAGGTTATCAATCATAATAGGAAGCTCATTTTTATCCAAAATGGCTGTCTCCTGATGGCCAAGATTAATCAGCATTATAACGTATTGAATTAAGGCTGGCTCAACCTTGAAGAGTCCACCGCTATATCCAAGTGTAAGCTTAGCATCGACCCTACTCTTTAATAGATCTCGCTGATTAAAAATCACTCGCTTATATTTAGCATATTCAAAGGCATTTGCGATTGCTTGATTCGATTTTTCATCCATAGATTTCCCTCAAACAATCAATTGTTAAAATACATTGGCCAAGTTTGAAAACGTTGGAGTCGAAATATTTGATAGATAGGTAGCAGCGTATTTGTATGAAAGCTTTACATTGGTTCCCGAAGCAACAACATCTTCGTATGAGCTGTGTTGATCAACTAAGCGAAAACGAAACTCAATCTCACGACCTTTAGCACCATTACCACCAACATAAGTACCTGAAGTATACCTTGCATCAACATAGATGTCGTTAGTTGAATAGGCACCAGAGAGAATATTAGTGCCATTAAAGATCTGATTAAATCCTGAAGTCAAATTGTAGTAGCCAAATCCTGTGTTAGGTGTACCTGCAGAACCAGTTCTAGTTGTGCCGTTAAAGCCGAAAATAATCGTCCCCATATTAGAAATTCCAGATCGCCAAGCATTATCCTGGCCAGGGCTGCTAGCAGAGTTGGGGTGATGGAAATCTATTCGAATCTCACCCCCAGAGTTAAAAAAGTGCCTTGTAGCATCTTCTGATGGAAAGATAGCTTTTGCCTCGGCATTAATTTCGCCCGACCAGTTGCTAGATCTGGCCGTAACAGTGTGAGCATTCGATACAAGAGCAAGGGAGTCGCCGGCCACATTATTAACGTTTGTAGTAATCGCAGTAATTGCAGTTGGAATATCATAGGTATCAGTTGCCGGAATATGGGCAATAGCAGTGTCACTGGCCTCTAGGTTTGCCACCGGCGGAATATTCACTGTGGTTCCCTGGTGATTGGCAGCAGTATTAATAGTATTTCTTAACTCAGTAATTTTTGCACTTGTGATTATCTCACCCTGACTGACCGTCGCGATCGGAACCTCACCATAGCCAGAACTTCCAGTCCCTGTGGCGACAACACCATTGGTATCGTTTACCATGGAGTTAAAGTCGCTGACAGTTATCACCTGATCTTGGGAGTAGGTCATTAAAATATCCTTTTGAAATATATGTATATATTATCTACAAACATGTGCATCATAACTAAAACAGCAGATTGTTTCAACCTCTTGCGCTACGCGCTGTGCAGATAGTCTCTCTAACTAGAACCTCTTTTTGGGAATTTTACTATCAGCAGAACTGACACAGGTTGGAGTCACGCAAACCCGCGGCGCATCAAACAGTTTGAATCCGGTTTCAATATTTCCCAGAGGAGTATCATGACAAGAGTAGGAGCGCTTAATTGAACCGCACGGCTCCCTAATAATAATGCTGCGAAACCCTGAGTCGCACTCCCATCCCTCAAAATGGTTAAAATTAAAAGCATTGAACCGTTCTGCCTGATCCATATAGTATTTTTTTCCCCGTACATCCGTGAACTCAACTGACATCATTTGAGGAATACTATCATTATCACCTCGATCGATTGCCATCTTCCTTAGATCATATTTTGCTTTAGGACGCTCTGAACTTTGATCACTATCTTTAAGTCTGGCAGCAGTGAAATCCCTTTGAGGCATACCATTGTGAAGAACTCTTAGCTGTTCTTTTGTATAGTTTTCAACTACCAAAGTGGCGTTGGAATTTGTCTGAGGCTTAAGCGTTACATTGATTCCAGCATCATGAAAAAAAAGGGCCTCATCATAGATGAGATTAAAAGACTCGGGAACCATCACCATGTTGATAGTCACCTGAACATCATGTTGCTGTAAAAAGATAATTTTCTCTTTAAAACTCTCTTGATCAGCATACTCTCTATGCCATGAAGCAGTGATACTGATGCGATGCATACTCTTAGTGGCATCGATATACTTTTCAAACCACTTCAATTGAGGAGAGAGGTTCGTTGTCATATGACAAGACTGAAAATTCACTCTATCCAAATCTGAGGCGTAGTGTTTTAAAATATCTAAGTAACCACGATGTAGAGTTGGCTCACCGCCACTGAAAGAGAAGTGGAAGGAGTTGTAATTTCGCTCCCTTGCCTGCCGTTTTATCTCATCCATAGTCTTAATGCATAGCTCTGTCGGCCGATGATCAAGTTGGTCAGATCGCCCATGCGTCCAGCAGTAAGAACACTTATAATTACAGAAACGGCCCAGCAGCCACGATACGCAAAAAAGATCCTGGTATAATAGACTTCGCTGTCCAAAGCTAACTATTTGATCAAAAGGGATTTGGGAGAAGTCGTAATTTGACCATTTTAATTTTTTATTCATTATTTAGAATGTAGCAAAGTAATGGGAACTACACAAATTATGGCACAAGTGACAATCACCTTGAAACTCCAATTTTGTTTAGATAGTATCTGCACGTTATTACATGCCTATTGGATTTTAAATGCAAAACTACAGTGTTAACGAACTTGATCTTTTTTTTATCTCCTACGATGAGCCTAACGCCGAGCTACACTGGGCAGATCTTTTGACCAAGGCTCCCTGGGCAAAACGGATTGATGGAGTAAAAGGACATGATGAGGCTTTTCGATTATGTGGCAGAAATGCCACTACTGACTATCTATTTACCGTTGATGGAGATAGTATTGTCGATCCCGCTTTTTTTGAGCAAAGAGTTGACTTAGATCCAATTAATATTAGTAGTGATGTTCTTATCTGGAAAACTAGAAATGTAGTCAATCAACTTAATGATATTAATGGTGGAATAAAACTCTGGCCAAAAAAGTTATTGATCAACTTAGGTCAGGCGCATCGTACAGAAGATAACAACCTCCCTATTATTAGTTATAACGATATTGTCTATGTCCATATGCATAACCTTTACAGTCAGTGCAATCACAATGGTTCTGCCTTGCAGGCATTTCGTGCCGGATTTCGCCAGAGTGTAAAATTGTCTATCAGTCGAAGTACAAAAGATATAGAGCGTCTGGCGATCTGGTGTAGTGTCGGCGCAGAAGTTGAGTATGGTATTTGGGCCATCTACGGTGCCCGTTTGGCCTGTTTTATGGTCAACTTCACCGATTGGGACTCCTCATCTATTAATGACTATGATTGGTTTGATCAATTTTGGAGTGATCACAAAGATTTATCTCATCAGAATTTAATCGACAAAATTTCAGGATTAGGAGATCAGCTACGCCAGATGTTAAAACTTAATATCGCAGAACTAAATAGTCAGCAATCCAAATTCTATAAATTTATTGAGCATAGATTGGCCCCCAAAGAGTTTATGTCTACAGCAGCAGAGCAGCCGCTATTAGATATCATCTTTCTATCCTATCGTGAAAACAATGCTGAACAAAAGTGGAGTCAATTTTCAAAGCGCTTCCCTAGAGCGCAGCGAGTACATGGAGTCAAAGGAATTCATCAGGCCCATATTCATGGGGCAAAAATGGCAAAGACAAAGTATTTCTATGTGGTAGATGCCGATGCTGAAATTGCTGACTCCTTCGATTTTTCCTACTACCCACAACTAAATGATAAAGAGTGTGTCCATGTTTGGCGCTCTAAAAATGCAGTCAATGGATTAGAATATGGTTACGGAGGAGTTAAGCTTTTTCCACGGAATATGGTATTAAAAAGCTCTACTACCTCAGTAGATTTCACCACCTCTATCTCCAAAAATTTTAAGATCATGCAGCAGTTAGCATCTGCCACTAGGTTTAATACTACTCCCTTTGAAGCATGGAAATCTGGCTTTCGAGAGGCGGCCAAACTGACTAGTGGAATAATTGATCGCTCCCATCAAAGCGAAAATAGAAAACGTCTTAATATCTGGTTAACCAAAGGGCGAGATCAGGAGTTTGGTAGTGAGTGTATCGCAGGTGCTCGCTGTGGAAATGAGTATATAAAAAGCGGTGGCGACATCACTAGAATCAATGATTTTGACTGGCTAGAAGATGAGTTTAACCGATGGTTGATAGTAACAAAGTAGTTTTTTATTACACCTAGTCTATAAGTTCTGCCATCTCAGGAAAAATCTCTTGAAAGTTGGTTGACCTGATCTTATCCATCCTAATAATATACTCTTTAAACTCCGGCATCCGCACTGACCAATCCTCAGCACACATAAAGTTGATCATCCCCTCCATCCTTTTTAAGCCAAACTTGGAAGTGGTAAAGTCGTGCTGGCTTGGTGCCCCGGCAAGCTCCCAGTTTTCAACCATCCAGGGATAGAACTCCTCATATTTTTCCCTACACTGTTGTTTAAACCAGTTGGGGAGAACCTTAACGTTTAGGTGCACCGGATGATAGACAAAGTGCCAATTAATCAGCCCGGCCCCCGACGGCCAGAGATTAACCCGCTTAAAGTTCTGTGAAACTTTCCACCTGACAAAATCTGGTAAGTAGTAGATGTTCAGTGCCGACACCGCGCAGGCGGTAGTTATCTCAACATTGTCTGGGGCGTTGTTATCTAGATGCCAAAACTGCTTTACCGTATCCTGCCACGCAAATGGAAAACGAATATAGTCGTTCATCCGGCCGATTGAATCTACTGAGTAGTGAAACCTGACATCCCTAAATTTCTCCCATAGATCGAAAAGTCTGGTCGGTAGCTCCACCCCATTACTGTTGTAGCGAAGTTGAATATTTTTAGCATATCCCCGTTTGATACACTCCTCTAAAAGAGAGTAGTGCTCCTCAATAATGGTCGACTCTCCCCCTGCAAAATAGAGTTGATGCAGATTAGGAATCTGCTGATAGAGCTGCTGCCAAAATTTTGGATTATTCTGGTGCCAGTTGTAGGTGGCCCCATCATACTTCCCTTTATTGCTCCACTGCATATTCTCTTTCAAATTGGTATTTTCAATCAAAGGGTAGAGCTCCTGCCAATCTGGAATCCACAGCGAGCTATCATGAGGACTGCACATAATACACTTTAAGTTGCACTTGGTGCCCATTCTTAAATCGATATAACTTATTTGAGGAGGAACAGCGCCATCATCCTTGGTGTCTAAGAGTAGCTGATCGATATCGATGCGGTTGGCCCAAAAAGCGGTCTCCCAATTTCGTTTTGATTGATGGCCACACTCCTCCTCTTTGAAACACTTAAGGCAGGAGGGAGGTTTTAGCCCCTGCAACATCTGGAGCCGAATATGTCTCATATAGCTATTGTTCCACGATGACATCAAATCAGTGGTATTGAGGTTGGCCGGTACACCACCATCCTGCTTAAGAATGCCCACCTCTCCACCATATTTTTTATCCTGAGTCGGCCCGACACTGCTGGCATTTGCTGTACAGCAGACCCGCAGGTGTCCATTTGGTCTGGTACAAAGATGAATCCAAGGTAGGACGCAGAATGTCTTGGACGGTGGACTAAACTTTTTTATGGAGTTCTGTTTTTCACTCATAGTCAATTGGGCCCAACATCAGTGGACTGTCTAACCTGCCCTACACCTTCAGCGGATAACCAGCAGTGGCCACCACATCGACCAACCGTTTTTCGGCATCGGCCAGAAAGTCACCTTTTAATGTCTTTGCCTGATCCATAAAGGTTGCTTGTAGGGTAACTGCTCGCTCTCCTTCCTCTAAGGGAAAGATCGCGGCCACCTTCAGCGCAACCATCTCTTTGATCTTTGCCTTGCGGGCCGCGGCCAAAACTTTTGCCACTGGAACGTCCGGTTTGACTACCACCGTCCAATCGAAGGTCGATGCTGGAAATTTGGGTAGTGGACGATACTTGGTCTTATCTTTTAGCTCAACTCTCTCGACATCTGTTAGATCTACAATTGCCAGTGCCAAATTTCCTTTGATCTTAAACGAGCGCAGTGTCTGGGGGTGAATAGAGGTAACAATGCCTTTCATTTTTCCCATGATCCGCAAGTGGTAGCGCTCAAAAGGGTGCAACCCCTTCCACTCCATCGGAACAACATTAGTCCTAATTTTCTCATGGTGCTCCTGCAGATCTGCCGGCAGCGAAAGCGATCGTAACATCGATTCGACACAATCAACTAACTCCATAAAAGGTGATCCACTTTGCTGATAAAACATAATCGCCAGCTCTGAGTTCTCTTGGCAATATCCTTTTTTTCCATCTGTACCATGATAGGTGCGACCCAACTCAAACAGGCGAAACTGTTTTTGCTGTTTTACGTTGAGAGCGGCGGTTGCCAGCATGGAGGGGATTAAAGAGTGCCGCATCAGCTCCGCATCATTGGAAACCGGATTAAGGATTGATAGTAGTTCACTCTGTTCCACCGGCAGCCCGGTACGTTCCAACAGCTTTTTTCCAATCATCGGATAGGTGATCACTTGGTAGCATCGCCCATGCTGCACCAAAAAGTTACAGATTTTTCTTTGCAAACGCTTGGCACTGCTAAGCTTAACCGGTACCACCTCCACCAAAGGTGAGGTGGGAGTGATATTGTCATACCCCACCATCCGGCCAATCTCCTCTACGATATCCGCTTCACACTCAACATCTTTAGTCGCGCGGTAGGAGGGAGCTGTTACTACTAACTCCTTTTGATCTTCACTCTCCAATTTAAAACCCAGTGAAGTTAAAATTCGCTCAATCTGATCGAAGGGAACACTATGTCCTAGGATGGAGTTAATTCTAGCAACAGAAGTTTTAATCACAGTTGGAGTGTAATCATCGAGATTAACTCCATCATACTCCAGCTGCCCTTCAACTTTGGCTTCAGGTGATAGCTTCAGCACTAACTCTAAAGTGCGAAAGAGAGTTCTACGGCAACGTTTATTATCTAAACTCTTCTCATAGCGCATGGAGGAGTCAGTTCTCAACCCTAAGCGAGTTGAAGTTCGACGCACCTCACTGGGTTTCCAGTTGGCCACCTCAATAAAGATGTTCGTGGTCTTTTCAGTCACCCCACTGTTTAGCCCACCCATGATACCACCAATCACTAGTGGACCATTACGATCACTAATAACCGTATCACCCTTAACCAGGGTTCGCTCGACCTCATCTAAGGTGATAAATTTTTCATCCTGTTCCAAACGGTGAATCACCACTTGATCACCACTGATCAAATCACGATCAAAGATGTGTAGCGGATGGCCCATCTCCATCATCACATAGTTGCTGATATCAACAATATTATTAATCGGACGCAAGCCAACGGCCGTCAGGCGACGCTGCATCCACTGAGGACTTTCGGTGACCGTAACATTTGAAAGCGATAAACCATAGTAGAGAATTCCGGCTGACTCCCCTTCAAGCTTGGGGACTACCGGTGATGGACGTTGGTTAAAGTTTGCACTTAACTCTGTTCGCCATTCCTTGCAACTTTTTCCGGGATGGACGCACCCCAAGGGCAGCGAAAAAATAGTGGCAAACTCACGGGCAACTCCGTGATGGCCCCATAGATCAGGTCTGTGAGTCAGTGACTTATTGTCTACATCCAAGATGACATCATCCACCTCACCTTGATAGCTGTGCATCGTCTGGCCAATAGTGGCGCTACTATCCAGCTCCATCAAACCGGAGGAGTCACCTGCAACTCCTAACTCCTCACGAGAGCAGAGCATCCCCTCGGACAAAACACCACGAATTTTTTTAGGCTCTAGGGTAAAACCACCCGGCAGAGTAACTCCTAAAGGCGCGTAGGGAACCTTCATCCCCACGGCCACGTTAGGTGCTCCACAGACTACGCGACGACTCTCTCCGACCCCGGCATCAAAGGTAACAAGATTTAACTTATCTGCATCAGGGTGGGGTTCAATCTTCTCGATCTTGGCCACCAATAGCTCTTTTAAAAATTTTCCACTCTCCACCACCTGCTCTACCTCAGCAGAGGCCATGGTAAAGCGTTCGGCCAACTCTATCCCACTTAGGTCTTGGGGGATATCAACAAAGTCTCTAATCCAATCAATTGAAATTAACATCTTTACTACCTACCGATTAATAGTGCTTAAACTGGGAGACAAAGCGTAGATCGCCACTATGGAGATGGCGAATATCATCAATCCCATATCTCATCATCACCAGACGATCCAGCCCCAACCCAAAAGCGTATCCATTGTACTGATTAGGATCAATTCCTCCGGCGGTTAAAACATTGGGATGAACCATGCCGCAAGGAAGTAACTCTACCCACCCTACCTGCTTGCAGACTGAACACCCTTTGCCATCACAGATCAGGCAGTGGATATCTAGCTCAAAACCTGGCTCAACAAAGGGGAAAAAACCGGGACGTAGGCGTATTGTCACCTCCCGCTTGAAGATCTCTTTTAAAATGCTCTTCATAAAGTAGATTAGATGGGAGACTGAGATATCCTTCCCTACCATCATCCCCTCCACCTGATGAAAGACCATCTCATGGCTGGCATCAGTTCGCTCCGCTCGAAAGACCTTGCCCGGAGCGATAAAACGAAAGGGAGGTGTACGCTCACTCATCCCGCGCACCTGAACAGTAGAGGTATGAGTGCGCAGCAGGTGGCGATGATCTACTGACTGATCATGAGGATTATGAAACCAAAAAGTATCCTGCATATCTCTGGCCGGATGATCGGCCGGAATATTTAGTGCTTCAAAGTTGTGGTGCTCATCTTCCACGTGAGGGCCATCTAGAATCTCAAACCCCATGGATAAAAAGAGATCTTCGATCTCATGCCAGATCAGAGTAACCGGATGAACTCCCCCAGAATTTGTACTTGCGGCCATCACAGAGTCCCGCAAAGTAATATCAATTCGCTGGGAGGCAAGCTTACGATTGATCTCCTCCTGCTCTAAATCACTGAGGCGAGTGACAATCAGTGTTTGAATCTCATCCTTGACTGCATTGGCCCGTCCTCCCAGCACCTTACGCTGATCTGGAGATGCATCTTTTAGTGATTTTAGCACTTGGGCGATAGATCCCTTCTTTCCCAAATACTCTGCTTTGAGGTTAAGCACATCCGCCGAACTACCTAAAGTAGGCAGGGCCTGCTTAAAATTCAAAAACAACTGCTCCAACTGCTCTAACATCGCTACTCCTCTGGCCGGATACCAGTAAAAGACAATATATAGCCCCTTGCGCCCCAACCTGTCGATGGAATTTTCATGTACAAAAAAACCGCTAGATGCTACATCTGGGCAGCTATGAAAAAACAGTATCAAACAAAGAGAATAGAGTTAGGCGGCTGTCGCTCTCCCCATGGAATCAAGGGGGGATTTAGCTGTTTTCTCTATAATACCCAGGAGAGCACTCTCCACAATGGCTCAAAGATTTTTGTACTGCCAGAAGATAAGAGCAGCTCCATCCCCCCTGATGGCCAAGAGATGAAAATCAACACAATTTCAATAGGTGGCAAGGAGCATAAGGCGATTGTCTATCTAGCGGGAGTTAGTGGCCGTACTCAAGTAGAAGAGATGATTCCCTTTATCATTCAAGTCGAACGGGACTCACTACCGTTGGTTGGGCCTGATCAGGAGTTCTATGTAGTGGATCTGATGGGCCACAAAGTCTCTACCGTAGAGAGCGGAATTGTTGGTGAGATTAGTGACTACTACCTACTAGAGAATGACTCTGTGGTTTTCACGATTAAAACCACTGCCGGAGAGCAGTTTGACCTCCCCTTCACTAACCACTTCTTTCCCCACATTAACCTAGAAAAAGGTGAGGTGGAGATTGTAATGCCAGAAGTGATAGAGGATGAGCCAGTTTGAGTAACTCCCCGCTGCCCTATCGAATTTGGATTATCACCCTCTTTCCGGAGCTGTTCGCCCCCTTCTTTGACTCTGGGGTGGCCGGAGCAGCCTTTAGCTCTAAGCGTGGCAATCAGTTTGAAGTTAAGTTAGTTCCTATGCGCAAGTACGGATTGGGTAATCATAACTCAGTTGATGATGCCCCCTTTGGCGGTGGCCCGGGCATGGTAATTAGACCAGATGTGCTGCAAAAGGCGCTATTGGAAGGTGTGGTCGCCCATGGAGGATATGGGGAGGATTTTTCTGACCAGCTACATGTTGTCTACACTTCTCCGCGAGGTAAGCTTTGGGATAGTCAGCAGTGTCGGGAGTTTGCGCGAGTTCACTGGGGAGAACGGGATCGAGATCTGGTCTTTATTTGCGGACGCTACGAGGGAGTCGATGAACGCTTTTTACAGCAATATGTTGATCAGGAGATCTCCATTGGTGACTTTGTCCTTACGGGAGGTGAGTTGGCGGTGATGACCATTTTAGACTCCGCTATTCGTATGGTCCCCGGCAGTTTAGGGAATGAAGCGAGTGCCAAAAATGACTCATTTTTTGAACAAAAGCTTTTAGAGCACCCCCAATACACTCGTCCGGCCCAATTTGAGCAGCAGGATGTACCTAAGATTCTTCTCTCTGGTAATCACGCCAAAATTGACAAGTATCGTCAAAGTGAGCGAGAGCGGATTACCACCAAATATCGCCCCGACCTTATGGCCAAAGGAGATCAAAAATAGTGTCTAACCCTGTCTGCTACCTTGGTCTAGTCCACCATCCAGTGAAAAACAAGCGAGATGAGGTAGTTACAACCTCTGTCACCAACCTGGATATTCATGATATTGCCAGAAGTTGTCGCACCTATGGGGTTAAGCAGTACCATATCATTACCCCACTCACCGCCCAGCATCAGCTAATTAATCGGATTCTTAACCATTGGAAAACAGATAAGTCTGCTGCCTATAACCCTGATCGCCAGAACGCTTTGGCCCTGACCACCCTCTCCCCTTCAATTGAGGAGTCGATCCGTAACATCCAACTACTTGAAGGAGTCGCTCCCATGGTAGTAGTTACCGGGGCCAACTTTGAGCAGCATGATGGTGAGGTTTCTGAGTTAAAAAAGAGAATGCAGCTTGACAAAAGACCCATATTTCTATTATTTGGTACCGGTTGGGGATTAACTTCCACAATTTGTGAACAGGCAGACTTTCGTTTAGCGCCACTAAACGGGCCAGGTGATTATAACCACCTTTCGGTTCGATCAGCTGTGGCGATCTACTGTGATCGACTGTTGGCAAGAGAGATTAAAAATTAAGAGTTTAAGACTGGTAAATTTTAGAGGTGCAAAGTGAACTTAATTGATAGCGTGAATAGTGATCATCAGTATAGTGAAGTTGAAAATTATCCTATCTTTCGCTCTGGAGATACTGTGGCAGTCCATGCCAAAATCACAGAGGGAAATAAGACCAGAGTTCAGATTTTCCAAGGTGTCTGCATCGCGATCAAGGAGAGAAATAAACTCTCTGGCCACTTTCGCGTAAGAAAAATTTCCAGCGGATTTGGTGTTGAGCGGGTCTTCCCCTTTCACTCACCCAATATTGCTAAAATTGAGATTGTCCAAAGAGGTAAAACCCGTCGTGCCAAGCACTACTATCTAAGAGAGCGTTCCGGTAAGAGTGCCCGAATCGCCATCGATTACGATCGAAAGTAACTATCTTTCTGACTGCTCCTACCTTGCCGGAACGGATGAGGTAGGTCGTGGCCCGCTGGCCGGCCCTGTGGTTGCTGCCACCGTTATGGCATCTGGCCAACTTAGTGACCAAAGTTTCTCTGAATATCTAAACTATCTTCAAACTCTAGGTGTAACTGACTCTAAAAAGCTTAGTCATAAGCGACGCCAGAAAATTTTAACCCAGCTCAATCTTACTACCGCCAACTTGCAGGTGGGTCAAAAATTGATCCTACTAGAGAAACAAAAATTTACTATCTACTTTGCACTGGCCGAAATATCACCACTTATTATCGACCAAATTAACATCCTAAATGCAGCCCTGTTAGCTATGAGTGAGTCATTTTTGACTTGCTGGCAACCTGAGGAGCATTTGATGGAGAGTAATAGTAAGAAGGGAGTACTTTTGGTAGATGGCCAATATCCACCTCCCAATATCCCACCAATGGTGGCAGTCTACCCAACGATTAGAGGGGATAGCAAGTCCCAGCTAATTGCCCTGGCCTCAATTATTGCTAAAGAGTTTCGTGACCATCTAATGGGTGAGATGGCAAAGCTCTATCCTGACTATGGCTTTGAGAAGCATGCCGGTTATCCCACCAAATACCATAAAGAAGCGCTGACGCAAAAAGGGGTTCTCCCGATTCATCGCAAAAGCTTTAAAGGGGTCTCCCAACTTGTTACTAAATAGCCGAGGTGCTCCCGCCCCCGGAGAAGAGCTAGAGAGAAAAAGCTCTATCTCCTTTCATCAAAAGGGTACTCCCCTGCTAATTAGTGCCAAACTGCTACGTAGCTACCATTGTGGCCAGATAGATCTGGCCCGTATTACCTGCCGTAAGAGTGGCCCAATAATTGAGCTAGGAGAGGTTAAGAGTCGTTATCAGCCATCAGAGAGGCAATATGGGCGTCTACGACGTTCTGCTAATTTTTTGGCCCAGATTTTCAACCTACCGGCGACCCTAACTGTTGCATTTGGTCAAAAAGAGCCTTTGCCAAAAAAGTAATGCTGCATTAATCTATCTATGTGTACAAAATAAAACTACTCTCAATCACTCTAGCTGTTCTGCTAATAATCTCTCCATTGAGTGATGCACGAGCAGAGTTGCCGGCGAAGCTACGCGCCCTGATCACCATGTCAGTCTATGGTACGGCCGGAGGGACTCTATTGGGGTTGGCCAGCCTCGCCTTTGATGCTCCTGGCAGATCTGTCGCCCAAGGAGCCTCTATCGGGCTATATGCTGGTATTATTTTTGGTAGCTACATTGTAACGTCTCATATGATCCAGACCAAACAGTGGGGTGGATCTGATGATAATAGCGGCTACTATCCAGAGTCTCCTAGTGGCTATGATGGCGGATACTACCAAGATGATCCTCAAGGAGGGGGCAACCGATGGGAGCCTGTCTATCCTAATCATGTTGATGCTCTTCTTGCTCCAGCTAGACCAATGCGCTGGCGACCAAATGAAAAAAAATCAATTCCAATCTACCTGAATCTGCTACAGATTAACTTCTAGCCCCTCTTCTTTTCCCTCAGACTCATCATCTGCTAAATCCCCCTCGAAGGGAATAATCAGTCCGTAGAGCTTAAAAACCCTGGCAAACTCCATCTTAACATTATCCAGTTTAACTATTTCATGTTTCTGGTTGACCCATTTAATCACACTGACAAATTGACCAATTCCGGATGATCCGACAAAGTCAACTCCATGCATATCAAGAGTGATACTAGAAGTTGGATGATTTTTGATTAGTGTGATTAACTCTTTTTGCAGTGAGGGAGGAGCATCAAAATCAATTCCTCCATTTAAATGAATTATTATATCTCCACTGGCATTAATATTAACCTGTGCTCTTAAACTCATAGATCCTCTCCTCGCCTAAAGCTGCAAATACAGCATAATCACAAGTAAATTGTATCATTTGATCGAAAAAAGTTGTAGATGAGGAAAGAATTAGCAGATAGTATTCCACTCAACTACTGCAGTAACGGTATAAACCAGTAGTTGTTATTATAAGAGGAGTTGCTCCATGGGCAAACTAGTCTTAGTCACTCTGCCAATTGGTAATTTAGAAGATATTACTATTCGAGCACTAACTACCTTAAAAGAGCAACAGAGCTTTCTGACTGAGGATACCCGTAGCTTTAAGCAGCTACTGTCCCGGTTGGAAATTCCTTTGGAGGGAAAGAGGGTCACCTCCTATCATGATCAATCAAATCCCGACAAAACCAATCAACTACTGGCGCTAATCAAAGCTGGCGAGACTCTCTACTTAGTCTCGGAGGCAGGTAGCCCGGTAATCTCCGACCCAGCCTATCCGCTAATCAAAGCAGTAGTTGCCAGCGGCCATCAAGTAACAACAATTCCGGGAGTGACCTCCCCTACTACTGCACTGGAGTTAAGTGCTCTTCCTCCACTGCCCCACACCTTTCATGGATTTCTCCCCCGCGAGAGGGGTAAACAAAAAGAGCAGTTTCTCTTCTGGAAGGAGCTGGCCGGAACTCATATTTTTTTTGAGGCACCGGGAAGAGTTTTGGCCAGTGTTGAACTGTTGGCACAAACCCTCCCTCAATCACAAATAGTTATAACCAGAGAGTTGACTAAAAAGTTTGAGTCGATCTATCGCTTTAACGCAGATGATTTTCAACAAATTAAGGAGCAGATTATTTTAAAGGGAGAGTTTACCATCTTAGTTTATATTAAACCGGAGAATCGTCAGATGATCTCACCTGACTTAATAGCTCAAGCGAATGACTACATATTGAGCGAAAAGCAGGGAAAAAGACAGTTGGCAAAAATATTGGCACAAATAGTAGGACAACCTACCAAAGATATCTACAAGAAGCTCTGTTAGAAGCACACCACTTGAAAAAATTCTCTTAATAATACCGATAAATTACCGATTAGTTAAACAGATGAGTGATCATAATTTTCTATCTTGAGGAGAGAGTGAAGAAAGTGCCCCAACCAAAGCCACTACTTGCCCTGCCAGATAAAACGGGACAGGACGCTGAACTATGCGAACTTAAGCGCAAGGTAGAGCACTATCAGGAGCTAATGAACTTCTCGGAGTCTATTTTTGTACCCAGTAGTTATGAAGATCTTGAGAAGAGAATTAAGAGTAAAACTAAAAAGCTAGTTCAGTGTGAACATGTTTTTGTCTATCGCTATAGTGAGATTGATAAGGCACTCTATCGCGGAGATAGTATTAACATTGTGCGGGCAAACTCTCCAATTATCCCTGTCGATCAAGAGTCAATTGAGGGGTCTTGTGCTTATCATGGTGCCCTCTTGCACATCGTTGATGCAAAGTCCGACATCCGCTTCAAACGTAGTCGCTACACCGGCAATATCGACTGTCGTAATATGTTGCTGGTTCCGCTCTTCTCCCAAGGTAGTGTTGCCGGTATCATCCAGGCGATTAACTCCAAGACACCAACTTTTACCGACGAAGATATCTACTTACTAAAAGTTCTCTCGAATCAGTTGGCATCAGTTATGGAGAACCATGGACTATTTGAAAAAGTGCACAATCAATTTTTTCAAATCTGTTACGCACTATCAGAAGCAATTATTAAAAAGGACACCTACACTGGAGGACACACCAAACGAGTAACGGTCTTCTCGGAGATGATTGCCAAAGAGCTACCTCTAACTTTTCAAGAGATGCGAGACTTGAAATTAGCAGCAGTCCTCCACGACATTGGCAAGATTGGCATTGAAGATCGTATCCTTAAAAAACAGTTTCGCCTGAATCAGGAAGAGTTTGAAATTATGAAGCAACACCCCCGCTTGGGTGGTGAAATTTTAGGTCACGTCAAGGGGCTAGATAGTATCGTTGAGGGGGTGATGTATCACCATGAGCGCCCGGATGGAAAGGGATATCCCTACGGCATTAAAGAGGATAAAATCCCTATGATTGCCCAGATCATCTCAGTGGCAGACTCATTTGATGCCATGATCAGCAACCGGCCCTACCGGCGTGGTCTACCACCGATGGAAGCCTATCAGGAGATCATCGCCCATGCAGGCACCCAGTTTGTCGCAAGTGTAGTTGATGGCTTCGAACGAGCATTTAAAAAGAGTCATATGTATCAAAGTGGTCAACAAAAGAGATACAAACAAGCAGCTTAAACTACTTACCTAAAGTCTCCTGTAGACGTTGATAGAAACTATCCAGCTCATCTCGCGTGACGGTGGCCGTTCCCTTCTTGCCAATTACCACTCCCGAAGCGCAGTTGCCAATCCATGCAGCCTCTTCCAAAGATGCCCCGGCCAACAGGGATGAGGTGATGACAGCAATGGCAGTATCACCAGCACCAGAGACATCATAGACCTCGGTAGCAGCAGTGGGAATTAGCTTTAACTTGCCGTCCACTTGGTCCAGCATCGCCATGCCATCCCCACCCAAAGTGATCAGCACCATATCAAGACTTAACTTATCTAAAAGAATTGCCGCCATCTCTTCCAGCGGGCAATCTTTATATCCAAAGTAGTGCACCATCTGCATCGCCTCATCAAAATTTGGCTTTAACAGTGATGCTCCCTGGTAGTAGTCGGGTGGTGTGTGACGACCAGGATCAACACAGATTAATTTTTTGGCTTCACGATTCTTTGCAATTAGTTGCTGTAACACCTTTTTGGTTAAGGTCCCTTTTCCATAGTCCTCAATAATAATAGCGTGAGATTTTTTACCCAATTTTTCTACTTGGCGCAGAAAGTCCGCGGTAATCGAATCATCCAGCGTTGAAACTGTCTCATAGTCGATGCGACAGATCTGCTGCGTTTTCGTCACTACCCGCTCTTTGCAGATTGTCTCTCGCCCCTGATGCTGAACAATGCCATCACTGGCCATACCATACTCGGCTAAGATCTTCTTTATTCGCTCTGCCCGTTCATCCTGCCCAGTCACTCCACAGAGAATGGAGTTAATATTTAAAGCTTGCAAATTAAAAGAGATATTGGCGGCCATCCCCAAAGTCTCCCACTCACGCTTAACCTCTAATACTGGGACTGGTGCTTCCGGCGAAATTCTCTTAACCTGACCAAAGATATACTTATCAAGCCCCACATCTCCAACCACCATGATCGGAGGCAAAGATGAAAAAGCGGTAACAATTTTTTGATAGCGGTCTGATAAAATCACGCCTCCTCCCTCACTTCCTGACGAATTAGCTCTCCGAGTAACAACCAAGAAGCCTCCAGTACATCCTCCACTTCGATTTTTGACATACACTCATAATATGGACAGCTACTGCCGGCACAACGTCTAACCTCACCACACACCACATCTGGTACCATCACCCGTGTCCGACTGCCTATTATCGCCGGCCCCCAGCGTTTGGCTGACTGTAGCTTAATCGGTGAGTAAATCCCCACCATTTTAACTCCCAAAATATTTGCCAAATGAGTTGGCCCCGTACTGGGGCCAATAAAAAGTGTTGATTGGGCCAAAAGGGCCATATAAGTTCGCAATCCACAATCCTTACCATTAAAAAATAGTACCTTTTGCTCTATCTGACGATTCTCACTAATCTGAAAGTGATTTTTAATCTGTTCAATCAGCTCTTGATCACTATCGGTATAAGAGAAGACGAAAAGGAAGCGGTTGGGAAAACGTGACTCGATTAGAAGCGGCAACCGAGCGTAGTAAAGTGCCGGCCAATTTAGAGTGTGGCCCGTCATTCCGGGATGAATAACTATCATCTCCTTCTGTCTGGTAATACCTTTTTTTTCCAACTGTTCACTTAAATAGTTTTTAGCATCATTTTTTTCATCTTCAGAGATATTAATCGTTGGATTGATCTGCTGACGATCAGTTGCCAGATACTCAATCCCTAATGGAGCAAGGAGATTTAAGTTATACTCTAGTTCATGCATTAAAGAGATGGAGCGTCGTTGTCTCACCCCACAATTAAGCAACATAAAACTCTGCCATCGAGATTTCAGTCCCCCTCGTCTCTTTACCCGTTGCAAATATGCAACAGTACTGGGCAGATGAGATCCTCCAACATAGAGATAGATATCCGGCTTTAACTCTTTGAATTTTTTGTATAAAAAACTTAGCTGTGCACTCTGAGTTTCACTACGATCTAAAACCCACAGATCGTCTATCTCTTGATGGTAGAGCATCAATGGCGCAGATATCGGTGCAACAATAAAAGTGATATGAACATCTGGCCATGCCCGTTTTAACATTCGGGCCATAGGAATAGTTAAAACTGTATCCCCAATGGCATCTGTCCGACTAATTACTACCCGCATCTCTTTAGCAACTACCTAGAGGTTTCTTTAACACGTTGACGGTAATACTCCACCACCATATCACTCACCTGTTCAATACTCATATTTTCTGAATCGATTAACTTTGCATCCTCAGCTCTTCTCAATGGGGCCTCGACCCGATGGCTATCTCGGTGGTCCCGCTCCTCCATGTCCTGAAGAACCTGCTTCAAATTAACCCCCTTTAACTCCCCTTTAGCTTCCAACTGATTATAGCGTCTTTGGGCCCGTACTTCTGCTGAGGCGGTTAAAAAGATTTTACAAAGTGAATGGGGAAAGACCACAGTTCCAATATCCCGCCCCTCCATCACACAGAGATGATCATCCACCAAGGTATGCTGAAATGTTAATAGAAATTCTCGAACCGCAGGGATCAGTGAGATCTCAGACGCTAAAGCGGAGACATGGTGTTGACGAATAGTTTGAGTCAGGTCTTCCCCATTGATCAGAATAAGCCGCTGATCACCCCCAGGATACTCTATCTTGACTCTATCCAAAATATTTATCACCTGGTCAGTAGCGCTCAAACTTCCTAGCTCTTGATGGCAAAAGTATCCAAGGGCCCGAAACATGGCACCAGTATCAACATAGATGGCAGAGACTTTTTGGGCGACTAATCTGGCAATGGTCGATTTACCACTACCACTAGGCCCATCAATAGCGATAACTTGGGAGAAGTTCACCTAAACACTATATGGATATTACTGAATTGTGTCGAGTTTGATTTTCTTTAACAGTCGCTTAAGCTCCTGTTGCGGATGATCAATCATTTTATGCGTCACCACAAGCTTGGTTATGCCAGTTGAGGGAAGTTGAAACTTGTACTCCCGAAAGAGACGCTCACAGATGGTCATTAGACCTCGGGCCCCAGTTTGCTCATCATAGGCGATCTCTGCTAACCGCTTTAAAGCACGATCCTCAAAGCTCAACTCAATTCCATACAGCCTAAAAGAGGTAACATATTGGTGAACAATAGATCCTAAAGAGTCCCTTAAGACAGCATAGAGATCTTTTTTGGACAGCGCGTTGCAGATCAGTCGTACAGGTAAACGACCTACAAACTCCGGCTCAAAGCCAAAATCCATCAGATCTTTAGTGGTCACCTGGTGTAATAACATCGATTCACTACCCTGCTTAGACTTTGACTGCTGAGTATTATCGCTAGTCAATCCAATCGTACGCATTTTAAGACGCTTTTTAATCACATCCTCTAAACCAGAGAAGGCGCCACTAACAATAAACAGGATATGCTTGGTATTGATCACCTTTTTGCTGACCTTCCCCTCTCGTTGAAAATCCATCATCGCTTGGATCTGAGAGATCATATCGTGAGAGGAGCGCAGATCGATCTCTGTCTCCTCCATTAACTTGAGTAGGCCGTACTGCACTCCCCTTCTAGATACGTCCTTATTACCATGGTCTGAGCCGCCACCGGCCAGTTTATCTACCTCATCAAGATAGATAATGCCATACTGGGCCAAGTTGATATCTCCATTTGCCATCGAGACTAGATCTCGAACCAGATCATCCACATTGGAGCCGACATAACCGGTCTCAGTGAAGCGAGTAGCATCCGCTTTAACAAAGGGAACGCCGATTAGCTTGGCAATCATTCTTACCAAGTAGGTCTTTCCAACCCCTGTCGGCCCTAAAACCAAAACATTTTGTTTAACATAATTATCTTCAACCTCTTCTTCTAACTGTTCTAAAGCGTTCCTTTGGGCATCTAGCTGCTTGATGTAGTTGTAGTGATCGCAGACAGCAATTGAGAGAGCCTTTTTCGCCTCGCTTTGACCAATCACATAACGATCTAGGTAGGCAGTGACTGATTTTGGAGTGTGAGCGAATTCAAGATCCAACGGAGAGGAGTTATCTATCGCCTCCTCTGATCCCTCATCATCCATCTCTGCGATATCAAGCGATGGAAGAGATTGACCATCGACTGAGTGCATCTGACTAACAACCTTCACCTTATCACCAAACTTCGCCTTAACTAGCTCCTCTAACTCCTTGTGAATATCATCTGGATTTATCGGTGAATGATCCATCAGCTCCCCTTATGCTCAATTAATGAATTGCCGGTTTATAGAACGATTCGGGATTAATTGCAATCCAAAATCAAAAAGTGGGAAATCTCCCAAATTCGGTGACAGGGACGTTTAATGTAGCGTAATCTTGTTGAGTAAAAGTGAGAGTTAAGGAGGTCTCTTTTGGGTACAATTTTTATTCTCGACACCAACGTATTGCTGCTTGATCCATTCGCAATCTTTAAATATGGCAAGGAAACCGTCTATATCCCGCTAGTTGTAATTGAAGAGTTAGACCGCTTCAAAAAGGATCAACATGAAAATGGCCGCAATGCCCGCCAATTTTCTCGCCTAATAGATGCGCTGCGCAAGAAAGGGGCGATAACCAAAGGAGTTCCTCTTGACGGTGGTGGCAAGCTAATCATCTCAATTGATAAGCGAGTTAAGGAGGAGCATCAAGAGCTACTGGACTTTAATATTAATGATAACTTAATACTCTCAACCGCCTTGGCACTTAAAGAAGAGGGTAACAAGGATGTCCGGCTAATCTCCAAAGATATCAACTTACGTGTAAAATCCGATGCTGTTGGCATTCAAGCTGATGACTACGGACAGACCGATGTGACGCTAGATGAGATGTACTCTGGAATGCGTACTTTCCATGTAAATATCGAGCGGTTACGTCACTTTGAAAAAGAGCGTTTTCTACCCATCGATAGCAGTGAAGCAAAAAGCTGCATGTTAATACCAAATGAGTACCTTACGGTCTGCGAAGAGAATAATGATCGTCACCGGATACTAGGGCGTTACTCCCAAGAGAAGGAGGGGGTCGTTCCCCTAATCAAAATGCGCGAAGGGGTTTGGGGGATTCATCCTAAAAATATTGAGCAACAGTTTGCTATCGATGCTCTACTGAACGATGAGATCAAACTGGTCTCCCTCGTTGGCAAGGCGGGAACCGGTAAAACCCTTTTAGCGATTGCTGCAGGCCTTGAGAAGACAATTGCGGAAGAGAAGTACTCCCGCCTACTCGTCTCTCGCCCAGTTCAACCCATGGGCCGCGACTTGGGATTCTTGCCTGGTGATATTAACGAAAAACTTGCTCCTTGGATGCAGCCGATCTTTGATAATATGGATTTTCTATTTGGACAGCACCGAGGAGAGGATAGCTCCTCTTGGGAAGAGCTGATTAATCAGGGGCTACTGCATATTGAACCGCTAACCTACATTCGTGGACGCTCCATTCCTGGCCAGTTTTTAATTGTAGACGAGGCCCAGAACCTAAGTCCCCATGAAATCAAAACGATCATTACTAGGGCCGGTGATGGCACTAAAATAGTGCTAACTGGAGATTGTGAGCAAATTGATAGTCCCTATCTGGACTCGATTAATAATGGTCTTGCCTACTGTGTGGAGCGCCTACAAAGAGAATCTCTAGTCGGACATACGACGCTGGTTGTTGGTGAACGATCACCACTTTCTGAGATCGCCTCCAAGCATCTCTAGTTACAAAAAGAGCATAATGATGATGACACCCTCTTTACCCACCTCCTCTGGCAGATCGACAGTTCGTGCTCCCATTAAAAGTGAACTGATTGTTGGTAACGGCAAGGAGATCTGTCTGGGAAAATCATCCAACATCTCATCTAAGGGGATTCTATTTCAAATTCCCAAAAGGGAGAGCTCTCCCCCTCCGCAGGTAGTCTCCACTCTAATCAAACTCCCCTCTCTCTCTCCATTCGATAACTCAGAAATAGAGTCACTCCCTCTAAATTTTGACCACCAAGTGCTTAGAGTGAAAATTGAGATTGTCCGCACTGTCACCATGGCACCGCAGGTGGAAGAGAGAGGTCAACTCTACTTAGCAGGAAACTTCAAATCACCAACCCCGGAAATAGTAGCAACCCTGACAAGCTTGGTGGAAATCTACAGAGATAATATGGAATATCTGCTAAAAATGATCGATCTTCTCCAGCAGGATCGAGATCTACTAGAGAAGATCTTCTTCTACTCCAGCCAGTTAGGATATATAAATCTACCGATTGAGCAGCTTAAACAGACCCTACGACATGACTATCACAGTATAAAAATCGCCTAAATTATAAAAGTTTAATTAGAGTAGTTGTTCTAGCTTGGACTCTACACGCTTGTAGATCTTGTGAATGTAGCGAGAAAATTGAGTTGAATCCACCTCAATCCTAGATTTCAGCTCCTGTAGTAGCAGTTGCGCCTTATTTACCTGCTCCCGACGGATCAAGGTAGAGCTGTTCAGCTCCTCCAACATGGCGTTGACCTCCCCCATCAGAGACTGAAAGCTTAGGATCTCAAAATAATTGCTAATTACTTTGTTACTTTGAACCTGCTTAATTCTCTCTTTAATATGGGTAAATGAGATTACTTCACCAAACTCAGAAGCTCTCTTTTTGTCTGATTCCTTGGAATCTGTCTGCATTATTGCGACCCTTTGGTTACTAATTGATACGCGACACACTTAATCATATGGTGTCTGTCACCATCTGCACTCTCTTCTCACCAACTTCGTTCAACTAATGACTTGGAGGGGGAATATCTACTCACCGAAACGATTTAGCAACAGCGGTTAAGCCCGTGAGTAAAAACTACATCGCTACCACCATAACGCAACGCACTTTCTAGTTGTTTTATCGTTATCTAGGGCCAACTGGACAAAGAGAGAGAAACCTGCCAAACAGACTCTTGGAAAAAGATAAATTCCTTAGTGAGGTTAAAACTAAATGTCATCATCAGATATTGCCAAAGAGCTATCAGACTATATCTATCAAAAGAAGTATTCAAACAGTAAAGGGGGATTGTGCAAGAAGCGAATTCAGGAGTTCGCCCACAACCTACTTGAGATCCTCTTTCCCCAAATTGGAGAGAGACGCTTTACCAGTGCCGATCAACTATTCTATGCCGTACTAGATAGCAAAATACAACTGGCAACTATTCTCGATTGCTTCACCGCCAACTACCCAAACTTGGGGGAGCGTAAAGATAAAATTATCGAGGAGTTTTTAGGCCGCCTATTTGATGTAGAGCAGATGCTCCAAGCAGATGCTCAATACATTCTGGAAGAAGATCCGGCAGCAGAGAGCATCGAAGAGGTGATCACCTGCTATCCAGGTTTCTTCGCCATCGCCATCTATCGCCTGGCCCATGAGCTCTATTTGATGGAAATCCCCGTTCTACCCAGAGTGCTAACTGAGTATGCCCATGTGCAAAGTAGCGTTGATATTCATCCGGGAGCAAAAATAGCTTCACCATTTTTTATTGATCATGGGACTGGCATTGTAATTGGCGAAACTACCATTATCGGTCGTAAGGTTAAAATCTTCCAGGGGGTTACTCTTGGTGCTCTCAGTGTGGACAAGGGAATGCAAAAAACAAAGCGCCACCCCACAATCGAAGATAACTGTCTGATCTACTCAAATGCCACAATTCTGGGTGGAAATACTGTCATTGGCAATAACTCGATTATCGGTGGCAACGTCTGGCTAACTCAAAGTGTAGAAGCAAATAGCCAGCTCTACCATCTGGCAGAGACAAAACTTTCCCAGAATAAAAACTAGTCCCGACCCTTTAAAATTTTATATTCAAAGTTTAGCCACTTGGAGATATCACTGGTGTAGTACCCTGAGAAACGACGCCCAGATGATCCTCCGGCCAAAACAGTGTGCATCTGATCTTCTGCCATATCGGTGACCGCTCGATAAGAGGGGCCAAAAGATGTTTGACGACCATGACGTTTATATAAATTACCCTGAACAATTGTTGCCCGACACCCCTCCTGCATAATTGGGCCGTGATCAAAGCCTAGCCACTGAGGCAACTTCCCCTGAAAAAAGATATTGGTCATAGAGAAGAGGGTGCGCGCTCCCCAGGTGGGAATGGCCACTCCATCATACCTACTGACGACCCTCTCCACTACCTCTTTAACCATCTGATCTCGCTCCTGCGAAGAAGAGAAAAAATTTGTATCTGCCTCAAGAATAATCCGATCAAAGTGAGCGTAGAAGTCGGCATAGATATCACTTCCTTGGCAGATATAGTTCCACACCTTCTCACCAAATAGCTGCTCACCAAAGACTCGCATTAAGATCCCTTGATAGATATCCTCAAAGAGGGTGGCACCTTGAGAGTGCTTATCATATTTTAAATCCCATACTTTAAGAATACGGGCCAGATCATTATTTGGAAGATGCTCTCCAATCAAATGCATTAACCGCTCTGCTTGTAGAGAGTAGAGATCACGTTGAATAAGTTTCATCTCATCAAGAGTTATCTGCTCAGTACTTTCCAACAGCATAGATATTCGCTCTTGACGATAGGGCCCAGATGGAAGGCTCAACGAGAGAGGCTTGTCCGGCGGTTGCAAATTGTTATTGGCAGTAGCAATATAACCAGACTCAGGAGTACTATCAATTGATGCTAGCTGATCTGGGGAGTGAAAACCGGCCCACCCGACTCCATCTTGCCGAGCATCTAATGGGAAGAGCCCCGAATGAGTTCGAATAGGCAGAAGTCCTGACTGTTGAAAACGTAGATCATCGGCCCGATCAGAGATTACCCAGTTAGCCGAGATCGAGACCTTTTGCACAGTCTGCTGAGCGTTAGCTGATGACTTTGTCCAGAGTAATTCGATCAGAGCATCGAGTGAACTGGCCGATGAGAGCTTCGCCTCAGTTCCACTCCAAGCACGTGCCAAATAAAAACCATCTTCAAGCTTCTCGCTGGTTGGATCTAGTTCCAAAACTCCGCGTGGAGTACGATAAGTATAAACTGTAATATCCTTACCTTTACGTCTCTTGATAATCTCTTTAACTAACGGACAATTGATATAGTCATCACCTTGACGATAACAATTATCTTTAATCTCTTCGATAAAGTAATCCACCATATCCATAAAACCGTAGGTAAAACTGAAGGCGACAAGATCATTACGCCCCATTACTAAACCAGGAATACCTGGCACATTGATCCCAATGGCATAGCGTCCGCTCTTATGTAGCACTACTTCCGACCAGATTGCGGGTAGACGATTTACCTCTAAGTGCGGATCACAGCAGTGAATAGGATTTCCACTAGCAGTTTTTTTACCCGCAACCGCCCAATTATTACTACCCTTCAAACTAGGAATAAAGCTTTTAAAAGGGAGATCTGTTGGAATTGGTGCCTCGTAAAGCTTTACCTGTTTGATTAACTCAACCAGAGTATCATCTACCCCATCGAGGTGAGGGGTAAAGATCGCCTTTAATTTGGCCAGATCCACATCTTTTTGAATAACTTGAATAATTAACTTCTCTGCTGTCCCCTGGCTCTCGGCCAACCCGACATAACTCATTAGCTCCATGGTCAAAAGGGTATCTTCCACTTGCCAAGGAGCCGGCTTAAGACCCACCATCTTCAGTTCAAAAGGTAGGGAGTGGGTCTCCATGATGTGGTTTACCCCGGCGCAATAAGCGGAGAGAAACTCACGACTAGAAGCTGAAATCAGAGCAGCCTGATTGGCGGCATTATGTTGAAAACCCAGATGACGTAACGTTTGATCAATAGTGATCCCCTCTTCACTATCCTTTAAAAGCTCACACACTCTCCCCTGACCGATTGTCCGGGTAAAAACCATCTGCACCAAACGGTCATAAGCGTGGGCCATCCCCATGCCGGCGGCCAAATCCAGATCATTTTCTGCCCAGATCTCTAATACGCCGCTCTCGTTACGCGCAATGTCGAAATTATAGGAGTCAAGGCAGATGGTAGTACGAATATGACTAATTTTCATGCAACATTCCTTACTTAAAAGACACAACTTACTTAACAGTTAGGATGGATAAAAGTAGCATACTTATCTATAATCGAAAACCAATTGACGGAAATTGCCGTCAAGTAGGGATGAATATGACAAAAACGTATGATCTAGTGGTAATTGGTGGTGGCTCCGGGGGAGTTCGAGTCGCCCGTTGGTCTGCCAGCCTTGGTGCAAAAGTTGCTCTGTGTGAAAATGACCGTATGGGTGGAACCTGCGTCATTAGAGGTTGTGTTCCCAAGAAGATGATGGTGATGGCCGCTCAGTTTCAAAGTGAGATGAACTGTGCCCAAGACTACGGTTGGCAGTTGGGTGCTTCCACCTTTAACTGGCCTCAGCTAAAAAATGTAAGGGACCAGGAGATCGCTAGGCTGAGTGGTCTCTATCGCAAGATGTTGGACAGTAATCAAGTGGATTGCTATTTGGGTGCTGGCAAACTACTAGGTAACCACCAAGTGGAAGTAGATGGTCAGACTCTAAGCGCCAAACATATTGTAATCGCCACCGGTGGAAAACCCCAGCTACCTAAGATCTCAGGCATTGAACATGTACTAACCTCCAATGACCTTTTTGAGTTAAAAGAGCAACCGAGAAAGGTGGTAATTGTTGGAGGGGGTTACATTGCAGTAGAATTTGCAGGGATACTTAACGGCTTAGGCAGTGAGGTAACCCTGGTTATTCGCCGCTCTCATATATTGCGTGGCTTTGAACAAAAAGCGCGCGAGTTTCTCCAAGACCAGATCGTCGCTTCTGGGGTGACTCTCAAGACATGTGGCGTTGATAAGATTACCTTAAGCGCCGATGATAAAAAAAACGTCCATTTAGGTGACGGACAAACAATCGAAGTCGATGCTGTAATCTATGCCACAGGCAGAGTTCCCAACACCTCAGAGTTAAATCTAGAGGCTGAAAATATAGAAGTTAATCAGGTAGGAGCGATCCAAGCAGACCATCTCCACCAAACTGCAGCTTCAGACATTTATGCCATTGGGGACTGTACCGACCGAGTCAACCTGACGCCGGTTGCTACTACCGAGGGGACCATTTTAGCTGAACGCCTCTTTAACGATGGAACAAAAGAGATGAACTATCAGTTTATCCCATCAGCAGTATTTAGTTGGCCTCCCTTGGCCTCAGTCGGGCCGACCGAAGAGGAAGCACGTCAACAGTATGGCGAGCTGGATATCTATCAAAGTGATTTTCGTCCACTAAAATATACCATCACCCAGATGACAGAGCGGACGTTAGTCCGTCTACTAGTAGAGAGAAAAACTCAACGGGTAGTCGCATGCCACATGGTCGGAATTGATGCTCCAGAAATTATGCAGGGAGTAGCAATTGCCATCAAGGCGGGGGCAACAAAGGAGCAGTTTGATAATACCATCGGTATCCATCCCACCTCTGCCGAGGAGTTGGTCACCCTTAGAAATAAACTCGATCAATAGTTAAAAGGAGGAGATAAGATGACATTGATTCTCAAACAGATATTCGGTTTACTAAAAGTTTTAAATTCTGATACTGGCAGTAATCAGATCGCCAGCGGCATCGCCTTTGGTTTAATTCTGGGATTTATCCCGGCCCTCTCACTGCAAACAGTGTTTACTTTTGTGCTAATCCTAATTTTTCGGGTGCAACTGGGAGCGGTGCTAATCAGTGCATTTTTCTTTGCTTTTCCCGCCTATCTTTTTGACCATACTTTTAATCAACTAGGTAGTTATATCTTAGAGATGGAAGGACTGCGGTCACTGTTTACAACTCTCTATGCCATGCCAATCATCCCATATACTAGAATGTTCAACTCACTAGTGATGGGGGCCACAGCAATGGCATTTATGCTCTTCCCACTAGTCTTCGTAATTTTTCGTTTTTTAATTATTAAGTACCGCGAGAAAGTGGTGGCCAAGATTAAAGATACTAAACTCTTTAAGATGCTGCAGGCAACTGCACTCTATAAGTGGTACCACAAATATGATCAGATCTATGGATAGGATAGTATTGATATGACAAACAACAATAAAACACCTGAAAAGAAAGAACTAAAGCCTAAAAAAGTGGGGATAATACGCTGGGGGGCCCTGATCCCTTTGGTGATTTTTATAACCCTAACGGGTCTCTACCTAAACTTTTTATTTGCTGGCCACCTGCGATGGATTTTGGCCACAGGAGCAACTCAAGCCAATCAAGCGGAGGTCAATATTGCTGACCTCTCCTTGAATTTTAAGGAGGCTAAATATCGTTTTAATGATATCCAGATAACCGACCCTAAAAAGCCCACCCACAACCGATTACAAATTGAGAGCATTGAAGGGGAGTTTTCCTGGGATGCTCTACTAAGAATGAGAGTCAAGATTAACCATGCGGCAATCAATGGAATTACCACCGATACTCCCAGAAAAACACCGGGTGAATTGGTAATTGAATCTGTTACCCAGAAAGTGGTGGGAAAAGATAGTGCCATCGGTGAAGAGCTGCGGGAAGCGAAAAAGGCAGGACTATCGACTGTTGCCTCTCAGCAGGAGGGGAATGTGCTGGAAAACGTTGCTGCAATTCTAGGAGGCAGTGATCCCAGTGAACAGCTAAATAATATTAAGGGTGAACTGGCAATAGTCAAACGTTCCGAAGAGATTAAACAGCGTATCAAGTCCCAAAAAAAGAGATGGGAACAAGTACAAGAAAAAGTTGGCGGCCCAAAATTTGTCGAGAAAACCAAGGCCCGCATCAACAGACTTGCTAAAACAAAAGTTAAGAAGATACAGGATGCGGCCGCAGCCATAAAAGAGCTAAAGTCAATCAAGAAAGAGGTTAAAGAGAAGGTTGGAACAGCCAAAACTGAAATTAAACAGATAAAACAGGAGATTAGTGAACTTAAACAGCTTAGTCGTGGTCTTTCGAAACTGGCGGATAAAGACATTGAGCAGCTAGAGAAGAGATTAAATATCCCCAAGATTGACACCGGAAGTATGGCCCAAGGTATCTTTGAAAATTATCTACGAGCGAAGCTGGGGCCATATGCCAAGTATCTTGATATGGGTAAGGAGTATCTTCCCGCGAAAAAATCGACAGAGAAGAGCGCCAAGTCTAGCAGCAGTAATAAAAGCTCATCCTTTACCCCCCAAGCGAGGGCCAAGGGGCACAACTACTCATTTGGCAAACAGGGCAGCTACCCTCGTATCTGGCTACAACAGGGAGTTATCTCCGGCCATCAGCAAGCAGATAACGGCGTGTCAAAAGTAAAAGGAAACATTACTGATTTAAGTAGCAACCAGGCACTACTGGGACGTCCAACCAAAATAAAAATTGATGGTCAATACCCAGTTAATGATCAGATTTTCTCCAAAAGTAAAAGTGTCACCTTTGGCTTAAAAAAGGCCAGGGGATCTCTGCTCTTGGCCGGAACTATCAGCGGAGGACTACTAGATTTTACGATAAAAAATACATTTAAAAAGAGCCAATATAACATTCAAAGTAACTCACGTGACTTAGAGGCGATTTTAAAGGAGAGTGTCACGGGGCTTAGAACTATTCAGGTAAACGGAACGATAAAAGGGCCCATTGCCAAGCCCAAGATAAAGCTTCGCTCCAACCTCTCAAATGCGCTGGAGAGCGGGATCAAACGTGGGGTAAACAAGAGGATTGCTGCCGCAAAAGCAAAGGTAAAGGCGATGGTTGACGGAGTTCTAAAAGGCGAACGAGGAGCACTGGATAACTTGATCAACAAGAGTGGCAATGGCTCTCTCAAGAAACTGAATGGTAAAGCGGCTAAAATTTTAAATCTAAGAAAGAGTGCTGATCGTAAAATTTCTGATCTAAAAGGTGCCCAAAAGAAAAAAGCAAAAGACAAAGTAAAGGCACAAGCCAAAAAGAAGGGAAAAAAGCTGCTCAAAAAATTCAAGAAGCTATGGTAGGGCAAAAATGAAATTTTTGTTACCACTATTATTTACTCTTTTTACCGCCTGCGCTCTTACTACTTCACCACCGGAGAAGATCTCTTTAGCGGAGAAGATTACCCCCCTTTTTGTAAAAAAATTGCTGTCATCAGATACCAAAGCCACTCACGATATGTTTAATGATAATCTAAAGCAGAAAATTGACCTGAATGCTTTAAATAAAATTCAAACTGATCTAATTAAAGAACATGGTGAACTTTCTAGCATAAGTCAGTCCTTCTTTCGTAAAAATGAGGCGCACTTTATTATTAAGATGGAGCTATCAACAATTGTTCTAAATATCTTTGTTGATACTAATCAGAAGATCTCCGGTTTCTGGCAACGCTATGTTGAAGATCGAAGTGAACGCAAAAAGCTAATCATGTTACCCAGCTTTGATGGTTTCAAAATACCGATTAAGATCACTATCCCCGATGAAGCAAGCAATGAGGATGTAAAGAGTGTTATTATCTTCATCCATGGTTCCGGCCCTAACGACTACAATGGTACTGACCAAAAATTATTTCACCATCTAGCAAAAGGGATGAATGAAAATGGAATTGCCACCGTTAGATATAATAAACGCTCTTATGAATTAGTACGCCACCAAGCATTTGACCCCAGATATAGATCAAGTAAAGATTATCGTAAATTTGGCCCATCCCCCTATCGCCACTTCATCCAAGATGCCAATCAGTTGGTCAAACATGCTCGGGCCCTCTTCCCCAGAGCTAAAATTATTTTGCTTGGCCACAGTCAAGGAGCAGGCATTGCCTTGCAGGTAGCTCATGTGAATAGAATGGTCGCCGGAGTAGTTTTAGTTGGATTTACCACTACCCCAATCTATGTCAGTGCCTTCGAACAGACACTATACCGCCATATGGATAGTTTCTATCGCCTGGACCAAAACCGTGACAACTTACTCACCACCAATGAACTGGCCGCAGACAATGTTATCGCCTCACAAATGACTGCGATTGATCTCAACCATGATAAAAAGCTCTCTCGACAGGAGTTTAAAGGAGCCCAATTTGTCAATTTTATTTTTGATCAGGACTCAACTATAAATAGACTGACCATCGAATCTCTTCGGCTGCCAAGCCCTGTTAAGATTCTAAAGAGATCCAAATTCAAAGTTGTTTTTTTTCAGGGAGAGATGGATCACCAAACTCAATCCTACCACACCAAAGCAATTCAAAATGCCAACAACCTCAAGTGGAAGAAATCAAATTTTAAATTCGTCTACCTACCTAACCTTGGTCATGCTCTAAATCATCAGGATAAATTTATTGAGTTTGACTACCAAAAAGTTGAGCAGAGCACGATCAACCGCCTAGTACAAGAACTTAAGTTTATAACCGATTGAAAGTATACCCATTAATTGTTTTTAATAAGGTATTGATCAAACCCCTCTCGTTGGGCCAGTCTAAAATAGTAATCGGAAAATGAGGCAGGGAAATTTAACTGATTATATTGTAACTCATACAAGAGATTAAAATACTTTGATAGAACATCTACTTTAAAAAACTCTGTGCCAGTTGCTTTTCCAAAATTGAATACTGCCCAGTTGGGACAGGCTGCCTGATAAGCATCAACATTCATAGTAAAGTCAGTAGAGACAATAAAGGCAAAGAACGCTCCACCTTGTGCCCAGTGCTGAACTTCATTAAGTAGCTTTTGGGTGTGAGGAGGAACATACTCATCCTCTTCTGTTACACTATTATTTTTATGTAGAACTCTTGCAAAATTATGTAGTTTTTCCTCAGAGATCCCTCTCTCTTCCAATCGACGTAACAGTACCGTTTGACTCTCTGTTAAATTGTATGAAGTAAGATCGATCATCGCCCAAGATGGGGAGAGAATAAAAAAACAACAAATTAAGGACAATAATTTGATTTTCACTCACGTTTTATAGCACGATTCAGATACTATTAGTATCTACCTGAAATATCTATAGATTAGCACCAAACTCTATGTATTAAGGTTAACTAAAATCAACTAGCTATAGTAAACCTGCTTACAAAGAGCCTCTTCAGTTAAATATTATTAAACGAGTTACTACTTTTTGAGATGACAGATGCCATCTTGAGAGTAATAGTTTAACTAACCGTTTATTCGAAATGACAGCTACACTTAGCACCTGGAGGCTTTTGTGAAATTAGTGCTTATTCTTGCGATTACTATCTTTTCAACCACCCTTTACTCAGAATGTCAGATTAACGAATACTACCGATACTATGGATGGGTCATTCACCAGCCATCTGATTTCGATAAACTTCTCCCTATCCAGTTTCAGAAAATTTCTGATGGATTAGACAGCGGTCAAGTCATATCTGATCTTGATGGACACCTAGAGACAAATCAGGGAAGAAGTAGCGATGAAACACTTTTAATGAGGATCACCACTTGGGACAACTTAGAAACCGAGCGGATAATTATGTATGGAGATTTTGCCATTTTTGCAAATGCATATGACCCGGAGCAGATCTACGAGATTCGCTGGTTTGATGGAGAGAAAAAGCATATCGTCATTAACCCTACCTATCTAAAGTGCATCAGCATCATTCCACCAGTCGCCATTAATGTAATTTTCTAAACAAAGGTTAGATCTATTAGACTCAATCTATACCGCCAAGAGAGATAGCAACTAAATAGCAGTGCTCCAAATACCAGTTTTTTTAAATAAGCCTCAAGACGCTTTGCGTTGGGCAGTCATTTGATAGTGAATGACGCACTTTATATAAAGTACTAGCACCCGTTAGCAGCTCCTCCTCACCTACTTTAAACTCCTTCCAGTGCGGTGCGTATCCTCAAAGTACTATAAATTTAGTTAAAGTAGTTGATCGATTATCTCGGGTGTATCTGTAGGTAGCGGTAAAATATTTTCTCATCAATCTTTGTGAGGTCTTTTGGGATGATCTGTAAATTAAAACTACTGACAGTACTAACATATTTCACCGCTGTTTTTTTACTATCTACATCGACTTTTGCCATAGATAGTGGAAGTACCACTCTGAATGATGCCATTAGGCTAGAGATCAATTCTCCTTTTTTTAAAGCTTTGAATGAGAGAGTAAGACAGACCTCACTGCAGGATATTATCAATCGCAGTTATCCGGATGAACGAGGTGTATCGCCTCGTGGTATAAAGTATCAGATCCTGGGAAACTACTTCTCTGCAAAATTTAGTGATGTCAGGGTTGAGACTCTTGATAACCGTCTAAAACTTTCCGTTGGAATTCATAGTATTAACCTACATATATCAAAGATAAAGGGAAAGAGAGGCTTTATTAAAACCACCTGTCGTAAGGTGGATCTCTATATTGGCAATAAACTTGTTCTCCCCGGTACTGTCCTATTGACCCCCGTGATTGAGGCGGGTGGGATCTCCTTTAAAGCAGAGGACGTGACCTTCGATATCCCTGAAGATGAATTTGTAGTGGTCGGACCATCCTCCTGTTCTGGTATTCTCGGTGGATTTCTAAAAAGAAAGCTGGGAGAGTTCTTGCTGACTCAGCGTATCCATGTAGTAAAGAGAATACATGATCGTTTACAAGAGGCTGCGACCCAGATGGGGGCCATAATGGCTAACAAACTTCAGACTGATCAGCAGTTCAAATTGAGTAGTTTGGGAGCTATCTCTAATCAACAAAGTACAGTAGCTCAGCTCTATCCTAATCGCCTACTGCTTAACTCTGATGGGCTCTCCCTTTCATTCGCGGCAAATTTTCCAGTTGCACTACCCACAAAATCTTTTGATCATCTCTCTAACTTTGTACTTGATGATCGTGTCAACAGAACAAATCGCTGGGGGTTTGTCGGGATCAATCCAACCCTAATTAATACACTGTTGCAGTTAAGCCTACCGGTCAATGGGGAGTTCCATCTTTTAACCAGTCAGGGAAATCTAGATATTGATCGATTCTTTAACCTTGAAAAATTTAGTGAGATCATCCCCGATCTGATTAATAGTAATGGAACTCAGCAGTCAATCCAGGCGCACTATCGCTTCACTGCTCCTCCAAATTTCTGGATAAATACCGGAGGATTGCATCTCTATCTACCGACAGTCGAACTGGCACTGCACATTTGGAGTGGTAGAGAGTGGAAACCCTACTACCACTTTTTGCTGGATATTAATCCAGAGACCTCCATTCTAGATGATGAAGGGAAGATTAAGATTGTGATCTCTACTTCTCATATTACTAAGGTACAAGGATATTGGGCCGATGGATTTCCCTTTAAAAATCAAACCGTAAATCACCAGCTATTGGCTGCCGAAGTTACAGAAATCTTAAGCATAAATGATAACTCGCTAGTCTTGACAACATTTAGCAAACCCAAGCTAGAGTTTGATGGAGTATCTCGACGTTCTGAGCCGGCGGTTACCCCCTCTGCTTTTGGCTTAAATCTATTCTAACAAGGACCACTCCTCCAAAATTAATAAGTTAGCAAAATTAAGATTAAATTTCCATTTGCCCGTAACCTCTTTAGCGTTATAATTTAAAAATGAAAAAACATAATCAGCCACTCCCCAAAGAGTATCTCATTCCCACTGTGGCACTCATTCTAATGGGTATTTTTATCATTGCCGATCTCTCCTATGACTACGCACAGGATGGGTATGGCCCTCATTTTTTTGGTGAACTAATAATTTTAGCTCTCTGCTTTATCGGTGTAGTATTTCTGGTTAGGGCCCTACTGATCAAAAAACGGGAGATCGAATCTTTACAGACTAAATTACAGACAGACCGTCAAGATCTCATCCACTGGAAAAATGAGTCTAAAAAATATATTGATGGGCTCTCTCAAGTAATTGATCAACAATTTAACTCCTGGCTTCTTTCACCTGGTGAAAAAGATATTGCTATGCTTCTTTTAAAGGGGCTAACAACTAGAGAGATTGCATCGATACGAAATACTAAGGAAAAAACAATCCGGCAGCAAGCTACTTCGATCTACAAGAAAGCTAATATATCGGGGAGGCAAGAACTTGCCGCTTTTTTTTTGGAAGATCTCCTCTCCCCGACAAACGATCTCTTAGTTTAATTAAATTGAGTAAGTATGAAGGAACCGAAGATTACCACCAATGTCTGTACTAACTAACTTTAATCTATTTTGGTGTACCATCAAACTAACCTCATCATCTACTGCCAGAGAGTAACTAACTAGGTTCGTGGTATTTAGCATATTAAAAGCTCCTGAAGCATCGCTGTATAAATCTGCACTATCTGCATTTGAAAGATCTAGATAGTAACAATCCCTATTATAAAGAGTGTCCCCCTGTCGACAGCTAACAGATCCATGGTGATCATCTCCATGCCTGCCATCATCATCATCATCATCATCATGCTCTCTTTCGTGACTCTCACTATCCCCTCCACCCACTTTCTTGGCAAGGCCTTCAATATCTGAAACACAAGCTGTTGCCATTAACCCAATCAACAATAGAATGAAAATATTTAATCCTCTCATCTCTTCCTCCCAGATCCCGGTTTCAGTATTAGAATTCAGTTTTAAAGTGCTACCACAACCAACGTGCCGCTCGATCAATCTGTTAAGGCTATTTTATATAATTTTACGCTTTTACTCTATTGGGCATAGGTCCAATCCAACATAATTTTAGCTGCTTAGCTGACTATCTTGAGACATCTGCCCAATACGCTTTAGTTTGGATAGTTTGATTAAGTGGCTAGCAAGTAGCTATTTTTTTGAAAACTGGATCAGCAGGAGGATTAGCTGGAGTTAGTTCAATATGATCTACGCGCGCAAAAGATGGCCCCTGATAACACTCTGCAATTAGCTCCTCCACGGCGTTTGCCGATCCAGAAAATAGTGCTTCAACTGTTCCTTCTAGACGATTGCGAACCCAACCGGACAGCCCTCGTTTAGTCGCTTGCTCCACAACCCACACCCGATAACATACACCCTGGACACGGCCAGATATAATAAGATGAATGGTTTTAATCTCGACGGCCATCTTCTCTCTCCGCAAATAAGGTAAAATAACTATCCGGTGAGTTTTAACTAAACAAGTTTAGCAAACTGATCCACAGATCGCTCAACAATTGCTAAACTCTGCTGCCAAAATGTCGGCTTAGTTAAATCTTCACCTAGATGTTTTTTAACTAAATCTTCGGCCGTCATTCGACCAGTATCTCGTAATAGGTTGATGTAACGCTCTCTAAAATCCCCTTGATCCTTTAGCGCGTAAAGACCTAGACTAAACAGATAACCAAAAAGATATGGATAGTTATAAAATCCAATTCCTGCCATTGAGAAGTGACCTTTACTGGCCCAGAACATCTCATCATAAGATTGAAGAGAGTCTCCATACCACTTCTCCCAAGCTCCTTTCATTACCTCTTTTAACTTAGGAGCTGGAACAAACTGCTCCTTGCGTAGCTCAACAAAATTGCGTTCAAACTCATAACGAGCTGGAATATTATTGAGCATGGCTGAAGCGCTATCTGCATCTGCCCAGCTAATTTTCAGTTTCTCCTCCCGACTCTGGGATTTGCCTAAGAAGTAGTCACGAAATAGTGTCTCCGCAAAGATGCTGGCCGTTTCAGCTAAAGTCATGGAGTAGTGGTGATCTAGAAATGGTAGATCGCGCATCACCCAGTTATGATAGGCGTGTCCTAGTTCATGGGCCAAGGTGATAATATTATCTAAGCTCCCCTTATAAGTAATAAATACTCTTGGCTCCTTAACGATGGGTAGAGAGGTACAGTAGGCTCCGGTAGTGCGACTATCCGACTCTCGTCCATCAATCCATCCCTTATCATACATCATTCGAGCAAACTTACCCATTTCAGGATCAAAATCTGAAAAAGCCACCTCTATCATAGAGATCGCCTCCGGAAATTCGTAGAGCAACTCCTCTTCACCTTCAATTTTGGGTGGAGCAAACAGGTCCCAAGGCCCTAACTTATCAAGGCTTAGATTCTTGCTCATTAAATTTAGTGCTCGCTGTCCCACTCCTCTCATCTCGTAGGTGGAACTTAAAATTGCTTCCAAGGTATCCCGCTCGATTCTACTTTGACTACAACTCACATCAAGGTAGTGGCGCTCTCGAATCTGAGAACGTAGTCGGTTATTCTCCCAACGCCAACCATTTAGAGCATTAACAATCGCAGCAGCACTCTCCTCATGTACGACCCAGCTAGCTTGAATAGCACTCCATGCATCTTTTCTCTTCTTGCTATTGGGAGAAGATAGCAGATTAGCAGCTCTAGCTAACCCCATCTTTTCACCATCCACATCACATTGAATAGTTCCAGTCAAAGAGTTATAAAGATTTCCCCAAGCGAACAGACCACTTTGGGCCAGTGAGGAAGCCATCTTTTCTTGCTCTAAATTTAATAGAAAATCCCTCTCCTTTCGATCCTGCTCAATTGAGAAGCGATACTGCTGCACCTCGGGGTGATCTAGTAATACCTCTATCACCTCTTGTTCACAGCGAATTAAATAGAGCTCTAACGATTTACTCGCCTGATCATAAGAGGTTCCCAACTGCATCAAACGCGACATCATCTCCTGGGCCGCAATACTCTTGGCATCAGTACTTAAAACCATATGGGTATATGAGAATAGAGTATGCATCTTAACTGCATCATCTAACTGTGTGATCATTAATTTCTGTAAACTCTTTAGCTGCTCTTGTTGTATATCAACAAGAGAAAAGTGCTCATCTTTAACCAGCGCTTCTAAAAATATATATCCTTGCTGGAGAACAGGAATCGCACTCTCCACCGCTTCAAACATTGCGTTAAATCTACTATCTTCAACCGAGGAGAAGAGGTGCTCATTATTCCAGACCGGAACTTTATTTTGATCAATTGCTGCAGTCATATCTTGCTCCTCATACTTTAGTCGTGATTCAACAAGCAGCAACCATACCTCATGCCTTTTGTTTTGGATATTTGGTTATTATCAATAACAGGAATTTAACGCAGGGTTTCGCAAAAAAGTACCGGTTACCTTTAACGGGTTACCTTTAACGGAAATCGGTAATTGCTAGATTGTGCTGACAGAGTTTGGGGGGTAAGAATGACTGTACCTGAACAGTGGTTGATTTAGTCGCTTTAGCTGCGGCCAGTCCAGTCAAAGAGTCTTCAAAGATCAATGTCTCACCACTATTTACTCCCAGCTTACGCATTGCCAACAAGTAGGGAGAGGGTGAAGGTTTGCTATAGGCAGTACTGTTATAGTTGATCACCATCTCAAAATAGGGTGATAAACCACTTTTACTTAACAAGACCTCCGCTACTTCAGGTTCACTGGCGGTAACAATCGCCATCTTGATTCGTCGATCTCGTAATCTTTTGAGTAGGGGAACGATACCTTTGGTCATTAGCGCCGTTAACTGCTCCAACGAGAGAGTGTCAACCGCCTTTAACATCTCCCAATTTTTCAATTTAACAAATTCGGCACAACTTACAGCAGAGCAGGGAGCAATAATACGTTCAAAGACATCAGCATCACTCTTGCCAATCAACTCCTCTGCGTTGGGTAGTGGACAATCCCCTTGTCGATCTCCGATAAGCTGGTAGTAAACTGCAAGTGTGGCACAGGTATGAATCTCCTCTGTATTAAAGAGGGTTCCATCCATATCAAACAGCACTGCCTTCACCAAGTGCAGTCCATCTTCAATCCTATATTTGCCAGAAAAATTCATAGTGCCGAATTATAGGTAAATCCAAATATTTGTCCATGTTTTTGACGCAGGCGGCAATATTTACACTACTTGAACTATATAGAATTACTCTTCACTACCCTTGAGCATAATCTCTAACTTAGCGATAGTACGAGTGGTTACCTCCTCCAGCTCCCCCTCCACAATAGTCGCAGCAGAGTGGTTATGACCTCCTCCTCCCATAGATTCTGCCATAATACCCACATCAATTGTGCCACTGGATCTGAGGCTCACCTTAACAAAGGTTCCACTCTCCCGAAACATACAGGCGATTTTTATCTTATCTAACACCAAAAGATGGTTCACAAAAGAGTGAGTATCCTCATTAACCACAGCAAACTTTGACAGTAGTTGCTCTGAAAGAGAGATCCAAGCGATCGTCCCATCTTGATTGTTATCCGACAGAGTAAGAATTGAGCCTAATAGATGTAGATGACTTATCTTCTTGGTTCCATAGATCATATTGTAAGCTTTCGATGGAGCGATCCCGGTCTCCAATAGCTGCGCAATCAGACGATGAGTGGCCCCTGTAACTGTGGGATAGCGAAAACTACTAGTATCAATAATGACGGCAGTATAAAGGGCCAACGCGATATCATAATCCAGGGTGGTACCAATCTGTTCAATCAAACTTCCAACCAACTCTCCTGTTGCCGCCATAGTGGTATCGATGCAGTGAAGAGCAACAATTTGCTTTGGTGCTGGATGATGGTCGACAAAAAGAATATTTTTTGATCGCTGAACCAAGGAGGCCATCTGGACACCAATCCGAGCAAGGGAGTTAGTATCCACCACAATCATCAGATCAATCGCTGCTCCATGTTGCTGTTCAATAAATTCATCACTGCCAATCACAATATTCTTTGCATCAAGATATTTATAACGAGGTTGGAGCGGTTGCTCATTGACACAAGTGACACTCTTTCCCTGCTGTAACAGGGATAATCCTAAGGCCACCTGACTTCCAACCCCATCTGCATCAGGATGAAGGTGGGTAGTGATAACGATATTTTGAGCCTGCTCTAGCAAGCTAATAACTCTTTGATATCTGTCCATAGCAAACTATTCGGAATCTTTAGGAATCTTCTTTAGAATGAGTAGCAAAGTTTAAGTAACTCTCCTTCTCTAAAAAACGCTCAATCAGCCACTGCTTCATCGCCTTTTCATCCTCAGGTACTGAAGAGATATCAAAGCGTTGAACATGTAAATGGATCTTATCTACCGATCCTGAAAGGAGACCAGTAAGGGAGGGAGGGTGATCCTGATAGCGAAATGTAATATTATAAACTGCTTTCAGGTGGCCTCTTAAGGCACCAACGGTTGCCACAAATCCCTTAGTGCGAGGGTACATGACTTTAGACGTCGGTTTTACCCCCTGTCGTTGGGAAAATAGAATACTGATCTCCTGCTTTCGTAGGGTGCGCCTAGTCCCTTCAGGAAAGATCGCCAACCATAGAGGAATATCCTCTTGATGGAAGCGGGAGAACATCTGCTCCACCTTATTTTTATCCTTCTGCCAACTTCGCTTCATGTAGATCGAATCAGTACATGCAAGGGCCCAACCAAAGATCGGAATATACTTAATCGCCTCTTTGGCAAACCATTTCAAATGGCCGGCCCGATTGTACCGTCTGGCAAAAGCAAAAACCAGTAAGATATCTACCATCGCTTGATGGTTGGGAATCAGAAGAGCATTCTCTTCTGGATCTGAAATGGTATCACCGGTAATCACCAGTTCAACTCCCTGGCCCTGCTCAAAACACCAAGCAGAGTGATTACTCCAAGCAGCTGCCCCTAACCGAATTAAGTGGCGATAATAGCGAAGTGACCATGGACGAACCAACAGAAATATAACAAAACAGTGCAAATTGAACAGTAAAAGTCCAAATGCCAAGGAGAGAAGAAAGAGTACTCCTTTGAATGTTTTATAAAGATTTAAAGGTGACATAGTCCCAATTTTTAAGTTGCCAACAAGACTCAATTTTTGCCACCAACTCTGATTGATTATTATATACCTTACTATTTATAGTTATCGATGAGAGGTGATCGGTAGCAAGCTCCTCTTTGACTCTATTTTGTTCCTCTAAGCTAAGAGTTGCCACCCCTTCTAAATTAGTAGTCGCTTGCTTTATGTAATCAATTGCTAACGATTTTAAAATTAGACGATGATTACTAATACCAAGCATGTGAAGAATAGATAAACCAGCCACCATCTCTCCTAGAGTGGCAATAGCACAGGCATGAACACTATTTAAATGGTTCCAGTTGCTACGCCGTGAAGGGAGTGACACTCTCACTTGATCCTCAGATAAGTGTTCAATCACAAATCCGTGGGGAGCATTGAACGGTACCAAGCGATTAAGTGCTTTAGACAGAATAACACCTCTCCCAACAAAATTCTCATTACGTAAAAGATATTCAAGTGCATAAGCCTTGGAGCGATCAAGCAGTTTTGCCGGACTAAGTATCTCTAAAGGGCCAGAACTATTTTTTTCCCCCATCTCTACTCCTGATCCAAGCTATTCAAACCCATTAGAGAGTCTACAATTCTAGCGATAGGATAGATCCCATCTACAAACTCGATTGCCGGCCCAGCACACCAGACAGTTTTATAGGTAGCTTCAGTCGCAGCAAGCGCGACTGACTTGCCTCCCAGATAGAAGGTTGCCATCTTGGCATACTTGCCTAAAGTGCGATTCTTACTTAATAGAGTAAAAAGTGCGGACTGCTTTGTTCCAATCTTTTGGACATATTCAGTATTAATTACCGTACAAGGAGTGCCTGATATTTTTGAGGTCATAACAATATCCCCCGCACCATACTTTACAACAGCATCCTTATATTGGGTGGAGATCGCAGACTCCTCACAGGCAATAAAGATCGAACCGATAGAGAGGCCATAGGCCCCCATCTGCATCACTGACTTGACCCCCAGCGAGTCCCCAACACCACCGGCGGAAATAACCGGGATAGAGAGCTGCTCTTTTAACATAGGAACTAAAATTGAGGCGGGGATCTTTCCGGCATGGCCACCAGCACCAGAGTTAACGGCAATGATCGCATCGGCCCCTTCCTGTTGCGCCTTTTTGGCATGCTCAAGATTAACTGCATCACAGAAGACTAACTGGCCCTGACGATGACACTGCTCAATTACCCTCTTGGGGTTGCCCAGAGAGGTAATCACATAGCTGGTATTACTAGAGTTTACCACCTCCAGTTGCCGGTCCAAGTAGGGGTTAGAGCGATTAACAATCAGATTAACCCCATAGACAATATCACTCGCCCCACGCTCAACTATCTTCAACCCATCCTCCATTAACTCAGGAGTACGGTAGTTTAGTGCAGGAATAGCTGCAGTGATACCAGCCTTGGCCGCAGCAATCATCATTGCCTCATTGGTAACCAAAAACATAGGGGCGATAATCAAGGGGTACTTTATCTTCAAAGTGGTGGTCAGATCAGGAGACAATTGTGTAATATCCTCTACGCTCTATCGCGATGAATAGCTTATCAGGTGTGGATTATAGCGTGATCTGGACTGAACAAGCAAGTGTTTGGATCACGGGTTATGGAGTAGAGAAAATGCAGTTATCACAAATACTTCAAGAGATCTCTCCCTGTTGGGTCCAACAGATCGCACCCCAATTTTCAGCTGATTATATGCAAAAAATTCGTCTCTTTCTTACCGAACAGCGACAAAAAGGGGCCACCATCTATCCACCATTAGATGAGATTTTTTCTGCCTTCACCCTAACACCTTTTGATCAGGTTAAGGTGGTAATAGTAGGACAGGACCCCTATCATGGACCCAACCAAGCACATGGCCTATCCTTCTCAGTACGTCCCGGAGTTAGACTCCCTCCATCACTGCGGAATATCTTCAAGGAGTTGGCCTCTGACCTAGAGGTTACAGCTCCCACTTCGGGATATCTTACCGGATGGGCCCGACAGGGTGTCTTAATGCTCAATAGTGTATTAACAGTAGGTGCAGGTCAGGCTGCGTCCCACCGCGGGATAGGCTGGGAGCTATTTACCGACCATGTGCTAGAACTACTAAATACCAATCGGGAACAGCTAGTCTTTATTCTTTGGGGAAGCTACGCGATCAAGAAGGCAAGTTTTATTGATCGTACGCGCCATCTAGTCTTGACAGCGCCTCACCCCTCTCCCCTCTCATCTCACCGCGGTTTTTTTGGCAGCCGCCCATTCTCCCAAACCAACCGATTTTTGCAACAAAATGGACTGGGGATGATTGATTGGCTACAATTGAGCGGTGAGTGAAAATGCGATAGCCTTAACAGAGATCAGAATGGAGTTTCCCGGGGTAGTTGCCTTAGACCGAGTCAGCTTCTGCGTCTCCAGTGGATCTATCCACGGTTTTCTAGGACCAAATGGCTCAGGAAAAACCACCTCAATCAATATTATCTCCGGGCTGTTAACTCCTACTGCTGGAGAGGTTATCCTAGCACCTGCAGGACAAGGGGCAAAAGGGATTGGTTTACTACCGGAGACTCCTCCCTTGTACCCCACAATGACTGTTGAGCAGTATTTGCAATTTGTAGCTAACCTCTACCTCACGCGTAAAGAGTCAACCAAAGCAGTCGAGCAGACAATCGATGAGTGTGGACTTAGAGATTGTCGTAAACGTATTATTGCCCCTCTCTCCAAAGGGTACAAACAGCGAGTTGGAATCGCTCAGGCCCTAATATATTCACCAGCGATTGTCATTTTGGATGAACCGACCGTCGGGCTTGACCCACACTCTATCGATCAGATTCGGGCGTTAATTCTCTCCCTGAAAGATCGCTGTACTGTTATTCTCTCATCCCATAATTTAAATGAGGTTGAACGTCTCTGTGACCAGGTAACAATTTTAAACCAAGGTTCGGTCGTCGCTTCAGGCGAAATGCAAGAGATCAAACAAAACTTCAAAACTACTCATCAAGTGGTTGCCCAAGTCAAGCAGTGGAATCAAGAGCTATCTGAGGAGCTAAACCAGACTCTGCCTAACTGCCAAGTACTAGAGTATCAACAAAGCGCAGGCCGCTACCAGGTAACGGTCAGCTTTGATGGTAGTGAACAAGAATTAAGCCAGCTCTCCCTGCAGTTGGCCAATCGCGGTCAAGCACTATTTAAAATCCAAGAGGAGGAGATGAGCTTGGAGCAGATATTCAAACAGGCAACTACCCAGAGTGGATCAAGAGGTGGAAACTGATGTTAGTTGGCCACCACCCATTTTTAAGATTGCTGATCAAGGAGATCCGATCCTACTTTTTGACCCCAATGCTCTACATTATTGGCGCACTATTCTCATTGATTATTGGTTGGCTATTTTTTAACTATCTAGTTATGGCAAAAACACCTACTGACTACTCAATATTAGAGACTGTAGTTAAACCACTAATGGGTAATATTCACCTACTAATGATTTTTATCGCCCCTCTTTTAACCATGGGCACCTTTGCGATTGAACGCCGTAATGGAACTCTCGACCTACTCCTAATGTCTCCACTGCGCCATCGAGATATTATTGCTGCAAAATTTTTGTCAATAGTAGCGATTATCGTTTTTTTATTGGGTCTAACCACTATCTGCCCAATTACCCTCTATTTTTCAGGTATCGAGGGAATGGCGGTAGTCGGAAGTAGTTACTTGGGATTACTACTTTGTGCTAGTAGTTATGCCATGATCGGTATATTCACCTCATCCCTAACCGATAATCAGGTTATCGCAGCAATGGTCTCCTTTGGAATAATTATCTTGCTGACATTTTGTGGTCTGGTCCCCTCATTTACCAATGGACAAATCACTGCCCAACTCTTTCAATATTTTAGTCCCCCGTTCCATCTTCAACCATTTATTCGAGGGGCAATTAAAAGCTTTGATCTCCTCTACTTTATCACTCTACCAATCTACTTTATGCTGTTAACCCATCTCTCTCTCGAGTCAAGGAGATGGTAATTGAGAAAGCTCTATCTAATCCTGCTCTACGCCCTAACCGTTATCACCTTTTTACTAAGTGCAGGGCTATGGATAACCCTCTATGATGAGTTTACACTCAATATCTCAATCACCATTGTTAGTTGCACACTAGCTTTAGCTACACTGACACTAGATCACCAACGCTTCAACCATATATATAACAGCAGATGGTTTCGTCATCTATGCTCAACAACTCTTAGCGCATTTCTACTATTTATACTGTTCGGGTTAGGAAACTACATTGTCTATAAACACCCGGCCCAACTGGATCTAACCAGTGCCACCGTTAATTCTCTCTCACCTCAATCGGTAAAAGTGCTAAGCACAGTCCAAGATCCTATCCAAGCAAAGATTTTTGCTCGCAAGAGTGAACGCCCGATGCTGATGGCACTATTAGAGCTCTATCGTCTAGTCAATAGTAACTTTACTACTAGCTTTATTGATATTGAATTACGACCTGATCTAGTACAACAACATAAGATTGAACACTCACCAACTCTGCTACTAGAGCATCAGGGACGCAAGCAACAGGTATTACAATTTAATGAACTAAAAATAACCCAAGCAATTATCAAGTTAAGTCGTCCAGAAGACCCCAACATCCTCTATTCGATTGGCCATGGTGAGTTAGATCTATATGATAAAGATGCAAATGGCGGCACCACCCTACTCAAACGTCTTAAAGAGTCACTGTTTAAAGTAGTTCCGATTGAGCTAACCAGTACTGATCCGTTATTAGCTCTTGATAAGAGTCAAACCTTAATGATCTGGGGACCGAAAAGACCATTTTTTAATCAAGATGTTGTCAAAATCAGACATTTTATTCAAGCGGGAGGATCACTGTTAATCGCTTTGGACCCTGACTTAAATCAAGACAGGTTTGCCAACTTACGTCAAATGCTTAAAGAAAATGGGATCTATATCCACAATAACTTGGTAATTGATAAGGCCCATTTTGTCCGAGGATCAAATGGGTCTGTACCTTTAATTACCAAATTCAATTCCAAGCATCCGATAACAAATCAACTAAAAGGACAGCTATTTTTCCCTCTGGTCTCATCAATTGAGACCACTAAGGCCAAAGAGGGACAATCCCACCAAACAGAGATACTGCTAACAACCTCCAACTTCCCTGACAGTTGGGCGGACAATGATCCCAAGGAGATTGCCAAAGGCGGCCTAGTTTACACTCCCCAACGTGATACCAAAGGACCAATCCCCTTATCTGTGGCACTTGAACAGTCAGTCGGCAAGAACCACAGATTAAAACAGCGGATCGTTGCCATGGGAAACTCAACTCTGATCAATAATAGTTATTCCAACTTCTCTACTAATTTTCAACTAATCCTAAACTCGCTCTCCTGGCTGACCAAAGATGATCAATTGATCTCTTTCAATCTCCCGGTAATCAAAAACCAACCCATCTTTATCGGCCAGTATCAACTAGCATTAGTGTTTTATCTCTCAATTTTACTGGTCCCACTACTACTGCTGCTTTTTGCCATACTCATCTACCGCTTTAGAAGAGAGTAACCATGAGAAATGGACTACTGCTACTGGCCATTATCGTGGCACTAACTGCCATCTATTTTCTTGAAGAACAGGAGGAGAGGAAGAGTGCCAAAATCATTGAGCAACGTCGTACAATTATCTCCAGCACGATATTAAAGCACCTGACCGAGATTAGAGGGAATAATTTTCACCTGATAAAAGATGACCATGGTTTTCATACCAAAGATAGCAAAGTCAAAGTTGATCCACAACATGTCACCTCTTTTATAAAAATTGTCACTGCAATTAAAGCGATTAAGGAGATCTCTGCCCAGGAGATCGACTCAACTCTCACATCAATTTTTGCGAATAAAGCACCATATATTGAATTTTATATCGCTGCACAAAAAAAAGTTACAATTACCTTAGGATCAAAGCTCGGATATGACACCAGCTTCTACCTGCGAGCAACCGACAATAGCAACGATCACACTCGTTACTATATCGCAGAGGACACCAACCCTATTAACCAGCTATTTATGGTCACTAGAAGCAAGAGTCTACATAATTCCAAAGCCTATCACCAACGGATGACTAACCTATTTAATATTAGTGATCATTTTTTCTATGATCTCAAACTTCTCCAATTATCTGCTGGTGAGAAAATCACCAACATCAAGGTAAAGAACCTCAGGAACCGCCCATTCTCAGTCGATGCCCAAAAAATAACTACTAGTCCATTAGAGAGATCTCATCTGGCCAAAGATAACCCGACCCAAATTGAAAATTTCCTCCAGTTGATTAATACCATGCGAGCAACAGAATATTATCCCCAGACCAACCCGCAGGATTTAGCAAACAGGGTGGCCAGCTTTATAATATCAACATCTTTAAATCGAATTATAACGTTAAAGCTCTATCGCAATATGGGTCAGCATAGTGGCCACTACCTGCATAACTCCGAGTTCCCAGGAGTGTTTAAGTTAGATAACAAATTAATTCCAATCTTTTTCTCCCATCAACAACTTTTTTGGGAGCGCATCCCCTTTGCTGCTCTAGAGGTAGTACCGCCAAAAACAATCGCACTACACTTTTCCTCACCACCACCAATTGTGCTAAAATGGAATGGAAAGACACAGGTAGATTTCAAGCCTCAAATAGACAAAAAAGAGCTTGAGCTAAATCGTATAACAGATTTACTATCAATTTTGGCACTCCGGCCAGCTGACTACCTCTCATCTATTAACACCCTGCCTACTAATACACCTCTACTGGCCATCAAATGGGATAGTCAGCAACTGCTCCTTTGGCGCTCCCCCAAGGAGCTGTTAGTCGCACACCCTGCTTCAAAGACCCTATTTCATTTTTTAGCTGGTAAAGAGAGTAAAATATTTTTTAAGCGAGATGAGTATTTCGCAAACTCTCACTAATGTGATACTTTCTACTAACGATGCGAGTAATTATAGAACTATTCCTCTTCCACTTTATCCACCCTTATCAGGGAGGAAGCGACTACCTCTACCATCAAAAAGGGGTACGTACTAGTGAAGCTCTGGCCATCTCCTGGGCGTTATTAATGGTGCAAACAGCCTACTACTTGGCCGGTGTCTCTCTAGGTATATCTCTCTCTGACCATTTTAATATCAACGAGGGATTGCAGGTCCCATATAAAGTCTTTCAACTGGCACTCCTTTTTGCCCTGCTTAAAACAATTTTCTATCCGATTTGGGGTTGGATCACAGTCCAGTTTTGGTCTGCGATTATCAAATTTTTTGCTAGGCTCTATGACAAAGACAGAACAATACAACTGGATGAACATTCGCAATTTATCGCCACCAGCTCTTTGGTCTCTAACACGTTTCTACTGGTCCCAATTTTAGGGCCACCGGTTCAAACAATCGCCTCTTTTTTCTATATTTTTGCTGGTGTTAAAAAAGTTCTGCACTTTACCACACTGCAGGGGGTAATAGTTATCCTCTCTCCAGTAATCCTGATGGCATCCATGCTGCTAATGCTTATCCTAAATCTGGCCCTAACATTAAGCGTTTTAATGGCTTAGCTTCTTTGGCAGTCTAATTGCCAAAAAGGGATCTTTTCACATACAATCCCCCCACAATAGATGACAAGCTACCAGGAGGCGACCATCACTTTTAAAACACTATTTTCTGAAAAAATGATCGAAGATCGTATCGACCAGTTAGCAGATCAGATCGCTAAAGATTATCAAAGTTCTGATCATCTCGTTATTATCTGTGTCCTAAATGGTGCCTTTATCTTCTGTTCCGATCTCTGCCGTGCTCTATCACGTAAAGGGCTGAATAAGATCTCGATGGATTTTCTCTCTGTCTCCTCCTATGGAGACTCAACCGTCAGCTCAGGCAATATTAAGGTCAACTTAGATATTGCTAACGATATTGACGGTAAAGATGTCCTAATTGTCGAGGACATTGTTGATACTGGCTTAACGATGAGTAAGCTATTTGATACAATCCACGCCAAGTCACCCAATAGTATTAAATTGGCATCACTTCTCTACAAACCAAGCCGTAGTGAGCATAAAGTTAAGATCGACTACCTAGCATTTACCATTGAAGACCAATTTGTTATCGGCTACGGTTTGGATTATGCCGGTAAGTATCGTGAATTGCCACTGGTGGCAATCTATGATGGTGAGTAATGATAATACAAAAGGGTAGCGTCAGGATTGACCTGTTGGGTGGTACGCTCGACTTGGAGCCAATCAATCTAATCATTCCAAATGTAGTTACAATAAATGCAGCACTTGATCTAAAAGCAGTAGTGAAAATTGAGGATACTCAGAATCAAGATGGGGTTGAAATTATATCCCAAGACTACCAACTTGCTAAAACAATCTCCAAACAACAGTTAGAGTCCAAGCAGCTTAACTCTGACCAACTAGGAGCACTCTACTTTTTAGCAGTATTGATTGCCGAGTTAAAACTCTACTCTGGAGTCAAAATCACACTCTCCTCTGATGCACCAGCCGGGTCTGGACTGGGAGGGTCTTCGACGATAGGGGTCACCCTAGTAGAAGCACTCCTGCAACACCAAGGCCGTAGTTTTTCTAAACAGGAGATCGTCTCACTAGTTCGCGGTGTAGAAGGTAAAATTTTAGATTGTGGCCCAGCGGGGCACCAAGACTACTATCCGGCGCTCTATGGTGGAGTCCTCGCCTTAAATCCAACCCCTGGAGAGCTCCAAGTGGAGCAACTTTATACTCCACAACTTAAAAAAGTACTTGAGAGCTCTCTAACCCTGGTATATTCAGGGGCCAGTCGTCTGTCTGGTATCAATAACTGGGAAGTATATAAATCTTTTTTTGATCATGATTTTAATGTCCGACAGGGGCTGGGAAAGATAGCGGACCTTGCACATCAGGCAAAAATCGCAATCAAAAGTGAGCAGTTTAACCAGCTAATCAACCTAATTGCTCAGGAGGGAGAGGTCAGAAAAGAGCTCTTTCCCAATATATTAACTCCCCAGATGAAAGAGCTACATCAAAAAATATCTCTGACTTACCCATCTTGCGGGATCAAAGTATGTGGGGCTGGAGGGGGTGGCTGTTTTTTACTAACCCACCCACCCAAGGAAGCCTTTGCAATTAGAGAGATCATCCAACAAGACAAAATGGAGCAGTTGGATCTTACAATCGGGCCGCCAATATCATGAGCAAAAGTATTAAAGTTGCAGGATTAAGCCTGACAGGTAGCAGGAAGGATAATTTTTATCTTTCATTATTAGAGTATTACGAGGACTCAAACCGCTTTTTTCTCAGCTCTTTGTTGCAAGTAGGTAATCAAAGCGGAGATGATGCAATCCCTAATTGGATCTCAACCTACATGTTAACTGATCTAATTGTTGATTTTCCACTATCCAAGCCTCCGTGTGAGGTTTGCCAATTGACCTGTCCAGGACTATCGACCTGCCCCGATCCCAAAGTTCAAGATGTCAGAGAGCGAATTGAGCTCTTATTAAAAGATGATAATACGCTCTCCTCACGCTATCCCAAACAGTATGAGCGTGAGCGTAATCAACATGACGAGGTCAACTATAGCAGAGATATCTGTGAAAAAGAGCCCTATCAACATCTGCTCTCCAGATCATTTAAGCGCCGGCTACGCAAGGGTTTTCTACCCTACTGGAATCGTAGTATCGATTTGTGGGTCTGGATGCACTACTTCGACCAGTTACTGTCACTGTTTAATATCTCCTATGACTCCTTTGGCAGTACCTCCTTAATGCTGCTCTCCCGCTTTGCCTATCTGAAGCGACACTTTAACACCCCGGTCAACTTTCATGAAAGTCGTCGGCAAATTATCCTGATTGAACTGCTTAAAGAGCGTATCATTCACAAGAGAGATATCTTGAATTTAAATGATCTGGACTTGGGGCCGATCGCCCGTCGTGAGATCATCCAAAATATCGAACAAGGGCTATCTCTTTTTATCTATGATCATGATATGGAAATTTTGGTGGAAAAGCAGCGAGCCTTTGACTCCTTTTTACTCTCTCTAGCAGGAAAGAGTCTATGCCTGGGACATCTACGAACTATTCCCCCATGGGCCGATCCGGCAGAGTCTCGCCTGGTCGTTCCGACATTTCAGAAGGTTTCCGATAAAAGTATTTGATACCTAACAAAGCAAATAGATAGAAAAATGTCTGTAATAAAAAGTAGTGTCCCAGCCAGGAGCCGCTTCCGAGTGACGCGATAAAGAGAAAAAAAGTTCCAGGAATCGCCAACCAACAGAGCAGGATGATATATCCCCGCGCAACCCTCTTCTTAAAATAGTAAAACAGATAGATGCAAATATGCATGATAATAAACAGTATCAACATTGTGGCCAGCATTTGCATCATTAACCCAAATTGCTCCCGGACAAACTCCGGTGGAAAGATAGATGGATCATGACCGATAATGCGAATAACCTGGCCATATGTATCGCGGAAAAGATCAAATTGATTAAAGCGTGAATAAATGTGGCCAGAGATAGAGATATCCCCCAAAATACAAAATAGAATGGATATCCAAGAGAATTGACGTAGACTCATTTTGGAAAAAATTGCAGAGGCCATATGATAAAATCCCATCAACAAGCTAAAACAGACCGACAGCTTATTATCGGACAAGATAGATGTTAACTCAAGTGCTTCTCTTAACATTATCGATGGTTGGACTCTTTTTTGGGGCAGAATTCACCTTAGATGGGGCGGAAAAAGTGGGCCGCTTTTTCAAGCTCTCCCCTCTTGTAATTGGACTACTAATTGTTGGCTTTGGCACCTCGTTACCGGAGCTCTTTGTCTCACATATCTCATGCTTGGAAGAGCACCCCAATATTGCCCTCGGCAATATTATTGGTTCTAATATTGCCAATCTCTTTCTTATTATGGGAGTTGCAGGTCTGCTGGTGCCACTCCATCTATCCAACAAAAATATCCAAGGACAACTCTGGTGGCATCTAGCACTAACCCTGATGCTAATTGGCGTTGTCACCCGCGAGGGGTTCAGCTATATCTTGGCGATCCCCTTGGTTATCTTCTTCCTAAGCTACCTATTTTATACTTTTAAGATTATGGAGCGATCAACCCCAGAGGAGGCCACAGAGCAGAAGAGTGAGAAATTAGGTGTGGGTGTAGTACTAAAACTACTCAGTGGTTTTGCTCTGCTCTACCTATCTGGTGAACTATTAGTTAACTCTGGTAGTAAGTTGGCCATTTTCTGGGGAGTATCTGACTATGTTATCTCGGCCATCTTAATTGCACTGGGCACCTCCTTTCCAGAACTGATCACTGCACTACTAGCATGCATCAAGAAAAAAGATGTAAATCTGATTACTGGGAATGTACTCGGCTCCAATGTCTTTAATGTCGCCTTTGTCATGGGATCACTTGGCGTCTACCAGTTCCCCTACGAAACAACATTTTATAATGAGCTAGGTTCCTTGATTTTTGCCTCACTATCACTTTTAGCACTGGCCTACTTAGGACTTAAATTCCATCGGTTGGCCGGAGTAGCCTACCTAAGTGTCTATTTGGGGATGGTCTATCTCTGGATTTAACAACTAAAGACCAAAAGGTGCCACGCTCTTTTTGGTAGCGGCATCGCATCATTTTGACGCACTATAGCTACCAAAAAGAGCGTGGCACCTTTTGGTGGTTTTATCTTCGACCACGACCGCCGCGCCTGCCTTTTCGCTGCTGGCGCATAGACTCAAATGCCTTAAACTGCTCCGGTGTCAAGACTGAGCGTAGCTCTTTTACACTCTCATAACGATGAACCATCTGTTGACGATGTAACTGTACCAACTGATCAATTACCGCATAGACCTGTCCATCACTTACCCCATCACTGCCCATCAACTGTCTAAGCTCATCTCGCTTACTATGAATCTCTTGACGTATCCCCTGCATCTTACTTCGGGATTTTTGCCGCCCTTGCTGCATCTTCTGGCGCTGCTCATCAGAAATACCCAACTTCTGCATCATCGCCATCATGCCACCACCACGTCCCTGGCCCATGCGACCTCCACCACGTCCTTGGCCCATGTGACCTCCACCGCGTCCTTGGCCCATCCCTCCTCGTTGTTGATAGTACCCCTCTCCTTGATCTCCAGGAGGTCCACCACCCGGAGGCCCAAAACCTTGCGCTATCCCTTCAACACTTAGGCTCAACACTGCAATCACTGTCCACAATCTAAGTAAGTTCATTCTACTCCTCCGCTGTAGTTGTTATTAAACCCCGGGCCTGACCCCATCCTCTTCTACGCTCCCCAACTCATCATATGCTGTTAGGGATTCACTCTCATAACCTTGATCGATTAATTCGACATAAAAATTGTAAATATCTTGATCGCTTATTAGCTCTTTAGATGAGTTAAAATCAACCGTCAGAAATGCTACCAGCAGTGCTAATCCTACTGCCAATGGCGCAACTACTTTTATGTTCCAAATACGATGACGACCATCACCCTGCTCCACACCGCTCCAAACCCGAGAGGAGCCTTGCCACTCGCGTAGAAACTGATCCTTGGATCTCTTTAACTCTTGACCTAATCTTTTCTCATCCATTCAACTATCCCTCTATCTTGCTTAGTCCACGACTGACCATCGACTTTACGCTCCCCTCAGGGAGGGACATCATCTGCGAAATCTCTTGATAGCTATACTCCTCCATATACTTAAGAATGACGGCCATCTTAGTCCTACTATCCAACTTATTTAGTGCCACCTGTAACGTCGATGCGATCTCTACGGGGTCAGACTGTGCATGTTCCATCCCTTTTAAAAAATGGAGATGTCTTAACACCACTTTCCAATGCCGCTTACGATCAAAGCAGAGATTAATTCCAGCTCTCATCAACCACGCCTTAATATTAGGGTGGTTTTCTAGCTGCTCCTGCTGTTCAAAATACTTGATAAAGACATCTTGAACCATCTCCTCTGCCTCCTGAGTATTACCGCAATAATGAAATAAAACGCTGATCAAATCTCGATGGTACGTTTCATAGCACTCTCTTAACTTCATCCAAGCTCCCGATCTACTTTCACCCCATCAACGTTCTAGGGATCAAAATAGTTGCACCATAATCCAAATATTTTACAAATATGTATAATATCAGATTGTTATACTGTATTATAGAGTAGAAAATTATAATAGTTTATTTTATTTTTGGGGTGGATTGGTGGATAGATCATTAAGCGAAAAAATTTTTCTTCTCTTCTTCTTTCCAATAGTTATCGCATTCTATTTAATCTACAAGTACCCCTTATGGTTTACTGCCGAAGAGTTAGTAGTTCCCACCTTCTACTGGCTTGGGAAATCAACTAGTTTTTGGTACTCCTCACTATACACTCTAGTTGTCTGCTCAATCGCCCTAAAAACATTCACCAGCGGTAAAACCCCATATGGTAAGAATAAAAAAAAGGGAATATCAAACTACCAAAAATGGAAATTTATCTCAATCTTTGCTAGCCAGCTTTTTTTCTTCTACCTCATTCCCTACATCCTTCCCTACCTATTAAAAGGGGGGGAGTTCTTCAATGACCAATACGCCCCCGTTAACAAAAATGCCTACGTCTACTTTTATAATGGCTTTACCTCACTAGGAGGTGCTATCTATATTTTTGTGGTAGTGCCACTATCAGTCTGGTTTTTTGGCAAGAGATACTGCTCCTGGTTCTGTGCCTGTGGCAATCTAGCTGAGACAATTGGAGTAACCAAGTGGGGCAACCGCTGGGTGACAGGACGTACCCCTCGAGGCACAGGCCCCCAAAAATTAGAAATTATCCAATATATCTTTCTACTATTTGCCACCATCTTTGGAGTGATCCTTTTATTAGATCTCTGGCAGATCATCTCTGCCCCCTCACTCATAGTCGGGACCAGAGCCATTCAGGATTTAGTGGTGGATCTAATTTTTGGTGCCCTAATTGGTGTTGGTGCCTATCCCCTGCTAGGAACCCGTATCTGGTGTCGTTACGGCTGTCCATTAGCAGCAGGGATGAGACTATTTGGCAAACTAACCAAGGGACACTTTAAGGTAGTGGCCAATGACAAATGCAAAGGGTTAAACCTATGTACCGCCCAATGCCCGATGGGAATAGATGTGGCCAGTTTTGCCCATAAGGATAAAAAGCCGATTATGGGCAGCTTCTCCTTAGAGAACTCTCCCTGTATTGGCTGCGGTGGATGTATTGATATCTGTCCAGTCCAAGGGATTAGCTTTCAAAAAATACTAAAAGGCGATCCGGCTAACAAATAGATCCGCAAAGATTTAAACTAGAAATTCAAAAAATTGCAGCGCAGCTGCATGTCTGAGATATCCCTTCTTAAAGGGTTCTGCTTGGGGGTCACCTTGATCTCCAGATTATCCAGACTACGAGCTAACTGCTCAGTTTCGGCCAGGCCCTCACATGATTCCCAAGGGCGCTCGTTGTACTCGTCGATAGTTGATTGACCCACTCCCATCTCACGTAACGCATCAATCTGCTTCATTTTTTTGCGATAGAGATTAGAGCAGGGAGACTTTAAAAATTCTACCAAGTAGGCATCTCGCCCTTCAATGGTAGGAGGTGTATAGCGAGTGTCAAACTCGGAGGGCATAATTGGTGCATTATTGTGATACATTTTTAAATGCAGATAGTAGTAGGGCCCCTTCTCATCCACTGTTTTGTTAATTCGAATAAGAGCATAACGCCGAACAAATAACCCTGTCGACTCGCCGAAAGAGCCTAAATAGAGAAGAATCGATCCCTCTGAAAAACCAGTATAGTCCACATCCTTCGCATCGAGAGTCACGCCACCAAAAGTACACTCATTTTGAGATAGGATCTCTCCCATCGGATATTTTTTAACTTCGGCAAAGCTACTAACTGCTATAGATAGGGTTATTAGAATAAGTGCAAATCGGGTCAACATTTTTGCTCCTTGAAATATAGTGCTACCTTATGTCTACAGCATCTAACTATAGGTAAACCTTGTTGTAAAGAGTCGCTTTACAAAGTGTCAGGAATAAGAAATATTTACACTCAGGAGACAACTGATGAAAAATATTATCACCATCTTACTAGTACTCACATCCCTACCCATCCATGCCTCTTTCTATCAAAAAGAGAGTCTAGAATGGAGCTTTGTCCGTGACTGGGCAACATTTGACAAGGAGTTACGTGTTCACTATCGCTTTCTGCCGATGACTGAAAAGGCTCACGATCAACTACAAGCACTAGATCGAAGATTTAACTATAACTGTATGATTAAAGAGCGTAATCTACGCAATCTATTTCAAAGTGAAACGGTGGTAATTGCTATCTATGACCTAAAAGATTGTCTTAAATCAGGACCAAATCCCAACTGGAAGTAGAACCAAAAGGTAACCGGTACCTTTTGGTTAACGACACATTGCTACGCAAAAAGGTACCGGTTACCTTTTGGTTACCTTTTGGTTTGGTGTACTAGCGAAAGAAGCGACGAAACCACTCTCCGACTAGTAGTTCGTGGGTCTCCTCCTCTAAAGACTCCTGCCCCCGTAAAAAGATTAGAGGTGGAATCATTGACCGTCTAGCCTGATAGCGAGCACTTGCAAACTCTCGAGTAAATTCTGGATGTCCTTGTAGTGATAAGATGTGTTCACCAACTCGATAAAGTGTTGTGGGACAGAAGTGGTCTGTGGCCAAACTCTCACCACCTGGGGGTAACGCCAACACTTGATCACGGTGTGAGTAGAGAAGTGATATTTTTTTTCCTGGTTGATCATCTCCACACCAAGGAAACGTTTCACTTAAAATAAAGGTGCGAACCCCAACTCCCCAACCCTGCTCTGCTGGCCGCACCTCACCCCCCAGGGCATGGGCGATCAATTGATGTCCAAAACAGAGACCAAGCAGTTTTACCTTTTGATGGTGACAGCTGCGGATAAACTCCCCCAGCGAGACAATCCACTGATCTTCTTCGTAGGCACTTTTAGCACTGCCGGAGATAATCCAGCCATCACACTCCGTTGGACTGATTGGCATCTCACCTAAAGCAACATTGTAGGATCGAAATGAGTACAAGGGCATAACTTGTTTTAGATAGCCAAGTGCCATCTCTTGATAGGCAACTTGATATGCAGGTTGACCTTGATCAAATAGGTAGGCATTTAAAAAACCAATCATCTTAAAAAGCCTTTTTGAAAACGGTTAGTAGGTCATCTTCAGTGACTGGAACTAGGTTCGCCTGGTGACAGGGATCTGCATATGCTACTTTTGCCAGCACCGCAAGATCATCAGCTTGAACCCCATGATGGTGCAAACCAAAACTTGCTCCCAAATCCTGAATAAACTTCTCAAGTGTTGCTGAAAGAGTACTCAAACCAGTCCCACCATTAACAAAGAGAGTGTTTATCGTCTCCAATTTCTTTTGTTGTTGATCAGTAAGAGTTGATTGCTCTAAAAAAGATATTGCACAGGGGGTAAGTAGGGCACAGGCTAAACCATGGTGCATATCGTAGTAGGCTGACAGGGCATGGGCCATCGAGTGAATCATCCCTAACCCCTTTTGAAAAGCAGTCGCCCCCATGGTAGCGGCCAGTAGCATCTTTCCTCTGGCCTCTAGATCCTCCCCTCTTTGATAGCAGGTCGGGAGATTCTCAACGATCAGGCGAATTCCCTCCAGGGCAATACCATCTGCCATTGGATGAAAGTTGGGTGAGAAGTAAGCTTCAATCGCATGAATTAAAGCATCAACTCCTGAAGCTGCGGTAATTGGTGGGGGCAACTTAATAGTGAGATTGGGATCTAACAGAGCAAATGTTGGTAACAAATTGGGATGAAAAAGAATGGTTTTCACCCCTTGATCAATTGTTATGATCACAGCACTACGCCCCACTTCACTTCCAGTACCTGCGGTAGTGGGGATGGCAATAATTTCGGGCAACTCACCAGTAATTAGCTTATCGCCCCCCTTAACATCATCATAAAGACTAAGGGGTCCGTCATGGTTAACTAAAATTGCAATCGCCTTGGCACTGTCGATAACGGCACCACCGCCGATCGCAACTAGCAACTCACACTTTTGCTGGCAATACAACTTCGCCCCCTGGATGATATCATCTTCGTGAGGGTTAGGACGAACCTGGTCAAAAATAGTGGACGTGACACCATAACCGTTTAAGCTCTTAACCAGCTGGTGATGAAGTCCCAATTTAACTAAATTTTGATCAGTCACCACTAATACTTTTTTCATGCCGGTGGCAGCCAACTGCTGACACCCTTGCTCTAAGGCCCCTACTCCATATAAGATCAAAGTGGGGAAATTAAAAGTTGTAACCAATATTTACTCCTTAAAATTAAATTATCTCAAAATATCGAGATAATTGCCAATCAGTAATCACCTTTTCATACTCCGCAACCTCCCACTCCCGGCTTTTGGCAAAGTGGTCAACAAATTTTGCACCAAATAGACTGACAGCCTCTTCTGACTGGCGCAGACCGAGAGTCGACTCCTTCAAGCTACTGGGTAGCTGTAGTGAACTATCAAGAGAGTCTTGAACATCATATGCGCTGCCAATCACTGGAGCGGATAGTTTGAGTTTAGAGTTAATCCCCTCTAATCCAGCCCCAATCAGCGCTGCTGCCGTCAAGTAGGGATTACTGTCTGCTGCCCCGACTCGATACTCCACACGCTGAGACTTATCACTGCCAGGTACTACTCTTAGGGCAGTTGTTCTATTTTCAACCCCCCAAGTAGCAGCGGTAGGGGCCCAAAAACCTTTTACTAAGCGCGTGTAGGAGTTGATAGTAGGAGCGGTCATCGAGAGAAATGGACGCATATGAGTAATCATCCCGGCCAAAAAGTGCTCCATCATCGAACTCATATTATTTTTTCTGGATGGATCATAAAAAAGATTTTTTCCGTCATCCAAGGAGTAGGGAGAAAGATGAACATGTCCACTCTGCCCCGGATAGTCCAGGGACCAACGTGCCATAAATGTCGCTACCATCTCCCGTCTCTGAAAAAAGACTTTAGCGAACGTTTTAAATAGTGTTGCCTTATCCGCTGCGGCCAATGCGTAGTCCACTTCGATTGCCGCCTCCCAAACCCCGGGACCGGTTTCACAGTGAACTGCTTCCAAAGGAATATTTAAAGAGTCACTGTACTCCATGAACTCATTAAAAAGATCGGAGAGTGAAGAGGCGCGTAAAATCGAATAACCAAACATTCCTGGGGTCAAGGGTTTCAAATTACGATACCCCTTTTCTCGAATTGTATCAGCGGTCTCATTAAAGATAAAAAACTCATACTCAAAGGCACTTTTAAATCCAATCCCTAACTCTTCAGCTTGCTTTAAAACTCTCTTTAAAATTGATCGAGGGGCAATGGGGTGAGGAGACTTGCCATCAATATCAACAAAGTCGGCCAGAAATAGGGGTAGATTCTCATCTTCCAACCAGCGCATAGAGCTAAGTACGATCTGGTAGGGAGCATCAGGATATCCTGTGTGCCAACCTGTAAACTCCACTCCATTGTCGTAGAGATTATCAGCAACATCCCAACCAAAGACACAGTCACAAAAGCCGCTACCGTTTTCAACTATCGAGATGAATTTTTTAAACGAGATATACTTACCGCGTAGCACTCCATCCATATCGACTACGGCCAATTTGACTCTTTTTACTTTGCGCTCTGTTAACTCTGCAATAACCTTTGCTTGCTGATCCATGACAAATCTCCTTATCCCTGTTTAAAGTGCAAAGCCTTTCTCTGTGTTAAATGGTAAAAACCATATTTTGATAGTGAAGATCCTGCTCCACTATCTTTCACCCCACTCCAAGGCAGGGCCGGATCTAGATAGTCACACCGATTCATAAAGATCGTACCGGCGTCTACTCGGTCTGCGAACTCTTGTGCCAACATCTGATTTTTGGTAAAGATGGCTGAAGTTAAACCGTAGGGGGAGTCATTAACTAATCTAATCGCTTGATCAAGACTCTCTACCTTCATCACCGGTAGTATCGGCCCAAAGTTCTCCTCTTGCATGACCTCCATTTGATGGTCCACTCCAACCATTAAAGTCGGTTCAAAAAAGATTCCCTGAGCTATTTTTTTTATCTTACCACCAGTTAATATTTTGGCCCCGAGCGAGACCGCCTGTTGCACTTGTTGCAACATATAGTCGGCAGAGTTTCCCTTGGCCAAAGGCCCGACAGAAGAGGATGACTGACAAGGATCACCCAATCTATACTCCGTTAAGAGTTTCTGTGCCTGCTGTATAAATTGATCATAAATATCTTGATGAAGGTAGAGCCGCTCCACTCCACAGCAAGACTGACCCGAGTTAAACATTGCTCCATCTACTACCGATGCAACAGCAGCCTCCAGGTCGGCATCAGAGTGAACGTAGACTCCATCCTTGCCTCCCAACTCAAGTCCCGGTGTAATAAAACGGGATGCACAGGCTGTCGCAATTTTGCGGCCACCTGATACCGAACCGGTAAAGACGACATGATCAACTGGTAGCTGCTCGATCACTTGCAAAGTTGTCGTATGACTGGTTATCGAGTTAAGCAAAAGGTCTCGATTCTCCCCTAAACAGCTAAATGCCTTTTGAAAGTGTGCTCCAATTTTTGGTGTAATGCTGGAGTGTTTGAATAAAATAGTATTACCTGCAATCAAGGCGGGTACTACCGAGTTAACTGCAATTAACAGTGGATAGTTCCAAGCGGCAATAACGTAGATAACCCCCATCGGTGTATGGTGAATAGCTCGATCAAGCCCCGGTTTGTCAGTAAGCTGATCTGGGGCCAGTGTCTCATGAGCAATCGAACATAAGTAGTTGCCACGCTCAAAAAAACCATTGATCTCCCCATCAGCTTGATGAAGTGGTCTCCCCATTTGATTGGTAATATCTAAAGCGATCTTTGAGCGGTGCTGTTCAAAATATTCCATGCCCTGTCGCACCAACTTGATACGCTCGGTGAGTGGAACCTGACGCCACGTTGCTGCGGCAGCTCTAAGACGTTTAACCTTATCCTGTTGTTGTTCAAAAGAGTCGTAGTCAAACTCTCCAAGTAGCTCCCCACTAAAAGGATTGGTGACCATAAGTCGCTCACTCATATTCGCTCCTAATCGTAAATACCTCGTTGTAATTTACGGTTGACATCCTTTTCCCGTTGATCGTGACGCTTATCGTACTCTCTTTTACCTTTTGCTAATACAATTTCAATTTTAATCAATGAACGTTTGAAATAGATAATTGTAGGAATAATCGTCATCCCACCCTTAAGTTGACGATGGAGATATTTTATCTCCCCCGCTTTTAGTAGCAATTTACGGCGACGACTCTCTTCGTGATTATTAATGTTACCAAATTCATAATGAGGAATGGTCATATTATTAAGCCAGACCTCCATTCTTTGATCAATGGTAACAAAACTCTCCACCAGACTTACCCGCCCCTGACGAAGACTTTTAACTTCAGTACCGACTAGGGCAATCCCTGCTTCTACCTTCTCTAACAACTGAAAGTCGTGATAAGCTTTTTTATTTTTGGCGATTATTTTAATTCCCATTTCATCAACTCTAAACTAAAAGGCAACTCGCAAACCAATACTTCCCTGCCATAGACTCCCACCTATCGAATATCCAGGAGAGCCAATTTTCTCTCCAATACTACCATCTTCTTGTAGTGTGGTTTTAACAATACTCTTAGACACTAGGTGGTGATACTGCAGAGACGATGACAACTCGACTGGTATGGAGGCAATGTCAATCCGATAGAGAATTCCGGCCGCAGCAAGGTAAGAATCACTATCGACAGAGTTTCCAGCACCTGAAAAATCCCCCTTGAGAGGTGACGGCCGGTAGCCCAACCCCATATTTATCCGTAAGCGATCTGTGAGTAGAAACTGACCTCCAATTTTAGGTAGCAGTACATTTCTATTTGTTACCTGTTCATAGTTATCACTGGAGACCACTTGACCACTATTTTTTTTAATCACAAAAACCGGAGTTTTGAAACTCTCCCATAGTTGGTACTCCAATGCCATCATTAAGCGTAAGAAACCAAAATCGTGTGCAACTCCCACTCGAAAGGTATGAGGATCATAGTAGAGGAGTGAAGTAGCAGTGATATCAAAAGGAAGGGGCGGATCACTGGTCTGACCGGCAAGATTAGCACTTAAATTAGATTTCATGCCCTGAAAAAAAGTTAAGTAATAGTAACCACGAGTATATTTTTTTGCGACTGATAGCGCTGCAGCAAACGAGGGTGCGACCTTAGTCTTGCCGTTGGTCGTCGAACCATATCCAGTACCATTTAAACTACTTTGGGAATATATATCTGCTGATGTTTGCAGACCCATATGCACACCCACTGAGAAGCTAAATTCTTTTAAGAATAGATAGGCATAGTTTAGATGAATTAATGCCCGCTTGTAGCGCGAACGGTAGAGTACATATTCTGGCAAGTGCGGGTCACCGGAGCTGCTATCTACCAAGGCGAGAACTGGTGAAGAGAATGACGCTCCCAATACACCACGTTTTTTACTCAGGGGAAGTTGTAGATGGATTGAGTTATTGTAGTACTGTCCATAATCAGTATCCACATCTCCAAGTTCGGTGGCTGGAGTCGATGAACTATTAGTATCATTTCTGACTACAATATTATCTATGCCCTTAAAGTTATGATCCACAACACCCAGCGAGAGATTAAATGCCATCTTATCACTAAATGCCAAAATGGCTGGAGCAAAATAATTGTTGGCGGGATCACTGGTATCAAAGCTATGCATATTACCTAGTGACGAGGTGGTGGCCGAAGCACCAAAAAATTCATAGTAGTTGGCATAGGAGTTCCACGGGAGTAATCCCACAAATACCAATAATGGCCCTATTATCCTACTCACTTATTTACTCTCCGTTCTCTCTTAAAATTAGGCCCTCATAGAGTAGCTGAACTTGGTCCAAATTGAAAGTTTCAGCGCGAACCTTGGGATCAATACCACAACGCTCAAAAACAGGATCTAATTGTTCGGGTAAGTAGTGAGATCTTAAGACTTTATGCAACTGCTTACGCTTCATTGCAAACATCTGACGTAGAAATGACTCATAGGACTTGAATTGCTCCCATCCAATCCGAGGTGCATCTCGCCGCTGACAGCTAATAACAATCGAATCCACTTTGGGAGGAGGAGAGAAAGAAGAGGGAGGAACATGGCAGAGTAGACGACATTCAAAATAGTTTTGCAGCAAGGCGGCCAAAGAGTTCATTCCCTGTCCCCGTTTGCGCTGACCGGGAACAGAAGCAGGAATAACAATTTTCTCCCCAACCTCACGTTGAAACATTAGAGTCATATATCTAATTTGTGGGGTCTGAATAAAACTCATCGTTAGGGGTACACTGATATTATAGGGCAGATTTGAGATTAACCAGACGTGTGAGCTATCTAATCTACGCTCGGCAAAAGCATCACCTAGCGAAAGGGAGAGAGCATCAGCAAATATAATCTGCTCACTAGAGACTAATGATGTCAGCCGTTCCTTAAAACGAATATCCTTTTCGACTAATAACAGCGGGAGTCTCTGTTCGGCTAACTGGGAGGTTAAGGCACCAGCACCTGGCCCGACCTCCACCATTAGCTCTGCCAAATTAATAAAGTCACTGCAGATAGCAGAGATAACTTGAGGATCATTCAGAAAGTGCTGGCCTAGCCGTTTATTGGCCCAAGGAGTATTATCACTCATTGAATGGATGTCCTCTTCTTATTTATAAAGCGACTAGCAGCATCCAGTTCCAATGATTGAGGAAATAGGTCCGCCTGCCCTTTTATCCGCAGAGCATAGTTGGCCACCATGGCACCGTTATCAGTACAGTAGGATGGATTAACCAAATTGGAGTTCGGATAATCATCGGTGATAACCTGGCGTAACAAGCTGTTACAAGCAACACCCCCTCCGACCACGATGGGAAGATCATCTCTACCGCTAATTTTTATCGCCTGTTTAACTGCAAATTTAAGTTTTAAGATCAAAGCAGAAATTATCCCATGCTGGTATGAAGCGACTAGATGACAAAACTCTAGAGGGTAACTCTCAGGTTGATTAGCTGTATTCTTTGGAACCATCTCTAAATATTCCGGATGCTCAGTAACCATTTTTTTTAGTGAGGTTTTTACTCCTGAAAAGCTCAGAATTGCATCTCCACTCCCCTTTAACCCGATGGGGAATTTAAATTTATGGGGATCACCTCTTTGGGCCAACTGATCAATCATCCGACCTGCAGGATAATCAAGTCCTAGAATTTTGCCTCCCTTATCAAATGCCTCACCTGCTGCATCATCAATGGTAGATCCTAAAATTTGAAAATTATCTGCTGCGTGAGCAAGTAGGAATAGAGAGTGACCTCCACTAACCAGCAGACCGAGATAGGGATATTCAACTTGATGATCCAGATGAATCGCTTCTAAATGTGCATAGAGATGGTTAACTGGAACCACCGGGGTTTGGTCAAACAGCGAGAGGGTTTTGGCAACATTTAATCCAGTCAGCAATGGACCTAAAAGTCCCGGATGGGTAGTAACACCAATAAGATCTATCTGCTCTGAAGTTAAGTTGGTTTGAGAGAATATATTGGATAGTAGAGGTGGGATTTTTTCCAAATGAGAGCGAGCAGCAATCTCCGGCACCACTCCGCCCCAAGCCGCCAGTAACATCTCCGAGGAGAAGCTATCGTGAGCTAAAATTTCCGGAAAGGAGTTGGCCCCACCAGTTGGCGTACGAATGATTGCCATAGAGGTATCATCACAGCTGGTCTCAATCCCCAGCACCAGTTCTGATTTAATCAGTTGATCGGACATTGCAAGGAGATATCATATGCGGGATCATTGAGCAATATAGCTAGGGCAAGAGAGCTGGTGAAAATGCTTGAGCAACTGCCCTCGATCAACACTGGTGGCACGACCATCTTTATCATGGTGGTACCAGCGAGGAGATTGATCTGAGTCGTGACACTTGATACAACGCTTTTGTAGCTGATTAAATCGCTCCTCCCGGATTTTCCCCTTAGAGCGTACCTCCTCGACTTGTTTGATGTTAAAAGGGTGGTCTGGATCAAGGGTGTGGCAATTAAGACACTGGACATTTGCCAAATTAGACCCAACCTTAAACCGCTGATCTAACTGTTGCCACTGACGCGCAATTTTTCTACGTTTAGCAGGAGAGATCGAGCGCACAGAAGTCTTGGGCACTAACCTCTTTAGTGATTGCCAGTAAGCCTTCCCCATCGGGGCACCTTTTGTTAAAATCATATCTTCAGCTCGATCAAAACCCTCCGCTCTTCCTGCCCCAAGGGCGTGACACTTAATACAACTTAGATTCTTCTCCTCGTTAACTTTAATTAGGCTGAGATAAGCAAGGGAGTGAGGTCCACGCTGCCACTGGTTGTACTGAGGCTCATGGCACTCAAGACAGCTCGCGGCATCAGCGTGGCGAAATATCTGCCCACTACTTCTCTCCCAACCTCCCTGCTCTTCCATCTGAATCTTTTTTAGCTCCCCTTTATGACGATCAAGATCTTGTAAATAGGGGTTGGGTGAAAGGTTGCGACTAAACTCATCTCGCACCTCGATAATCTCATAACGGTCACGATCTTTACTCGCCTGATGGTCAATGGTAATTTTTCCTAGGTAGTGGTTACGGGATAGAACCTGAACCAACTTAACCTTTCCCACCTTATTAGGATAACGATAGAAGCTCTGGCTATGAGCACCAATGATCCAGTCAATCATCGGAAAGCGTTTGGCCAGAATCACATCCTGATCCACACCAGAGTGACTCAATAGGATTAAACGATGGAATGGATTACTCTGATCATATCCATCCTCTTCCATCTCTTTTAATCGTTGTTCAAAAGCTTCAGCCGGGTCACTAAAATATGAGCGATGAGCTGGCAACATTACCTTCGGATCAACTAGCCCCAACAGATAGATCCGGTGGCCCTTACGAACAATCCGGTCCCACTTCCGATGTTTAATCTTTACTCCTGAAGCTAAGTTGGACAGCAAAAATGTGAAATTATGCTCTTGGGATACCTTTTGTAGAAATGAAATTCCGGCGGCAAAATCCTGATCTCCAGGAGTGTAGTATCTTAGCTCGAGTCTTCCCAGCAAACTGGCCAGATAGTCCGCAACAAAGAGTGAAGATTTTTTTAAACTAGTCGGGATCTTGCTTGCAAGAAAAAAGGTGTCTCCAGTATCTAGATAGATAACCGCTGACTTTTTACGTTCGAGCTCTAAAACACCAGCCACCTGTGGTATCCCACCCAAAGGAAAGTGGCGACAGCCGCAAGGGTGTGTCTCTCCGTTAACATTGTGAGAAAAAATAATTACCAGCGGTTTATCGGGACTATCTAATAGCAGCTGAGAATCACTATTTGCAAACTGCTTAACCATCTGACCACAAGAGATCAGCAGCAGTACTGCTAGTATAACGTATAATCTAAGTAGCATTTTGTTTGGCTTGAATCTTATTCATAATTTTCTGCGCATCCTTAACCTGCTTTGCTTTCGGATATCTCTTTACCATCTCTTTGAAAGTCTCTAAAGCACCAGTCGCGTCGCCATTTTTATAGAATGACTTTCCGAGGTAGAGCAAGCCGTTAGGATTATATGGAGCCTTAGGGAAATTGGTAAAGAGACGACTAAAGTAGACGCTGGCCTTTTTGTACTCTTTGTCCATGAAAGCGATCATTCCTAAATTATGTAACACTCGCGCTCGACGATTCCCTTTTATTTTATTGTTATCTAATAGTTTTAATAGTCCAACCTTGGCCGCTGGATAGCGAGCCTTCCGGTAGAGGCTCATGGTGTGATCGTAGGAGGATAATTTTACACCTCTCCGTTTAGAAGATGACCCTTTACGTTTTGAAATTTTCTCAATCGACTTTAAGAGACGATCAAGATATTTACGTTGCTCTTGTAAGGCACTCTGTAGTGCTTGAATCTGCTTCTTCTGGCCATCGGCCTGCTGCTGTAACTCTTGTTGAGTTAAAGCTGAATGATCCAAGTTTTTTTGAGACTGTTGAATAAAATTTTTGATCTGCTGATCACGATGATGGTTCGCCTCTTCCATGCTACCAATGACCTTATTTATACGGTGCTCTAAGTTTTGCACCTGAACAGTAGATTCTGCCGACACTTTCTGTGCCTGGACCATCTGACCGGCCAGATTTTGAACCATCTGCTCTCGCTCAATCTCTTCGGTGGTTTTACAGGAGATCAGTACTAATAGAGCTGTTAACGTAATTAGAATTTTATAGATCATCAAGTGTTGCCTTTTTTACTGCAATAAATTCCGCCTTCTCAGAAAACTTAATCGCAAGTTTTGCATACTGCTTGGCTTTATTGAAGTATTTGCGACGATAGGAGGATTTCGCTTTAAGATAGTAAAATTCCGCTTTACGGTAGTAACCAGAAGCCAGAGTCTGGGCTTTCGCTACCCTGGCCGCTCGAAAGGCTGCAGCAGCAACACTCATCTCCATCTTGGGGCGGGTGGTAGCAACACCACAACCGCCCACTGCTAATAACAAGAGCAGCAAGATGGAAAAAAGAGACGCTATTCTCACCGCAGACTAAAACTAATTATTTGCTGGTAATAACAAAATTAGCTCTTCTATTCTGGCTCCAAAAGGATTCACTATGACCAAAAGCAATCAGTCGCTCTTTACCAAAAGAGATTGTTGTGATTCTGGTCGGAGAGATGCCCAAGGCCAATAAGTAGTCTCGAACACTCTTGGCCCTGCGCTCACCAAGTGCCAGGTTAAACTGTACACCGCCGCGCTCATCACAGTGACCTTCAATTTGAATTTCTAAATTTTTATTATCTTTTAAAAGTTGCCCATTGGCGTTTAAGGTGTCTCTTGCTTCAGCACCAATCTCAGAAGAGTTGTATCCAAAGTATAGAGTTTGAAAACCTCCAGCGTTACCGCTGTCAGAATCACCGCTTAGTTCGAAATTCATCCCTGCACCAACAGCAGGATCACTGGCGGCGATTACTGGGGTATCCCCTTCTGCTCCGCTCTTCTTTTTATTCGAAGCACAGCCAACAAGTGTCAAAACCAAGACCAACATTATAGCTAGGGAAAAATTAATCCTACTCATTCTGGAATCTCCTTTTTTCGTTATAACGAATAAAACTACAAATCTTTAATAATGCCTAAACCTTTGTTTATTAAACAATAAAGTTGAGGATAACACGAATATAACATGCATCCCAGTGATATTCTATGGCCCTTTTGGGCTATAGCGTCATTTGTCGTTGGATTGAATTGACTGCCTCCCTGGGGTGGTGTAAAATGTAGGACTGATCGTAAGTTTGGTTGCCAAAGTCCAAGGAGAAGTAAAAAATCGAGCCTCCGTCTGCAGAGTTGCTAATTAGCGCAGTTTCAACCACTGAAATTATTATACTGGTCATATGTGTAATGGCGTCAGGATTCTACTCTGGATCTGAAGCTATTTTAATGTCAATTGGCAAGGATCGTGCAAAACAGCTGATTGAAGCAGGTGGTAATAAGGGTCGGGCGCTAAAGTTTATGATTGATCGCCCAAGTGAGATGTTAACAACCATTCTAGTAGGCAATAACTTGGTCAACATCTTTATTGCCAGTTTAGCTACCGCCATTGCCGGACGCTACTACCAAGATGATGCAGTCGGTATCAGTGTTGGTATCACCACACTAGTCATTCTCTTCTTTGGTGAAATTATCCCTAAAACACTTGCCCGTAACCGTGCAGAGGAGTTCTCCGTCTGGGTTATTCGCATCTTACAGCTAAACTACTACCTAATGTATCCGATTGTGGAGTTAATGAGTTGGATGATTGGATTGATGCTAGGGAAAAATGCCCAACTAAACGGTCGGATCGTCACTAATGATGATATTGAGTATATGTTAAACAAAGCAGAGAAAGAGAAGACCATCGACTCCAAACAGTTGGACCTCTTAAATTCCATTCTAGAGTTCCCGACCATTAAGGTTAAGGATATCATGATTCCCCGCAGTCAAATCCAATTTTTGGATCGCTCATGGGGGTTTGATAAAGTGATTAAGGAGGCGGAACAGTTTAACCACAGCCGCTATCCTGTATGTAATGGTGATCTCGACCATATCGTTGGCTTCCTCCACATTAAAGATCTAGCCTATATTAAGATCGGTGAGCGAAAACACTTTAAAATTACCAAGCACCTCAAAGATTCATTTTTTGTCTATGAACATATGAAAATTCAAGCCGTATTTGACCATATGAACCGTAAAAAAGTTCACCTGGCCCTAGTCAAAGATGAGAATGGGTTGCTGGTAGGTATCATTACCTTGGAAGATATTATTGAAGAGATTCTAGGAGAGATTGAGGACGAGCATGATATTGAAGATAGCAGCAACCCCCACCAAATAGAGAGCTTGAAGTCCGGTATTTTAGTTGAGGGTAACCTCTCACTGCGAGACCTCTATAATGAGTATGATATAAAGATCCCCCTGAATGATAACTACTCCACCCTTACTGGGTTCATCCTCGATATGCTGGGTAACAATTTTCCAGAGCAGGGACAAATGATCGTCTGGCAAGGCTTATCTTTTACCTTGGAAAAAGTTAAATCTTTCGAAATTATCCAAATTAAAATCACCGATGTAGATGGAGAGAAGCACTTCTTCTCCAAACGAGAAGCTGAGGAAGAGGGGGATCAAGAGGTACCCCTGCCGCAACAAGTCGCCAAATAGTCTTCGGTAAAAATGGTACCTTTTTATCACCGATCTCTGATCCCTAAAATTTTGTTCAAATATCACTAAAAACTGTCTCAAAACAGCTTTTAAACTGTTGAAACGACTTTTCTAACACGATGAGCATGTCTATTTTAGAGAAAACATAATAGGATGCACCACCAAAGTGATAGCTGTTTGATTTTATACAGTAGATATTGAAATAAGCTCTATATCCCCTAGGATGATAACGAGCATAGACATGTCCAATTAACTATTAAGGAGGAAGATATGTTAACTTTTGAGAAATTGTACTCCATGGGCCATGAAGAGGTGGTCTTCTTTAGTGATTCATCCTGCAATTTAAAAGCGATCATTGCTATTCATAATACAACCTTAGGGCCAGCACTAGGGGGAACTAGAATGTGGCCCTATGCCAGCGAGGAAGATGCCATCTATGATGTACTGCGCTTATCTCGTGGAATGACCTATAAAGCAGCAATCTCCGGCTTAGATCTGGGAGGGGGAAAAGCGGTTATTATCGGTGATCCCAAGCAGGACAAATCTGAAGCGCTATTTCGATCCTACGGACGCTTTATTGAGTCTCTAAATGGTCGTTATATCACCGCAGAAGATGTAAATATTGGAGTAGAGGATATTGAGCACATCTATACTGAAACCTCTAATGTCTGTGGCGTTGCTAAGATGCATGGTGGTTCCGGCAACCCCTCACCCTACACTGCTCTTGGAGTTCTAAGAGGAATGGAAGCGTGTCTGGTTAAAGTTTATGGGGACCGATCCTTAGATGGCAAAGTGGTGGCACTACAAGGAGCTGGCTCTGTTGGTCGTCACTTGGGTGAGATGTTACATAAACGAAATGCTAAGGTCTACTTCACAGATATTAATGAGAAAAATATCGAAGAGTTTAAGACGATGTGTCCCTCTAGTGAATTTGTTGATGTGGAGCAGATCTATGATATTCCTTGTGATATCTACGCTCCTTGTGCCTTAGGTGCCACTGTTAATGATAACACGATTGGACGACTGACCTGTAAAATCGTAGCTGGCGCTGCCAATAATCAACTGCAAGAAGACAATCATGGAATGGAACTTAAGAAGCGAGATATCCTCTATGCCCCAGACTATCTGATCAATGCTGGCGGCTTGATGAATGTCAGTATCGAGTTTGAAGGGTGGAATGACGGTAAGGCCAGAAGAATGGTAGATACTATCTTTGACACTACTTTAAAGATCTTCGAAATGTCAGATGAGAAGAATATCTCTGTTAACCAGGCAACTGATCTGATGGCCGAGAAACGACTAGAGTCAATCCGAAACATTAAAAGCTCCTATCTCGGAAACGTAAAGCACCGATTTCCAGGGCGAAAAAGCCGATAGAATAGCTCCGATACTATGGGGAGAGGTCTAAAAGTGCCCCTCCCCTACGCCTTAGACATAATTTTGATAGAATATCAGAGTGAAACGTCTAACAATACTAGGCTCAATTCTCTCTGTGTTAATTCCCCAGTCTGCAATCTATGGGCTGAGTTTTAATGATGCGGTCTTTCCCGAACTTGCCACCTCTGGACGTGCCTTGGCGATGGGTAATGCCTTTTTAAACCGCGCCGATGATAGCTCCGCAGTATTCTATAATCCAGCCGGCCTAGGAACTGTCCGTTACGGACACTTCCATCTAAGCAACTTCACTCTAGAGAGTAACAAAGGGTGGCTTCAGCTAACCACTGGAGGCAAGATTACTGATGCCATGTCTAGTTTTTCAGATGGCTTCAATCTAGATGGCTTTCGCAAACTGCTTGTTGATAACAAGGGGACCCTGGCCCACACCCGCTTCCATATGCTTCCCAACCTGACCACGCGATATTTTAGTACTGGCTACCTCTTCTCGCGACGATATAAGGGGTATTTAGGTGCAGAAGCGGGAGATCAATTTGAATACGCCTACCGCCAAGATCATGGGCCTTACATGGCACTAAATCTATCTCTATTTGGAGGAGTGATCAAACTTGGAGCCTCGGGCATTATGCTTCAACGTAACGAGCTAATTGGTACTGGTGACCCAAGCATTACTCTCGACCCCCAAGATAATGACTACAACAAAGGCAGTGCGCTGATTGTTACCGCTGGCGGGCGAATCACTCTACCAATTACCTACCTACCTACAATCTCCTATGTAATGCATAACGCTCTTGATAAGGCATTCACCGGCCGGGCCGCTGGTGCTCCCACTGAGATCAAGCAGACAGTGGATGTGGGATTCTCCATTACCCCGCAATGGGGACGAAATACCCGTGCCCACTTTGAAATTAACTATAAGGATATGGATAAAATCTATACAGATGTCTCTGTTGCCCGTCGAATTATTGCTGGGATGGAACTTGATTTTTCCCGGGTAATGTATGTTAGACTTGGTTACGGAGATGGATTTGGATCTTTTGGTTTGGGTATCAAATCCAAGCGACTTGAGTTTGATCTAACAACCTACGCTGTAGATACCACAGGTGCCAGCTATCGAGGAAAAGAGGATCGCCGCTTTACCATGACAGTCTCCTCCGGCTTCTAATAAAATTACATCCTGTCAGTTAAAGCTGAAGAGGAAGGAGATCGAGGCAATGTTTTTCACCGCTTTTTTCAGATCACTACAGATACTACAGCAAGATCGAATAACTCTGCTACTCAGCCTTGTCCCTATCTTGATTGGCGGGGTGCTCTATCTGCTGCTAGGCAAGTGGATCTACGCCTCTTTATTGGTCAGTGGACAAGCTTGGATCACTTCAACTATTTCAGCTGGTGGTTTTGGGAGTTTTTTAGGCTACCTTTTAGCTTCACTGCTTTCAATTGCCCTATTCTTTATCGTTAACCTGACATTTGTATTGATTGTCTCTCTGATCGCCTCACCCTTTAATGATCTTATTAGTGGTCGGGTTGAGGCAATTCTTAGAGAGAAGCCAACAGACTCACTACAACAATCAATGGGAAAGATGTTGGCCGGAATAGTCAAAACTCTCTGGAATGAGATTAAAAAAATCTCCTTCCTCTTACTCATCACTCTAATTCATATCCTAATGGGAGTTGTTCCCTTACTAGTACCGATCAGCATCTTTTTGGCCACACTACTACTAGCATCCGCTTTTTTAGACTATAGTTGGTGCCGCCATAATTTCACTTTTGGTCAATGTCTGCAAAATATTAAATCTACCCCCATCACCTACTCCTTAGGAGGCTTACTCTTTATCTCCTTACTCTCAATCCCCCTAGTAAATCTGCTTGCCTATCCCCTGGCCACCATCTATTTTACAACTCTATTTGTATTAAACCACAGGGATTAGGGCCATACACAATGAAGTTGTCTTATTATTATCAGGTAGTTACTAAATTTAAACTGATAATATCCTCACTAACGTCACAAATATCATCTGCCAGTCGTAGAACTAAGAGAGATCGATGAATAAAACTAGCGAGAGTAAACAACTTTCCGATGAGGAGCTGATGGTACGCTACCAAGAAGGGGATTATCAATCATTCCATACCCTCTACTTTAGACATCACCAGAGGATCTATAGCTACTTAACAAAGCGGCTAAAAGATCGAGAATCGATTGAGGAGATTCATCAAAGTATATTTTTCAAATTCCACCGCTGCCGTCACCGCTACGACAAGCGCTATCCACTACTAAAGTGGCTCTACACTATTGCTAGGTCTGAACTATTAGACTTCTGCAAAAAACGGAGAGTTCAGACCTCCCCCCTATATGAGGAGACAACTATTGATAGCTCAACCGAAAGTAGTAATGCCACAGAACAGATCGATTTAGAACAGATCGATGGCCTTACGACGGTAGAGCGAGAGGCACTGACCATGCGCTATTATACCGAAAATGACTACCAAGAGATTAGTCAAAAGCTGCAGGTCTCCTACCCCTATGCCCGAAAGCTGGTCTCTCGTGGTCTAAAAAAAGTTAAACAAGCACTTGTCCCCAGTGAGACAAAAACTTCACGGGATATATCATGAGTAAGAAAATTAAAAAGACTCTGGTTGATCAAGATTATCATAATGAGTTCTACCAATTTAAACCCCAATCGGAGGTGTCCCCTTCCCATCGTGTAGATCAAATAATCCTTGAGCAGGTGGCCTGTGATCTTGCCCCCTCAAATTTGAGTATATTTATCAAGTTACTTCTGATCCAAGGAGTAGTTGGAATATTAACCATGCTTTTTTGTCCTCAATTTGATCTAAGTCTCACTAACCGCTATGAGCTATTTCACTTTTTTCACCGCACTTTTGGCCACTATGGCTGTATGGCCATTTGTGGATCTCTATTTATTGGGTCCGGAGCTGCGGTCGCTTCAATCATCCTCACTCATGTAGAGCTAATACGTATCTGCCACTTTCGCTTTAGCTACTATCTGGCAATATCAGGATGTGCAATTACCTCATTTATGATCATCTCTCCACAAGCTTATCTGGATTTAGCGGCCATTTGGTACCTCGGTGCAACTGTTGGTGGTATCTCCATGATAGAGCTGGGAAAACAGCTCCGTCAGCTCCAACCGGCCACGCCATAATCTAATCTCAATTAATTTTCCTAATAAGTTACTGCATTTTATAATGGAAATATATGCCTGGCTGGCCAGATCTATCCTGGCGTCAGAAAATAATAATGTAATGATAACAGATCGTTAGGAGAATGAGATGATCAACAATCAAGACTGGTATTATGTAGAAAGTGGCCAGAGAGTTGGGCCGGTAGGTGAGAAGATGCTCTGCCAACTAATTCGTGATGGCCACCTTAACAACGATAGCTATGTCTGGAAGAGTGGTTTTACCGATTGGATCAAACTTAGTGAGGTGGTAGGTTTAGATATTCAGATCAACCCACCCACACCTGTTAATACCGAGCTGCCTAAACAAGAAGATCCACCTGCTAAGAGTGAGATGAATGCCCGCCCGGTTCCATCTAGTGTAATTAACTGGGATAGTATCACCAATGAAGATCAGATTTTTACAGTGAAGATTGGTGATGACCGGGGAGGAGTTGATAGTGAATATGGTCCATTCACTCTTGTGGTATTAAAACAGCTTTATCAGCAGCACCGAATAAATGAGAAGACTCTTGTTTTTACTCCCGGTATGGATAACTGGATCTATCTAGCAGATATGCCACTAGTGGAGCAAATGACCGGAGGCTCCCTACCACCAGTCATCAGTGAGAGTGAGCGACGTGATAGTATTAGACGCCCCTTTGTCGCTCGACTTTTTCTACATGATAACACTGTTGTCACGGAAGGAATCTGTCGAGACATCTCGATCGGTGGGATGCAGCTACTTGTCTCAAACTCCCCATTTAAGGTCAATGATTGCATTTCATTTAATGTCCACCCGGATAATTCCGATTTCCATTTTGTTGCTGATGGCAAGATTGTCCGTCTGTTAGAAGGAAATCAGGGATTCTCACTCCGCTTTATAAAGCTTGGACCTCAGGCACAAGAGACTATTAATCGCTACCTAGCAGATAGCTGATCTTGAGTATGGATCAGGCGAAGCAATGATTAGAAGTAAGACCTTCTCCTTCCGCAGCTATGCCAGCCGTCACAGCATCTACGGTAAAAGTTTTTATCAAGATCTAACAAGTAATAATCCCCCACCAATTCATCTAATTCTGTTTCATGATCTGGGAGGCTACCATGGGCGATTTGACCAGTTGATCTCTGCGCTTTTTGAATTGGCCCCCAATCGCTTTCAAATCTCAGTAATTGATTTTATTGGTCATGGCCTTAGTAGCGGCACCCGTGGCCATATAAACAGTTTTCGGGTTCTAATCGAGGACCTTAAAGCTGGAATTATTTTGGCTACCAAAAATTTTACTGCTGGCCCTCCCCCTGTACTGCTGGGATATGGGCTCGGTGGTATGGTTATTGTTCACATGCTTAAAGAGTACCAGCTAATCGCCAAGGAGATTGATCGAGTAGTGCTGGCAAATGCCCTCTTTCGGCCTCGCGGAAAGAGCCTGACCAAGTGGGGAAGCAACCCGGCCCTTAAGCATTTAAAGCAGTTTGGCAAAGTCAAGATCCCTCTGCGTCTTCAGGGAGAAGATATCCTCACTCATCCAGAACAGATCGCGGAGTACAACAGTGACCCTCTGATAAATCACACTCTCAGCTTCAATCTGATTAATGAGATTATCAGTGAGTCATCGCTCACTCACTGTGCCTCATACTTTATGGAGCTGCCAACTCTCATGCTGGTAAGCGAGGAGGATGAGCTATGCGATGCAGATGCCTCCTACTGGTTTGCTAAGACTCTTAATACCAAGCTCGTTACCTATCACAGCTACACTCATCTATCCCATGATCTTTTTAATGATCAGGGCAGAGACAAAGTGTTATCTGACCTATACAATTGGCTTGTTGCTAGTGATGGTGCCACTTAGATATTGATCAACTGAATTGCTCTACGGAGAGAATGATGAGGCTATTTAAAATTATAACGATTACAATAATCAGCCTACTACTAGTAATAATAGTATCCTCATGCTCCTCACCTGGTGGTGGCAGCTCCTCTAAAAACTTTGTGAAAAAGGGGACATTCTACTTGGTTGGTGGCCGCTTTGAGCAACTACAGTGGCAGGATAAACTTAGCTTTAAGCGAGTATCTTGGTATCACGAGTTAACCCTACTATTTGATATGATGCTGTCTGAATGGAAAGGAGATTCTAAATTTTCCTACTGGCTCTCTCCAGCCGAGCAGGATATCGTTGAGAGGTGCCATCGATTTTATCTACTACTCTCTTACGCAACAGATAGTGGCGATATCAACCACGCCATGTTTAACCAAATTATGAAGAACAATGGCTTGAATCTAATTGAGATGCCAAACTTTAGGACCTACCTGCGGCTCCATCCTGACTTTGCCAGTAACTCCCTACGACACTACCAAGTACATGGTCTCTGCCAAAAAAATCCAATTCCTAAAAGCGATCGCAAAATTGTGCTACCTTCCTTCGCTCCGGTTAACTTTTAGTTTTTTCTTTTTCAGGTCACGCCAACTACGACCCTTGCGATATTTTCTTCTCTTCTGAAATTTATCGACCCCCTGTAGATGCTCCTTGTAAGTCCGTGTAAAGAGATGGGTGCCATCATTGCGACTAACAAAGTATAAAAAAGAGTGGCGTTCCGGTTCCAAGGCTGCTCGAATTGCCTCCAGGCCCGGGTTGCTAATTGGGCCCTTGGGTAGACCACTAATCTGATAGGTATTATAGGGAGTCCGCATTTTTAAATGACGCTTCTTCAAATTCCCCTTGTACTCTTGATAGATACCGTAGATCGTGGTGGGATCTGACTGGAGACGCATTTTCCGTTTTAAGCGATTGTGGAAAACCCCTGCGATGCGAGGTCTTTCATGTCCTGCCCCTGTCTCCTTTTCAACAATCGATGCTAAAATTAAAATGTGGTGAGGAAGAGGGTTCTCAATGGAATACCCTAAACTATCCATCTCTCTTCTAAACTGGGCAACCATGCTCTTGATCACGTAAGAAGCAGGAACATTCTTTGAGAAGTTGTATGTCTCTGGGTAGAGGTGCCCCTCAACAGAGTGAGAATCAATCCGCAACTGCCGCAGCAATTTCTGATCAAAAGATGCAGTGATGAACTCCTGCTTCTGGGTTATTCCCTTTTTTTCGAGCTGCTTGGCGATCTGATAGAGATTCTGTCCCTCTGGAATGGTGACTCGAATAGTCAGGGAGGAGCCACTAGTCAAAATTGTAGCAATATCCAACATGTTAGTTCCAGGTTGAATAATATAATCACCACTTTTAAATTTTGTTAAAATCTCTTTAGACTGACAGAGACGATGAAATAGTTGAGACGAACTAATCAGATTTTGCTTAGATAGTCGGTAGTTGATCTGGGAGAAAGTCTCTCCTGGCCGAATTGTAAAGTTGAGCTCACTCCCACTACTCCCCCAAAAAAAGATCAAGTAGGAGATCCGAATCATCACCATCAATAGCGCTAAAGCTGGTGCCCCTATCCCGAAGATAAATAGATTTTTCTTCATTATCCCAATTCTCTCCTGGTCACTTCAATATTTACAAAGCTTCTCACGAAAACCCGCTTGCATAAAGTCCTCTAAAATAATTGCTGCTGCAACACTATCAACTTTATTCTCATCGACCTTAAAGTTAAAACTCGGCGAATTTTTCATCCTTTCACGAGCTTCATATGAGGTTAGAGTCTCATCTTGTAAATAGATTGTCCTATCCTCGCCTAGATGACTAGCTAAAACCTGGGCAAATACCCGGACGATTTTAGTCATTTTGCTCTCCTGTCCATCTGTTAATAGTGGCAATCCGAGGACAATAATTTCGATATTTTCATCTATTGCAATGGATCTAATTTGATCGGCTAGCTCCGAATCACTGCGATAGGGAATTGTTCCATAAAGTAGTGGAAATGGATCCACCTCCGGAGTATAAGTTGCCAGCCCTGTAACCTTTTTCCCATAATCAATTGCCAAAATGGCGCGATGTGCAAACTGGCTCTCCACAGTTATTTCGACCTCCTAACCAATATCCTGTTATTGTTACCTCTCTCCATTTTCTCTTGACTTTATGACAGATCGAGTTATGATAGGCAACACACTCATAGGTAAAATCATAAATTTTTTAGCTGTACCCAGAAGTTTTGGATTATATGACAGGTTGTAACTTCTAATAAGTGCTTTTGTCTTAACTTCATTCACCATAAGTCAGCTTTTAATTTGGAAACAAAAAACAGTTTTGAGATAACCTTATGATAACTAAAGGATAACTAACTTTTAAATAGCAAGTAACTTAATTTCGATGGCCCGATCAACCTACATTAGTAGTCTCAGATCAAACCCTATGGCCATCATAACTCAACTTTTGGAGAGATAACTACAATGCACCTGAATGACTTACGCAAAATGCAGATGAATGACCTTACTCAAAAGGCACAGGAGATGAAAGTTGATAATCCTGGTGCCATGAAACGCCATGAGGTGATTTTTGCTATTATGAAAGCTCACGCCGGCAAGGAGGAGGCAATCTACGGAGAGGGAGTTCTAGAGATTCTACCCGATGGTTTTGGCTTCTTGCGTTCACCAAGATATAACTATCTGCCCGGTGCAGATGATATCTATGTCAGCCCTAGCCAAATTCGTCGTTTTGGCCTCAAAAAGGGTGACTCGGTTACCGGACAGATCCGCTCACCCAAAGATAGTGAGCGCTACTTTGCCCTGCTAAAAATTGATCAGATCAATACTCAAACACCGGAAAATCATAAAAAAACGGTACTATTTGATAACTTAACCCCACTCTATCCAGATAAAAAGATCTCTATGGAGAGTAACCAAAGTAACTACTCCACTCGTATTATTGACCTTTTTGTTCCTCAAGGATTTGGCCAACGTTGTCTAATCGTTGCTCCACCGAAGGCTGGAAAGACCGTTTTATTACAAGATATGGCCAACGCTATCTCGGATAACCATCCCGAAGCAGTATTGATTGTTCTCTTGATTGATGAGCGTCCGGAAGAAGTTACCGACATGGAACGTAACGTAAAGGCGGAGGTGGTTTCCAGCACCTTTGATGAGCCAGCCAACCGACACGTCCAAGTAGCGGAGATGGTAATCGAGAAGGCGAAACGTCTAACGGAAGCTGGCCACGATGTCATCATCCTACTTGACTCAATCACCCGTCTGGCCCGAGCCTACAATACCGTTGTCCCACCTTCAGGTAAAATTTTGTCTGGTGGTGTTGACTCCAATGCACTACACCGACCTAAGCGATTCTTTGGTGCGGCCAGAAATATTGAAGGCGGTGGCTCGCTAACTATTATTGCCACCTCACTGATCGATACCGGATCTAGAATGGACGAGGTTATTTTTGAAGAGTTTAAGGGAACCGGCAACTCTGAAATCCAACTGGATCGCAAGCTGCTAGAGAAGCGAATCTATCCCTGCCTGGATATCAACCGCTCATCCACGAGAAAAGAGGATCTGTTAAGTGAAGTCAATGATCTTCAACGGGTACACTTGTTAAGAAAAGTACTACATCCGATGAACACCATTGACTCCATGGAATTCATGTTAAGTCGAATTACCAAGACTAAAACTAACAATGAGTTCCTAGATGCAATGAATGGTTAATCTATCCTCCAAACCTGCTAGCGAAAAATTCACCTCGATTGGTGGTCAAGCGGTAATTGAGGGAGTGATGATGCGCTCCCCCAACGCTTTTGTGGTGGCGGTACGAAAGCCAGATGGAGTAATTCGTCTGCGTCGTGACCAGTGGTATGGATTAAACAAGCGCTTCAATATTTTCAAAAAGCCTCTATTAAGAGGAATTCTGATTTTAGTAGAGACTATGGCAAATGGTATTGTCTCTTTGAACTACTCCGCTCATATCGCAATGAATGAGGAGTTGAAACAAGAAGCACTCAAAAAAGGGATTAGCGAAGAAGACTTTCTGGCCCAACAGAAAAATAAAGAGAAAGTGGGATGGGCCACATTCTTTTCCATTGTCGCTTCATTTATATTTGGTATTTTGTTGTTTGTCTTTCTACCTCATGGCTTAACTGCACTAATTGAGCGTTGGGTAGGAGAGAGCTGGGGTCTGCAAAGTTTTTTATTCCATGCCATTGATGGAATAATTAAAGCGACAGTTTTTATTCTGTATGTATATATTATTGGCTTTTTTCCCGATATAAAAAGAGTCTTTCAATATCACGGAGCAGAACATAAAGCGATATCCACCTTCGAAGCAAAGGAGGAGCTAACGGTAGAGAATGCCCAGCGCTACTCCACTTTTCACCCTCGCTGTGGAACCACTTTTATCTTCTTCTTATTACTGATATCAATTATCCTTTTTACCGGAATTTTTGTTATTGTTCCGGTGGGAGTGGGTCAACCGTTAATAATAAAACACCTCATGGCAATTTTATTTAAAATTGCTCTGACCTTTCCCATTGCTGGAATCTCCTATGAACTGATTAAGATACTAGGTAAAAACAGTACCTCCGTCTGGGGACGAATGATGAGTGCCCCGGGAATGATGCTACAGCGACTTACCACAAGAGAGCCTGATGACCAACAAGTAGAAGTTGCACTCGCATCAATTAAAGCAGTTCTTTTTCTAGAAGAGCGTCATGGATTAAAATCAGCTGATCAGAAAATCTTGGAACAAGATGAACTTGATATATCTTCTGCGACTGACATCGAACTCACCATGTTAAAACCAGATGACTTTAAAGAGTAACAATTATGTTTAACAAACTAGATGCTGTATTACTTCGCTATCAGGAGCTAACCGACAAGTTAGCTGACCCCACTATCTATGACCGGCAAGAGGAGTTTCGCAAGACGACCTCTGAACGCTCAAATATTGAAGGTATCGTTAACTGTTATCAAAAATACAAAGAGGTAAGGACCAGCGTTGATGAAGCCAAAGAGATCCTAAAGACTGAAAAGGATGAAGAGTTAAGAGAGATGGCAAAAGAGGAGCTATCGGAGAGTGAAGCACTTATCACTGGTTTAGAAGAGGAGCTTAAAATTCTTCTTCTCCCTAAAGATCCCAATGATGACAAGAACGTAATGATCGAGATCCGAGCTGGTGCCGGTGGTGACGAAGCTTCTATTTTTGTTGGTGATGTCTATCGAATGTATCAAAACTACCTTCGAACCCAAAAGTGTAAGTTAGAGCAAGTCTCAATTAGTGAAGGTGATGAGGGAATAAAGGAAGTTATCTTCAGCGTAACAGGGGAAAAAGTATACTCCATTATGAAGTATGAATCCGGTGTCCACCGAGTGCAACGGGTACCAAAAACTGAGTCCCAAGGACGAATCCATACATCTACTATCACAGTGGCCGTGATGCCAGAGGTGGAAGAGATCGAATTCGAACTTGATATGAATGAAGTACGAGTTGATGTCTATCGCTCTGGAGGCTGTGGGGGCCAATCGGTTAATACTACCGACTCTGCTGTCCGGGTCACTCACCTACCAACAGGAACAGTCGTTGCAATCCAAGATGAGAAGTCTCAGATAAAAAATAAGGCAAAGGCATTAAAGATCCTGCGTAACCGTATCCATGATCAGATGGAGCGAGAGCGGAAAAAAGAAGAGGATGCTGCTCGGAGCGATCAAGTCGGCAGCGGAGACCGTTCGGAGAGGATTCGAACCTATAACTTTCCTCAAGGACGTCTGACTGATCACCGTATTGGGTTAACTATCTACTCATTAGATAAAGTGATGGAGGGAGAGATGGCACCAGTGATAGATGCCTTAGTCGCTTATCATCAAGCGGAGTTACTCAAAGGGCAACATGATTGATACCTTATTTTAACCACCAACTTGAGCAGTACTACCATCAACATCAATCTCAACTAGAGTGTAACTATCCAGGTATCTCTTTACGTCTACTGCATGAAACTCTAAACCAGTTAAGTCGTTCACCCAGTCCATCGACCCTAAACTATCTACTAAACAAGCTCCAAGCGGGAGTCCCCCTGGCCTACATTGTCCAAGAGCGATACTTCTTCTCTTCGACATTTATCGTTACCCCCGATGTACTAATTCCAAGATTTGAAAGTGAAGTATTAGTAGAAAGTGCGATTGAAGTTATTACCAATATGTGCTCTGACAGTGACCAGCCACTTACTGTATGTGATGTGGGTTGTGGCACTGGGGCAATTATATTGTCTCTAATGGTCGAGGGCCCCTCTCCGATAAAAGCGGTTGCCATTGATATCGATAACTCTGCATTGAATGTCGCCAGGGATAACCTATTTCGTCTACAGTACAAAATAGATAGCAGGAGCTCTTTGGAGCTGCACTGCCAAGATCGTCTGGCAAATTTTGACCATAAATTCCATTTAGTCGTCTCAAATCCCCCCTATATTAAGCGAGAAGAAGATGCCAGTCAGGTGCACCCCCAAGTATTTAAACATGAGCCTCATCTGGCCCTTTTTCTACCTGATGATAGCTATTTAGAGTGGTTTGCCTCCTTTTTTTCCCAAGTATATGATCACCTACTTCCGGGGGGAGTCTTTTTGATGGAGGGCCATGAGAGACATTTAAAGTACTTTCCCATAATGTTGGAAAAATGTGGTTTTGATGATATTGCCATCATGTGTGATCTAACTGGACAAGAGCGGTTGATCAGGGCGCAAAGGGGGACAATTTAGTGGATCGACTAAGGATAACAGGGGGGGCCAAGCTTAACGGTAGCGTTGCAGTCTCCTGCTCGAAGAATGCCTACCTGCCAATCATCGCTGGAGTGCTTCTCTCAGATCAACCAATCACCTTGAAGGGACTACCTGCCCTAAGAGATATCAAAACCATGCAACGCCTACTGGGTAATCTCGGAGTAAAAATCAGCTCCTGTCCAGCAGGAGTTAAGTTCTGTGCTGATCAGATCACCTCACTAGAAGCTAAGTATGATCTTGTCAGTACTATGCGGGCTTCAATATTAGTACTCGGCCCACTATTAACCCGTTTTAAAAAGGCTGTCGTCTCTCTGCCAGGTGGGTGTGCCATTGGAGTTCGTCCCATTGATCTCCATCTTAAATATTTAGAGAAGATGGGGGCAAAAATTAAAATATGTGCAGGCCATGTAGAGGCTTCAACTTCGCAGCTCATTGGCACTAAACTAGTACTTCCCTTCCCCTCAGTTGGAGCAACTGAAAATCTAATGATGGCCGCAGTACTTGCTGAAGGGACAACGGAGATTGAGAATGCCGCTCTTGAACCGGAGATCAAGGACCTAGCAAACTTTCTGATCACTTTAGGAGCAAAAATCCATGGTGCAGGCAGTCCAGTCATCAGTATTGAAGGGGTGCCGAAACTAGGTGGAGGCGAGTATCGAGCGATTGGTGATCGAATTGAAGCTGCCACCTATATCATTGCAGGTATCATTACCAAGTCAAAAGTTACGGTTACAGGGTTTAATCCTCAACATCTAGATGCGGTACTAAATACTCTGACCGATATGGGGGCGCAACTAACTGTCGGGCGAGATTTTGTCACCGTTGGTCCCAGTGATCAACTAACTGGAGTCTGTATTGACACGGCCCCCTATCCCGGCTTTCCCACTGATGTCCAGGCCCAACTTGTCGCCTTGGCAACAACAGCTAATAGCAGCTCAATGATTAGTGAGAGAATCTTCGAGAATCGCTTTATGCATCTACCGGAACTAGGCAGAATGGGGGCCAGTTTCTCTCTAAAAGGTAAAACCGCAATGATTATTGGCAGCGATGACTTAAATGGTGCGCCAGTAATGTGCACCGACCTACGGGCTTCGGCAGCACTAGTACTGGCAGCACTAGTGGCAAAGGGAGAGAGTGAAATTTTACGAGTATATCACCTAGATCGAGGCTATGATAATCTGGATGGTAAATTAAAAAGTTTGGGAGTATCGTTAGAAAGGGTAAACAGCTAACAGGAGCATATGGGAATGAGTGATCAAGAGTGTCTATTCTGTAAAATGGTTAATGGAGATGTCCCCGTTGAGATTATCTATAATGATGTGAATGTAATTGGTTTTAAGGATATAAACCCTGAAGCGAAGATTCACCATGTCTTTATCCACCGAACACACAGCAAAGATGTTATCGAGATGGCAAAAGATAGCGGCCGACAACTGGAACATCTTTTTCATGCTATGACCGAATATATGGTCGACAATGATATGCATGCTGATGGCGCCAGGATTGTAACCAATATTGGTACCAATGGTGGGCAGAGTGTCTTCCATACCCACTTTCACCTTTTAGGAGGAGAGCGTCTCGGACATTTTGGCCACTAAACAAGAGTAACTAATAAACTATCATAAGGAGTTTTTATAATGGAAATTTTTCTAGATACTGGTGATGTAGAAGAGATTAAGCAAGCTGCAAGATGGGGTTTTATTGATGGTGTCACCACTAATCCCAGTCTAATTGCCAAAAGTGGCAGACCTCAAACTGAGGTTATCTGCGATATTGTCAATATTATTGATGGACCAATCTCAGCCGAGGTGATTGCCACAGATGCTGAAGGCATGGTGCGAGAGGGGCGGGAGTTGGCAAAAATTCACCCCAACGTAGTGATCAAGCTTCCCATGACCGAAGAGGGTATCGTTGCATGTAAAGAGCTCTCACAAGATGAGATCAAGACAAATGTTACTTTAGTCTTCTCATCCAACCAAGCTTTGCTGGCGGCCAAGAATGGTGCCACCTACGTCTCTCCTTTTATGGGGCGCTTAGATGATATTGGCCACGATGGAATTGCTCTGATTGAAGAGATTAGAACGATTTTTGATAACTATGCTTTCCAAACTCAGATTATTGCTGCCTCCTTACGACACTCTATCCATGTCAGAGATGTTGCAATGGTAGGAGCGGATGTAGGAACAATACCTTTCAAGGTAGTCAAAGGGATGTTTAATCATCCAATGACAAAGAATGGTTTAGATCAATTTCTTAAGGATCACGCCAATAGTAATTAGGCAATCTTTCGCCAAGCATTGTAAATAGTGAGATTTTGATAGATAATTATCTAGGTATGGATAAAATATATATCCCTCTAGCTCTATGTCTACTAATGACACTTCTGCTCAGCTCTCCGGAGGTGGTCAAGGGGTCTGTGCTATCCAAGAAGAGTAACAAGGGAGAGGAAATAGTGGTTATCCCTCCACCTCCCAAGGGTCGTGACTCCTTCTATGACCCTCAGATGGACTACTCAAAGTTCTATGGCCGAGTTACTGATCGAGATGCCACTAGTACAATCTTTAAAGTTAAATGTGAAAATGGAAATATCAAGTTTCTTCGCGCCGGCGACCCTCTGAAATTCAGAGTTAATAACACTGATACTGGAGTCTGTGACGCCTCAGTGCGTGATGTGGAAGGTAATCAGTACCTGACTATCTATGTAAGAAACCTCCAATCGTGCTGGAAGGGCGAAGGCTACTTTCGGCGTGGTAGCCAGCTAAATTTTTGGGGGCCAATCATGAGTAAGAGAGTTCGTGAGGCCAGCCACTTTCGAAAGATGCTACTGCAACGAAAGGAAAATTTTTACCACCAGCTAAATGAGGTAAATAATTTTCTCGCATCATATAACCTACGTCGGGTCCAAGCGGCGGCAAAATATGATCAAGACATCTTGCGATTGAAAAAAGAGAAAGAGAGAGCATTAAAACTAATACTCACCAAACGTGAAGACTACTATGTGCTACAGCAAGAGCTTAAAAAGCAGACCGATAAATTTGATCTCGACCTAGAACACTATCGAGTTGAACCAGTTGAACTCTTTGCTGATCGTTGGCAGATGGATCATGATCTGGGACTACCAGTGCAGGTAAGACCCCAATAAAGTTAGTGCCTTTTCACCTCCTCGTTACTCTTATTGAGTAAAAACTTCACTAATTTACCATCTCTCTTGTTTTACGACTGGGTGCAATGTAGTCTCCCCGACGAGCAATATAAATCAGTATTTACGCAATATTAAGGAGTTAAGCCTGTGAACCTACTAAAGATAATTGGAGTCGTTACCTTAGTCACCCTAATCTCAACATCCTATGCTGCTATTGTGCGGACAGTTGTGACCTCAAACGATGGTGCCAGCCTTCGAATAAAAAAAGAGTATCGTGATCGCCAAACCGGTGCCCAAACTTTTTATCTGAAAAAGAAAATTACAATTCCCAAAGGAAGTATAATTGAAATAGATAGCGAGATGACATTAATTGCCCCTTTTGTTAAAAGTGGCTTTAAGGTAAAGCGCAGTGCTGCCAGCTTCTATGGTGGAGTAAAAATAATTAGAGTGGGTAAAAGATCCATCTCTAATCGGAAGTTAGAGCAACTAAAAAAACTAGACCTTTATATCTATGAGTGGTCAGTTAATAAGAGCGACATTACCCGTGCTCTCTACGATGAGCCACTTCCTGCCGGTGTTGAACGCTGGAGTAACAAATTTATGTGGGATAAGGCCAATCCAAATCAAAGCTGGGCCCACCACATCGACCAAGCGATTGATGATTATGGACAACGCCTGCTGGATAATCCACCTACTGATGTGACGTTGTTCTGTCCAAACTACCTACAACTTACCGATAGAAATAAAAAAGTATTCTGGATCCATCTAATGAACTCAATCGCCAAACGAGAGTCACGTTTCGATCCAGGTGTTGGCAATGATGAGAGCATCTTCAATGGAAGTGACGCTGATAGTACTCAGCTAAATGTTATCAGTCGTGGCCTATTACAGATCTCTTACTCCAGCGCCCGAAGTCGCCACTATAAGAAATTTGGCTGCATGCCTAAATCCGCTGCCGACATGCATACTCCTAGTGTAAATCTACAGTGTGGAGTAGCCATCTTCTCTCATCTGACTCGTGGAGGAAGTAACTGTATCTCCTGTAAAGATCAGATTAACAACCAGAAATGGATTGGGATATCTCGCTATTGGAGCACTCTAAGAGAGCCCTACGAAGTTAGCTGTAGTATCTGTAAAAATGGAACGGCCAGAGTTGGTTTCAAGCAGGATATTATTAGAGAGACTGCTCGAACCAAAATCTGTAAAAAATAGATCGACTAGATCTCTTCTAGAAAACTATCTGTGTAGTGATGAGTTGCGGCGCTCTCTTTGTATGGCTTCAAGCTATATGAGGGAGCAACCCCCAGCCACTCCTTAATCTGAGCATCTTTTCGCTGTTGAGTAATCCACTTAAAGATACACGCTTGGCGTAAACTCTTAGGATTTACGGTCAACAATAGCTTCTTTCGCAAATCTGCAAAAACTAACTCCACACCACGTGGAGTAATGCCTGCTGATAAGATTTTATGTGGATTAGCATTAAACAACAATTGATCAAACTCTATAATGGCCCTACTTTTTAACTGCTCCAGTAGCTTTGAGTAACGTGAAAATATTTTTTTGAAAACCGGTGGCAAAGGAACAGTATATGGCCCCCCTTTAGCGTGGGCAATCATCACCCTACACTCCCGTCCCTCAACAATAATATGCTTACTCTTAAGTTGAAATAGATCCGAAACTTTCAGGCCGGCACCAAAGATTAAAAGAGTAATTAACTGATTACGCATCATCAATAGCGATGCCAACTCCTCTTTGCTATCACTGTTTTGAACTTGGTAGCTCCACAGTGTCTTAATCTCGCTAAAGGGAGTGGGGCGAGGAATATCTAAAAATTTAGGCGACGGAGGAAAGTCTCTAACGGGGTTATGATTAAAAAGCGAGCGTTTAACCAGAAAGTCAAAAAAGAGGCGTAGGGTCTGCACTCTCCGCCTTCTAGAGTTATCTGAGCGATACTTAACCTGCAGATAGTCATGATAGCCAGAGAGCTCTTTGCCGGTAAAAGAGTCAATTTTAAGTGATGTTTGGTGCTGTGTGAGGAAGTTATTAAAGCAGTCAAGATCAGTCTTATAGTTCTTCAACGTATTGAGACTACGACCTTTTGACTCCAATTGTGCCAAAAAAAGCTGCTGCTCATCTAGAAGAATAATTTTCTGTTCTTGTAAAGTACCCATGATCGCCGAAGATGTTACGACCACTGACACTTTTCTACAACATATAATTGAATTAGTTGAAATTAATTGCGCAAGATGCTAAAACAGCGCCACTCGGGGTGTAACCATTTGTTAATACGATATTTTATATAGGTTGAATTCATGCGCAACAATGATTCTTATTTATCAAATAATGAGAGTAATCCACTCTTTGCTTTAAGTCGCAAGGTCCACACCTTGGCACAAGCCAATAACTTAAAATCAAACCTCGATCTTGCCAACTATGTAATAAAATCTCCCGCCTACCAAGAGACCAGCTTGCGGCTGCATTTAGCACCCAATCAGATTGATCGCACGTTACTAGTACAGGCATTAGTTCACACCTCATTTCACCACGAATTTAACTCAAAGATTGAACCGCTAGAGCATAATGAGCAGTTAGAATTTTTAGGCGACTCCGTTATCTCTTTGATGATTACAACTCTGATCTACCAACAATTTCCAACCATGTCCGAAGGAGATCTATCTAAGCTAAGAAGTTCTTTAGTGAATAAAGATGTGTTAGGAGAGCTGGGTGAATATTTACAACTAGACCGTCTGATTTTAGTTGGACGAGGTGAAATCAAAAGATGGGGCCACAACCTAGAAGCTATTCCCCGCTCACTGCTAACCAGTGCATTTGAAGCACTAATTGGCGTTCTCTATCTTCAGCTAGGTTTCAAGCAGACTCTCGCCGTTATGAAAAATATTATTGATCAGTACTCTGAAGTAAGCGGTGTTCCATTTATTAATCAAGAGCGGCTCGATGACTTTGATCCCAAGTCAAGACTGCAGGAGATCACCATGGCACTTTATAAGCAGCTCCCCGTCTATCACGACCAGGTGGCTGGAAGTAAGTTTACGGTATCCCTTACCATCGGAGAGCGGCTGATTGGTGAAGTTAGTAGTAACTCAAAACGTGAAGCCAAACAGCAGCTCTCATTGATGGCGCTTAAACAACTAAAAGGGGAAGGAGCACTATCATGCTAATTCAACACCAACACCCAAAAAATAGTTCGATCAGTGTTTCTGTCTTGGGGGCACCCAATGTGGGTAAAAGCTCTCTAGTTAACTATTTAATTGGGCGAGACCTATCGGTGGTAACAGACAAAGCTCAGACAACCCGTAACCGCTTCTGCTGCGTTTTTACTGTTGATCGGACCGAAGTTATTCTAATTGATACTCCGGGGCTACACCGCTCCAACCAGGAGTTCAATAAGAGAATGAATCATCAGGCCCGTGAAGGGATCAATGGTGCCGAATTAAATCTGTTGTTGGTTGACCTAAGCCGTCCAATCAACAAGCAGATCGATGAGTTTGCCAACAATTTGGAGGAGCAGCTAACCTCTCCTCTCTGGTTAATATTGACCAAAAGTGACCTTAAAAAAGAGTTCTCTCCCGCAGATAGTAAAGAGGTCTTTGAGTATAGCAAAAAATTGCTCCCCACGATGGATCGACACTTCACGATCAATTCAAATAGTGGTGACAATATTCACCAACTAATTGGTGCCATCTGTGACGTTGCTCCCAATGGACCCCACCACTTTAGTGATGGATCTATTTCGAACAAGAGTGAGCGCTTCTTTGTCACAGAGTATATCCGAGAGCAAGCATTTAACCTGCTAAGAGATGAATTGCCACATGAGTTAGCAGTGGTGATTGATCAGTTTGAAGATTGTACTGGACGTCCAAATGAGACAAAAAAATCCAAACTTAATGCCCAAATATCTGCCACTATTTTGGTTAACCGCCCATCACAACGAGCAATTGTGATTGGTTCTAAAGGGGCAATTATTAAAAAGATTGGGATGCAATCTAGAGAGCGAATTGAAGAGTTAGTGGGGGGACAAATTCATCTTAACCTTCATGTCAAAGTCTCTCCCCGCTGGTTTAAAAATAATTTTGTACTCGAAGAGTTGGGGTTGCCACGAGCACCTGACTCTAACCGAGTCTGGCATAAGAAGTAGAGATGGATGGCAAAATGGACAGTAATCACGGACAAAAAGCTGCAACAATCTCCATCATTGGTCGCCCCAATGTGGGTAAAAGTACCATCTTTAACCGTATCCTTGGACGTGGAGAGCAGGCGATCACACACGATCGACCTGGAGTAACCAGAGATCGTCACTATGCCATCGCCTCACTAGATGAGGTGGCAGATCACTCCCCGGCAGATATTATCTTAGTCGATACCGGTGGCTTCTATCCTGAGCAGATTGATGAGCACAATAGTAGAACAGTAGAAGAGGAGCGCAGTAATCACTTTTTTAACATCATGACTGATCATGCCAAGCTAGCCATTGATCAATCGGATCTAGTGCTACTAGTGGTAGATGTTAGAGAGGGGCTTCTCCCCTTTGACCACTCCATTGCAAGATTCTTACGTGAGGGTCGACGACCATTCTGGGTTTTAATCAATAAGTTTGACACGGAAAAGCAGCGAGGGGATGAAGCTGAGTTCTATGCCCTTGGGGTAGATGATCAACAACTTTTTACTCTCTCCGCTGCTCATAATCGAGGGATTGAAGATCTTAAACGACAAATCCAACTTTTTGTAATTGAGTGGAGTAAAGCTGCATATCCCAAAGAGAGCGATCTCCCTAAACATCAACAGTGGACCCGTGGATTAACTGCCAATCAGCAGGTAATTTCCAAACTAGCAATCATTGGTGCCCCTAATGCGGGTAAGTCAACTCTACTAAATCGCCTGTTGGGAGTTGAGCGAGCACTAATCAGCGATATTCCCGGTACGACAATTGATCCCATCCAGGGATTTTTTGATCTCTATTTTGGGCCAGAGATGATTGAGGAGATGGAGCGGTATAATCGGGAGCGAGAGCAGAAGCGGAATATGCGGGAGCTAGGACAAGAACTGGAGCTGGGACAGGAACAGGAACAGGAACGGGAACGGGAACAGGAACAGGAACGGGAGCAGGAACAGGAACGGGAGCAGGAACAGGAACGGGAGCAGGAGCGGGAACAGGAACGGGAGCAGGAGCTGGGACAGGAGCAGGAGCTAATTGATCTGCCGGATGGCCAAGCAGAGAGCGAAGGAGACAATCAAGAGCGCTCTTACTGGCGTTCATTACAGATTGTTGATACTGCGGGGATTAGAAAGCAGAGTAATATTAAAGATATTGTTGAGTCTCAATCAGTCTACCGGGCACTCCACTCGATTAGTGAGTCCGATATCGTTATCTACTTAGTGGATGCCTCCAAGGGAATTGCCCACCAGGATCGCCGCCTACTAGATATTGCCCACCAAAAAGGCAAGTCACTAATTATTGCCCTTAACAAGTATGACTTGGTCCGGGGAGATTTAAAGAATAAGCTGGATAGAAAAAATTGGATGGAGGACTATCGTGATACGCTGCCATGGCTCTCTTACTGTGACCTGATACCGATTTCGGCCAAAGAGGGGGGCGGGATTGGTAACCTGAAGCGCTCAATTAAAAAGACCGTTTTAATTAGACGGCGCAAAGTTCCCACTGGTGAGCTTAACCGCTATCTGACAAAAATAGTGGATCAAAATCCAACCGTGGTCAAACGCTCCGGTGGAAAACGTTTTCAATTAAAGTATGCCTCGATGGTCAAGAGCAATCCTCCAACTTTCATGCTGTTTGCCAATCGTAATCAAGGGATACCGGAAAACTTCAAACGCTATCTGAAAAATTCCCTACGACGAGAGTTCGCTCTGGACAATACACCGATTCATCTGCTGTTTAAGTAAAAATAGAGATTAAAATTCATCACGATGATCAAAATATAAATCACGTACTCTACAAGTATCTTGGCGCAACGAGCTATTGTGTGCCCAACCTTCTCCAGCTCACCATCCATACGACAACGCGCTGCGCATAGCTGGGTTTTATGGCTTCCTGCGCTTTGCTAACTGCTGCTAAGCTGTTAATATGCCGCACCCACATTTGGAGGAGTATATATGATGGATAGAGACAAATTATACCAGTCACTGTTTGAGCTGATCAAAATAACTTCCAGCGAGATTCCTGGAGATGTCAAAACAGCAATTGAGAGTTCCGCCCAGCAGGAGAGTAGTGGCACCACTGCTCACTATGCAATGGATATTATCAACCAAAACATCGCTTTGGCCCAAAAGAAGAGTGCTCCCATCTGTCAGGATACCGGAACACTGCTTTTCTATATCTACCACCCAGTAGGCTTCTCTACCCGGAATTTAAGGAAGATTGCTAAAGAGGCTGTAGTAAATGCTACCAAAGATGGTTATCTGCGACAAAACTCCGTAGACTCACTCACAGGAGAGAACAAGGGGATGAATGTGGGGCCAGGTCATCCCGCTTTCCACTTTGAGGAGATCGAGGGAGATCAGGTAGAGATCAAGCTTATGCTCAAGGGTGGTGGAAGCGAAAATAGTAGTGCTCAATACGCACTCCCCTACGCAGCATTGGCCGCTGGCCGAGACTTAGTTGGAGTTAGAAAAGTTATTTTAGATGCAGTCTATCAAGCTCAAGGTAAAGGTTGTGGGCCTGGAATTTTGGGGGTCTGTATTGGATCTGATCGCGGCCATGGCCACTTGGTTGCCAAAGAGCAATTGTTACGAAGGCTGGATGACAGCAGTAAAAATCCTGTGATTCGCGAGCTGGAGGAGGATATCCTCACCACCGCCAATCGGCTAGGAATTGGCCCGATGGGCTTTGGTGGCAAAACCACTCTTCTGGGTTGTAAGATCGGTGTCGAAAATCGTCTACCAGCTTCCTTTTTTGTCTCTATTGCCTACAACTGCTGGGCATATCGCCGCCAGGGAGTCTCCCTAAAAGGTGACGGCTCTATTGCCAAATGGCTCTACTAAAAAACATCTTGATGTTAGGAGTATGAAAATATGAAAAAATTAGACTATCCATTTAGCAAAGAAGCCGTCCGGGAATTAAAAGTCGGTGATACCGTTTTAATCTCAGGCAAACTCTTTACCGGTCGGGATGCAGTCCATAAGTATCTTCACGATGGAAACCCTGCTCCGGTGGAACTAAAAAATCAAATTATCTATCACTGTGGGCCGGTAATTATCACTGATCCTGAGACAGGTAAGTACAAAGTGACTGCCGCTGGACCAACGACCTCTATTCGTGAAGAGCCCTACCAGTGGGAGGTGATGCGCGACCACGGAATTGTGGGGGTGATTGGCAAGGGAGGAATGGGACCTAAGACCCTTAAAGGCTGCCAAGAGTATGGTTGTGTCTACCTTCATGCCATTGGCGGTGCGGCCCAAGTTCTGGCCGAGCGAATAACTTCAGTTGATGCTGTCTATCTAGAGGAGTTAGGTTCTCCTGAGGCGATTTGGGAGCTAACGGTTGATCAGTTTCCAGTAGTTGTTACTATGGATGCCCACGGCAACTCCCTTCATGAGAAAGTACAACAAGAGAGCGAAAAAATATTTAAAGAGAGTATCTAACTAGCTCCTAGCACCTTGAGCTCTATCCCACTTATAACCAATAGGATCTCCAAGCGATGACAAAATATCTAGTAACCTCAGCCCTTCCCTATGCCAACGGCCCTCTGCACTTTGGCCATCTGGCCGGTGCTTACCTACCTGCCGATATCTTCACCCGTCATCAAAGACAAAAAGGAGTAGAGGCCAAACATATTAGTGGCTCGGATGAGCATGGCGTGGCCATTATGTTAGGTGCCCAGAAAGAGAAGGTGGACTACCAAACCTATGTAGATCGCTGGCATAAGGAGCATAAAGAGCTATTTGCGCAGTACCAGATTGATTTTGATTTTTTTGGCCGTACTACTGCCCAGTACCACTACGAGGAGACTACGCGCTGGTTTACCAAACTACATCAAGAGGGTCTGATCGAGACCAAAGATAGCCAACAACTCTATTGTCAGGATTGCAAAAATCATCTACCTGACCGTTTTGTTGAGGGCACCTGCTATAAATGTAAATCCGAAGGTGCCAGAGGGGATGAGTGTCCTCACTGTGGAACCTGGATTGAACCAGAGAAGCTGATTGATCCTAAATGCAAAATCTGTGGCAGCGCTAAGATTGAAGAGGTAACAGTTAATCAGTACTATCTGATGCTATCTAAGTATCATCGCCCCTATCGTGAGTGGTTAGAGAGTAATAAGGGACGATGGCGCAAAACAGTCTACCCCTTTGTCGACTCCTTAAGCAAAGAGGATCTTCATGATCGTGCGATTAGCCGCGATCTGGATTGGGGGATTGATGTTCCACTGCCAGAGGCCAACGGTAAAAAGCTCTATGTCTGGTTTGATGCCCCCATCGGCTATGTCAGTAATCTTAAACAACACCTAGAAGAGAGTGGCAGTAGTGATCACTATATCGACGATTGGTGGAAAAACAGTGACACCAGAACTGTTCACTTTATCGGCAAGGATAACATCATTTTTCACGCCCTTACTTTTCCCGTCATGGCGATGGGTAGTGGTTTTATCACCCCTCCCTATGATGTGCCAGCAAACCAGTATCTTAATCTGGCCGGCAAGCAGTTCTCAAAATCCAGTGGCAACTATGTCGATGCGAGAGAGGCTTTGGATAAGTATGGAGTAGATGCCCTTCGCTACTACTTAATTAATATTATTCCTGAGGTAAATGATTCTAGTTTTACCTGGGAAGGGTTTGAGGCAAGAGTAAATAACGAGCTAGCGAATAATATTGGCAACCTGGTTAACCGCTGTTTGAAATTTCTTGATAAAAACTGGCCCGAGGGGTTACCTGCAGAGTGTTTTTCTGGCTTTGTCGAAAGCAAAGAAGGACAACAGCTTCAAGACGAGGTTAGGGAGCATCTACAATTTTTAGATCGAGTCCAGCTACGCAAGGGGATAGAAAGAGTTATGGCGATCGGTCAGTTGGCCAACAATTTTTTCACTGAGTGTGCCCCTTGGGGACAAATTAAGGAGGATCAGGAGGCAGCAGGGCGCAGTATTGCCTACACCTCACAGTATATCTTGGTCATCGGCATACTACTCGCACCCTACCTGCCCACTCTCTCACAAAAGATAGTTGGTTACTTTGGTGAAAGAGTTGACGATAGTAGCAGACAAGATATCTATCTGGGAGAACTCCTTGCACTCAAAAAGATCTTCTCCACTGATCTAAAACTGACCAGCAAGCCCAAGGTACTAGTTCCCAAAGTAGAGTTATCCTAATGACCACCCTTCTAACAACGAGGAGTTCCAATGGTTAAGCAGTTGTGGGAAGCAAGCACCGAACGCAAAGAGCAGTCACAGATGTTCCGCTTTATGGAGACCGTAAAGCAGAAATACCAGGTGGAGCTACCAGAGTATACCGACCTTCATCGCTGGTCGATTGAACATAAAGAACTTTTCTGGCAGGAGCTGTTTAGCTTCTATGATATTATCCATCAAGGGGATACCTCCGTTGTCACCACTAGTAAAACAGGGTTTTTAAATCACTCATGGTTTCCCCAGGTAGAACTTAACTTCGCTGAAAATTTGTTACGCCACCAATCATCAGAAAAGATTGCGCTAAACTTTCAACATGAGTCACAGATAGGTCGGCAAATGACCTACACCCAGCTAGCACAAGAGGTGGGTTCAATCGAAGCGGCGCTAAAAAAAATAATCAATAAAGGAGATGTGGTTGCAGCCTATCTGCCCAATACCTGTGAGACGGTTATTACCATGCTGGCCACCTCCGCCCTGGGAGGGGTTTTCACCTCTACCAGTGCTGATTTTGGAGTAGAGGGAGTCGCTGATCGCTTCTCCCAATCTCGTCCCAAAGTGCTGGTGGCTGCGGCCAACTATAACTACGATGGAAAAAAGTTTGATCTACGTGAAAAGATCCAGCAGATCGCCCAACGTCTTCCCTTTATTGAGCAGATTATTATTATCGATTTTTTAAACACCTCGCCTGACATCTCGATGATCGACAAGGCGATCACGTGGGATGGATTACTGCAAACTCCGGCAACCCCAACCTTCACCCCCTGCCAGTTCAGTGATCCTCTCTATATTATGTACTCCTCAGGTACCACCGGTAAGCCCAAATGCATTGTTCACTCGGTTGGAGGAACGCTACTAATGCACCTAAAGGAGCTGGGACTCCATAGTGATCATAGTGAGAGTAAGAGCATCTTCTTTTTTACTACCTGTGGATGGATGATGTGGAACTGGTTAGTTAGCTCACTTGCTTTTGGAGGTACCTGTGTTCTTTATGATGGGTCCCCGGCCCACCCATCCCTAAATCACTTTATGGAGATGATCAATCGAGAGAAGATCAACATCTTTGGCACCAGCCCTAAGTTTATTCAAGCACTCCAAAAGGCTAACTATCAGGGGCCAGGCTTCCCCACCCTGGAGACAATTTTAAGTACTGGAGCGCCACTGGCACCGGAGCAATTTGACTACATCTACCAAGAACTAGGTAGCAACCTGATGCTCTCTAGTATCTGTGGTGGAACTGATATTTTAGGATGCTTTATGTTAGGCAACCCTCTACGCCCAGTCCATCGAGGAGAGATTCAGTCTTTTGGGCTCGGAATGGATATTGCCTGCTTCAACCAGGACGGGGAGATGGTAATTGAAAAAGAGGGGGAGCTAGTCTGCCGCCACCCCTTTCCCAGCGTCCCAACAGGTTTTTTAAATGACCCTGATCAAAACAGATTTAAGGATGCCTACTTCAACCGTTTCCCAGGAGTATGGCATCACGGTGACTTTGTCTCTCTAACAGCAAGGGATACCGTAAAAGTATTTGGCCGCTCCGACACCACGCTAAATCCCGGCGGAGTTAGAATTGGGACGTCAGAGATCTATCGACAAACAGACAGCTTCAACTATATTACTGATGCAGTCTGTGTCGGAAAAACTCTTGATGGTGATGTACGTATTGTGCTCTTTTTGAAGATGAAAGAGGGGGAGCAATTAACGCCAGAGCGAATAAAAGAGGTTAAGCGACGTATCCGGGAGCGCACCACTCCACGCCATGTTCCAGCCGAAGTAGCAACTATCAGTGACATCCCCTACACTCGCAGTGGAAAGAAGATGGAACTTGCTGTTACCCGTCTGATAAACGGCCGAGAGTTGACCAATATTGAAGCTATCGCTAACCCCGAAAGCCTAACTGAATATAAAAATTACTTTGCAGATGGAGCAGACTAGTGACTAACCAGAATGTATCTGAGCTATTTAATCCTGACCGATGGGCCAGGGTTGAAGGATTTGATTTTTCCGATATCACCTACCACCGTGCCCGCCAGAGCGGCACCGTACGAGTTGCCTTTAACCGCCCGGAGGTCAGAAATGCCTTTCGCCCCCAAACGGTCGATCAGCTGTACCAAGCACTTGAACACGCCCGAATCAGCTCAGATATCGGAGTTGTAATCATCACTGGCAATGGCCCCTCACCCAAAGATGGAGGGTGGGCCTTCTGCTCTGGCGGAGATCAGAGAATCCGTGGAAAAGATGGATATAAATATCAAACCTCAGAGGATCAGATCAATCCGGCCAGCAAAATCGACTCGGCACGACTAGGTCGACTCCATATTTTGGAGGTGCAACGACTCATCCGTTTTATGCCCAAAGTTGTCATGGCCGTAGTGCCAGGCTGGGCCGCTGGTGGTGGCCATAGCCTTCATGTTGTCTGTGATCTAACTCTGGCCAGCCATGAACATGGAATGTTTAAGCAGACCGATGCCGATGTTGCCAGCTTCGATGGAGGGTTTGGCTCAGCCTACCTGGCCCGTCAAGTCGGCCAAAAACGAGCACGTGAGATTTTCTTTTTAGGAGCAGAGTACAGCGCTCAAGAGGCGTTTGAGATGGGGATGGTCAATAAGGTGGTCACACACCAAGAGTTAGAGGAAACCGCCCTAACTTGGGCTGCCGAAATTAACACTAAAAGTCCAACCGCAATTCGCATGCTAAAGTACGGTTTTAATATGATTGATGATGGTTTGGTTGGACAACAGTTATTTGCCGGTGAAGCAACCCGTCTTGCCTACGGAACTGAGGAAGCAGTCGAGGGGCGAGACTCATTTGTTAATAAACGACCACGGGACTTCTCTCACATCCCTTGGCACTACTAAAGAGAGATTAGAAAATGTTATACAAAGCAAATCAGACAATTGAAGGCGAATATGACGTCATAGTCGTTGGCAGTGGTTTGGCCGGAATGACTGCCGCCAATAAGCTAGGAAAGAATGGTCGCAAGGTGTTGCTACTTGAGTCCCATAACAAACTGGGTGGTTTTGCCACCTGGTTTAAACGTAACTCTGGAGACCATATTTTTGACATCTCCCTCCACGGCTTTCCAGTCGGAATGATCAAGACCTGTCGTAAGTATTGGAGCAGAGAGATTGCTGACCTAATTGTCCCTCTTAAGCGAGTACGCTTTGTAAATCCACAATTTGAAGTAGAAACGGATTTCACCAAAGAGCACTTCACTAAAATTTTAATTGAAAAATTTCAGGTAGAAGCAGAAGTCGTCGATAATTTTTTTAACCACCTGGCGGCGATGAATTTCTACGATGAAAACCAGATGACTAATGGAGAGCTTTTCGAAAAATTCTTTCCCGGACGGCCAGACATCACCCGTTTTCTATTGGAACCGATTACCTACGCTAACGGCTCCACATTAGAAGATCCGGCAATAACCTATGGCATAGTATTCTCCAACTTCATGAACAAAGGTGTCTATACCTTCTGCGGTGGTACCGATCAACTGATTAGTAAGATGAAAGATGAGCTACTAAAAAATGGAGTGGATATTAAGCTTCACACCAAAGTAGAAAGAATAGTGATTAAAGATGGTATCACTCAAGGAGTTGACACTGGCAAGCAGGAGGTCCGAGGAAAGGCGGTTCTCTCCAATGCTAACCTTCTCTCCACCATTAACCAGATGGTAGGAAACGAACACTTCTCTTCTGAATATCAACAGAAGGCGGCAGCAGTACGGCTTAATACCAGTAGCGCCCAAGTCTATATGGGGATCAAGCAGGGAGAGAGTATTCCTGATATTGGAGACCTTATATTCTATTCCGTCGCTCCTACCTTTAATACTGATCAACTACTCTCCACCGAGATAACCAGTCAAACCTTCTCGGTCTACTACCCAAAAACACGACCTCATCTAAACGATCGCTACTCTATCGTCTCCTCCACCAATGCTCGCTATGAGGACTGGCAGGACTTAAGTCCAGAGCAGTACCAAAAGCGAAAAGAGAGAATGATCGAGTATACACTTCAACAGATTGAAAAACTCATTCCTGGGATTCGCCAAAAAATCGACTTTACCGATGCCTCTACTCCCCTAACCATTGAACGTTATACCCATCATCAGCATGGCTCCTCCTTTGGAACTAAACTTGAGGGGCTGGATGTTAGCATGAAGATGCACCAGGAGATTAAAGGTCTCTTCCATAGTGGCTCGGTAGGAATAATCATGTCTGGCTGGCTAGGGGCCGCCAACTACGGGGTAATCCAATCTCACCAAGTTGAAAGTTATTTAGACCAAGTGTAGCTAAATGATTAATCGCTTACAACTTCCCATTCTTTTCATACTTTTTTTATTGCAGACTACTTGGGCCGCTGACTTAAAAAAAGTATTCACACAGCATAGATTTAATTTTGGGAAACTGCCTGAAGGTGAATTAGTTGAACGCTCTGTAAAGCTTAATAGTCTGCTAAATCAAAAGCTAACGATCCTAAGCCTACATAGCTCTTGTGGCTGTACTCTCTTAGAGATGCCGCAAAGAGAGATAATGCCTCATGGGAGTTCCACACTTACAATCTCAATGGATACCAGTGCAAAAAAAGGTAATTTTCTTAAAGTTATAGAGATGGAGAACAATCTACTTCCCGACCCGATCATAATTGTCCTCACTGGCGAAGTTACTCACAACGCAGGAAAAATGACTAATCCTCAAGTAATGTTTAAAGGTAGATGTAAAAACTGCCACGCTCCAAATAATATCTCTAAACTAAATGGGAAGCCCCTCTACCAAAATGTATGTTTAATGTGTCATCAAAAAGGAATAAAACTTAAAAAACTCACTGCGAATAAGATTAAGACCATCATTAGCAGTGGAGTTAAAGATAGCTCAATGGCAGCGTTTGCTAAATCAAAGAAGGGAATTTTGACTCAAGAGCAGATTGACTCTTTAACCAACTATCTGCTAACGACGAAGGGCGGTCGGTAACTTAGCTTTTTCCCAATCTGTAAATGTACCCAAATACGCCAACTGAAATCCCAGATCATGCAATTTAACGACTACCGGTGTATCTATTGATAATTTATCACCATAGAGCAGTACAGTTTTCTGTTTGGAGATCTTATTGATGATCTTCACCACGCTACTATCCTGGGCAACAATTTTAGATGCCGGCAGCAAAAGGGCACCTTGAGCAATCAATTTACTATCCAAGCGTAGATCAACGAGAACCCCAAAGTCATTGCGAACCATCCCATATGCTTCTAATGGTGTTACTATTTTCAGTTCGGGGCCACCATTACAAGAGGTTAGCACTAAGAGGAAAATATAAAGGATAAATAATGTGCTATTATGCTTCACTGTATGCCACACTCCTACTGCTCCGTCGCTAAACGCCGCCGATTATCGGCCACACGTTGCAAATTCTCAGCAACACGCACTAGCCGCCACTCTATATCATGCCGATAGCGCTTCAAAGAGAAAAAGATATCTAACCAGGCGGCCAGACGAGTTCGACAGGTAAAGTTAATCTCAACTCCTGACCGACTATCAATCGGGGAAAACTCTAAGTCCAGAATAAATTCACGAGTGGTAAAGTTTTTTTCTGTTAGGGCAATAGTTAACTTTTCCAGCAGTTTACCATCCTCACTATACTTAACATTGGTTATCTGATAGTTAATCGTCGCTCCCCTATGTCCTAGCGGCCAGATCAACTGTAGATCAAAATTTAGCAGAAAACTTCCCCACTGCTCATCAGGAAGATACTTAACAGAATTTACATGAGTCAGCACATTACTCTTCTCATTTGACTCACCATTAATTCTATCTAGCGCCCACCGATTATAATTAGCAAAATCAGCAACAATTCTTGTCAGAGCATGATGGGAGAGATCAACCTTAAAGTTAGCCTCTGTAATAAAACTCTGCTTCTCCTTATCGTAGTAAGTATCCGTGTTAATCGCCATCAAAGGTAGCGACAAGCTCACAATAAAGAAAAGAACAACTGTCCGACTAAAAGTGATAATCATAAAAAGTACCGGACAAATTTTATAGTGTATTTACCATCCATATCTTCTGTTTTCGGTAAATCTGATCAAAATATAAAGTTAATATTACATTAGAACTCCCCTGATACCAGACTAAAGGTCAATAATTCATTAAGATTTTTAGCAAAAGGGGCGATAAGCGATTGAAGAGATTTCTCTAACAGGGTAGTTGAGTATGCTCGCAAGATTGATGATATTTATCCCTATGATTTTACTGCTTTTTGCATGTCAAAAAGATGAGTTTGCAATTAAAAAAAGCGGACAGACAGGATCATCATCTCCAATTATGCACAACTCTCAAAGTAGGTGCGCAAACTATACTCTGGTCAAACCGCCGGTAGATTTTCTCTTTTTGTGGGATAACTCCAGCAGTCAGCTATTTATTAATCCCACCACTAAAGCGGCACTAAATAATGTTATTAACCTAATCTCTTCACAATTTGACTACCACCTGGTGCTGGCCCCCTTAGTGGAGGTCAGTGGGACAACCTCCCCTACCTATCTAGTAACAGACTCTCCCAATGGCTTAAGTGGCAATGCCAGCAGTATGATTGTCCCCAAAGACCAGGCAGCCAATCTATTGGATACCTTCCCTGGAGCTGTCGGCTCCTACGAAGAGGGCATTGATCGAGCATATCATCTAATCGACTCTAACCGCTCCAATGGTATCTTTCGCAGTGGCGGATATACCATTGTTGTCGTCATGTCTAATGGTGATGATAGCTCCTTCCCTGGGGCCAGCAACTTTACTCCTCCACCGCAAAATTTTCTTCCTTATAAACTTCAACTATATGATAACTTAAAGACAACCCTGAATGGCCAGATGTTCCGTTTTATGTCGATGGTTGCCCACTCTGCTTGTGGCGCAGGCTATAAACAAAATGACCTCTATAAAAATTTCTCTCAGATGATCTATGCCAACCACACAGTCAACCCACCAACTGATCAATTTGGTCGTGCAACCCCTGATAGCTGGGATATCTGCGGTATGGATTTCACCCACCTATTTGACGGGATCAATAATGCAATCCAGGCACAGGTGGTAAACCACATCTACGATCACTGGCCGATCACCACTAATCTGGGTGAGATCGATTTTGATCAGATTATTGTCACGAAAAATACCGGTCAGGTGCTACAAAAAGATGACGCCGTCAACGGATTTACGGTTGAAGGTTATTTAACCAATCAGAATACTAGAGTGCTTCCAACTCCAGGTGAACCATTTAGTGGTCAGATGATCAAACTATATGGCGCTGGTAAAGTTACCTATCCGGAATGTCTAAATATCACCACTCAGACCCCGGCAGATTTCTATGGATATATTCCACTCTCCACCAAGCCACTGGTAACGACCATTAATCTTGAGGTTAACGGGGTGACTATTCCTAAGTATGATCCCCCTCAAACCACTTTTGGCTGGGAGTATATTGGACACAGTAACTCGCAAAATATATTGGTAATCAGTCCGACTAATCCATCTCCGGACTACCCTGCACTAAATAAAACAGGATATTTTCTGAAGCTCCATGGTAGTGCGATCTACTCGAATAATAGCAACTACCAAGTTAACTACGACCCGGCCAGCAACTAAGAGAGAGGTCAGTAATACTAGAAAGTTCCACTCCCCTGTCGAATGATCTGGGGGCCCTCTTCTTGATTAGAAAAATCTACCACCGTACTGTTACCACTTAACTCGGTCCCCTCAGAGTCGACTACAACTTCAACTTGATTAGAGAAGGCTTCCTCAATCAGATAGGAGTAGATCTCCTCCACTCCCCCCAACTCCTTACAAAATTCCGGTGCCAAATTGTGTAGTAGAAGATCTAGCGTCAAAGAGGTTGAGACCAGTGGCGACTGATGCGCCTCGATCAAACGAGAGATTAGAGTCGATTGAGGCACTCTAATTCCAATCTCCTTATCCCGTTTATAGCTTTTCAAAACTCGGGGCAAATGAGAAGTGGGATTAAATATAAAGGTAAATGGTCCGGGCAGTTTAGGACGAATCAGACGGTATTGAGCATTGGAGATAACAGCGTAATGACTGGCCTGAGAAATGGAGTTACATAGGACCGTAAGGTGTTTATGGCGATCCAATCCCTTAATCCGGTAGAGTCGCTCTGCCCCCTGACTCTTTTTAATTGAAGCAACAAAGACCCAATTAGTATCTGTCGGAAGTACCACCACCTTGCCTGCATCTAAAACAGTTGAGATCCGATCCAGTATGCGATCATCAGGGTTATTAGGGATTACATACTCAATCATAATTAATCGTTGGTAGCGCTAAAACGCTCCACGACCTCCTGATCGAAGTAGTTACTGCTCATTCCCAGATCCACTACCACATTGGCAGCATTAATTCCGCTGGAAGCTGAGGAGAGCAAAAAGGTGGCGGTATTCGCCACCTCTTGAGTAGTCAACGCTCTTTTGTGCATAGTAAGTGCCTCAGCAAAAAGATAGTTGTTTACATAACCGGGAATCCCCGCCGAGGCTGAAGTCTTTAAAGGGCCGGCACAGACCGCATTAAATCTCACCTGGGAGAAAGAAGAAAATGATTTGGCCAGATAGCATACCACGCTATCCAACATCGCCTTTACCGGACCTAAATATCCGTAGGAAGTCGCCTTGGTATTGGAGATTGAGATAGTGACAATTGATGCCTCTTTAGTCCAGAGCTCTTTTAAAGCGTCTGCTAATCGAACTAGAGAGAAATCAGAGATGTTTGTCGCCTGCAAAAAATCTTCCACCGGAGTTCCATGAAAGGGCTTGGGGGGTAGCGAGAAATTTGCAAAGGCGATGGAGTGTAACATTCCATCTAATGTTACTTCATCCTGCTTTAAACGCTCCTTTAAATCCGTAAAGGAGTCATCCTGCTCCACATCAAGTAGATAGATTTGAGTCTCCTCTCGAAAAAGGCGACGTGCCTTGGCCAGATTATCCTCATTTTGCACCGTTAAGATTATCGATGCCCCCTCCTGTAAGAGGGACTTGGCAACAAAGTAGGCGACACTTTTTTTATTGGCCACTCCGGTGACCAAAAAACATTTGCCCTCTAAATCTAAAAAGCTCATCGCGACTCCTTTAATAGAGTGCCGGTAAACTTCAGGGAACAGGCCAGCTCCCCTGCCACTCTAATCTCTCCTTGCATATAAAAAGCACTGTCAATCACATCATTTAGCTTTACCTTAATATCCAGTAGATCCCCTGGACGAACCAGTCGTTTAAACTTAACTCGATCTACACGGGTGATAATACCCACTCCCTTTCCCTCAGCCTGGTCACTCATCAGTAGCGCGCCAGTCTGGAAAATTGACTCCTGTAATAACACTCCGGGCATAATCGGATTACCGGGAAAGTGGCCCTTAAAAAAATCTTCATCTCCAGTCAGAAGGTTTTGGCAGTGAAGTTCCTGGGCAGATCGCTCTATGATACGCTCTAAAAAGAGAAATGGAGGTCGCTGGGGAATTCCTGCTAATATTGCGGGATCGATAGTAGAGTTGGACAAAATCTAAAGTCCTCCAGATATCTCAAGGGTAGAACCAGTAATATAAGATGCCTCTCGACTGGCCAAAAAGAGAACAGCAGAGGCCACCTCTTCTACTTGGCCAAAACGTTTCATCGGAATATCTTTTTTGTACTGGGCCACCAGATCTGCAGGTAGATCTGCTAAAAGTTCAGTCTGAATAAAGCCGGGTAAAACGGTATTGACGGTAATCTTCTTTTTTGCCACCTCCCGACTCAGTGATTTTGCCAATGCCACCTGCCCCGCTTTAGAAGCAGCATAGTTGGCCTGGCCAGGAAGGCCCATCTTTCCACCGACTGAACCAATATTGATTACGCGCCCATAGCGACCAGACAGCATCAGAGGAATCGCCCCACGACACATATAGTAGGTACCATCCAGGTTAGTTCGTAACACGCTACTCCACTGCTCCTGCTCCATCATCGCGACTAAAGCATCTCGCCTAATACCGGAGTTATTTACCAGGACATGGAGCACCCCAAACTGCTGTTCATAGCGAGTAAAAAAAGCTGCGACTGCTGCACTATCGGCGACATCAAACTGCTCAAGCACGAGACGCTCACCAGCAGCTCCACACGACTGTTTAAAGGCTTGAGCTGCTTCCTGGTTGCGACAATAGGTGGCCACCACTGCTGCCCCCTGCTCTAAAAAAGCACGGGAAATAGCGGCCCCAATCCCTCTGGTTCCACCTGTTATCACAATATTCTGCTCTGAAAAAAATCCCATCTCTAACCACCGATCTAAACAGTATACAATTCAGACGCCATGCGTCCATAAGTAACTTGAAGAGACATATTAGGACGCAAGTTGCACCTTGGCAATGCCACCCTAGGTCAAACGATTTGGGAGCTTTTGCCTCTGCTGAAATTAAGTAATTCAACCTTTAAGTATCCTCCAAGGGAGACGAAGAAGATTTAGTAAATAGATGGTTTCTTTAACAGGCGACAAAAAAGGAGTATTGATGAATACAAAATTAGTTCTACTATTTTTCCTAATCATATTAGTAAGTTTTGGAGTTACCTCCTGCGGTGATGACGACGGTACAACTCCCGCCAGTACATTTACTCTAACCGGCGCTGATAGCTAAAGATAGAGGAGGAGAGTGTAATGAGAAAACTAATCCCCAATATAGTAATTTTGATTGTTATCAACCTAATCGCTGTGACTAATATCCTAGCAGCAGATCTTAATATTGATCCTACCTACTTAAAGCTAAAAATATATAAGTTTGCCGTATCTACTAGCGTATTTTGTACCAATCCAGTGACGATTTTTGAGACGGATGCTCCCACATATATGGACATTCTACAAAACCCAACTTTTGGTTCAGGTCAGGTAGCGGATGGTACCTATAACTGCGTAATTATCGAGTTTGCCGATATTATAAAGTTTCTTCCTAATGCCACAAGTGACTCCACTCACTGTAATAGCAGTACTGAGGCAACTCTTGACGTTTGCCGTTCCGGATCATCGAAGATGAGTGATGGAACTACCACCACTTGTACTGTGGGCGAAGATCGAGTGGCGATGTACCTATCTACCACATCAGCCACTAGCGGCGGTGGTGCAGATGCCTTTACCCCCCCCACCACTACCAATGATGCCACCAAAGGTTTTCTACTTGGTAATGCCCTAGTTGTCAGTGGAACCGGCAGTGGTAAATTTGTAGTTAATGGGACAGATCAAATTTGCGATACTGCCGATGGCTCCTGCAATGGACAGGATAGCACCAGCTGTGAGCTGATGCCGCCAGCATTTAGCTTCTCAAAGTTGTAGTTTTTAAACTTACAGTATCTATGCAGTTATTCGGGGCCTCTATCTGAGGCCCTTTTTTTATGCTACACATAACTACGAAGCTCTTTACAATCTGAGAGATAAAGGTGGAGAATTTAGCTACTATACTTTCTACATCTACCAATTAAGGAGCAACGAAATGATAAAATCTCTGTTGGCCATAACTTTAATTTTTACATCTTTTAGTCTCATCGCAGGTGCTGGCCCATTTTTTAAGAACGCCACCTGTCAAGCCGATAAAATAAATCTAACGATTGATCTGACCCACCAAGAATGCTCCAGTAGTCAATATGCCCAATGGAATCCCCAAGGATGTTATCACGCTAAAATAGTTGAAAACGGGGCAATCTTTTTTGAGAGCGAGATTTTACGTGACTTTGTCTATCAAGAGGAGCGTCATGGACGCTATGGGCTCTATCGGTATGACGATAAGGAGTGGATTGAACTGGGACTGCTAATTCGCCTAACTGGTGATAACTCCGGACATGATTTCAGACTTGACGTTCGTGGTGATGGCCGTGAGCAGATGGTGGTTAAAGCTGTTGGGAAGTGTAGCCTGTAGATACAACTATTAAATTATCGGGAGCCTTAGAATGGAGTTGATTAGTTTTAAACTCTGCCCCTTTGTGCAACGGGCAGTGATTGTATTAAAAGAGCATCAACTGGACTATGATATCAACTATATCAATCTCGCTGACCCACCTAGCTGGTTTAGAGAAATATCGCCCACTGGCAAGGTTCCTCTACTAAAAGTTAATCACCAAGTACTATTTGAATCATCGGTTATCTGTGAATACTTGGATGAGATCGCTGATAACACTCTCCACCCTGCCGATCCGCTAGAAAGAGCAATCGGGCGTGGTTGGGTGGAGTATGGGGTAAACTGCCTGCAAACTCTCTTTCATCTCAGCACTACTAACGATCAACAACGATTTGAACAGGCGGTAGCGTCCTTCAAAGAGCATATGATAAAACTAGATACTGTGATCAGTAGTGGCCCCTACTTCTATCGGGAGCAGTTCACCATGGCAGATGCTGCCTTCGCACCAATTTTTATGCGACTGGCGCTGATAGATAAATGGACAAACCTCACTCTCTTTGATGGAGTTCCAAAAGTATCGTCATGGTCATCACAACTGCTAAATAGGGATAGTGTGCAACACTCTGTGGTTGAGGAGTTTCCGACTCTTTACCGCAAAATGCTGGAGAGTAAAAAAGGGGTGATCACCTCGAGCTTAAACTAAAAGATCTCTACGTGGTGCTACTCTCCAATAATTTTAACCAAGACTCGTTTGCGACGGCCGCCGTCAAACTCTCCATAAAAGACCTGCTCCCATGGGCCAAAGTCCATTTGGCCATTGGTAATTGCCACCATCACTTCTCTCCCCATGATCTGACGTTTCAAGTGAGCATCTCCATTATCCTCTCCAGTGCGATTGTGCAGATATTGTGAGGTCGGTTCGTGGGGTGCCAGCTGCTCCAACCATCTTTCGTAATCAGCATGTAGACCTGACTCATGGTCATTTATAAAGACCGAGGCAGTTATATGCATAGCGTTGCAAAGTAGTAACCCTTCACGCACTTTACTCGCAATAATACACTGCTCAAGGTCAGCTGTAATGTTGATAAAATCCCGCCTTTTGGGCACTTCAAACCACAACTCCTTACGATAATGCTTCACTACTCCCCCTTGTAACAAAAGATATTGCCTTTCTTAGCGGACAATATATTATTAGTCTACTCGAGGAGGGGATGATGCCAAATTATAAAGTTGCAACACCAACTAGAACTCTAATTGGTAGATTGGATTACGGAGAAGACATACTAGAGCAGCTAACCTCTATCTGTGTGAGAGGAGAGATCCATGCCGGCCGGATGCAAGGGATTGGAGCACTCCAAAGTGCTACCCTTGCCTACTTTCACCAAGATACTAGAGAGTATGAGAATATCCTTTTTTCACAACATATGGAGATTGTATCCCTAATTGGTAATGTCTCACTAAAAGATGGAAAGCCATTTGTCCACGCTCATATGTCTATCGCCGATCAGAATGGCAAGGTGTATGGAGGCCACTTAGTAGAGGGAAATATCATCTTTGCCGCAGAGTTTGTTATGACTGAGCTTAGCTGTAAACCACTGGATCGCTTACTCGATCCAACTACCGGACTATATCTCTGGCAATTTGACTGATCATCATTGATCGGGTCTGATAGAGAGTAGTAAAAATACTTCTTATTTTGGAGATTATTATGAGATTGTTTTCAATTGTTATAACTGCCGCCCTTCTTTCCATGCCACTGTTGGCATCCGAACTCATCTGTCAGACAAAAGTGAATTTAGAGTTAACCGCCAAGCAACAGGTAACTATTGCAAGTTCAGAGTCGGTCCGCTTTGCAGCCGACCGAGACTACACTTTTATATTAAAGCGTAAAAATAGTAACAGCTACTGCCTAGAAATCTTTAGCCCAAGCAGAGAGGTAAGGCACTACTCCTGTTCCACCCTACACCAACCAGGTGAATTTCTGGAGTGGGTAATTTGGAGCAGAGAGGAGATGGTAGAAGCCATCTGCACTCTGCTCTAACTTCTGATCTTATCTATTTTTAATCTTTTAGAACTCAAAGGTTAAAGAGAGGGTGGTAAGTGCCATCCCAACTACTGCTGCTAATGCAGATGGTTTATGGATAGAAGCAAATCCGGATGCAGATTTATCACCACGAGCAAACTGACGCTGGGCCATCGCTCCGGCCACTGGAAGTATAATCATCGCAGGCAGATGGAGCCACTTAGCATATCCTGCCCACTTATAGGGAGTATCCTTTACATTGTAAGTAGTCGAGCAATAGGAGTTCATAAAAAATCCATAGCTCATCGCCGAAAGGGAGGCAAGGCTTATATGGATTGGGTTTACCTTCTGCTCTCTTCCGGTCAGGGCCGCTGCTCCTAAGAGCGCCATAGTTCCCCATGCCAAATTCTTGGTGGATAGTAGAGTTGAAGTTTTTTGAGGCGCGGCCAATCCGACTGATACCTCCTGCTGCTCTGCTATTTGTAGATCAGAGAGTGTTACCTCTGCGCTAAGTAAATTAAAAGATAGAGAAAAAATAGCACATACAGTAATAACTCTTTTGAACGCAAAAAAATACATCGTAGACCTCCACCACTTTAAGCAAATAAAATTTCACAAATGTCAGCGAATCTTAAAAGTTGTAGAGACAAAAGTAAAGAGGGAGGTGAGGCTTAGCTAGCGACAGAGCTTACTTATAACTCGTTCCATTCTCTTTAACTCTCTATTTTTACCTGTGTAGGGCACAAAGGAGCCAAAACCTCTGTGATGAAAAGAGGTCATGCCGGGATGATAGTAGTATTGCTGGTGATCTTGAGGATAGTTACTATCAATCACAGTTAAGTGATATCCTCCATCACCCAGCTTCTCCATATCGACGACCAACCACGCATGGGAGTCAATCCCTTTAATCTGCAACATCTGATAGACAACTCTATTCTTCTTTACCACCTCTCGGTAGAGAGTATCCATTCTCTTTTGCATCTTTTTAGCTGAAATTTCAGAGCTTCCCCATAGACCTACCAACCACTGCTGGCCAATCATTCCATCTACCTTCTGCCAAGACTCTAGTTCGCTTTGGATCTCTTTAGCAAAATAATAGGAGAACTCAGCTATATTTTGATAACCAGGAATTACTACTACCTCTTTACCTTTGCGCAAACGCTTAATAATATCGACTGCTTCATTATGAGTTATATTTGGTAGTTCTGGCGCAAAGGCGGCCAGATAGGCAGTATTGCGAGTAAAACGAGAGTGCCACCAACATACGCCACCATTGATCAGTCCACCTTGATTACGAAAAGATAGCTGCTGCCTACTATCATCCTGCAATATTTGACGAATTTTTGCTGTCGGGAGGTGATTTTGGCAGAAATCCTCCTGTAACTTCGACAGATCAGAGATGTCGTAAGCCCAAAGAGTAGAGCTGGCCAAAAGCAGTAGCGCCACAACAGTTAAGTGGTGGTATTTATATAACATATTTAGAACCCCTATCTGACTTGATTACTTCTTTAATGTTTGTCGCAGCAACTCCATGCGCTGCGACACTACACTTTCAAGGGATTCTAAACAATCTAATTGAAAACATTACAGCGAGTTATAACTAGAACCACCAGCTCCAAAAACTTCTACTGTCATCACTGTCAGAACTGGTAACAATCTCAGATGTTTCAACGCTAATTTCGTAACTATTTTCCGCCTGCTTATAGCCATAAACGACTAAGTAGTAGCGACCACTATCTAGATCTTTAGCAATCTCTTCAAGGTCTGTCACTCCGTTACTAAGAGCGACACGCTGACCATCCTGATCAACCAACTTGATATCTAGATCACCGTCAGCGTGAAAAAATTCCACCCTGACTGTTAAAGAGGATCGCTGATCCAGATCAATTGCAAAGTAGTCACTATCACCTTGGGTAATTAACATTGGGCCAGAACTTAAAGGTAGCTCTACCGGGGAAGCAGTAGCAATAGAGTTATTAGGTTCGAAAGGATCTGTCGGAGCGGTTGGATCAACATCATCATCTCCCCCAACTCCAGCAATAGTTAACTCAACATCAGAGAAACTAGCCTGTAGTTCTGGAATGATCTGCTCCATTGAAACTGCATAGTTCTCATAACCTCTTCCAGAACCATTATTACCATACCCTGCATGGTGAATTGCTACCACCGCATCACTCTCTGCTATAAATAGTGGACTGCCAGATGACCCTCCAAGAGTATCTGCATTATGAGTAAGTTCAGTCTCACCAATTGCACTAACCGTACCGTTCGAAATTTTCTTCGACCAGTCACACTGACGATCACTATAGTAATCACAATTTTGGTGAATTACATAGATCTGATCTTCCACCTGAACAGGATCTGAGGATAGAGTAACGTGTCCCCAGCGATCTCCCGGAGTACCTTCACACTTTAATAGCGCAAAATCTAATGCCCGATTATTGCCAATAAAGGTATCGCATTGATAGATCTCTTGATCTTCACTGGCGACTCCCTCTTCATGTCGCATGTAGAGCTTTACACCGACTGCACTCTGAGCATTAGGAATACAGTGATGGTTGGTCATTACTGTGTCACTATTAATTAAGAAAGCAGTACAACGACTATATTGAGATGGAATGCGTAGATCTCCAACCGCAGCTCCATTCGCCAACACTGCCCCATCATTAGTGGCGCTTGGTAACTCCTGCCAGTCTAATGTTCCAATAATTACTTCCGATTGTGCTGATCTACCTGATGCCACTCCCATCGACCCCTGACCATTGGGATGACATCCCACCAACAGGTAAAATAGAGTTGTAAGAGTAATAAGTGTTAATAGTTTGTTTAAGAAATCTGTTTGTAAATAGTTGCTCAAAGTTTCCCCCTCTCCTTGGATAATTCTATCCCCTTATGGGCGATACTATCTTAGACCAATTTTAAATTACAAACAGCAAAGTAATCCTAACTTTTAATTTGACTATTTTGGGTAGAAACTGGCCACAAAGTGGCACCAGCAGTGACAAAGTGACTCTTGAAAATTGGTATCTAGTCTGTAACTAGTTGATCTGATATCTCATTGGTGTCATCATCTTTGCGAGGAAAAGAGTTGCTAAGAGCTTTGCCACACTCTTCAATCGCCTCGATAATGCCTTCGATCTCTCTTCCCTCTTTTATCCGGCCAACCAGTGTTGCAACCAATTGATCCCAATAGTTGGCAGCTACCTGTTGATTAATACCTGCATCTGCCAGTACCAATACTCTGCGCTCTAAAAGAGATATAAAGATCATAATGCCAGTACGATCGCGAGTCATCGAAACCTGATGTTCGTGAAATATCTGAATCGCACGCTGATGACTCTCTTCTTGAAGCTCACTTTTAGTAGTAAGCAAACGTTTGAAAAAAGGTATAAAGGCCACTAAATATCCCAACAACATGCCAGGAATCTGCACCCAAATTAAGGCGATCGGGTCATCAAAATCGAAACGGTAGTAGTAGATCAAGGAGAAGATTACTCCAACCACTAAAGCCAAACGAAAGTGAGCTGCGGGATAGAGGTCTGACTGTTTTAAGATAACCGGAACAATCTCCCCCGACGTTTGTAGCTCCGCTTTTGCCACTGCCTGCTCAATTTTTTTACGACTACTATCATCTACTCTTTTCATCTCTACCATCCACCACTGGCACCACCGCCAGAGAAGCCGCCGCCGCCGCCAAAACCACCACCAAAGCTACCACCGCCACCACCGCTAGAGAATCCACCACCGCTGTAGCGTCCTCCTCCACCAATCATTGAGCCCAGTAGAAGTGCTGAAAATAGACCTCCTCCTCCGAAACGCCTGCCACGCCCAAAGAGTGCCGCCATCATAAAGAAGATAAATAGCAGGGAGCCAGATGATCCCCGGCCAGCTCTCCGCCTACGCTGTACGACAGGAGCACCTTGCAGCTTAACTCCTAGCTTTTCTGCAATTTGTGCCACACCGACAACTATTCCTGACTGATAATCCCCTTTCTTAAAATAGGGTTTTACTGAACTAATAATTCGACCTGCAACGATATCAGGAACAACTCCCTCTAATCCACGCCCCACTTCAATTCTCATCTTGCGATCATCAATCGCCACCAAAAAAAGTACGCCCTGGTCCTTGCCCTTGGCCCCTAACTGCCATGAGTCCACCACCTTGATCGAATATCCATCAATACTCTCTCCTTCCAGTGAACCCACAATTAAGACCGCTATTTCATGGCCGTTTTTCCGTTTAATCTGGCCCAAAGCTTGTGCCAACGCCTGTTCAACTCGATTTGAGAGTACTCCCGCCTGATCAACCACTAAAGAGTTAAGAGCAGGAACCTCTTTTCCTGCTGTGGCACCACTTAAAGTTAGGAGCAGAAAGATAACAAGAGTAGTTCGAAGAGATTGTGTTCCCATTAAAATTGAACCTTGGGTGCATTTTCTACCTGTTGAAGGTTCTCCACCTTGAACTGTGGTTTCTTTTCATGCTTTAAAAATATCCCATTGTACCAAGAGGTCGGAGGTACTGTGACAAGATTATTAAACGCTTTAATTGACTCTATGTAACGATTACGAGCAACCGTAATGCGATTTTCAGTTCCCTCTAGCTGTACTTGTAGATCGCGAAAGTTAGAGTTAGCTTTCAAGTCTGGATACTTCTCCACTACAACCATTAAACGTCCAAGTGCTGAAGAGAGTCCTCCCTGTGCTTGAGAAAATTTTGCCATGGTTTGGGCATTTAGCTGTGCTGGGTTGATATTAACCGCAGTCGCCTTTGCTCGAGCCTCAACCACCGCTTGTAAGGTATCTTTCTCGTGTGAAGCATAGCCTTTGACGGTTGCCACCAAATTAGGCACCAAATCACTACGCCGCTTATACTGATTTTGTACTTCGGCCCACTTTGCTTCTACATCATTCAGTGCAGTTGGGATACTCTGCATCCCGCAGGATGAGAGCGTGACCGCTCCGATTAAAATAAATATGGTCGACAAAAAACTTCTAGTAATACTCTTCATTCTTAGGATCTCCTAAATTGCAATTTCCTCGGCTAAAACTATCTCTTCAGCATAGTCTTTGGTACTGCAATCGGCAAGCAGCTAACACAGTATGCCACTGGCCAATATGGCAAAAATTACGCTTAACCATTGAATTATGCTATACTCACTCTCGTTATGGATGAATTTATCAAGTTTAAAAGCATTGCCCTGGCCAAAGAGTGTATCTCCCCTGAAAATCCAGGTGGATTGGAGAAGCGAGTGGCCTTGGTTCCAGCAGATGTTAAGCGACTAGTAGAGCATGGTCTGCAACTCTTTTTTGAGGAGGGGTGTGGTCAAGGTATTGGTTACCAGGACCAAGAGTATCTTGATGCCGGTGGGATCCAACAGTCTGCAGACCAGATCTACTGTAACAGTGATCTGATCATAAAGTTCAAGGGGCCATCACTGGAAAGTATCCCTCAGATGAAACCAGGCACCACCCTGTTTTGTATGGCCCACTTCCACTCTTTTCCTCAGCGAGCAGCACTGCTAAAAGCAGCTAGAATTAATGTAATTGCCATGGAAGCCATACTAGAGTCACCCAAGATAATTTCTGACCAGATCATTCTTAGCAAGCGTTTTGTAGAAGAAGTCATCCATATGCAACAGGTACCATATCGGGAACTGCACCTAGGATTTTTAGGTTACCATGACAATATGGTTGGTGGTATCAGACGTGCCGGCAATCGACGTCCCAACACCTTGACGATCTACCAAAGTGATATCGATTTTGAAGAGCTGCGCCACTTAGGCCCTGATAATCTCTACCTTTACGACTCCCGAGAATTTAATAACCAGCAGCTACTAGAACAATTAAGCTCTCACAAGTGCCAACTACACGACTTGGCCAAGTTCGTTGATCAACGAGGTAAGCAGGTGGTTGAGGAGTATCGCAACGGCCACCCTCCCTTTCACTTTGGAGGAAGACGTATTCAGTGTCTCCACGAAACAGGTATGGCCGGGGCCCGCTACGGCTTTAAGCTATTTAATGAGAATAGTAAACCAGGCCAGGCAAGAGCTTCTGTACTGGGATATGGTAATGTGGGAATGGGAGCAATCCATGAGTGCTACCGCCAGGGAGTAAGAGCGACTCACGTCTTGGGGGCCAGTAATACAACCCCAGAGAGGATTAGCGAGTTTATCTCCCGTTCTGATGTTATTATAAACGGAGCGGAGCAGCCGACCCAACTTCGCGGCGTCAACTATCTAATCAAACGTGAATATATCGGATCAACCATCAAGCCGGGATCAGTGGTAATTGATCTAATCGGTGGCAGCAGTAGTAACCGCAGTCCAGTGGAAGATGTGATTGAGTGTACCTATTTAACTGACCCTCACTTTGAACGTAACGGAGTCACCTTCTCCTCACTTTGGGGGTGGCCACTAATGGGGATGATGGAGGAGAGTGCGGTAAAATATAGTGACCAGATTGTCGATGTGCTACTAAAAAAAGAGCGGCTAATTGATGGTCTCTTCCATCTTGCACCCGGAATAGAGCAAGCCTTAGTTTGTGGGCCATACCAGAGTTAACTAAAAGCTAGCCGGAGCAATTTTTAATAACTGATCCAAGCTATCCGGCCGGTAATCTCCCCATCCCATATACTTTACCAAGAAGTGATAGATCTGATCGGAGCTCTGTCCCTGTCGGCGCATCGTTGTAAGTGCCATTGCCCCTTGAGACTTTGATAGTTTACCACCATCCTCATCTTTAACTAGCGGATGATGATAAAAGGTGATCTTGGCAAATTCAACTATTCCCAGCGCTCTGGCCAGGTAGAGTTGGGCCGCAGTAGAGGGAAGAAGATCCGCTCCTCTAATAATATGAGTTACTGATGCCTGCATATCTTCGATTAGACTAACTAACTGATATGCAGGTAGACCATCTCTTCTGATGACAATAAAGTCTCCCATCTCTTGATATAAATTTACCCGCTGGTCACCAACCAAGATGGGTTGTTCCGTCACCACCATTCGTAAAGCGTTCTCACCAGTAACCAACAGATTATTTTGATTCTGGCAGTTATGCTCCCCAATCCCCTTTATAGATAAATCCTTCAATTGTCGACGAGAACAGCTACAAACATAAAATGATGGATTACCGATTGGATACTTAACATAATCCCTGATCTTCAATTTTTGTGAATAGCTTTGATAAAAATCTTTAGCTGAACCAGGGCCATGATCATAATCTATGCCCAGCCACTTAAGAGTTGTAAAAATATCCTCTACGTACTCAGGACGTATCCGAGCACTATCGATATCATCAATTCTTAAGTGGACTACCCCGCCTCTTTTGCGTGCATAGATCCAACTCAAAATAAAGTTGACCGCATTGCCCAGATGCAGATATCCGCTAGGAGTAGGAGCAATTCTGGTTACTACCGTTTCAGTCATAAATCTCTCAATGCCAAAAAAGCTATTTGTTGATTTTATATACACCAAACCGTATTATATTATCTATGCATTTATCTACTAATGTGTAAATCCATATCTACTTAAATGGGAGGATGCCGTAATGAAACCATGTCCGTGTAACTCCGGTCAAGAGTATCAAAATTGCTGTGAACCTTATCACTCCCAGACAGCACTACCTGATACTGCTGAAAAACTGATGCGCTCCCGCTACAGTGCTTACGTTGAAGCAAGAACGGACTATCTCCATCAGACAATCCATCCCGATCATCGCAATGATTATGATCCCAAGGCAACTGAAGAGTGGTCTAAAAACTCAGAGTGGCTAGGACTTGACATTATCTCCACACAAAAGGGTGGGAGTTCTGACAGCAGTGGTGTTGTTGAGTTTAGGGCAAACTATAAAAACAAAAGTGGTACCTATCAATCCTATGAGATCAGCCGATTTGAAAAATTGGAAAATCAGTGGTTCTATACGGATAGTGAAACACCCAAAGCAAAAACAATTCGTAATAGTAAACCAAAAGTAGGCCGCAATCAGCCATGCCCTTGTGGTTCTAATAAAAAATATAAAAAATGCTGTGGTTAATTGATTGCTTACTATTTAGATGGTAGGTCAGTATACTTTTTAGCACTCCCTCGTGCCAACTCCACCGGGTACTTCTCTCGATTAATCTTATGCTTTTTCCAAAATGCATCATTTAAATCAATCGCCGCCAAGTCACAAAAACGGACTAGGTAGCAAAAAACATCTGCCACCTCTTCACTCACTCTCTCTTGTTGCTCTGCACTTAAATTATTTGACTGCTGCTCACTTAGCCACTGAAAGTGCTCCATCAACTCACTGGCCTCAACCGTTAGGGCCACCGATAGATTTTTTAGAGAGTGAAATTGATCCCAATCACGCTCATTCGCAAACTCGCGTAATGTTTCGATAATTTTAGGCAAATCAAGAGGCTGGTTATTCATTATACCCATCTGTAACTAGATTAATGGTAATAGTTGAAACTGTTTGAGACTAAAGTGCTACTTGGTTAGGCATCGCGAATTATTCGCTCACCTCGACCATTTTCAACCAGCTCCTTTAACTCTTTACCCACTTTGAAAAATGGAACCTTTTTCTGATTAACCTCAACAACTTTCCCGGTACGAGGATTACGACCATTATAATATTTATAATTTCTATTTGCGAAGGATCCAAAACCTCTGATCTCAATCCGCTCATCCTCATACAGTGATCTGATCATACTCTCAAAGCAGATATTTACGATCCGTTCTGCCTGTTTATGAGTAACCTTCGCACTCTTTTCCAAAGCTGTTATCAGATCTGCCTTTGTCATGCCAATCTCCTTGTTTTTCTTCCTAATAACTTTCGGGCCAATTGTTAATTGAATTAATACACCCATCCAAACTGTTATGAGGTCTCTATCGGCACAAAAATTAAACTAGTTAAGAGTTTCTACAAATATTTTAAGCAGTTATTAGTGTGGCCCAACCATTTATCACACCAATTGCCACCAAAAAGTGGCAAAAGGCTCAATTGGTCTCTCCCTTGACTTTACACTAAACAGCTAAAATTACTTATATAAATTAGGTTTTTAAATATAAGTTTGGGCCAGGGCCGTATCCCCTTAAAATATAACAGAATTGGCATAAAAGACTAAAGTAGTCAGTTTTGTTAACCGATATGTTTCTAAGGAGGGTGATTTCTCTCCCCACCTTAGATAGGTAGTTGAGGATAGATGGTAAGAGTTAAATTGATCCATATTGCAATGCTACTATTAACAACGCTGTTGTTCAGTGGATGCATTACCGATCCGGGCCGTGGAGGCCATGAAGCGGTAGTAGATTTTACCCAACTGGCAAATGATACCAATACAGAGGACGACAGCACGGTCGCTGTACCAGTAGAAGAGGTAGTTCGCCCTGATCGACAAGTATTTATTCAACGGGACTACTGTGCCTGTAAAAGTGGCAAAGCAGTTATCCTTAACGATTGTGATAGCTACTGCGCATCAGCTCCCCAAACGACTCAGCCCACCCTCCACGTACGAGTAGCACTGGGGGCGGAGATTGAGTTGAATAGTGAGCTGGGGGACCTCTACAACTGGTGTTACAAAGAGATTGAGGATGGTTTTTTTAGTCCGTCATGCTCCCTGAAACTCTATGATGGTCAAACTACAAAATATTTAGATATTCAAGATCTAACTCCTGGCTCCAAGATGTTCTCTGTTAATATCAATAGTCTCCCGCAGAATGTAACCTATGTAGCCACTTTAGTTGAAGGATCATCTGGATCAGATGCTTCATCTGATGAGTTCCAGATCCGAATGATAGAACCTCCTTCAACCGATACCCCAGTTAGCGGCCCGTTACAGATTATGCCAGTTTCACAATATAGTTGCATCAACCGCAGAGGGATACCAGATAGTGAGCCCTACGATTACGAGGGAATGGTACGACTTCACTACTACTACGCTGAGAACAACCTTCCCCCTCCACTAAGCCCTGGGGAGTTAAATGGTCTTTGGAAGTACCTCTTTTGCCATGATGTTAATACCTACGGCGATATTGATGGCCCCTTATATCCACGGCTAGAGAATCAACCTCGAAACTTTATGCTCTGGAACCAGAGTGATCCTCGCTTTGTAGATGCAGACGCTTCAACCATAATTGATGTTCATGAACTAATTGAGAGACGCCTGCTGGATGAGTACAATGTTACATCGACAATTAATCTCTTCTCATCCTTCACGTGGGCCAATCGACCGACCACCGACAGCTCTACCTCGCTGCCTCGTCATGGATACTTCATGACTCCCTGGGTAGACAGTCAAACCAACCGGGCCTTCTGCCCAACCCAGGAACACTACAATGGTAATCAACCTATCTTCCGAGTACTAAAAGAGCTAATTGGAGTTGATACTGAAGCGATCTATCTGGCCGAGCGAGAGCCATTAGTAATCATCGACTCCAGCGGAGCGGTTCACAACTATCCCAACGATGTTATGGTTATACGTGAAACCATCCTAAAGGAGATCTGGTTTTACTATGAAAATGGCCAGCACTACGTACCTGATGAAGTTACTGCCAGCACTAAAACCATCATGTTCTACTATCCGCCAGACACCACTAATCCATATGTGCGTAAATCTGATCAAAGAATCTACACTATAAAGTATGCTGCTGACATTGGCAGCACTAATACAAGTAACGATCTACCAACATCAGTCCGCCCTTCAGATAAACGCTACGGCTGTGTTCCCAAGGGTGATGCCATCCAGTAATAATCATTTCCGATTAAAAATATCTGGCACGAAGTAGACGCCAAATTGGCTTTAGCTCCCCATGAAACAGATAGAGAAAACCGCCAATCCGAATAGAGTTTAAAACTAGAAAACGCCACCAATAAGCTAAAATAGCCTTAAATGCCCGGCGGGAAGGGGAGAAAAGACGCCAAACAACTCCAAAAATAAATGACCCTAATACTATCCATAAAAAGATACGCAACTTACCGGGCCGTTCAATGATTTTGGCCAATGATGGTAGGGCCGTAGGGTTGGCCAGTAGTTCTGCCGTAAAGTCTACTAACCCCTCAGGCGGGAAGTGTCCAACTAGTGGCAAAGGGTGTTGATCAATTTGATCCCACAACAACTGCTTAGTCCCCTCTACTCCACGACGACGAAATGGCTCTAGATTGTGATAAACTGAGTCAGAAAAAGAGAGGACAGTAGTTAACCGGCCATCACTGCCCACCGCTTTAGGGTGACCATCTCCCCCAACTCCAAACCTCTTTTGGACTTGCTCCAATACTTGATTACTCTCAATTTGCTGGCGATCTAATAATTTCTCTAAATCATCATTAGCAGAAAGTTGAGACGAAACCATCCCAAGCAGAGTAACAATTAGAAGATTTGGAACAAGCTGGAAAATTGGCTTCCCCCTCAATTTAGACTTTTTGACCTTTAGGAACTCGTGCCTGTTGAAAACGATCCAACAACAAGGTCACATTGGCTGCCACATAGATGGAGGAGTAAGTTCCAACCAAAACACCTAGGGAAATTGCCAAAAAGAAGTCCTTAATTGCTAATCCACCGAAAAAATACATGGTAATGGAGATAAAAAGAGTCGTACCTGAAGTTAATATGGTTCGAGAGAGTGTCTCATTAACCGCATTGTTAATATGAGTTTTCAGCTCCACACCGGAGTAGCGCTCCTCATGTTCCCGGACGCGATCATAGACAATAACGGTATCGTTGACCGAATAGCCAATCACGGCCAGTAGGGCCGCTACCGTCTGAAGAGTAAACTCGGTCCCGGTTAAAGCAAAGATCCCCAAAATAATACTCACATCATGAAGCAGGGCCACAATCGCTCCCGGAGAGTATTTAAAATCAAAACGCAATCCGATATAGATCATAATTGCAATCAGCGCCCAACCCATCGCTTGAAAGCCAGCAATTCGGAGTTGCGCACCCGCCTTGGGGCCAACAATGTCAACCTTTCGAATCCTTGCCCCTTGGGTCTGATACTCCTGCTGAACTGCATGGGAGAGTTTTTCGGCCACCTGATTTAAATTTTCCTTAGAGGCTAGCACCTTGATCAAATACTCATTGTCCCCTTCTGGTCCAATAGTCTGCACCGAAGCACCACTAAACCCCCCTCTTTTCAAGGTAGATCTCAACTCTCCCAAAGAAACGGCTCGATCAAATTTCAATTGGATCTCTGCGCCGCCGCGAAAATCAACCCCATACTCTATTCGGGTAAAAAGCAGAATAATTGCCCCCGTCACTAATAACACCGATATAATCGAAGTGATCGGAAAATGAGAGACAAAATTAATCTTAGTATTTCGGCTAATAAACTCAATCATCTCTTTTTGCTCCTTAAAAAACTATCTATCAACTAGATACTAAGATCCTGTCCTTCAACTTTATTCATGTAAAAATCAAATAGCAGCTTACCGCCAAAGTAGGAGGTATATACAGTAACCACAATTCCAATCAATAGCGTGATGGCAAAACCTCTAATCGGTCCAGTACCAAAATTTAGTAAGCAAAGACCCGCTAAGCCGGTAGTAATGTTGGCATCAATGATGGTCCAAAAAGCGTGCTTGAATCCACCTTCTACTGCCTTATAGTTATTAACTCCCTTGACCACCTCCTCACGTATCCGCTCGTAGATGATAATGTTAGCATCAACTGCCATACCGATAGTCAGAGCAATCCCGGCAATGCCCGGCAGAGTAAGAGTTGCTTCAAGCCCGACAAGTGCTGCTAGTACTAACAAGATATTTAAAGTCAAAGTGATGGCGGCAATCGTGCCGGAAATTTTGTAATAGAATAGGATAAAGATAAAAACCAACAGACAGCCAATCGCCCCCGCCACTCTCGCTTTATCAATCGAGTCGGCCCCTAGACTTGGCCCCACAATTCGCTGCTCTAAAAAGTCTAACTGTACCGGCAGAGCACCTGCACGTAGAACCAGAGCAATATCACGGGACTGTTTCATCAAGGAGTTAAAGCTACCGGCCCCCATGGTAATCTGGGCCCGTCCACCACCGATCCTGGCCTGAATATTGGGAGCGGTATAGACATTTCCATCTAGAATAACCGCCAAGCGCTTACCGATATTTTCTCCCGTCACCTCTTCAAACCGCTTGGCACCACTAGTTTTAAAGTTCAGTGATACATAGGGCTCATTTTTACGCTGATCAATCTGGACATAAGCATCTTGTAGATCATCACCAGTCAAGCGAGGGTTCTCCTCCACGACAAAGGGAATCTGCTGGTCGATCTCCATTGTCACCTTATTAAGTACCTTCTTGAAAACCAGCTGGTACCCTTTAGGGATATCCTCCCCTAAAAACTCGTTAATTCGTTGAATATAGTCAGAGAAACGCTCACCTTTTTTGTACTCAATTCCTGCTTGGGTAGCCTTCCCAATCCAGCTATTGATAGTAGCACCACTAACAGAATCATTTACCAAACGAAACTCCAACTTAGCGGTCTTACCAATCAACTCTTTGGCCCGATCAATATCCTTGACTCCCGGTAGCTGAACAATAATCCGATCCTTCCCTTGTGAAATAATCTCTGGCTCAGTTACACCAAACTCATCAATCCGGTTACGGATGACCTCAATTGACTTGGAGACTGACTGCTCCTCAATTCGCTTCTTAACTGAAATCCCAAGAGCATACTGCAGCGTAGATCCCTCCATCTTGGTCAAGCGCAAAATGGAACCAAAGTAACTCTTAATCTTATCTCGAGCATCCTCTACCTGATCAGGATTAGTAATTGTTAGACTATGGCGAGCATCATCTGCGATTTCGCTATCTAACTCCCCCATCTCCATTTTAATCTCATTATCTTTTAACAGATACTCGATCTTCCGGGCGTACCCTTTAATCTCATCGCGATATACTCGATTAAAATCGATCCCTAAAATCATGTAGAGACCACCCTGTAGATCCAGCCCTAAGCTAATTTTGGACTTGATCGGATAGCTACTATCCTCATCAAATTTGAATACTGTGGGAACAATCATCAGTATCGAGACTGAGACAATTACCAACAGAAAGACAAAACGATACCACCAGCCTCTATTCATCTAAAACCACCTTATTTCACTGCTATGAATTGGAGTAATACAGTCAATTATCAACTACGGAATATTATTAGACAACTTCCCTTAGATAGCAAGTAAATCACTGGAGAAATTAGGAAAAATCACTACGTCCCAACCCCTCTATCGGAGCCTCTTGATCTTGATCCTGCTTCTGCTCCTGACCCTGCTCCTGAACCTGCTCTTGATCCTGCTTCTGCTCCTGACCCTGCTCCTGTTCCTGAACCTGCTCCTGACCCTGCTCCTGTTCCTGAACCTGCTCCTGACTCTGCCCCTGAACCTGCTCCCGCTCCTGACTCTGCTCCTGCCCCTGGGGCGTCCCCAACTTCTGCTCATCTACCGCTTGGGCCACCTCATCCTCAGTGCGCTGGATATTGTTAACAATATCATTTTTAGTGCGTTGAAATTCACGAATTGCCTTACCCGCCCCACGCGCCAGCTCTGGAAGCTTTTTAGGGCCAATAAAGATCAGGGCGATGACCAAAATAACCAGGATCTCGCCCATTCCGAGACCAAACATCTACTATCTCCTCTATTTAGTTGCAGGAAGAGGCTTCTTACCCTCTTCGCGCTTCTCAAATAGTGCCTTGGCAAATCCGGCCACCTGATGCTTGAGCACCTTGACTTTGACACCTTCGGCAATCTCCAAAGTAACAATTTTTTCGGTCAAGCCAGATACGGTTCCAAGCAGACCAGACTTAGTATAAACCTCATCTCCCTTGTTGAGAGCGTTTAACATCTGCTGCTCCTGCTCCATCTTCTTCTTCTGGGGGCGAATCATCAAAAAATAGAAGATGATAAAGATAACAACAAAAGGGGCAAAAGAGACCAAAGGGTTCGGCGTCTGAGCTGCGGCGGTACCTTGGGCATAAGCATTTCCAATCAATAAATCTAGCATAAGTTTAACTCCACTGGTTTGAATTGTAGGCGTTATAGAATGTTTGGTGATAATCGTCAAACGTGTCATTATGAATTGCCGTTCTAACTTTGCGCATCATATCCAGATAGAAGAACAGATTATGGTAGCTGGCCAACTCGGCTGCTAAATACTCCCCTACATTGGTTAAGTGGCGGATATAACTTCTAGTATAGCGCTGGCAGACAGCACACTGACAGTTGGGATCTGGGGGAAGAGTATCCTCTTTAAAGCGCTCTTTTTTAATATTAAGCGGGCCGTGGGAAGTTATAAACTGGCCATTACGAGCATTTCGAGTGGGAAGAACACAATCAAACATATCAATACCTGTGGCGACTCCATTTAAAATATCGAGAGGAGTTCCTACCCCCATCAGATAGCGAGGTTTATCACGATCCATTCGTGGGACAAAGTTACGACAAAACTCCACCATCTCCTCGTTTTTCTCACCGACAGAGAGCCCCCCCAAAGAGTAACCGGCAAAATCCAGCTCTCGTAACTGCTCCAGGCACTCTTGCCGTAGGTCCAACTCTAAACCACCCTGTATAATCCCAAATAGGTGCTGCTCATCTCTTAGGGAAAACTCTCTACATCGCTTGGCCCAACGCAGGGTCAAATCCATACTCTCTCGTAACTGCTCTTTTTTCGCCGGAAGAGGGGGGCACTCATCAAAGCACATCACAATATCGCTACCCAAGGCCCTTTGAATCTCCATCGAAAGCTCGGGAGTAAACAGATGGTAGGAACCATCAATATGGGACTGGAAAGTTACTCCCTCCTCTGACATCTTGTTTAATTTTGACAGCGAGAATACCTGAAATCCTCCCGAGTCAGTTAGAATTGGGCGATCCCAGGAGATAAAGCCGTGCAGCCCTCCTCCTACTCGCTCAATCAACTGATGTCCGGGCCGGAGATAGAGATGATAAGTATTACCCAAAATGATTGAGGCATCCATCTCCTCTAGCTGCTGTTGCCAGAGGGTTTTGACTGATCCCCTGGTTCCAACCGGCATAAAAACCGGGGTGTCAATCTTACCATGGGCGGTAGAGATAACTCCACAACGAGCCTCTCCGGAGTTTAACTGACTAACTACTTGAAAAAATCCCATCTACCGGCCCTCTTGACTAGCGAATATACATGGCATCACCATAGGAGAAAAAACGATAGTTATTCTTAATCGCCTCTTGATAGAGCTCCAAACAGCGCTCTCTTCCTATCAAGGCACTGACTAACATCAGAAGAGTCGATTTGGGAAGATGGAAATTGGTAATCAACCCAGAAGTAGTATTAATCTTCTGTCCCGGGTAGATGAAAATATCCGTTGCATAAAGTTGGTCTGGATTAGTTGCGTTTGTTGCACGGGCGATGGACTCCAAAACGCGTAAACTGGTGGTACCGACGGCAACAATTCCACGCTTTACATTCATAATTTTATCTAGATTTTCCTGATCAATCCAAAAACGCTCTTGATGCATTTGATGCTCAGTAATATTAGTCGTAGTGACCGGTGCAAAAGTCCCCATTCCCACATGGAGAGTCACAGCAGCACAACCTATCTCCTTACTCTTTAAACTATCTAGCAACGAGGGGGTAAAGTGCAGTCCCGCAGTGGGGGCCGCGACTGATCCTAGCTCTTTGGCATAGACTGTCTGATAATCGCTACGGTCCCGAGCATCAGATTCACCGGCCCGAATATAGGGAGGAATCGGTACCTGACCAACCTGATTTAGATAGTCTAAAAGTGGCTCTTGATTAATTTCAATCAGAAAGGTTCCGTCCTGACGACTCTCAAGGATTTCTGCTTTTCCCCCTTGGGCCAATAAAATCTGCTCTCCAACCCGTTTGCGGCGGGCACTACGGATCATCGCCGGAACTACCGTGGTGCCATCTCTCTCCCCCCTGCGCCCCTTCGGATTCAATAAAAAAAGTTCATAACGAGCACCCGTACTTTTGTGGCCAATCAATCGACAGGGAAAGACACGACTTTGATTTAAAACCAATAGATCGCCCCGAGGGATATAGGTTGAAAGTTGGTCAAAATGAGTGTGGGTGACCATCTGAGTTTTTCGATCATAGACTAGTAGACGAGACTGATCCCGTACCGCAACAGGGCGAGCAGCAATCAGCTCTGATGGAAGATGGTAGTCATAAGAGGAAAGTTTTAATTCAATATCACTTTGTAACATATGCTCTTTATAAAAAATGGGTATAATATACCTCATGAGTGAATCTGATTATGAAACTACTAAGATAGATAAGAGAAGCAGCAAGGTCAACTGCCGAAACTGCCAATACTACTATATTACTTGGATCGCCCTAACTCCACATGGTTGTCGTCGCCACGGGTTTGAGTCAAAGATGATGCCTCATCTGCTGGTCAAAAAAGAGAGTAATCAGGATTGTTTGGCATTTGAAGAGAAAAAGAGCAGAAGTTAACGGAACAGATAATTTTTGCAATCCTCGCCCTTGAGGCAGAGGACTCTTCAAATCTAATCTATCAAAGGTAGGGTTACGATAAACTGAGTATTTTTGCACTTCGAATTATAACGAATATCTCCCCCATACTGTTGTACTAAGGAACGACAAAGATAGAGGCCGATTCCAGTACGCTCAACAATATTGCGGCTAGTGAAAAATGGCTCAAACATATGATCTTGAACTTCTGCTGATATACCGCCACCACTATCAGTTATAATAAACTTCGCTTCTCGTTGTTCCGACTCCACCTCTAATCTGACCCAAGCTCCCGGGACTCCCTGAAGTGCCTCAGAACTATTTGTAAAAAGATTAACAAAAAGGTGAACCAAAAGATCTATCTGACCACTAATCAAAGGACCGTCCAGCCCCTTTACCTGGTAAGTAATATTGAGTAACTCAATCCCATCCAATTTGCCGACCTGGTACTTAATTAACTCAACAAAATCACCCAGCCGCTTGGTAGATATCTCCACATCTGAGTAGTGGCCGGTATAAGTCAAAAGAGATGTGGTCAACTTACTGATCCGAGCGATGTTTAAACGATTGGCAAGCAGGCAATCTCTCCACTCCTGCCTCTCTTTTTGATTAATATCTAGCTGCTCCAGACCATCAAGAAAGTAGTCATTATGCCCCATCAGAACACAGAGCGGATTGTTTATATGATGGGCCATACTACCGGCCAACTTACTTAAACCATCCATCCGTTTACGTCCAAAGTGCTCAACATCACACATCTTAATAAACTCAAGGTAACGCTTCCGTTCTCGCTCCCAAACAATCGAGAGCATCGCCCCTCCGATTGACAAAAAAGAGAGGATAATCATACTGATCCCAGCTGATGTCTCTCCCATCACCACAATACCGTTTACTGAGATTCCCAGCAGGGTAGCAAGTGAAGCCAGAACTACTCCTAACCAGACCAATCCCACGCGAATGCTGATCATTAAAGAAGCCCACATTGGCAGTAGCACAAACCAAGAGATTGAATGCCCTCCGAAACCGCCGCTGGGAATAGCGCGGGTAGTAAGTACCACCAAAGCAACAGCTAGAGTTAAGTGGGCCACCATATTAACCGGTAACCAACTCCACTTAATCGACAAGGGAATCATAGAGAAAAGAAATCCCCCACCGATAGTCACCCAAACTGTTCCCGAGCTACTACTTCCCTGCAGAAAAAGTAAAATAGTGCCGATTATCAATACCAAGGGGCCAACGAATACCCCGGAGAGGATCACCATTTCGGCCCGACGCAAATCCTCCGATGGTCTCAAAGATCGTCGTAATAATCGAAGATTTTCAGGTAAAAAGAAGTAGGCGATTTGCGTTAACATCTAGCCTAAAATTGTAACACCAGCAAAAATTAGATGCAAACCTTAGCAACAAGGGGCAGTCGGCCCCCCTCTTATGCCGAAGAGCGGCGCGTTAAAATTGAACCACTCCAGCATAGCTCCACTGTAAACCAGAGAAGGTTAATTTATGTACTCCACAGTTTGGAAGAGTGATCGGTAGTTGAGGAGAGTTGTCTGATGAGTGTACCATCCTGCGAACAACTCCTCCATGTGTTGAGATAGCAACTCTATTAAACTTAGATTTCCCACAGAACTCCTCTAAAAAAGTCCTAACTCGATCCAACTGTCCTCTTTTGGACTCACTGTTGGGATAAGAGAAGTCTAAATCCTCCTCTTTAGGTGAACACCAGCGCGCCCAACTCTTCTGCCCATATTTTTCAATCACATCATCAATTAATTGACCTTCAGGGTCGCCAAAAAATGCTTCTCTGAGTTCACGATGTGTTGTAATTGGAACTTGTAAATCTTTAAATGCAATAGCTGCCGTTTGATGTGCACGACTTAAGTCAGAACTCAAAACGACTTGAATCCCCAAGGATTTGACTAGTTGTTGTAACTCTCTGGCCTGGTTCTCTCCTTTGGCGTTGAGAGCAATATCAGTATGGCCCTGAAAACGTCGCTGACAGTTCCAATCTGTTTCGCCATGCCTAAAAATAAAAAATTCAAACATCTGATTCATCGTTGCTAGAGGATAGTCTCTTTAGTCAATACTCTTAATAAGATTTACCATCTCAATTGCGGCCAGGGCAGCATCCCATCCCTTATTACCAGATTTTGTTCCGGCCCTCTCTATCGCTTGTTCTATTGTATCCGTTGTTAGGACGCCAAAGATGACTGGTGTCTCATCATCTAATCCAACCTTTGCGATTCCCTTGGCAACTTCGCTTGAAACATAGTCGAAATGTGGAGTACTCCCTCTAATTACTGCCCCTAAGCAGATAACGCCATCATACTTTCCAGTTTTTGCAAATTTTTTGGCAATTAAAGGTATCTCAAACGAGCCTGGAACCCAAGCGACCTCAACATTATCAAGACCACCACCATGTCTCTTGATACAATCTAATGATCCCTCTAGGAGTTTGGTTGCTATAAATTCATTAAACCTTCCAACGACGATAGCATATTTATGCTCTTTTGCGATTAAGCTTCCTTCGATCAATTTTGTCATCACTGTGCTCCATTGCTAGCATCGCCTAAAATCAAGTGTCCCATGCGATCCCTTTTGGTTAATAGATAGTTCAAGTTAATTTCATTTGGTTTAATTTCAATCGGAACTCTTTCAACTATTTCAAGGTCAAATGCATCAAGACCAACAACCTTTTTCGGATTATTGGTCATTAATCTCATCTTCCGAACTCCTAGTAATTTTAATATTTGCGCTCCAACTCCATATTCACGTAGATCAGTATCAAAACCCATCTTATGGTTTGCTGACACTGTATCATAACCCTGATCTTGAAAAGAGTAGGCTTTGACCTTATTTGGGAGACCTATTCCTCGCCCCTCCTGGCGCATATAGAGCAGAACTCCCTCCCCCTCATTTTCAATCAACTCCATTGAACGTCTTAATTGATCTCCGCAATCACATCTCTTGGAGCCAAAGATATCTCCGGTTAAACATTCTGAGTGAACTCTAACTAAAACAGATTTTTGAGGAGAAAAATCTCCCTTGACTATAGCGACGTGGTGCTCAGCGGGGTTGGTGATATTTTCAAACATGTGCAACTTGAACTCGCCATACTCATTAGGAAAATCAATTTTAGATGTCTCTTCAACTAAAATTTCATTCCTACGTCTATATTCAATAAGATCCTGAATACTCACGAACTTCATTTCAAATTTAGAAGCCAGTTCCCTCAACCGAGGAGTCCTGGCCATTGACCCATCCTCATCCATAATCTCACAAATGACACCTGCAGGGGCAAAGCCGGCTAATTGAGCAAGATCGATGGCAGCTTCAGTATGTCCAGCGCGACGTAACACTCCACCATCTTTTGCGATTAGGGGGAAGATATGACCAGGTCTTACCAGATCAGATGGTTGAGTCTCCTGACTGACTAAACACTTGATGGTTTCTGATCTATCATGGGCAGAGACACCCGTTGTCCCATTAATTGAATCAACAGAAACAGTAAAGGCTGTCTCGTGACTTGAGTTATTATCTGAAACCATCGGAGTCAGGTTCAACTCATCTGCCCTCTCTTGAGAGACTGGTGCGCAAACAATGCCTCTACCATGTTTAGTCATAAAATTTATAGCATCAGGAGTTACACACTCTGCGGCCATAAGAAAATCACCTTCATTTTCCCGGTCTTCATCATCAACCACGATAACCATCTTGCCCGCTCGAATATCTTCAATAACACTTTCAATTGAATCAAAAAAAATCATTTTAAAATCCTTTTTCCTTTAATAGTTCAAAACTTAATTCAGATTTTTGGTTAAAATTATGACCTAACAGCCTTTCCACATATTTTGCAATAATATCCACTTCAACATTAAATTGATCGCCTATTTTTTTACCTTCAAGCGTAGTTGCACTCCACGTATGAGGAATAACCGAGACTCGAATGATCCTTCTCTCATCTCTTACATCTGACACTGTCAAACTAATGCCATCAATCGCCACCGAGCCTTCACGAACCACATATGGCAGAAGTTCTGATGAAAGCTCAAGGTCCAATAAGTAGTTCTCTCCTTGAGAAGAGCACCTTCTTAAAGTTGCAACACCATTTACATGTCCTTGAACAATATGTCCTCCCATCCGATCACTAGGTCGTAGCGCAAGTTCTAGATTAACGAGATGTCCAATTTTCAAAGTTCCCAATGTCGTCTTGGCAAGAGAGGTATGAACTGCTTGGACCTCAAAACAACTAGACTCCAAACTCGTTACGGTCTGACAAGCTCCATTAATTGCAACCGAGTCTCCCATTTTCATCTCTTCGACAAAAGTTGGAGATAAAATTTTGAGAAGTCTCCCCTCCCGATTAGGAGTAACTGAAACCACCTTTCCCTGCTCAGCAACAAGCCCCGTAAACACTACTCACTCCTTATTAAGGGGTAACATCTCAACTAAAATTTGCTGGTCAAAAGTTTTTACATCTTCAATCATAAAACCGATTGAGTCCTCAACGCGATCAATATCGGTATACTGTAACCAGTTTTTGCCACTACCAAACACTTTCGGCGCAATAAAGATGGAGAGGCGATCCACCAGGCGATTGCTGATAAGATCACTATAAATACCACTTCCGCCCTCAATAAAAAGAGAGGTGATCATACACTCACCCAGCCTCGCTATCAGTTTGGCCCAATCAATTTTTCCCTTTCGAGTTTCATCTATCTCAATAAATTTAACATTTCTGCTCTCTAACAAATTCCTTGCTGTCAAATTAAGTTTACTCAACTCAACATCTGAGCAAGCGACTATTGTTCGATCAGCCAGAGAGTCATTAAAAACTCTGGAGTCCAGATTCATTTTATTTGGATTTCCCAATATAACTCTGTAGGGAGCCTTGCCCCTATAAGGAGGGTCAAGCCGCACGGTAAGTTGGGGGTTATCAAGATTAAGCGTCTCGCGCCCAACACAGATTGCATCATATTTTGCTCGTAGCTGGTGTACTCTGGCCCTTGAGCTTTGATTTGTAATCCATTTTGAGTGGCCGGAAGATGTTGCAATCCTGCCATCAATTGTTTGTGCCACTTTCAAATGCACAAAAGGTCGTTTAGTCGTTATGTATTTGAAGAATACCTCATTCAACAAATGTCCTTTCTCTTCCAACAGTCCCACGCTGACCTCAATCCCAGCCTGTCTCAATCTCTCAACTCCTCTCCCGCTGACCAAAGGGTTAGGATCAAGGTTGCTAATCACTACTCTAGAGATGCCTCTACTAATGATAAGATCTGTACAGGGAGGAGTTCTCTTGTTGGTGTGACAGCATGGCTCAAGATTACAGTATAGGGTAGATCCTTCAATAGAACCTTTAACACTATTAATTGTATTCACTTCTGCGTGATGTTGACCACTTTCGACATGAAAACCCTCGCCAATAATTTTTCCATTTTTTACAAGAAGTGCACCCACTAATGGATTAGGTGAGACTAAACCATCTCCACCCATGGCCAACTCAAAACATCGGCGCATATGGGAATCGGAACAATTTATCAAAGAGTTTTGCATATCTCTCCTCATCTAGGGGGAGAGAGTATGACCAGACATAGAGAAAGGATAACCACCAAACAAATAAGACAACACTCAAAGGTATGAGCGCACCTGGGTTGGCAATAAAAAAAGTTATCGTTCCTCTAAACCTTCTCACATCCGGACTTTACCGTCGGTAATGGAATTTCACCATCTCCTGCCTTGCGGCTCGCTGACTCTAACAGCCGGTCAGGACTTTCACCCAAACCCCGAAGATTTAGCAACAACAAATACCACCGCAATCTAATCCGATTAACTTCAGTTGTCTAGTTACTATTAAATGCTAAGAGCGGTCAGTGATAATACATTGTTATCTAATATAATTAATCTATTATATTAGGAGGGGCCCCCCGTAGAGCTTTCCGTAACAAAAGGTAACAAAAGGTAACCGGTACCTTTTTGCGAAACTATGCGTTATCCCCAAAAAACAAAAGGTAATAACAAAAGGTAACCGGTACCTTTTTGTGAAACTATGCGTTATCCCCAAATAACAAAAGGCAACCGGTACTTTTTTGCGACATTTTAGTGCACCACCCTACACAGAAACAACAAAACAAACCACCGACAGTGTCATCCAGACAGCCTCCACTCCAATTAAGCCGCAAGAGACTAGAGGTTTCGGGCTTAAAACAAAAAAAGCCATCTACGACTATGAACACCAAAAAAAAGTGTTACCTATGTCTCCGGAATAAAATGTTACCTATGTGTCAGAAAGGACAGTCCGGGCGGAATGGTTTCGGGCTTAAAATAAAAAAAGCCATCTACGACTATGAACACCAAAAAAAAGTGTTACCTATCTCTCCGGCATCAAAACCGAACTCTGGGTGGGTGGTCCGGGCGGAATGGTTTCGGGCTTAAAATAAAAAAAGCCATCTACGACTATGAACACCAAAAAAAAGTGTTACCTATCTCT
>JABGUH010000041.1 GCA_018646675.1 Bdellovibrionales bacterium | reverse complement strand
TGTCGTGGGCGAACTCCGTACGAAACTTTTACTCAAGGTTTGAATCTGTACCACGATATGGTGATATCTGGGGATGAGAAGCTGGCCGCATAAAGTGGCTTGACCGAGAGCGTCTTGTAAACGCTTTTAGTGACTACTGCATGTAAAGCTTGCCAGATTTGGCAAGAGCTTCATAGAGAATACTGGAGTAAACCTTGTCCTCTGGAGTGTTCTGGATAATAGTTTTGATTCCAACTCTAAATATATTTTTCAAATGAAAGCTTACTCATTGGGTAGCCCAGCCTCATTTACAACTCTTTTTAAATGTAACTAGAGAGTCTCGTGATTATTGCATATTTAGTTTCATTGTCACTTGTCATTTACCTACTATTTAGCCCCAACTGCATATTTTAATACATTCAAAAATACTGCTCTGGGAATTACCGAATCCCAACAAAGTTTAAAGAATACTCCTTGGGGGATTTTTCGGCTGTCATGGTGGGCGAATTTTTGACTATTGAAGCCAATGATTCTTGATGCAATAATAGCTATCACTATGCCGCCTTTAGTATAATCTCAATATTCCGAAGCACAACCTCTTCCCAATACTTTCTCATCTCAGGATCTTCTTTGATATTTAAAAGAAGAATTCGATATAGGGACTCTTCTATAATTGTGCTGGCCTTTTCATCAATCATATCAGCATAAGAGATTATTTCTTGCATGCCGTTAGGTTTAAATTGTAACTTCTTGTTTATCTTATCTCCGGCCCGAAGAAGGGTATTATCTTCAGATTGAAGGTGTTTTTCAACAAGCTCAAGGATATCCTCATTCTCCTCTACTATCTCCATATTGATAACGATCATTGCTCTAATAAGTAGTGACTCCTCAACTCCAGGAAAGCTCTCGTTTAGCTTTTCAATCAGCTCTTGGCCTCTGTCTGATAGTCCGTACTGCACTTGGAATAGATGCCTTTTAGATTTATACAGCATATTGAGCCACTGGTTATACTCAGTTTGAACAGTGTTATCCCATAGCACTGCTTTACACTTGGAGCAGGTCTTGGCCCTATATTTAAAATGCTCCCCTTGAAAGATTTTTTCATGTCTAGTGTTGGTATATTTGGAATGGCCACACTCTTTTTTCATATTTACCTCGTAGTTACTTTTAGTACACTATAGTAGTTCAAGCTTTTGTTTTTCTCGGAAGCTCTGAATAGTTACCCCTTTACGGTCACCCTTATTGAAGAAATATCCCTTAACAAAATATCGTCTCTTCCTTCCAAGAATTGTGATACTTGCTTCAAACTTAAAACAGAGATCCTCACCCAATATCCCATGAGGGCCAGCACTGCTTTCTCGCTCAATCCACTTCGGCTCAATATCTCCCTTCACTTTTTTTAAAAAGAGAAGATATGCTTGATGGGACTCATTTGGTGGATGATCTCGTTGCCACCAGTAGTCAAGTTCTCCCTCCTTAGAGGCAAGTCGTAATATCTTTAAGAAGCTAGATTTTTCATCGGTTAGCCTCTGATGTAGTGTTTTCTGGCCGTCTTTACTCATTATCAATCTATCCTTATTGATATTTTGAGGTTACTGGCACCACATATGTGGTGAACGTATAATACCACATATGTGGTATTGCGCAAGCCTCAAAGTTGCTTCTTATATAATTTGTATCTCAAGCGCTCTTTTAAAAACTCAAATTGATTGGAAGACGAAAAATCTGGGGTGAATCTGGGGTAAAACTAAAAAAAACAGATTAAAACAGACAAAAACGGACTAAAGACTTCTTTGGGGTAAAATTAATATTCTTAGTGGTTTATTGTGGGTTGCAACTGCATAAAGTTAAATAAAATCAAGTACTTGTAGCATCATCTCCTGGGCACCATTTTTTAGAATTTGGCTCTTCAACATCTCCCTCACTGACAAGCCCAACCCTTAAAGCCATATTATACTAAAGTGTTATGCGGCAATTTTAACTTTATATTTAAGATTTGCTTTCCGTAGTTGATCTTGAACAGCTAATTGAACTGCTATTACATTTGGAAACTTACAAATTTTAGCGATTTTAACTGCAAGCTGAGGACTAACGATCTGACGCCCTTTTTCAATGTCACAAAGAGTTCCTCTGGCCATCTTGAGCTTTTTTGCCATCTCACACATGCCGCGATGTGCTAAGCGTCATCTGCACAGGGTCGTACGTTAATCGTTGGGTATTTAACGTTACATATGTGGATTGCCTTTAAAAATTTTAGGCACCATTTTTGGCTGACATTTTTAGATGACAACTACTTTGCTGATTTGTAGTTAAAGGTTACTCTCTTGTTTTTAATCTTCTTGGAAAATTGAATCGAGTGGATATCTCTGTACTCCAGACACTGCTTTTTTGTTTCGGCTCTGTACTTGTACTGACTTTTTACTAATATATTAGTATCAACCTCGGTGTAACTTATATCAATAGTACAATTCTCTTGCGGGCCGGCAAAAGAATTTTGAGATGCCATAAATAGTAGCATCACAATCACAAACGTGATTTTAGTTAGTATGCAGGAACTCATAGTCATAGCTCTCCATTATTGGGCTGATTATAATCTCCTCATATTCTGATGAGTTTGGAAACAAAAAATCCTCATAGCCCTCTGGGCGCACTTTGTTAATATCCTTTTTTATCTCACTATATGATTTCTGGTCAGCCATACCATCAAATACGAGTAAAGAACCTGCTTTTTCATATGTTGGATAGAGGTAGTTTAATGTGTTAGAAGAGATATCGACAAAATTAGGTGACCTGGCGGCCAGAATCTCATTAGATGCTTTTTGATCAGCGGAGTTGCAACTACCGTTGACATATATTAGCTGTTGATTGTTACACTTTTTATCTCGCTCTCTAATCCACTCACCAAACTCACGATTGGTAATAAAATCTTTCTTGCTGCTCTCTCCTCCAGGGTAGAGAACATCTACCAACTCTGCCCTGCCATCAGGCCTACTGTTGTAAAGACGAACGACGTTAGCCTGACGGGGAATTGTCATTAAATTAAGGGCATCCCCTCCACTGTGTGCTATTTTGTGCAGAAGATCTGTTTTACATTGGACAATACTATCTTTTAAATATTTTTTATAACTATCCAGCTGAAGTGGTTTAAACCGATTGCTTTTGTAGTGAGATGGGTGGATTCGATACCCCTTTCTGGCATAGTGAGAGATAAGACCATCATAGATATTTTCATCATGCTCATTGGTAATATGTAGACCGTAAAGAGTATTATCTTTCCAGATATCCTCATAGCGAGGTGAGTCGGATTTAGTATCGACATATTGTAAGCCATTGACCGGGGTAAACCGAACGGTGGAGTTTCGTTGTTTTCCATTCGCACTCCAGCTAAAGCTGTGCTCGGTTACCGCTTTTGTCTTCTGTTTTGTGGGTGAAGGCAATTGTTGTAAGAAGAGAGCTCCTCCCAGAGAGAGTATCGGTCTATCGCTTGTGGTACTCTGGTTAAGAACTATTGGAGAGCTTGATATGATAAATGGGGTGATCACTCCATCTCTGTCAATTACCAGCTCACTCTCAGGGTGTCCCTTTTTTCTCTTTACATCAAAATATGGGGCAAATGCATGGTGGGCCCGATAGTAAAGAGTTGAGCGAAAAGTTCCATTAAGGAGATTTTTCATTCGGTCAGCCATGGCAGAGGCATACTGATCATGCAGTTTATCTCTTTTGTCTGGAGGCATGGAGTGAAGGGCAGGCGAAATACATGGGAGTAGCTCCATATTGTAGATCAACATCATTGGAGTATCATATTCATACGCATTCTCAGGATCTTCTTCTTTGGCCATGGTTTGAAACAGAGAGTTTTGCAATTTTGCGTACTCCTCTTTGGTGGCACACTGATAGAGGGGAGAGTCATTTTGTAGTTGGCATTTTAACTCCTGTGCAATGTTCGGAAATGCTTCAGTCGTTTGATGGAAAATAGTGTCATCACTACTGGCGATTGCCGTGATGGCTTGCCTAAATAGGCTAGGATGTTTCTTATGGAAGCCTTTGTAATAGAGTTTGGAGAGCTTTAATACGGGATCCCTCACTAATTCCGCAATCCCAGGTTTTTGCATCGCCAGCAAAAATAGAGTTGCATTTAATTCATCTGAAAGCTCCCCCTTGATAAATGGCATATCTTTAAACTCTTCTGCATTAAAATTTTTATCTACTGAGTTGGTTTGACATAACATGCTTTGGGCGATGTTATTGATATCAACCATTCTTATTTCTGGTAGGTGGCTGCTGTTTTCCATACAACTGAGGATGGTATTTAACGGTAGTAGGCGCTCACAGTTGTTGAAGTTGATCAGATTGTTAAGAATTGGAGATTGATCAGGACGTACTTTTTTGGCACTATTAAATACAAATTTATCAGATAGAAGGAAGTCCTCATGAGCCAATGGTCTGTAGTTGATTGATATATGGTGTATCGATCTATCTGATATATCGAATGCTGTCATTGTATCGTGATGTACAAAGACTGCCTTATTGTCTTTTATCAAAAAACGACTGGAGAGCATCTTATCTGGATTATCCAAATCCGCGATCTTTTGCTGTACTCCCTTTTTGTCAATGCTATAGAGAGTGTTGTTGTCATTAATATAAAATAATTTTTTTGATTGTGGATCGTAGTAGGGTATTTTCTTGCTTTGAATTTTAACCTTCTTATTTCCATTCTCTGGCATCCGGTATAAAAACCATGGTTTATTTACTTTTTTGTCAGGGTTGCTGGGATCATACACGAGGGCATTAAAGGAGGGGGGCTTCTCAAGTAAAAAAGCAGGTCGGCTTTCTCCCTGTGGTGCATCTGTCGCAAAATAGGTGGTGCTGGAATCACTAATTAAGGTCGGCCTTGATAGATATAGTTGAGTTCCGTCATTAGAAAAGGATAGCTCTGAAATGGTTGGTGGGATCTCCATCGCTGTGGTGGAGTGGTGTCGATCATAAATTTTCATAATATTTGTATTAATGATATTTTCAGTATCATCAACTCTTGGAGCATCAAAGTATTGATATAAAGAGTAATCTTTCTCCAAAATTGGCTCTAATACGTTGCGAATGAACTTCCCCTTCTCACTTCCTTGGGGGTATCGATCTCGGAGATATATGTCCATACTTAATGCACGTTGAGAGCTATCGGGAACTGTGGATCGGAATTCACTCCCCAGCTCTTTTACCAATTGAGTAAATTTTGCGCCTCCAATCTCTGCCAATGACTTCTTCAGTTGGTGATAACTTTTTGGATAGAACTCTTTGCTGTTATCACGCTTGTTAGTAACCTGCAAAACTCCAGAGTCTAATTTTTCAATTAAAAAGTGTTGATTTTCAACTGGGTACTTAAAGTCACTCTCTTCGAACTTCAACGAGCAGAAGCTTCTCTCCGTTGTCCCCATTAGTTGCGTAGCAAACAGCAGTATTAAAAGAGATAGTAATAACCTAGTTCTCATGTCAAGTTTATCGGATATTTGTAGGATATCTAAAGCCAATATAGCTATTTTGATAAATAGCGGTGGATTCTAGGATTATTTGAATTAAAGTCGGGGCGGTAGGCTGCCCCTTTACACTACTTAATTCGGGGCTTTATATAGTCTAATATGGACATCTTGATATCTATCGATTGTTAATAGATCCGCGCTCTTATAATTAGATTACTTCAATAGTGTTTTTAAGGAATCCCAAGAGTAAATTTCTGGTTTTTCTTGTGGCGATATTAAATAAATTGTATCTTTTCCACCAACGTTGGGACACTTGACCAATGGAGTAGCTGATGATCAATGTCTTCCCTTTGTAAGGTATATACTTATTGATAACGGTCATCTGTTTAAAGGCAACAGAGAAATTATCAATATATGCCACTTGGATCAAATGAGGGGCCGGAAAGTTTTGATCAAACTCAGCGGCGACACTGCCATAATCATAGAATAGGTTGTTTTCGACAATACCTGGAGTGATTGTATGTATCTCAAAATCGGTTCTAACCCGATAGGTAATAATTGGGATGACTGCACTCCACTTTAAAGTTCCCTCTTTCCTGGATATAGACCTTGCTCCGATAATCCTTCTTAAACTCTCTTGCTGATTGAATACATTGAAGTCTATATCATTGATATCACGATCAATAATAACTGCTGATTTAGATAGGAATATTCGAGAGTCTCGATTAAAAGCTCGCCGCTCAACATCCAGCATGCTCAACGCACTATCTTCTGGCAGCCCAGAGGTGAAGCTAGAAAAACTGTAGTAGATTGAACCCGTTCGTTTAACTCTCTTAACAACATCAAAGTCGAGCTGTCGCAGACGGATATCTTTGGCCAAAGTGCCAAATGAGAGAGAGAGTAGCAGAGTTGAGATAAGAAAATTGATTTTAAACATATATAAGTCCAGTTGGTTCACTTGAGCCTAATGCCCTATCAACAGCGCAACATACTGTTTTTCACCGTGATTTCAAATAGTAATCTAGAGAGGTGAGTAAATTGTTCCCAACTCTTGGAGGATAGGTCAGTCAGTCATTTGGTCGTTGATACTAACACCTGAAAATTGGGGGCAAAGTTAAATAAAGCAGACTAACAATAGCTTTAGGTTGAGCTTACTGTTGATAATGCGTAATGACGTCAGTAAATTTTTTGCGGCTGAGTAGTCCTCCCAGCTTTTTACCCACAAGATTCTTGATGAATTGATAGTCATTAACTTTATTACTAATTGTTAAAAAACAGAAAAAACGAATTTTATCACTAGTAGCAACATAAGAATCCAGTTTCTCACCACACTCTGGTGGGGATTTTTTTCCACATCTTTCCCGGTACTCGCTTGGACAATACTTATGTAGCATATAGCGACTAAATTTTTTGACATTGTGAATACTCATTTTTTGCTTAAATTCAGTATGACGACGATCTGTTTCCTTTAACTGTATTATTGCTTTAGATAAATTTTTACTGACCCCAGGTAGATCTTTTTTTAAAATAGCTATTTTTTTATTAAGCTTTCTTATTAAATTCTTCTTTGAACACTTTTTTTTAAGCGTATTCTCTACTGGTTGGTCCAAAAATGGAGTAACTCCTCCTTTCAGGCAGCTCTGGTGGCGATGTTCAACATAGGCTTCGATCCACTTGGCACCAAATCGATCTCGATAGTAATTGAGTTCAAGGATCTGTACGTCACTGTGTCTGACAGTCTCACTTACAAGATATTTTCTGGTCTCTTGCTCTACCTCAAGCTTTCTTTTCGGTGTTAATATTTCCAAAATCTGTTTCAATCTGCGTTGCTCAAAGTTGCGAATATTTTCTTTGTGACAGTAATCGCTAATGTTGCTTTGTGGGTACTTCTCCTTTTTACAGTTTAAGGAGAGTGAAAACTTTATATTCTCTAGAGATCGGTCACCATACTCTAAGCAGCAGACCACTTGCTCCGCAAAATTCTTATATTGCGTACACCTGCTAAGTGTACAAATAGTATTATTAACTAGTGCTGTCTGCTCTAGCTCGAACAACTCATGAGGGGGCTGAGAATATCCGATATAGCTCCCCCTCATTCGCATTAATAGTTTATGGTTGCTGACAATGTGATGGAAACCTGCTTTAAATTCCATCTTTTTCATCGGAGATAGCCCAGTCGCATTCGCTGTTGCCAAGCACAATAAAAGGGTGGCCATATTTATAACTCTATACACTGCCAAATCTCCTGATGAAATATATAACGATTTGTTAAAGATATCCATTTATGTACTCCTATAGCAAATCAGCTCAATTGTATCTTGAAAGTAGTAGCAAGTAGTTAATGTTTTATCTGTCACGTGTTTAGCCTTTATATTGTACCTTGATTGACTATCAAAATTGGCCCCCTTTTGTGGTATTATATACGTATATTATATGTAATATATTGGCATTGTTCTAGCTGCTCGACTCATCTAACATCCTGATTTATTGCAATAGTCTATGGGTGATCGATAATTATCAAATATTTGGGAAGGAGCATAAGTTGTGGAGATGAATATCTGTTTGGATGCCAATGTGGCCCGCTTGGTGCACATGGAGTGGGTTTTAGAGCTGGAAAGAATCATCAAAGAGGAAAAAGATCCTGTTAGCGACTCTACGAAAGAATTACTGTCAGGTACTCTCGGTAATATGGTCGGTCACGAGGACTGTGAGTTGGGCTGTTGGCTCTATGGGCGCGCTTGCCAACAGTATGCCGACTCGAATATGGTCTGGCCGTTATCAGATGTGCATCAAAAATTTCACCAGGCTTCTGATCACCTACTTGAGATGTTTTGGCAGGGCAATCAACGTGAGGTAAAACGTCTAATGGTTGAGGTCCACAATTTAAGTCGGGAGATCGTCTATCTGTTGACATGTATTGAGTTGGATATATTAGAGCGAGATAAACATCCAATTTTTTCAGCCTTCTTTGTGGTCAAGCGCCTGCTGAATAAAAAGAGTTTGGCGCAAGAGAGTAGCTCTGTCTCAACGTTTCGTAGTCGTGAGGTTGTTAAGCCATTAGCGGAGCGATTCAAGGGAGTAGGTGCTGGAATGATTGAAAATTCTCCCGAAAAAATAGAGCAGATAAAGAAGTTAAATATGAGTAGGCTTGCCCACATTCGCTGGGTGAATGGTCTACGGAATACCTTTATAAATTTTCGTGATAGTGATCTGCTACCAGTAGAGCAGTGTGATTTGGGAATGTGGATTCATCATGATGAACACCACTTTTTGGATGAACATGAACTACTGGAAGATCTAGACATAGTTCACAAGGAGTTTCACTATTACGCATCTAAAACGGTCAGTGCTATGCGCGACGGCCGCTATCAGGGGTATGAGGGCTTCTATTTTAAGTCGCTCTTTTTAAGTAAGGAGATTATCTATCTACTAACTAAGATGGAGTATGATTTTGAAGGTGGAAGGAATATTATCGCTCGGATGGGAATTGATCAGGGGCGATTGAAATCAGAGGTCGCTGCTAATATTAATGTTTGAAAATATCTGATAGAATCAAGCCTCCTGTTAGGTTACAATTAATAGTACTTAATAACAGAGGTGGTCTTATGATAGGTGAAAAAATTGATCTTCCTAAGGTAACAAGAAGTATTGAGCGGCACTTTAGTCGCTATCGAGGTGATGGACTTCCCAATGGAGTTTTAGAAATATTGGAAAACCTCACTAGACCTCAATACAATCAGGTCCTGAAATATTATGAAGAGAAAAATTCGAAATATTATGTCTCCTTGAGAGCGACTATCACTCTTTGGGATGACCTGGTCGAACTCTCCTCACAAGATGTTATACTTATTACTAGAGAGATTGACCCTAAAACAGTTGGACTAGCCCTAAGGCTGGCAGATGAAATATTTCGACATAATTTTCTACGTAATATGTCACAAAAGGATAGGGATATCGCGTTGTCAATTATAGAAGGCGATCCTGTTTCAAAAATAGAGGTGGTATCGGCAATAAATAGAATTCTAAAAACTGTTAGGGCAAAAATCAAGTCAGACGAGATCTCCCTTACGCCTACAGGCTAAAAGAGATTGCAGGCTCTCAAATATTTTTTTATCTTGGTGATATCTATCGCGAGAGATCCATAAGTTTTTTACTCTTTTTACCTATAATGTCTTTGAAGTGTAGTTGGCTTTTGATTGACTGACTTCGATTTAGAAAATTGAACGTCTTCTCTACCTCAGGGGCACCAGTTCCACTATTGGGAGTTGTTATCATCTTGACTGTCATCAAGTCGTTACCAATCTCCATGTGAGAGAATCCCCATACCATCCCCTTGCTCCACAAGGCTTTGTACTGTGGGTATTTGATCTCCTGAAACGTTTGAAAAAGGTGATGAACTGGTCTCTGCCAAGCCCCTGCACCGCTGATGACCAACGGGAGTGGAAAATGGGGTGTCCCAAGCTCCTGAGTGCAGGTATCAAGATTAACCTCAAGTTCATGTTCGTGGCCAGCTATATAGATATCAGCATAGCGACAGATCATCGGAGTGATCAGTTTTCGTAACGCTTTTGCCTGCTGATACTTACTACCACCCGCCGACCACAGGGTGTGATGGCCATAGACAACTTTCCATTTAGCAGTCGATTTTTTAAGAGCGTCTTCCAGCCAGCGAAGTTGTCTTTTCTCCTGATCATTGGGTAGCTCCCACTCCTCTGGAGTATCGATCTCATCTAATAGTTTCTCACTTCCATCTAAATTTAGTTCACCCTCTTTGACCACTGTGCCGGCCAGTAGCAGATTAGTATCTATAACAAAAAATTCAACTTTACCTTTAATAAAACGGTAGTAGCCTGGTGAGTTTAGAGTGAAGGCAGTGTCTGCTCGCATGCCATATTTTATCTGTCGATCCCTACCAACTCTTGAAGTCTTCCAGTCATGATTTCCAAGTGCTGCGTATAGTTTAAAACCGGGGTGATTACCAACAAGTTTGCGATAGGGTATTTCAAAGATTTTTTTAAAACGAACTTCGTCCTCTGTTCCAGTCGCGCCATAGGGATAGATATTGTCACCTAACATCAATGCAAACTGACATTTACTCGATTGGCAAAAACGATCCATGGCCCTAGCAACCGGAAGGGCACCGCTTGCCTCAATTGTCTGACCGGTAGCTGGCAGCATATACATTGGAGGTGGGATAAACTCACTCGCAGGGAGTGGCTTCTCAATCCAACTGGTCAGCTTATCTTTGATAAACTCTTCTGAACTCATCGGACTCTCAATAATATCAGGCTTAAGATAGTCGTAGTGGTAGCCGCTATCACCAAAAGCGACAAATGCCACGCTCTGGGGGGGGGAGTTCGCCGTCAAGGCGGTTGTCACAAAAAAAAGTAGTATAAACAGTGACTTATGCATACGTAGTGATCCATGTGTTTAGTTTAAAAGATAGTCCACGAGAAGATAGCATAGGCTAGACTGTTTTTCATCACGTTGAAATAGATACAGGAACTAATCTCTACAAAATAATCCTACCATCGCGGTGTTTAGAGCGATGATAAATTGAATAATGGGAAATTTTAAGCACAGCTTTTCAGCATGATTTTTGTCAATTGCAATAAGTGGTGCAAAATTACGATGGAATTTTTCTAAAAGAGCGAGCCACCTGCTTAGAGAGACGGAGGCCCGCATTGGCAACCAGATACCGGTAACGCATGGCGACGTAGTGCGGTTCTTGATATTCCAAGGTAGATTTTATACAGTTAAATGTTTGTTAAAAAGTAATGTTTGGGGAGGATCACGGTGCGTAGATTAAGTGGTCAACCAAAGTATTATTTAATGGGGTTGTCGGAGTCTAGATGAGCAGATTTATTTTGAAATTTATCTTAACCATTTTGCTTTTAACTTTAACATCTACCCTGATCGCTAGTAATAAAGTTGCCAAAGTAATCATTCTACGAGGAAAGGTGGAGGCGACTAGTTTGGCCGGTAAAAAAGTCTGGCTAAAAAAACGGGATTGGGTGGATGAAGGTGTGATTATCAACTCCCATCCCAAAAGTTACGTCAAGCTACTCTTTAAGGATAAAACTCAGATGTCACTGGGGCCAAGAGGTAGGCTGAAAATCACCTCTTTTCCATCCGACCGCCAGAAGGCAGGGGTGGTGTCACTGTTAAATGGTAAGTTACGCTCGATCGTGCAGAAGAATTTTCTCAAGAAGAGGAGTGAGTCTAATACCAAGTTATTTATTAAGACCAGGTCGGCAGCATTAGGGGTGAGAGGAACCGATTTTCTGGTAACCTATAACATGGTTAACCAGATCACAAACACCATTACCTACGAAGGGGAGGTTATCTTTGCACCACTTACTGAGCAAAATAGCTCATTAGATCGTGCAATCAACATGCCGACGGCCACTGTTGTACGTACTGGGCAGTTCTCCACTCGTAACCATAAATTGGGAAGCCGTCCCACAATTGCCACTAAGTTAAATCCCACTCAGTTTCATGCCCTAAAGAGTAATAAAAATTTTCTAGAGCGTTCTGCTAAAATGGTCAGCAAGGGGGAGAGGCGCACGAAGAAGCGCCCTGTTACTCCTCCAGGACTCTCATCAAAAGATGTCCAAGTTAAGACTAAGGATGTGATGAAATCCATGGGAAGGGTCTTCGCTGAAAAAGCAGAGCTAGCAGTAGGTAAGGTTGTCCAAATTGACACTCCTCCACCGGAAGGGAGTGTTAATACTAAAACCGGTGAGATTACTCCACCCGCCGGAGGTTTTTTAGATCTAAAGAGTGGGATCTATGTCCCTCCATCTCCAGGTAGCGAGTTTGACTCTAATACCGGTGTATATCAACCCCTACCTTTATCCGGTAGTGTTGACCCTGATACCGGAGATTATATCCCCCCTAAAGGTCTAGATATTAATGAAGAAACAGGTGAGTTCGAATATGTTGACCCGATAGAGGAGAAGCCGAAAGAGGATGTGGATAAAAAACCGGAGAGTGATCCGGATAAAAAACCGGAGGGGAAACCAAAAGATGAGAATCGGCCTATAAAACCACCACTTCTAGATCCTGACAAGCCACTTCCTCCTGGTGACCCAGAGCCGCTTGTCCCTCCCGATGAGAAAGAGCCACCACCGCCAGAAGAGCCACGGTGGCCGGAGCGCCCGCCAGGTGATACTCCTTTCGAACCAGAACCAATTCCTGCTAAAACCAGAGTGAATTTTAAAATTCACATCGGCTCATAGGAAGGAGAGGAGTAAGCCATGAAAATTGTCTATATTGTTCTCTCTCTTCTGCTCTTGATGCATCCACTCCCATCACTCTTTGCCCAGGAAGAGGGCCCGCTGGTCAAGCAGGTCTACACCCTTTATCGACAAGGTGACTATCAAGGGACGATTAAAAAGATAGATCAACTGTTCAAGGTAGTAGGCGATCAGTGGGGGATGGGGCACTACCTTAAAGGGAGTTGTTATCTTAAATTAAAGGATCACAAAAGGGCGGAGCAATCATTTTTAAAAGCAACTAAAAAGCGGGTTGTCCCGAAGAGTGCTCTCTACCAATATGCTCAGATTCTCTACAGTAACAATCAGCTCGACCGCTCCAAGCAGTTGTTCTCCTCAGCAATAAATAGAGAGTTCGAAGAGGTCAACGCTCTCTACTATATTGCTCATATTAATCAGTTGCAGGAGAACTATCCACAGGCGATAGCTGGTTATCAGTCCGTTAGCTCTCATCCCAAAGCTTCTAAAGAGATTAGACAGGTCTCATCCTATCAGATCGCCAAGGTTCAAGAGGAGAAGATTGAGGGGATGACTAAGAGAGAGGATAAAAAGAGATATTTGCGGGACACCATCATCCCCCAGATGAAGTTAGCGATTCGTTTGGCCCCTGAAAGTAAGATGGCACAGACAATTAAAGGTGATATTCGTAAAGTAAAGGTTAGACATGGTTTGACCTATAAAGACGGCAGGCCAATCAAAGATTATAACTATGGGTTCACCTTTTTGTCTGAGCTCTCCTATGATACCAACATCACTCTAGAGGCGGATGATGCCGCCAATGAGCAGCAGACTAAAGAGGCATCCCCGGTTAGTAAAAATGAGCTAGTGGGAAAATATAGCTACAACTATAATGGAGCACTGGTGATGATGCCCGAAGTGCGACTAACTTTTGACTATCACGGTGAACAGGACAATCCAAATATCTATCAGAACGATAACTACATAGTAGGAGTCTACTTTAAAAATCGTTGGAAGTATAAACTCGGGAAATTACCCGCCTCTCATATTTTTGATCTCGACTACAACTATCAGGCCAAAGATTATCAATCTAATCACTCGCTAGATGAGTACTCCAACTCCTACACCATGACGGTTGGAGAGGATATCAAACTCTTTGCGATTGGGTCGAGTAAAATCAAGTTTAAATATAAGAACTATAGTGGATATACGACAACACTAGACTCCAATACTTATACACTACATCTCTCACAAATCTACAAACTTCCTAAAAGAGAGATTTTAATCTTTACTCTTAATCTGGATTTCAATCAGTCCAATGTGGAGAGCAGTAGTACCAACTCCTATATGGCCAGAGCTGACTATATTGGATTTAAGCTCTATCGAGATATCAAGCTAGACTCGGCATTGGCGATTACCTTAGTTGATACCCTTGAGCAGAGTTCTATTCGGGGGACCGAGACACTTTTTGCTCCCTCCCTTCGTCTGGTCAAACCTTTTGCCAAGCTATTCGATGGCCACATTACTAGCAAACTTGCTTTAAAATATAATTTTTCTAAAAAACTCTCTAAGAGCAGTACAATCTATGCCTATACCAAGCATGTCGTTGCTCTGGAATTTCAAATGAGAATGTAGGATTGATATAATGAAAATAGAGAAACGATATTTCACCCTACTGTTACTGATCTCCATTTTATTGCTAAGCAGTTGTTCCGGACCGAGCAAACCTCAAAAAAGTACGGTTGCTTTTCATTCGATGAACCTTATTTCAGGACTTGCTGGCGGTGTCGTCATCGCTGGCAACTCGGTCAGTGCCGAAGAGTTCTTTATCTTCTCTCCGACTGGCGGTAATACTGCCTACTGGGAGTTGACCAACGCCCCAGATTGGAAATTTATCGCAATCGGCTGGGACTCGGCTCTGAAAATGATGGGTAGTCCACTCTGTTCCTCTAAAATCCCCAAAGAGCTCTCCGGCGGAAGCGAGAGTGTCGATATCTACCTGAAGGGTGGTAGCTGTTCGGACTCTTTTTTTGGCCCGACAGACCATTTTAACGGCTCCAGCTTTAAGGAGCTAGTGGTTCATAGTTGCGTTAAGTCGTCGGACAGATCAGCTGGATCTAACCAGTGTGATAGTGGCAATTATAGTGACATGTATAAATCATTTCGGGTAATTATCCCTCTGACTAAGAAGGTGATTTCCTTTACCGAGATGGATAGTTGGGATGGGGATAAGCAGGGGGAGAACTTTTTTCCAGAACCAATCTCACGTGACTTTAGCTCCAACTGTTTTACTATCGACAGCTCCAGTGGTGGTAGTACTGATAACCAAGTGTCGACGCACTTGACTGTCCCAATTGAGAACAATACTAGTGATAAATCTCTAAGTCTTCACCCACTGCTTTTAGCCTATGAAGAGAGTGGTTGCCCTGAGCCCGGAGGTGAGGTTAAGTTTCGAGTCTATGATATCAGCCAAAGGCATGCCGATCAGACCGATGGGGGAGTTGACCTAGTAATTGATAGCAGTGGTGCCCACCTAATGATCTATCAGGAGGATCAAAATGGTCCTACCGATAACCCCTGTACTGATTTTACCTCAGCATCCGAGATTAATGGTGTAATAATCAAATGCTTTAAAGATTATAACCTTCTTTATGATACCTCTACGGATAGTACTTTCTTCTCTAATAATACGACTCATATGTTGATTGGCTCCTCCGGCAAATATACTAAGATGGAGGTCGGAACGATTGTCACAAACAGTGCAGATGTAAATTTCACTATTTATGGCCTGACATATCCCTACGACGTAGTGATAACTAGTTCGGTCACGGTGACCTCAGGAGGGAAATATGATCTAGATGGTGATAGTAATGATGATCTGGAAATTATCTCTCTACCCGCGGGTAGCGCAGAGGTTAAGCTATTACATACTAATAATCGGATAAACCGGGTACTGCCTTTAGAAGAGGTTTCTTTGCATTGGTATATAGAAACTGGTGTTTGGCATGCTGGATGGCATCCTGTTCAAAATGATGATATTAGCGGCAAACAGATCCAATATTATAATCAAGCAGGTTGCGGTACAACCAATACATTGGTTACTTTAGGGTCTAATGCTGGCAGTCATATGCCCGTAGTGGGAACTGATGTAGTGTCCGGTGGTACTCACTCCTACAAGATAATTACCCACTTCCATGGAGGTAGTAGTGTTGTCTCTGCCTGCTCCTCTTCCCACACTTGGCCTTAAATCTGTGAGTCTAAAATGATTAACTTAGCTAAGAGCAAAAAACTACCATTGATTATCACTTTGCTGGCATTGAACGTAACCTCCTGCTCCACCAGCAAAACGGTGCTTAAAAAGATTACCGATAACTTTGTCTCCTCATCTCCTCAACAGAGTGGTCCGACGCTTTTGATTAATGGGGACTCAGACTCTCAGACTGCTGGCAAGCTACAGACGATTCTCTTTGCCACCAATCGTCATCGGGCAACTGGCACAAATCTGGTACTACTGCGGAAAAATCTAAGCTATCTAAAGGGTAATCCAGAGATAGAGGTAGAGCTGGAAGGGCATGCTGATGAGCGTGGTTCGCGCTATTTTAATGTTAAGCTGGCCCGTAAAAGAGCTCGATGGATAAAACAATATCTCGCCATTAAGGGGATTGTTAAGGGGCGCCTTTCCTCCACCTCCTTTGGCGAGGAGAAGCCGATTGATTTTACCCACGCAGAAGAGGGGTGGTCCAAAAATCGCCGTGTTAATTTTGTCGTAGTTGAAAAATCGAGCAATTAAGTGGTTTTACAAATTGAAGATACTCTCTGTTGGAATGGATGATCATATCGCTAAACCAATTGATTTGGATGTGATGTTTACCACAATAACACTAAAACCGGTTACCTTTTTGACCTTTTGCTTTTAAAAAGAGAAGTTAAGGTTCTTCTTTAGTTTGTTACATAATGAACTACTGCTGCATAAAGAAACCTAATATTCTCTTCCCAGAACTAATATCCTTACTGGCATATCCAAGGTTCAGAACTTTGGTGAACAGAAAATTATTTTTTGCAAAAAAATCTGGCCAGCGATGTCCTCCACCTTCAATCTGATAGTGATGAACCTGCTTTTGACATTTTAAGAAAGTATTTAAAAATACTCTGGAGTGATCTTTTTTATTAATATCAAATGGTCCAAAAGTTTTAGAGCGTCCGGGGCAGCTGTTACGTTTTTTCCAGTAATCCAGCATACCTCCAATACCAATATGCCTTGCAAATACCTGATTTGGGCGGACCGGGTTTACCATCTTGCCATTATCCAGAAACGAGGTATCCTTGGTGCCAAAAATAAAAGCGATAGGCAGTGCTCTTTGGTCAGGCATTTTGGTACAAATCCTATTTTGAGCATTTGTGGTGACCGAGGCGACCACTGCAGCTCCGGCCAGAAGCTCGGGCCGCTCACATGCAAAACGTAGGGTCATCAATCCCCCGTTACTAATCCCAGTTATAAATACTCTCTTGCTATCAATCGAGAGGTTTGGAATCGCAGCAATATGATCAATTAAAGAGCTTAAAAATTCCACGTCATTTCGATCTTGATAGAGACCGGGGCGACCATCATTCCAATGTTTATTGTAACCCTCTGGATAAACCATAATGGCTTTACTCTTCATCTTTTCAACCGCCTGATTAAGGCGGGAGTATTTGGAAAAAGTGGTGGGGTTACCTCCTCCTCCGTGTAATCCAATTACCAAGGGAAGATCTGGACTATCACTACGGTTAAATTTTTTGGGAAGATAGAGGTGGTAGTAACGCTTACCTTGAGAAGTGATGATGCAACCCTTTTGTAGCCGTCCAGGAGTACTAGTATCTGCAGCAGCACAATCACTGGACTCATCCATCTTATTTAAAGTGGCAATCGCTCGAAAATTACAACTGTCACCAACAACATCTTTACCGTTAAAAATAACGTGTAAGCTCTGATCGATAATATCTACTGTGAAATTACCCGTACTGGATGAATCATAAACTCCATCGATAAAGAAATTGCTGCTGAAATCTCCGATCATCTTTGATTGATTAAGAGCAATAAAGTTTTTAAAGACCGCTCGATCACTGCCAACAGAACCAGACAGATCAACCTGTGAAGTCGCACCACCTCTTAGTTGATCACCACTCTTTTCACTGATCTTAAATATCAGTGTGAAGGGATAGCTACCATTATATCCCGCATCACGACACTCACTCCAAACGGTAGTACCGCTACCGTAGTATTTTCCTGTCAGCTGTGCAGAAGCACTCTGAAAAAATAGTGGTAATACTAAAAAAAGCATGACCACTGATCCTATCGTAGATGTTCTATTTGTATAAACCATTGTAATTATGCTCCTGATTGTTATTTCGTATTTATATCTATGTAGTACAATATAATAAAAAAACAATATTACAGAAAGAGGCATCTTTTGCAACTAAATCGCAATTTTTACCATGGCCTGATCTTATTGGTAGTATGCAAGTCTATAATTATGTATTAATACGTCGCTATAGCGTGGAGTGATTCTAATGTTTGAAAATTGGCTTTCGATCAACTCTCTGAATCCATGACTAATTACCACTACTGTTTTTTTTATATCTACATTGAATCTTTATCAGACTCCATTAGTACATATTAAAGTCGTGTGAATATTGTCGTGGTTGAAACAGATGGTAATTAGTAGCTTAATCTCTGCTAACTTCTCTTGTATAATGGCAACGGATCGTTTAAATCAATACTCTTAATAATGTATAAAAATCAGTAAAAGGGGATAGAATGAAACAATTTATTTTATTAGCACTGCTCATCATTAGCTCTCACAGCATGTTTGCTGCTGAGATTGGAAATATCACTGCCAGTGATGCCAAGGGGATGATTGATAATGCCCACATTAACGGTTTAAATCTTGTTCTCTTGGACGTTAGGACTCCGGAGGAGTTTACCAATGGTCATATTAGAGGAGCAATCAATGTTAACTACTATGATGATGACTTTATGACTCAGGTTCGTAGTTTAGAGATTTTGGCCGGAACAGATGTCATTATCTACTGCCGTTCTGGCCGCCGTAGTTTGGCGGCAGCGAAGAAAATGCAAGTTTTAGAAGTTGTTCCCTATAACATGCTGGGAGGAATTAAGGCGTGGGTAAAAGAGGGATATAGTGTTGTAAAGTAGCGCTAGAAAAGTAGCTGGCGTATCCAAATGTGAATCACATTTTCTGGTTGATCATAAATCAGTTTAGTGGTCATAACTAATGACATTATCACCAATAGCGGCTTGATGATGCCAGTGCCGTGTTTCAGGGCGGTGTTGGCACCAAGTCGCGCTCCCAACAACTGTCCTACTGCCATAGTCACTGCAGGTTGCCACGAAACATAACCAGCCAGGACGAAAAATAGGAATGAAGCAAAGTTGGAAGTGAAATTTAGCATCTTGGTATGAGCAGTGGCTTTTAGTAGATTGAAACCTAATACGGTGACCAATGCTAGCGCCCAAAATGACCCTGTACCTGGACCAAAAAATCCATCATAAAATCCGATAGTGGACCCGAAAATCAGGTAAAATGGTACTGCCTTAAGATAGTGATGGCGATCGACCTCACCAATCCGCGGTGCAAATAGAAAATAGAGCGCCGTTACCACCAATAAAAATGGGATCACCTGTATTAGAAGATCGGTAGCAAGGTATTGGACTAAAACTGTGCCTGTGGCCGAACCGATAAAGGTGAAGAGAATCGCCAACTTCATATCGGCGAGCTGAACATGGCCACTGCGAGCGTAGGTCAGAGTGGCGGTGAATGATCCGAACATGGCTTGTGCTTTGTTGGTGGCCAGTGCAACCAGCGGATTCATACCGGTTGCTAATAGCGCTGGTACAGAGATTAATCCGCCACCGCCAGCAATGGAGTCAACAAAACCACCCATAAGCCCAGCAATGAATAGCCAGCCCAATATTTCAAATGTTAGTGATTCCATGTAGCTATGTCCACCTCAAACCCTGCTGCCAGTCTGGTATTTCAGCGCCAGAGTTTACTGGCTTCACCCTATGTTTGTAAATATTATTTATTCAATGGGTAGTGGGCCAACGGAAGGGATGTCATGGTCTAGACAGAGGGGGGAATTTCAGCTAATGGTCATAAATATAATAGTTAGTTGATCTCTTTTTTAAAATTTATTAGGTGGAGAGGGTAGCTCAATGAAAATTAATATGAGAGATAAAGCAAGGTCTGGCCATGTCACTCGTTGGCATGGTGTTAGAACGGGGAGAGAGCAGACGATCGCTGAACATCACTATATGGTTGCAATTATCACCAAAGAGATGATGAAAAATATTCTAACCGACTCTACTGATTGTGACATGCTCTTGGCCTTAGAGTATGCGCTTGAGCATGACTCCCCCGAGCTCTTAATGGGTGATTTTCCCACACCGGCCAAACGAAGAATACAGCAAATTTGTCAGCCTCATGGCTTTGATCCGTTTAAGTTGATCGAGGATGAAATTGTACCGGAGTTGGCCGTACTATCTTCACAAATTGAAAATACACCAATTAAGATCGTTGTGAAACTGTCCGATATCCTCGATGCAATATTGTTTATCTCAGAAGAGGGGATTGGTAGACATGCCAGGGATGTTGTTACGAGTAAATGTCACTCTCTTTATAGTGAGCTGCTTGAGAAAGCGTGCATAAAGTTTCCTCAATATAATTGGAATTTCGCAAATGATCTTAGGGAGGAGATGTTAAACGGTGAAGATAACCAAATCTCTTTTGAAGCTGGTCTTGACACTCTTACCACGCTAAAAAATAGCGCTACCACTGACATCACCAATCGTTAGTTTTGTTCTACTGGGAATCACGTACTTTGTAGTGACAGGAGACACAGGATTTTAAAATTTGGCCGAACTGCTCTGCTGCTTTAGGGCGTAGCCAATAGCCCTGCTCTTTTTTGTGACTTCTCTCGGCAGCTACTAACTGCTTGGCAGTAAAATTCATGGAAAAAAGATGAGAGTTTAAAGTTTCTATGTTCTGGCCATATTGATGGCCAGACTTGTTTTTGATGGACATCTTTTTTAACTGATTAACATGTAGTTGTAGCTTATTGGTAATCGAAACTATTTTGCTGTAATTATTATGGATTAAAATGTTGGCCATCAGTTCAGTCATCAGCTGATAGTTTTGGGACATATTGCTTTTTACCTTACGTTGATTTTTGCTGCCAGCAAAAACAGTGCTGTTAAAAAGGATTAAGAAAATAGTAACTAGGCTGATCAGAATTAAGGTTTGTTTTCTCATTATACAATCTCCCAATAGTATATCGTCTGAGCAAGTCTAACCAAGCTGGCCATTACCGTCAATTGAATTTTGGAAGTACAAGTTTGGTCGGGTAGTTAAAAAAAGACTCAATCTCAATTAAAGGGAAAATATAATCGAGATTGAGTCTTGAGTATATTTACTGCATAACTTTCATTCCATCGGTAATCGGATAGGAGAGAACTCTTAAGCCATTGGCGATATATCCATCAAAGCCATCCTCAAGTACTAGGTTGTATACTGTCATCCGGTCGCTGTTGTTATCTACATCAACAACTGTTACGTAACTACCATCAGACTTTAGTATCCTATCTCCAACTGCAATATCTTCCGCCATTACACCGCGGCCGCTATCAAGTAATACCCGGTGTAGTGGGGTGATTTTCAGGACGCTCTCTTTACCTTTGGCGCCGACTCTTCGCATCGCTTTGTTTCGTCTTGCCCCACGTTTGGAGTTATCTATTACTGTTATCGTTATGACTTTCTGGTTGTCGGTGATAGCAGTAGCCTTAACCCGCGCTGGCCTTAGTTTTCCTGTACGTGCCTCTTTTGCATCAAATGCTAGAACACTCTCTCCCGCCTTGATATTAATAATCGCTTTGGACTTGCCATTTGCCATTGTGATCTTGGTCTCAGGAGATAGACAGAATACGTGTCCCCCTGAGGTGTTGGCGGCTGGACAACCCTCTGCATTTACATTTGTACAGACTGCGGAGAAGTAGCAAGAGGATCTACGACCTTCGTACTTAACCATTGTTTTTCGGATGGACTGCCGCAAGGCTTCTCGGTTTGCACTGTCTTTTCCTGTTGTAATCGGAGTAGACGCAAAAAGATCTCCATCGGGGTCATTTGCATCTTTACAGTAGCTACAGTCACCCCTTTGACCATCTTCAAGCATACAGAAACGCTCTGCCGTAATTAGTTCAGAGTGGTTACATAATGGTTTCTCTGTTAGCGCATCACAACTTAAGGTCCCCGCCCAAGTCGATGTGCCGTTATTCATGCTACCCACCTCATCAAGATTATTTCTAGTACCAGTATTGGCAATCTGATCATGTGTCATGAATTCGCCATTACACTTCCTAGCATAGACATTTGGAATACTATTGGAGCTGGCACTGTCAATAAACTGTTTAAATTCGGAGTAAATATTGGTCGGTAGGAACATTTTCAAATTAACATCAAAACCAGTTACGATATAGCATTCGGTTTGCGATGAATCAGGCTGAGGATAACGAATAGAGTGAACAACAGTTGGTGAAAATTGAAGTCCAGTCCCGCTAGTCGTTACAATATCTTCTTTTACAACTTCCTCGGTAATATCTGTTCTCTCTCCCCTGCCCCTACGGCCAAGATACATACCAACCGTCTTATCTCCAGTCGTTCCAAAAATCTCGGAATCACCAATATATGATGTTCTGGTCAGTGCAAGATATGGGACAGGTACCAGTTCTCCATCTTCGTTTCGCTCCATCCTATAATAGTTTATGGTATTGATGCTTGGCTCTAGAAATGAGAGATAGCCATCAAGGGGTTCTGTAAGGGTAAATTGGGGATCAAGATATTGATCTGTACCTGTTCCGGACACCGGATTGTTCATCATCGGTAGCTCATCTTCTCCAACATTGTAGACATGGAGTAGGGAGATCATATGTTGCATTCCTGGATCAACAACTTCTTGAGGCTGGAAAAGATCGACAAAAAGTATATCATCATATGTTGTACAGGTGGTTGGATCACTATCATCCTCACACACTTCCCAGTCGATATACTGGTACTGGAGATATTGAATACACTCAAGGTCAGGTGCTCCCTGAGCGTCATCTGTGGTAACTTGGCCTGAGAAGAGCTCCCGGCGATCACAGTGGTTAACAGAGCGTGTTATCATCAAAACGGGATCATCTGAAATACCCGCTGCATCCGCATAGAGTTCACCACCATTAACACCTATTCGACCTTCAACATTTCCTAGATACTGCCCAGAAGTGACCATCGCCCACTTCTTAACGTATCCAGACCATTTGATGGGATATGGCTTATAGTTATAGGTGCTACCATTTTCACTTGTAAGTATCGTGGGAGCGGATGCCCCATAAACAGGTAAATTACAACCTGCTTTGTCTTCTGGATCACAGATCCCTCCATATCCCTCTAATCCAACGATTGGACATGAGTTTGGCGTTACAACCAAGTCATCAGCTGTAAAGGCGCTATATCCAATTTCGGGATACCCTCCACCGGCCACTCCCTTGGAGTGAAGATGTCCTTTGGTGTAGAGGTTTAGGTCAAAAAATGGAGCTGGATCAACAATGACTAGTTGATTTATGTCAAGCTTCGAGTCACTAAGATCAACCTTATAGCTGGGAATACGGTCATAAAAGGTTTGACTGTAGTTATTGACTACCTCCCAATCTAGACACTTACTCTCTTCTGGCCACTCTTTAACGCAGTCACTAGGATGATCAGACATAGAGTCATCTTTTTTGTAGTATAGTGCTCTTCTGTGGGTGTTAACCTCGTCGTAGGTGTATAAAGTAGTTCCCGAGTTAGTAGTGGTCATATTGATATATTTTTTTCCGTTGGGAATGGATGCTTGATTAACATGATGAGTTGTGGTCTCTGCCTTTAGATATGCATTATAGCTTGCTGGAAGGTGTGCATTAGGTAGGTCGAGATCCGCAATTTCCTGGTGGCTAAAAACGTGACTGATGGGGTGTTGATATCCTTTTCCATTCTCATCAGAAGTTGTTCCTGCGGGGTCACTGTCGTGGCCAGTATATTTACAATTGTGGATATCTTTAACAAACTCTTTATTGGTAGTGTTGAAACAGCTATTTGACAGTTGTTGCATACATCCAGCAATTCCACCTGCACCTTGGGTTCGAAGATCATTTCCCCTAACATCCCACAAAGGAGAGTAGAGCATTGTTCGATCATTCTTCTCCAGCGCACTCTTCGAATCGGCGTAAAAAGCGCTGTACTCAGCTTCATCAAAGGAGTGTGTTCTATTTTCAGTATCATTATAGTAGAAAGGAAGGCTGACAGAGTCACAAACGTTATTTGAAAATTGGTATCCCCATCCTCCATTTAGTAGTGGATAGTTTGGCGTGATCCGTGACATACAGTTAAGCACTGAATTTTTAATATCAAACTTAATGCCGTGATCGATAGATATTCCCTCTTCAACTGAGGAGCGAAGCTTGAGCTTCTGGTCACCATCAAGTGGATAGCCCGCACCGTGATGAAAGCCACCACTATATTGGGATATATTTTTGCCTGCTTTGTCTTTCTTCATTAGTGCACAAAGACTATTTTTAGCTGTTAACTCTTCAGCCAATTTTCTTGTCTCTTCAGTGCTTTCAGTTAGATCTACCCCCTCTAAGTTTGTCGCCGCATCATCACTATAACACGGCACTAGACCAGATTCGGTCGTACTGCTCAGAGAGTCTTGCAATCCATCAGTAAAAGTGTTCATGTGAATGGTTCCCCACTCCGCCTGCCAATCAAATCTTGTAATGACACTAGCGTCTCCCGGAGGGGCCGGGTTTGTTGAGGGAGGAGCTGCATTTAGCCATGTAAAACTACAAAGAGTAATTAAGATCAGAATCTTTTGAGTAATGTGAGTATTATATGGCATAGCAATCCTCCTGCTACATTAAGTTAGGGGATATTAATAAAATTAATATTGGTTCTAGACTATATTAGATGCACTCTGAATTTTGGTCAATTGATTAAGGAGGGGTGGGGTAGGTAATAGATAACTAATCATAATTATAGGTGGTTAATAGTTGAAATAGTGGATGGGAGTGATTCAAATGTGCCAACTATTTGTTGCACTATACTTGACCCGGAGAGCCTGATTATAACTATCTACTACTGAGGCTGAAATTTACTAGTTGGCTTGCTCCTGTAAATTGCAGATATGGTATTAATATTGAGTAATCAAGAGCTAATGACGGCAACACTATATTTTACTTATTTTCTAGAATAATATTTGTGCATAAAATTTTGATAACTATGTTAATATTGGAATTCAAAATAACAGATTATTTGCTATGAAAATTTAAGGAGTAACATATGAGACTACTGTCGATCTTGATGACTACATTGATTCTCTCGCTCTCATTTTTTTCAACCGCTTCCTCACTGGCCGATAGTGGAGAGGGAGAAGAGGTGAAACCAAGAAAGAGGATAAACTCCAGATTTGCTAATCGTTATCGTGCCCAGCAGATAAGGAAGAAGAAGGAAGAGATGGAGGAGAAGAAAAAGGCAAGAGAAGAGATTGAGGATTCTGAGGATGATAAGGATTCTGAGGATGATAAGGAGTCTTCATCTAAAGAGTGAGGATAATCTCATCATAAACTATTAGTTTTCTTTAAGCTGTTACAAGGATCGTGAGATGGCTAAATGTATACCAAACTTTTTAATCCGTGTGGTCCACCTGTTTATAATTTTCACTCTATCTATCACAGTGAATGACTCTCTTGCAGCTAGTCCGCAAAAAGCAAAGGTGAAGGCTGCGTCCAAGAGTAGCTCTAAAAGAGCTAAAAATGATATGCTCGCTGCTGCTGACATCGAGCGGGGCAAAGCTCTTTCAGTCGGTTGCACCGCATGCCATACATTTAAAAAAGGGGTCAAATCACTGAGTGAGCAAAAGAATGTCACTCAGAGGGTATTCATGGGCCCCAACCTATTTGGTATCTTTGGAAAAAAGATGGCGATCGGAGATTATCCATACTCTGCGGCGCTGAAAAAGTTAGGCAAGAGAGGAAAAACCTGGACCGTTGATGAGCTTTATAAGTGGCTTCGATCTCCATCAATCTATGCACCAGGCACATATATGGTTTTTGGTGGGATGGGTGATCCTCAAGACCGCCTTGATCTTATCGCCTATATCTCGACATTAAAGTAATTGCAGATGAGATTTTAATTAGAAGTGATTTTACCTCTTGTTTGAATCTGTACTCCATCCAAAACCAGAGACTAGTCCTTTAGTATCTTCAACAACAGTGATGGTCATTGCTCTACGTTCCATCATTACAAAAACTGATGTTATATTCTTTTTAATACTCTTCTCGGTGACAAATTTGACTAGTTTGCCATGATCTTTATGGATAGTTCTCTGGATCGATTTAAGCTGATGCATCTTAAGCTTACTGGTAACTTTGGGAGAGAACATTACATATGCATGTTTGGCATCCATCGTTAGCAAGCTCTTAGTGAAAATGTAGGGTGTGTTCTTAGTATTTACATCTCCGACCGGATATGGTGAGTGTGAGCATGATAGAAAAAACAGACCGGGCAGTAAAAAAAATATAATATATTTCACAAGCAAACTCCATGATTGGTTGTATCTCTACCGTAGCATTGTATAGTTAATATGGGTTAAAAGACAACCTTGAGTAGTTCCGCACTAAATTCTAAATTAGGTTAGTTTGTTAGTTACAAAGAGCCCAGATAGTATAATATCTTTTTTGTCTGTTATTAATTAACATATTGGGAATCCGCACTAATTATAGAACTGGCAAGTAAACTACAATTGACATAATCGGTGATGCTTTTTAAAATTTTCAAAAGGGTATTAAGATAGTACCCTTTGTTAATTACTAAAATTCCTGTGAGGCAGTGATGATCTTAAGAAATAATCGTGGCTTTAGTCTGTTGGAGATAATGATTGCTGCTGGAGCGCTTGGTATTCTAAGCGCAATGATTATGGGTATTGTTAAAATATCAGGCAAGTCTAGTGCAAAATTGGCAATGGATTCAGATGTAACTTTGACCGTCAATGAAATCTACGCAATCCTCGCTGACCCTGAGAGGTGTCGCTTAACTTTTGACGGAACAGCAGCACCAGAATCAATTGTCAGTGAAGCAACTCCTGACGCTTCTACTCCTCCGGTTTATACCGCTACGGCTTTCAAATATCCAACGATCGCTGGTGGAGCGGATGGTGGTTTTGGTAACTCAAATTTTAGAATTTCCAGTTATCTGTTAACGACAGTTGCCAGTGAGACCGTTTTATTAGTGGAGTTTAAGAACAAGCAAATTTTAAAAGGCAAAACAGGTCCAGATACTTTTACCAAAAGAATTAATATGTATGTTGAGGGGCCGCTAGGTGGCGTTACAACGTGTCGTTCTCTTTCAAGTGCAGATACTGATGTTTGGTCAAGGGGAGAAGGTAGTAAAATATTTTATAGTGGTGGTAATGTTGGAATTGAAACTGATGATCCCAGTGCCACTCTCGACGTTGTTGGTGATATCTTTGCTTCATCCAGTATTACTGCTGCAACCTTCCTGTATAACTCTGATCGCCGCTTAAAAAAGAATGTTGAGCTAATTAATAATCCAGTTCAAAAGATATTATCACTTCGCGGGGTAACCTTCGATTGGCGTAACAACGACAAACATGACTTCGGTTTTATCGCCCAAGAGGTACAGGAGCTAATTCCAGAAATCGTCAGGGATGATTCTAATCGTGGTCTCTTGACAGTTGACTACGCTAAAATTATTCCCATCTTGGTTGAAGCGATAAAAAGACAGCAAGTCGAGATCGATCAGTTGAAAAAAGAGATTAACAATTCAAAGTGATCTCGCTATTGCCTATATTGCTTCTCTGCTACCGGGCCCCATCTAAAACAGCTAACTAGGTGGTCATTAATCATCCCCGTGGCCTGCATGTGGGCGTAGATGATAGTTGAGCCGACAAATTTGAACCCTCTGCTCTTTAGGTCATGACTAAAGGTATCCGACTCCTTGGAGGTTGCAGGTATGTCACTTAGGCTTTTCCATCGGTTGACGATCGGCTCTCCTTTTACGAACTGCCAGCTATAGTTGCTAAAACTACCAAACTCTTGCTGAATTTTAATAAATTGTTGGGCATTGCTAACTGCAGCCTCTACCTTTAGACGGTTTCTGATGATGCCGGGATCTTTTAAAAGGCGCTCGATCTTACTTGGGGTGAAGTGTGATACTTTTTTAACATCAAAGTTAGCAAAGGCTTTGCGATATCCCTCTCTTCTTTTGAGAATGGTCAACCAGCTAAGGCCCGCTTGTGCACCCTCTAAAATTAGAAACTCGAAAAATTTTTGATCATTATAGACCGGAACACCCCATTCTTGATCATGATATCTGATGTAGGCGGGATCGCTACCACACCAGGCACAACGACTTGCTGCCCTCTCCAGTTCGAGCAGTAACTTTTTCCCCCTAGCATTAATTGCAGCTCCTCCTCTTTTCATACTCTTTTTTATAATAACAATGCACTCATCTCGACTATCATGGTCAAATTTAGTTAGATCAGTCAGGGCCTGTAGTGAGGAGACCACTACAATTTTGCTTTTACAGTCGAGCCAGCCTTTAAGGGTATCTTTAACTCGATTTAACTCCTTGGGGGTTAGTGTTAAGCGGGGAAAAATCTGTGCTAGGTGCCACTTAACTTCTTGCTGCTCAATTTCAGCAATCTCCCGGATCAGCTTCTGCTTAAAGGGTTTGAGGATAGAGGGGTTTTGTGCAGAGACCTTCTCTAAAACATCTGCAACTCTCATTCTGACCACCGGATCATCAACTAGAAATCCTTCCCAAAGCTGGTGGCTTAACTCAGGGCATTTTAGAATTTTTGCTACAACGGTATCGGCACGACCAATAGACCTTAAATCTCCACCGGATAGCTGCTTAACAATTGGGTTGGGGTAGTTGGGTGCCATTTTATGTCAGTAGTGTCACGCTCAGCAGCAATGGCAGGTAGGCGGTCAAATAGAAAAATAGGTGACGGTAGTTAAGGTCTTGTTGGTTGATTGCAACCCGTCTGGCCAACAATAGCACAAATAGGCTTAGTAGCATGATGGTGATCATTATTACTTGATTTTGGATATAGCCAAAAATAAATGGCAGTGGCGTCAGGACAAAAAGAGTGGTGCAGTACCAGACAATTTGGCGATAAGCGGGGACTGGTCCGGCAGTAATTGGTAGTTGGGCACCATTTGCCGCTTGAAACTCATTTTGGCGTAGTAGAACAATCAAGAGGGTGTGAGGAATTTGCCAAATAAAAATGACCACACTCATCCAAAGTGTTAATGGAGAGATAATGGGATGGACTGCTAGCTCACCGGAGATGGGCAATAGTGCTCCTGGAATAGCTCCCAAAATAGTTGAGTAGGGGGTAATTGGTTTTAAGAGAGTATAGCCAAAGAGATAGATTAAACCGATTAGCAGTATCAGTAGAGCAGACCACAAAGAGCAGCAATAAACGAGTAAAGGGAGTGGTGTAATCAGTAAGATCAAGCCTAACGTTAATACCTGTCTTGGAGTTAATATTTTTAGTGCCAGTGGGCGGGTAGTTGTACGCTCCATTAGGGCATCTTCACTTCGCTCCATGTAGTGATTAAGGGTAAAGGCTCCCATGGCACTGATCGCAGTTAAAAGCGCAAAATTAAGAAGCTGGAAGGACCACAGGGAGCTCTCTGCAACGAGAAAACCCATTATCGCACTGAAAGTTAGCACCAAGGTCGGGCGTGGCCTTAACATCTCCAAAATAGAGTGAAAGCATTGACCCGATGGCAACATGGCTTACAATGATAGCAGGTAGTCAATCAGTGCTTGGCGCTCTTGATCGGTTAACTGCTGGGGCGGCATAATGGGAGTAAATCCTTCAACCAGGTCAATATTGGGCTTAGTTAGCGACTGTTCTAGGTAGCTCTGATCAATCTGGATCGTTCGAAGTTTGCCAGCAGTAACCACCTTACGATTTGATCCAATAGAGAGTCCCTTAAGAGATGGGCCAACTCTTTTAGTTCCATCAGTGGAGTGGCATCCAATACACCCTTTAAGAGCGAATAGTTTTTTGCCGTTGGATTTACCACCATCGGTGTTAGCACTAGATAGGTCATTGGTTGCTTGTTGATACCACTTCTCAAACTCTGCTTTAGGTAGAACGTGTACTTTGGTGATCATTTGAGCGTGATTGATCCCACAATATTCGGCACAGTAGATATCAAAATCTCCAACCTTGGTGGCCTCAAACCAGCTGTAGTTTAATTTGGCCCCTTCAGGTTTGGGCATTACATCCATCTTGATTCGAAAAGCGGGAATAGAGAAGGAGTGTACTACATCTACCGAGTGTAGTGGAAGGTAGATTGGGGAGTTGACTGGAACAGTTAATCCTTGGTCAGATCCTTGCTCTAGGCCGTTGGGATAGGTGAACTTCCACCACCACATACCCGCATCAACTTTTATCTCCATCGCATTGTCTGGAACTTGCCGTGTCTTAATATAGTCAATCCAGCCGTAGTAAAACATGAAGCTGGTTAAGACGACCGGGATGATAATCCAGACAATTTCCAAAGTGGTATTGCCATGAACGTCGGTTGGTGTGGCATTTCTCTTTTTGGAATAGAGGAAGATGCAACTTATCATAAATACGGTTATGGCAATCAGAAAAAAAGCCGACACCGCAACGATAAAGAGGAAGGTATTATCAATGTCTTTAGCAAAAGTAGATGCTTCAAGAAGCCACATAGTTAACTCCGAAATGCGTAATCAGAAAAGGTTAGTAGAAAGATGCCAGCGAGGGCAAAGATGGCAAATACAAAGAATACTCGAAAGATTATATCTTCATAGTGAAGATGCATAAAAAATAGCGCGACCAATGAAGCCTTGATGGTAGCAATTGCTACTGCAATGAGTAATGCCCCCATCGAGGAGATATTCATGCCGGATAGTACGACAGTCGCTATTGTCAGAATGATCAATAACACAAAGACAACCACCGAGGCCGCAACTGTGCTGGAGTGCTGATCCATGCTATTGGTATGATTATTACTATTCATTTTTTTCTCCATCGTACACTGTTTTACGCGATTAAGTAGAAAAGAGGGAAGAGATAGATCCAAATAAGATCCACTAAGTGCCAATAGAGGCCACCATTTTCTAAAATACCTGCTCGATCAGTCTTTAGCTTGCCTTGGTAAATCCATACCCAAAGAACAGACATCCAGATCAATCCAATAATAATATGGAGTGCATGGGTGCCGGTCATAATAAAGTAGAGTCCAAAAAATAGAACTTGTCCCATTGGTAACATTTCGCTACTACCGGGAGTCAGAAGAGGAGAGCCTAATCCCTGTTCAATATTGCCACGTAGTTGTAGAAAAAGATTGTGATCAAATTTACCCCCCCACTCAAAACTCTTGATTACTAAAAATGCTAGTCCACATAGAATAGTAATAGAGAGAAAGGTTAATGCCATCTTTTTGATGCCCTTACGCATATAGTGAATTGCCAGCACCACGGTAAGGCTACTGAAAAGTAGAATAATGGTATTGGTGGTTCCGATCACAGTACTCAGTTGATTTGAGGCGGTCTGAAAGTCTGGCAGGTAGGTTGTTCGGTAGACCAGATAGACTATAAAAAAGGCACCGAATAAAAATAGTTCAGTGAATAGAAAGAGCCAAAATCCCAGGCGGGTTCCTACCTCATCATAGTGCTCTGAATGTTCTGTTACTGCTCCTGATGTGGTTTGGCTACTCATTTTTTACCTCCTGCCTTGCTCTTCTTCTGCTCTAATCTAAATGCTGGATAGTCGTATGGGTCGCGCGTAACCTCCATATCCTGTTCAAAGTTGAATAGGGTCGGTGGTGTGGCAGTCTGCCATTCTAGGGTTGAGGAGTTCCAAGGATTACGTTCTGTTGTTACTTCTCCCTTTAGTATCCCACGCACTAAGGTGAAAAGTAGTAACATTATTCCTGAAACTAATATCCATGAACCGATAGTGGATGCAAATTGCATGTTACTAAAAAGTGGGATATCTGGGTAGGTATGATAGCGTCGCGGTAATCCATTCATTCCCATAATGAACATTGGTACGTAAGTGGCGTGAAAGCCTACAAACATTAAGACAAAAGCGGCATAGGCACTTCCTTTGGAGTAGATCCGTCCAAACATTTTAGGGAAATAGTGTAATGTCCCAGCGATTAGTCCAAAAGCAGCCCCACCAAACATTGTGTAGTGAAAGTGCGCTACGATAAACTCTGTATCATGGAGATGGATACTGGTGGAGAGACTTCCAAGGAACATTCCGGTTAGCCCGCCAATCATAAAGTTAAAGACATAGGCAATGGCGAACAGTAATGCTGGTTGGAAAGAGATTGAAGCTTTGTAAAGGGTGGCACTCCAGTTAAACACCTTAATAGCTGTCGGTATTGCAACTAAAAAAGTTAGCAGAGAGAAGACCGCATTGGCAAAGTCACTCATGCCAGTGGTAAACATATGGTGCGCCCAGATAAAGTAGCCAAAGATTGCCAGAGCACATGAGGACAAAGCAATACTTTTATAGCCAAAAATTGGACGTTGACAGTAGGTGGGTAGAATTTCAGAGACCAGTCCCATGGTCGGAAGGATCATAATATAGACTGCCGGGTGTGAGTAAATCCAAAAGAGGTGTTGGTATAGAATCGGATCACCACCTTTGGCCGGATCAAAAAAACCAACCGGCATTACTCGTTCGATCGCCAGCATTAACAGAGTAATTCCTACTACCGGCGTGGCCAATACCTGTATCCAACTGGTGGCATATAGTGTCCAAGAGAATAATGGCATGCGAAAAAGTGTCATACCTTTACAGCGCATTCGATGAATAGTGACGATAAAGTTAATGCCAGTTAGGATTGTGCCCCAGCCAAGAATAAAAGCTGCAACGAGCATCCAGCTAACTGAATCAAACGAGAAACCAAAAATTGAGATGGTCTTGGTGGTGACCGAGTAGGGAGGAGTAAAGGTCCACCCTGTATCGGCGGCCCCGAGTAGAATACCTACTACTGCTAGAATGGCTCCACCTAAATAGAGCCAGAAGGAGAGGAGGTTGACCCGAGGAAAAGCGACATCTTTTGCACCCAGTTGTAGTGGAAGCAAAAAATTACCTAAAACGGCAGACGCTCCTGGCAGAATAAAAAGAAAGATCATAATTACACCATGTAGGGTGAAAAATGATCCGTAGAGTGATGGTGGAATGATCTCCCAGCCGCTACTAGCTGGATACATCTTTTGTAGCTTAATTATCAGTCCAATCAGCGCAGCTAGCCCAAAGAAGAAGAACATGCTGTAGCCATACATCAACCCGATTCGTTTATGATCGGTGGAGGTCAGCCAACTCATGGGGAAGGTGGTCCACTTCCCAGTGTGTTGGTTAAAAAAGTTATTACTTTCCGTTGCCTGACTTGCCTTTTTTTTACTCATTTTGCTGCTACCTCGATGGCTTTAGTGCCTCTCTTTTTATTTAAAATTATAGTTAAAGTTGTAATGGTGATGGCAATACTTAAGAGGATTAACACACCAGCAACTTTTAGAAAATCAAAGTAGTATCCACGCCCTTGGGGATCTTTAACAAAGCAGAACTTAGCTATTTTTTTTATTGTTGGGGCCCAGCGTCCCTCCATCGCGTCAGTTACCGCCATCATTAGATCCAGAGGTAGAAACTTCAGTCCTCGTAGATAGCGGGCGATTATTCCACTTTGGGAAATAATAATTAGGGATGCAGGGTGATTATATGCATCCCCTTCCTTTCTATAGTGAAAGCCAATCGCACTGGTTAAGCGGTTGATTGACTCTTGGTCACCAGTTAAAAAATACCAACTATCGGGAGTAAGCTGCTTGGTTTTATCCAGGGAGTTAAGTAGCGCCTCTCTCTTGCTAGCTGCGATGTCACTTTTTTCATCTGGGTTAAAACTAAATGAGACTAAGGTGTATGATACTCCAGGTAGGAAAGAGGCGGGTGAGTTATTAATTAGGGTAGTAATGCCATGGAGTAGTGGATTGCAGATGCTAGTACAGCTATAGTAGACAGGAGCAAGCACAATTGGTTTATCTTTGGCCAGTTCGGCCAGAGTCACTTGACGTCCATTATGATCAGTAAAGGGGATATCCATTGGGATAGTAGTGCCTAGTTTTTTATAGTCAATTCCAATCCGCTCTGACTTTGGATTAGTTTTTGACTCTGCCAGTACACTATTTGTGATGAGTAGTATGGCCAGTAAATATAGCAATCGAGCTTGCACTCTGAAATCCTCCTTTATATGAGGAATGATTGTTAAGTAATCTGTTACATGATTATAGTCACTATTAAACATAATAAAAGTAAAAATATGGTTACCCGACATAATTGATTGTAATGCCGTATGGCGTCAAGGGGGAGAGGGATGATTAAATTTTTGTCTCTTTGATGGAGGTACAGGCACTCTCAATAACTTTAACAATGGAACTATTACCAAGCCCCTCAATAATCTCCAGATAGTCATCGATAGAGGCGCTATTGTGACTCTCCATCGCTTTTTTTAATAGTTGAATATCGCATCCGGACTGTTTCGCAAGAGAGTCAAATCTTTGATTGCTATCTAATTGCATCCAATAGCGCATTATAAAGTCAAACAGGCTGCTCCTAAGCTCTTCAGTCAGAGGTTTGGGCTCACCCCAATGTAGAACTCGTTCAACAAGCCGGTTAGCCTCGTTGGGAGTTAGTGATCCCTGATTTAAATTAATACTATTTTTTTTTACCATTATCTACCAGCCTATTTATTATTGAATTCTCTATCCCGAAAGAGAGGATAGCATAGAATCTGAACATCGTTTAAATTTATTCGGTGATGTTATTTTGCTGTGCGTTTTAACTTAGGAAACTTAAGTGAAAAACTTGCTATTTGGGAGGCATTTCTTACTCCAATTCCACCAGATCTGAAATTCACATATAATTTTAGTAGAGATATTAAGTCAGCAATTTGAAACCAAGGCAGGTCCTATTATCAAAAATGTACATATTCTCGTTACAGTCGTTACCTTTCTCTCAACACTATATCTTCAAGCATCTACCCACTCAGTAAAAAATGAGTTCTATATTTTTGATCAAGAGCACCACTTTTTGAAGCTTTTTCAAAAAAGGCCAGAGCTGGTAGTAGATCTTCCAAGTGTTGATGGATATGAATTGTATGGGCCGGATGGACTCGAAGAGTGGCTTAAACAGTTGAAAGTCCCATATACCAGAGTGAAAATGACAAAAACTCGTGGTGGTTATCCTAGCTTTAATCAGATTGAGGAGGCACTTCACAAGCTAAATAGAAAATATCCTTTGATCACCTCTCTTTTTTCAATTGGACAATCAGAGCAGGGCAGAGAACTCTGGGTAATGAAGATTTCAGATAATGTTAGGCAGGATGAACAAGAGCCTGAATTTAAGTATGTCGCCAACATGCATGGTAACGAGATTGTAGGGCGGGACCTAATGTTGCTATTTATACAGGATCTGCTGGAAAACTATGGAACAGATTCATCAATTACCAGGTTAATTAATAGTACTGAAATTTTCATTATGCCTTCGATGAACCCCGATGGCAGTGAGATGATGCAAAGAGGGAACGCTAGTTGGAGTGACCTAAACAGGAGCTTTCCGGATTTTACTACTAATGATAATCACAACACTGCTACCGGACGGCCAGCTGAAGTTCAGGCGATGATGAAATTTCAAGCTGAGCGTCGCTTCTCTCTTTCGGCTAACTTTCATGGTGGGGCAGTTGTTGTTAACTATCCCTGGGATACCTCTGCGATTGAGCACTCTCAAGAGGAGTTGGTTAAAAATTTGTCGCTGGCTTACGCTAATCTCAATCCAGTCATGTCGGGCTCCTCACGTTTTAAAAATGGTATTATTCGAGGAAATGAGTGGTATGAAATTAATGGAGGTATGCAGGACTGGAGCTACTATTGGCATCAGGATCTGCAGGTTACAGTAGAGCTGAGCTATGAAAAATGGCCGCTATATAGTGAGCTGAATGGATTTTACCAGGATAACCGTGAATCATTTTTAGCCTATTTGAAAATGATCCATCAAGGTGTTAATCTTCAATTCAAAAAAGAGATATCAGGAAGTGTGGTGATTTATAAAGTTGAAGATGGGCAGAGTAAGTTTGTTAAAAAAGAGAATTTTTCTGGTGGTGAATACCACAAAGTTCTTCCTCCTGGAGAGTATCAAATCTCGGTTACCAGTGGGGATGATGTGTGGAGTGATACTATCATGGTGACTAGAGAGTAGTTTTGAACGACTAGTATTTAAATGCCGTCTTTGAAATATCAAATCCATAATGTTCGATCTTGGCATCACTAATTAGACGAATTTTAAGCGTATCACCAAACGCAACCGGAGAGAACTCTTCATGGTGACGACCGCTCCAGATCGCTAAAATTGTATCATTACGGTCATAGAAGATAACTTGATCATATAGACTTTCAATTTCAAAGCGTGAAAATTTAACCGCTAAACTTTTGGCCCCATCTACTTTTATCAACCAGCTACGATCCATGTTTTGTAGATAGTTGTGTCCAGTGGAGATGGTTTCTGTTCTGCCCTCCCAATAGATAGGATCATTAGGATCATTAGGAGCGGGCTGACTGATAAGTGCATGGTAGGCACTAACCATTTTCTCACTGGTGACTTTTTTACGGAGAGAGGCGAGAGGAGCGGCAAAATTAATGATTCTCTTTTTTAATTCATCAACTGTAAGTGAAGGGTGATCTGAGAGCAGTAGTGCTGCGACTCCTGTAACATGAGGAGAAGCCATTGATGTTCCTGACATGGACTCATATTGCGAGCCAAGCACCGTACTATAGATATTAACTCCAGGGGCCGCAACATGGACATTCTTAGTACCATAGTTTGAAAAATTAGCTAGTCTACCACGGTTATCTATCGCGGCGACCGATATGATATTTGGTACCTGGTAGTTGGCTGGATACTTTGGGTTTAGATCTGAGTTCTCTCCATCGTTTCCAGCGGCAGCAACAAAAAGGACACTATTTTGATATGCCTCCTGGATAGTATCTTTTAAAAGTTGAGAGTGGCCACCACCTCCCCAAGAGTTGTTAGTAATATGGGCACCCATCTTGGTGCCATATCTAATCGCTTTAATCGCGCTGCTTAAAGAGCCTCCTCCGTGGGACCCCATAAACTTAAGTGCCATAATTTTCACTTTCCAGTTAATGCCGGAGATTCCCACTCCATTATTACCACTTGCTCCAATGACTCCTGCGACATGACTTCCATGGCCGTGATCATCCATCGGGTCGGGCTTGTTAGCAATAAAGTCGTATCCATGGATATCATCAATGTATCCATTACCATCATCATCCACGCCGGCAACTCCATTTTGTTCAGCCAGGTTGGTCCAGATATTACTTTTTAGGTCGGGGTGCAGGTAGTTAACCCCAGTATCGACGATACCAACAATAATCTCCGGGGAGCCAGTAGTGAAGTCCCAGGCAGCCAGTGCGTTAATATCAACTCCCGCCACACCCGTATTATTTTTTGAATCTATTTGGCCAAAGTTATATAGGCCCCATGCTTGATTGAAGTTGGGATCATTTGGCATCTCATTTATGGTATAGATAAAGTTAGGCTCGACAATTTTGAAGAGGTTCGTTCGCTGTAGTGTTCTAATCCCAAGGATTGCCTTCTCCCCCTGATCTCGGGCAACAACTGCCAGATCGTCATCGATTAGCTCAACAATATTAAAATCATCGTGACTAAGCAGAGCAGCTTTATTGATACTGTCATTTAATTTGACGACAAACTCCCCCGGAATATAGGGTTTGGTTAGGTCCATTTTACCGAGGGCAAAGGCATTAAGAGTAAGAATAGCAGTCAGTAGAATAATATATTGAACCATTACTGTACTCCCCACTCGTTTAGGCGCTCTTGCGCCAAATTAAGGGCCCTGCGGTTTTCAGGAACAAGATCAAATGCCAGTTGAGCGGGCCGATACTTTAAAAACTGATTAAGGATTAAAATAGCTTCTTTTCTGGATCCTTTTGAATGTAGATAGTCAGCATAGGCGAGATTAATTGATCCACTTTTGCTAATTTTCCCTCCCTTAATCTTAGTATTATTGAATGCCTCGATTAGATATTTTTTATCGGCTCGCTTTTTGGTGCTGAGCAGAAGATTCATCCCATAGTAGTTTAGATATTGATAGCCAAAGTCGTTTGCCCTTTTAAACCTTTTGATGATCTTTTTCCAGTGTCGACTATCCCTTCCTCTTGTTACCTTGACCCAGCCACGAATGTTTAACGCCCAGTAATAGACTAGATCGGAATAAACCTTCTGAGCAAAGGGGGGCATGTTGTTTAACTTTAGACCGTACTGCTTATAAAGGTAACTTAGGCTGTGTTCAGCATCAGAGAAGCTTTGAAGATAGATCTGTTTTTTTCTTTTTAGATTAGAAATGGCAGTGGCAAGAAAGTTATTGGCTTCCGCTTTTCTGGCCGCCGCATATATCCCAACCATATTTCCTTTTTGTCTGGTGACGACACGGTCGTAGTTATATCTAGCATCGTACACTGAGTTAATACCTGCCTCGGTGAAATCTCTTTTTGAAAACTGTTCGTGGGCCCGGGCGAGTAGTCCATTATGGGCAAAGTCAGCACTACCATAACAGTGCTGGCTTGCAAAAATCAGTATAGTAAATAGGACAAACATTATTTAAGTTTTGCGGTACAGATTAAAAATCCACCAATCATGTCATTGTCGTCACTACCGATCTTGATGGTAATTTGGCCATTGGCTATGGGGATATCTGCACCTGCGTGAACTCCATTATAGGTTAGGCTAAATACGAAGTGGGAGAGCTTTCCTTTACTGTGGCCAGGAGTGTATCTCATCCGAATGGTACGATCCAAAATTTCAGAGTCGGTTGAGACAAATTTAACTTTATTGATATCGATTAAAAACGGTTCTGTTTTTACAATAGTTGGCCATGAGTGTTTTGACATAATATTATAGTGGCAGTTAAGGTCTCCCGATGCTTTCTTGTTGGCAAAAGCAGAAGGAAGCAATGATGTAATTAATAGTGAGGCCACAAAAACTCTAATCATAAAATTTTTCATAGTACCAAATCCCTTTTGTATTTGCCTTTTATTAAAATATTTCAATCAATGGGCTTGATTGTAAAAGATTTGTGATGATAGAGCAAAACTGGGATTAACTGTCTGTTTTGGTCGGTCTTTGGCAGTAGCATAGATTGGCCAAACTGAGGGGAACAGGCTATATAAGTCGCAGAATATACAATGATATGTTGAGGAGTGAGACGTTTTTTTGGAGAGCTGAATGAAGATAGGATTTACCGCAATAGAGTTGTCAGAGGGAAAGGTTAAGTTCCAGGATGATAATCTTGCTGCATTGGCCAAAAAGGATAGTCCCAAAAAGGTCTCTCCATTTTTTGTAGAGTTTATGCGTGATGAATTTGTTCATGCCGATGTTATTGTTGTCCCCGGTGACAATATTTTAGACCTATTGATACTTGATATGGAGTTAATTGAGTCACGCCTAACTCGTATTGAGAGTGATGCTGAGAAGGTATTGTTGGATAGATGCTTGGAGGAGCTAGAGGGGGAGACGCCACTTTGTGATATTAGCTGGAGTGACGATCAGATGGAAATATTAAAGATACTCTCCCCTCATAGTCTTAAACCGGTTGTTAGAGTTGATGATCAGATGGAGATTAACACTATCATCAGGCTGGCCCTAGAGAAAGCGAACCATATGTTTTTCTATACCTCTGGCCCCCAAGAGTCCCATGCCTGGCCGGTGAACAAGGGGTCTGACATTGTCACCTGTGCAGCAAAAATTCATAGTGATCTGGCCCGTGGGTTTATTAAGGGAGATGTGGTTGCCTTTGAGGATTATATGAACTGCCATAGTTTTAATGAGTGTAAATCCAAGGGAGTTGCAAAATTGGTGGACCGCGACTACATCGTTCAGCCGAACGAGGTGATTGAGATCCGATTTAATGCGTGATAGAAGCTCATTTGGGCCATATTGGTGTAAACAATCTTTAGCTTTCCAGACATACTGCTCGACACGCTGCAGCATAATGTGTTATACTCTTCGGATAATTATTCTGTGAGTCTGGATTTGTAGCAGTACGTTATCTCCCCGTGTACGTAAGAAGTATTCAAAACTGGATCAATCATTGGTGAGAAATCCATAGGTTTCCTCTACTCTGCTTGAGAGTATGGGTTGCTGAGACCTTTTATTTATGGTCGTACCAAATCAATTCTTCACTCTATTTCGCCCCCCATTCCAAGGGCAGATATCTAACATATTGGCAGTTTTTAACAGGTGGTCTCGCGGTCCGTTACATGGAAAATCCATCTTCTTCATAGACCACTATTTTGGTGGTTAAGTGAGGTTCTAACATGAAAAGGCAATTCTTTACTTTTTTGATCTGTATTATTTTTGGTCTAGGAGCGACGGGGTGCAAAGTTGAGAAAGATCCGGTCAGCGCACTAAACGGCTTGGTTAAGGAGTATGGATTTATCGGTTTTCAAAATCCAATGGAGGAGGCAGGTCCAGGTACTTTGATTGCAGGGCGTCCGACTGCGGTCTCTTATGTTGCCCATCACAATGACTGTTTCCCTGAGGATAATATTGTCAGGCACTACGATGAATCAAATATTAATCGTACCTATCAGTATGTATTTAAGGGGAACTTAGGTTTTCTTACCTCCGGTACCCCATTGATCTCAGCTGGATTTGGGCTTTCGAAAGAGCATATGGTGCATATTGATCTTTCGGGAATCGTTATCGAGTATATGAGTTCGATCGATGTTTCAGATTGGTATGTAGAGGGTCTTGGAGATACTTGTAAAAATTATCTTGATCAAGTTGGATTTATTATCCAATCGATTCGAACCGATAATTTGAAGCTACAAGTATACACCAAAGGTGGCAGTAAAATTGGTTTGGATCCAGTGACAGTTGGACAGTTTTTTCAATTTAATATGGGGGTTAACTGGTCACAGATTGATCAATACACGATAGAAGTTACAACTCCTAAATATATTGGTTATCAGCTGGGAAGATTGAGGAAACAGGATGATAGTATGGTTCTCTATCGTGCGATGACTACCAAGAAAGACAAGTACATCTTTGAGGCAATTGGACTTTTTTGGGATGATGAGGAGGAGTTAATTGATCAACAGGAGGAAGATATCTACGTCTATCAAGATGCGGAAAGATAATCAATAAAAAATAGAGCACAATTCAGGGGCGATCATCGTATCGCCCCGATATTTTAGTAGCTAACGAGAGAAAAATATCAGCTGTAATTAGTTACAGACTTTTGATTTTAGAGAGTTTAGATAGGCTGCAATATCACTGATATCCTGCCTACTATAGTTGGTGAAGATTTGTGTCATCGGAGAGTGGGTTCTTCGTGACTGAGTTTTATAACCTTGCAGTGCTTTAATCAAGTAGTCTGTTTTTTGGCCTGCTAATCTTGGGCCAGCCAAACCTTGGAAATTTTGTCCGTGACAGTTACGACAACCACCTCGTTGAACGATAGTTTTTCCTTCGATCATAATGCCATCTTTTGCATCAATGATGACGTCGATACTGCAAAATTTCTTGGAGGACAGATATGTGCTAACGAATTGTATCTCCAGTGGAGATAGTTTTCTCGCAATATTGATCATGGTAGTACTCTGTCTTCTACTATTAATGTATGAGTGAAGGGTCATACTTAGATAACTAGCATGCTGCCCCTGCAGCACTGGAAATCTAGGGTCAGTTGAGCCATGGCATTGAGCACATTTTTCTTTATATATCTGACCACCCCAAATGCGTTCATTGCCTTGAACCTGGATTGTAAGCATCAATAAGAAAGTAATTGAGATAAGTTCTAAAGGCTTCATGGTGTTCCCCTCTATAGTGTTAATCGTCAATGTAATTTGAAGGAAGATATAATACAATTCACGATATTTATCCAGAAAAATAACTAGTTAAATTGTGCCGTAACCATTGAAGTTAAATGTCTGTTAGTTCGCTAAGTTAGAGTACTGTTGCCTGATTAGGAGATTGACTTGTGATCTTTACTTCCGGTCACGATCGTCTCAATGTCACTAATAAGAGCAACCAGCTGCGTAGTTCGGCTATTCATATCACGAGAGATGTCGGCAGAGTCCTGAGCAGTCTTGGCATTTCGCTGGGTAACAGCATCCATTTGAGCGATTGCAGAGGTGACTTGGTTGATTCCGTCGGCTTGTTCTTTAGAACTAGAAGCAATATTACCCAAGATGGTTCCGACTTTAACGCTATTTTCCGCAGCATTGTTAAATGGCTCCTGTGATTTATCAACAATCTCTGCCCCGGCTTCGACCCTAGTTGTAATTCCGGCGATGAGGTTAGAGGTATTTCTAGCGGCATCTGCCGCTCGCATAGCAAGATTTCTAACTTCATCAGCAACGACAGCAAAGCCAGCTCCCTGTTCTCCTGCTCTGGCCGCTTCGACTGCAGCATTTAGTGCCAGCAGGTTTGTTTGAAAAGAGATATTGTCAATAGTTCTGATAATCTTGGATGTCTCCAGACTGGCCTGATTAATCTCCTCCATCGATGACTTCATATTCTCCATCGCCGCTCCTGCCGTTTCAATATCATGCAGGGTTGCACTCATCAGCTCATTTGCTTCCCGGGCGTTCGTTGCATTGTGTACTGTCATTGATGAAATTTCTTCCATTACGGATGAAGTTTCCTCTAGTGATGCCGCCTGTTCTAATGCTCCTGTTGCCAGTGTTTGACCAGTAGCTGTAACTTGTTCTACTACGCCGGAAAAATTACTTGCCCCGAGAGAGAGGCCACCAACTGCTTTTTTAATTGGATTGCTCGTGGAACGTATAATAACCCATATTGCAGCAATACAAAATAGCAGACATATAAGGCCCACCACGATATTGAGATTGTACATCTGACTAAGCATATGTCTAATATTAGCAATATAGGAGTCCCCCATTAACTTCTGCTTTTCTATTATTGGCGATAGGGCGATCGTAAGATTTTGGGCCGCCTTATCAAATTCTCCCATTGTCTTGTTTCCACCTGACGCTCCATGATCAATATATGCTTGGGCCATCTTTTTACCGGTAGTATAGTAGTGGTCAAAAGCTTGTCTAATATTATCTATCGTTGCCAGCATCGTTTTATTGTTACTGTTACGATAGTGGACTTTGAAAATGTTGAGTCCCTTCAAAAATGATTGGTAACTTTTTTCCGCTTCAATAAATCCATCATCTAGACCGTCTAAGCCTCTGGTGGCAGAAATATCTGTCAACCACTGTTGAACCTGGACTACGTGGAAACGCATCTCTTGGGCAGTTAATGTGTACTTGTAGCTTTGCTGGCTACCACGTCTGGCACTGTCAATATCACTTTTGACTCTACTAATGGTAAAGTGGGCATTAATTACCATCAAAATAATTGCCAATAGTGGAATACTAAATCCAACTATTAGTTTTGAAGCCAGTGGCAATTTTTTTTTGTTACTATTTTTCATGCGATTGCTCTCTTGCTACGTTATCTACCTATATTATCAATGCTATCAATTAGAAATCACTCATCTTTCAATTGTATTGAACAAGTGTGTCAGATACAACACAGAATTTATTAGACCAATATTGCTACTGATCGCTAGATCTAACAAAATAGTATGGTCAGGTTTTATTAGATTGAAGTATCGATACTATCTGACAGCAACCATCTGACTTGATAGTGCAGTCGACAATTATGGTGTGGCCAGGTACTCATTTTTCAGCAATATATATTGAGTAGCAGAGTCTTCAATCAGCTGATAATCCTTGGAGGAGAGTGGGCGTATTTTTTTGACAGGAGAGCCACGCCAAAGATGGCCTCCCGCTAGGTGCTTACCGGGGGGAACCAAACTTCCCGCCGCAATTAGCGTACTATCCTCTAGCACTGCCCCATCTAAAATGGTCGCTCCCATACCAATCAAACAGTTATTACCAATTGTACACGCATGAATAATCACCCCGTGTCCGACTGTAACATCGTCCCCAATAATGAGTGCAAACCCCTCAGGAGCACTTTCGGTGTGACGGGCCACATGGAGTACACTGCAATCTTGAATGTTTGTGCGCTGTCCAATTCGGATGTAGTTGACATCACCACGGGCCGCCACCATCGGCCAGATTGAGCTATCTTTATCGATTACAATATTACCGATTAGTTGAGCGCTTTGATCAATATAAACTGATTGGTCGAATTGGGGTTTCCACTTTCGATAGGGGCGGATATTACTCATTTGGTTCCTAGTTTTATAGTTTCAATCTGTATAAATACTATATCTATTCTGCATAAATACCACACTTCAATTATAATCTTAAGTGTGATGCGACTGTTTTTGCTTTTACTTACCATTTTACTAAACTTTGTGTTTGTCGGCCAGGCAGCAGAGCTTACTCGTTATGCCTATGCTCCAGATCGTGAAAACTCTCTGCAGGGTAGCTGTTATCAGATCGATAATGCAACAGGTGGAAAGGAGTATTTGGTAAAGGTTGCTTTAAAGAAGTGTCGTCCAGATGAGACAACTTTCCGCTGGGTTCAGCATGAAGGGGTTGCTAGGGGGAGATGCTATGAGGTGGATGTGGTCAGTAGGGGGGAGAGATATGCTAAAAGTACTCAGGTTAAAAACTGTATCCCTGCCAACATTGTAACTAGCTGGAGTGGTGAGAAGGGAGGGTATCGCTGTTACCTGGGAGATGCTGAAACTGGTGGCAAAAATTTTTTAATCAAGGTAGATAAAAAGCGATGCCAAACTGCCGAGATTGAGTATCTCTGGGAGCTTAGCAGCAGTGGACTACTTGGAGTGTGCTATGCGGTGGATAAGCATCAGGGAAAAGCTGGTTTTTTCAATCGTGTTGATAAAAAAAAATGTCGTCCTGCCAATGTTCGTTACGAGTGGCTTCAAAAGGCAAGTCGGGGACAGTGTTATGAAGTAGATGCACAACTGGGGGCCAAGGGATATATCGCTTCAGTCTCAAAAGATAGCTGTCTTAACAAAGTAAAGCGTGAGTATATATTTTCACTGCGAGAGGATGGAGTTTTAGGAGATTGCTATGAAGTAGTGGCCGGAGTTGAACCAGCTCAAATTATCAGTAAAAGTAATATTGATCGTTGTCGCTTAGATGATCTGATTACCATCTTTAGAAAGATACGTGTTGATATGGGATATTGTCTGGAGGTGGATCGTTTGACTGGTGGTCAGCGCTTTGCAAAAAAAATCGCTCTAGATAATTGTCACAAGCGGTTGGATGGTCCTACTGCCATCGTCTGGTTAGAACAGGAGCAGCTCTCAATCAAAGGGTGCTTTGAAGTGGATAAAAAGAGTTCCGGTGATCAGTTTATAAGACGTGTGAACAAAAAATATTGTTTGGGCAAAGAGAGAAATATATTTAAATGGTTTCCATCTGATGATGGTATGAAGGGGAGATGCATGGAGGCGCGAGTAGATGCCACCGGTGCTTCTAAATACTACTCTTCAAATCGTACTCTTTGTCGACCGATGCGGACTAAAATTATATTTATTAATAGTGCGCCACTTGATGGTAAGTGTTATGAAGTTCATGCACAGCAAGGGCGATTTGGATATATTGGGACTGTTAAGGATGACCTCTGCATACCAGCTAAAACTGCCTATCGTTTCTATCACCGACCAGGGGAGAGCGCAGGGAAGTGTTATCTTGTTGATCAAAAGAGTAACGGCTTACTTTATAATCAGGAGACTAAAAATCGTCACTGCTATAATATTCTAAAATCCAAACATCAGAAAAGAGAGAGGCAGCAAGCTAATCAAGCTTTAGAGTATGATGCCTCCAGTGTTGCGCCCTAAAGTCTAACTTTTCCCTTGCCAACATACTATACCCCAGTATATTATCCAGCGAAATTATTGGTCGGAGGAAGAGATGGCTCATGTATTTGATGATAAAAAGCGAATTACAACAAGAATTCGAAGAATCAAAGGGCAGTTAGAAGCAGTTGAGCGCAGCTTGGAAGAGCAGCAGGACTGTTTTGCAATTCTGCAAACTCTCTCTGCTTGCCGCGGTGGCATGAATGGATTAATGGGAGAGCTGATTGAGGGGCACATTAGAGGGCATGTAATGAGGAGCCCGAATGATCCCAAAAGTGCTCAAGACCGCTCTGCGGAGGCATTGATTAAGCTACTTAAAACGTATTGGAAGTAATCGGAGGATTTATGAGTAGCAATGTAACCGCAAATTATAGTCATGACTACGTAACTAGCGATAGTCGCATTGGTAATAATGAGAAACGTACTCTCTGGGTAGTCTTTCTAACATTTATTACCATGATAGTTGAGATTGCGTTTGGGCATTGGACTGGCTCGATGGCGCTGTTGGCCGATGGGTGGCATATGGGGAGTCATGTTGGTGCGCTGGGGATCTCAGTGATTGCTTATCGTTTGGCCAAGTCGAGTAAAATGAACTCCAAATTTACTTTTGGTGCAGGCAAGTTTATTCCGCTGGGAGGATATACCAGTGCGATCATGTTAGGGATGGTGGCGTTACTGATGTGTGTCGAATCTTTAAACCGCTTTGTCTCTCCCCAATCGATTGACTTTTCGACCGCAATTTTCGTCTCGGTGGTTGGTTTAGTGGTAAATGTGGCCAGTGCACTACTGCTTTGGGACTCTCATGATCACCAGCATGACGAGCACACTGCTAAAGACCATGTGCATGACCACAATCACAAAAGTGCTCTAGTGCATGTGATTGCCGATGCACTGACCTCAGTGATGGCAATTGTTGCCCTGTTGCTAGGCAAGCACTTTGGGTGGGTATGGGCCGACCCATTAATCGGAGTGGCCGGAGGTGTGGTTATTTTGCGCTGGGCATACACTTTGGTAAGGAAGACCTCCTGGGAGTTATTAGATGGTAGATCTAAACTATTTTCAGAAGACGATATACGCAATCTATTTGCAAATGATGATGGTGTAAAGGTATTAGATCTTCATGTTTGGAGAATCGCCCCCAGTGCCCATGCAGGAGAGGTGACGATCTCAGCTCCTAAAATGATGGGTAGCCAATATTATCGGAGTCGTATTTTGGAGCACTATGCAATTGAGCACCTAACTGTTGAAGAGAGAGTTCACTAGGAGATTATATGTCGTATTTTAATCAACATGCTCAAAATTGGGATAGCTTAGAAAAAGTTACAATGATGCAACATCTGGCCCAAGAGTCAATTGCAGCACTGGGACTCAAAAAGGGCGATAAGTTAGATCTTCTCGACTTTGGATGTGGCACTGGACTATTTAGTTTAGAGCTGGCTGATTACACTAAGAGATTGATTGGAATGGATACCTCTGAGGAGATGTTGAAAATCTTTGACCAGAAAACCATGGGAGATCAGCAGATTGAGTCGATTAAATTGGATTTAGAGGAGGAGAGTCATGAGGGGCACTATGATTTAATTGTTAGCTCCATGACTTTTCACCATTTAAAGCGGCCAGAGTTGGTACTTCCCAAGCTTAAAGCGATGTTAAAAGCGCATGGACGGATTGTTATTATTGACTTGGATCAAGAGGACGGGAGCTTCCACCCTGAAAACCATCAGATGGGAGTGAAGCACTTTGGCTTTACCAAGAGTGATCTGGCCATTTGGTGTCAGGAGGTAGGATTTACCTTAAGCCACCAAATTATCCATCAGATTACCAAGCATGGTAGGGAGTATGGTGTGTTTATGGCGATTATGACTTTAACTGAGCTAGAGTAAAAGTGGATTGGATCTCGTTATAACCAGTAGTAGCAGTCGATAGCTTATGCGTATGGAGACTCGGACTTCAGGTCATTGATCAAGGTTTTACATATCGCCGCAACCGGAATCGCTATAAGCATCCCGATGAGTCCCAAAAGATTTCCTCCAATAATCAGAGCAAGCATCGTTGCAAGAGAGCTGAGGCCTACTTTGTTACCAACCAGTTTGGGAGTAATTAAAACTCCTTCCAATGCTTGGACAATGATAAAGACTGCAGAGATCCCAACAAGTAAGCCTAAACCACTATAGTTTGCAAGAGCAATAATAATGGCAGTTAGAAATCCCACCGAGAATCCGGCATAAGGGATAATGCTTATTAACCCTGAAAATAAACCAATCAATATCCCAAACCTTAACCCAACCATTGAGAGTCCCAGAGCATATAGGGCCCCAAGAGCGAGAGCCACCATCAGTTGCCCTCTAATATATCCACTCATTACCTGATTACTAAGATCAAAGTAGTGGGATAGTTTTGGTTGAATAGACTTAGGGATGAACGATTTGAACTCTTCCGAAATTTTTTCGTAATCACTTATTACATAGAAGAAAAATAGCGGGAAAAGAAATAGGTTAAGAATTGCGATGAGCCATTTGGCCAATCCCGAAAATGAAGACTTCAAGCCTTCGGTCACTCCCTTTAATAGTCCCCCCGAAATTTCAGAGATGTGACTTTTAATGTAGGATGAGACTGAATCTTTGCTCAGGTCAACCTCATAACCAAAGTTTGAGGTGATGGTTTCAATCTTTTGCATTGCCTTGGATGAGCTGGCAGGCAGCTCCTTTAAAAAGGCTTGTGTGTCTGAGATTAAGCTAGGTAGGACGAGGGCCAAGATCAGTCCCGCTATTATCAATAATGTTGAAAATAGTGCCGGGAGAGCATAGCTGCGTTTAATACCTTTTGATTCCAGCCTTTTTACTAATGGAAAGAGAAGATAGGATATCGCAAATGATGCGAGTAGGGGAACTAGCGCACTGCCGAGTCCCCACAGACCGATGGCACTCACTACAAGAAGGCAGATCACTATTAAAATCGTATTTACTGATTTATCCATTATTTATCCTTAGAGTAGGTCTCCAACATTTAAAAAGTCTGTTACATCACCTATTTCCATCAATATTCCTAGTATAACGTAAGCGGTAAATGGTGTCGTATTTCTTTTTGACTAAACTGTGATAAATTAAAAAATTATGCTTGAAATACCCCTTTCAGAGGCAGGAGTTTCTCAAAGTCATCCACCGTTTTTGCTGATGGTAACTTCTCCAACATCTTATTTAAACAGTCAAATGGTTCCAGACTATTCGATTTGGCAGTCTCTACTAATGAATAATACATTGCACTGGCGTTGGCACCAGCAGCGCTGGCGCTAAAAAGCCAGTTTTTCCGCACTAGGGCAAATGGGCGAATAGCATTCTCTACTCCAGTATTACTAATATTGAAGCTGGGATCATCCATATAACGGATCAGATACTTCATCCACAAATGGTCGATAAAAAAATATATTATCGATTTTTTTGACATTTATCATTAGGTCTTTCCATCGTGTTTAATAGTTTGGCAACCCATGATGGTTCAGGTGTTCGATCAAACCTAATGGCCATTTCATTGGATAAAGTAATTGAAAATGCAGTATTTGCAGAGCTTTTTACAGGAAGAAAATCACTGCTTCCACTTGCAGATGGATGATCGTTATTCAAATCAGGTCTCAGTTTACTGCACCAGTAGTAAAACTGATGAACTGACACCTTACTTTTTCTGCAAAATTCCGCTTTTGGTAAGTTAGAGTTCTCATAGGCGTTGATAATCTTTTTCCATGATGATTATGATTTTTTCATTTTATGCATATATCCCTCTATGATTAATATGAATGATTAGATTATGCACAAAGGATATTGCTAATAAAATATGGGGATATTGGATCGCTTACTTTAATAATGAAAATATTGGAAATTTAAATGTATTTCCTCAAAAGATCGCTGCAAACTTTTTTCATAATGTCATATTAGATGCTCGTAAAAATGAAGGACGATATTCTTATTTTAGCAAATAAGTAGTCCCTCTTCCTTGGCCTTGTTTTTTTATTAATTCCTTGTCGACAAGTCTTTTTAAAAGGTCTTTTAGACCATCGCGAGACATCTCCACATTATCTAATATATATGAAATGTTGCATTCCTCTTCTGCCTCAATGATATTATAAACTTTTTTCTCATTATCATTCATAACTGAGACTGGAGACTTGTGAATAAGTTTACTATTTAGGAAATCAGTTTGAACGGTGAGAACTTTTAAAAAGTAACTGATCCAATCATTATATTGGGCTTCTTTGTGAAAAGTTGACTGTGTATTTCGTAGGGAAATGTAATAACCTTCTTTATTATCTTCGATAACTTTTTCGTGAGAAGTGTATTGCGCCCATTTATATCCGTTCTTTAATAACAAAAGAGTTGTCAATAAACGGCTTAATCTTCCGTTGCCATCCCTAAAAGGATGGATCGCTAAAAAGTGAACAACGAACCCTGCAATAAGAATTAATTGTTGGCAATCCTTACTAGCCTTCATTTGCTCATAGTTTAAAATTAAATCGGCTATAGCTGTTTCAGTTTCTGGCCCAGGAGGTGCAGTCTTAAACCAAACTTTAATTACTTTGCCAGTAATATTATCTTGTTCGACAACATCGTTTGGTACATTTTTATATGCACCTCTTTGTGTAGAGGGAAGCTGTTCTTCGGTTAGGTCACTTATCAAAAGTTGATGAAGTTCTCGTATCGTTCTTTCTGATATATTAAGCTTCTCAAAATGATCATAAATGTAATTAAGGGCTTTAACATATCCAGCAACTTCTCTTTCGGAGCGCGATGACATGTCATTTATTTCGCAACCTTTATCAATAAGCTCTTTGACTTGTTCGTCGGCTAGAATTGCACCTTCTATTCTTGTAGATGCACCAGATGAAGTAATGATTGATGTCTTCTTTAGACTTTCAACAATTGCTGGTCTTTGAAACTTAGTTGTCTCAAAAGCTCCTTGAAAACGCTCAATTTTCGTTATCTGATTGACCTGCACGCCTGTAAGTACATGATTTTTTATAGTTTTCATAAAAACACCCAATTAACACCTGTAAAACACCTATAATTATAACCCAGGAACACCCATAAAACACCCATAAAACACCCGCAAATTCATAACTCCTCAAAACCCTTCAGGAAGGGCGAAGGAGGTAGCTAATGAAGAAAAAGCTTAGATTAGTATTAAGAATAATAAGAGTTACTTTGTTGTTTTACAGGATTGTAGAGACTTTAATTTAACTAAGGGAATCCGTTAGTTCTCTTTAATTGTAATATCTGGAAAAATTTCAGCAACTAATGAAGTTATTTTTGGCCAATGGTCTTTTCCCCAGTTACCAGAAGCATAAAATTCTTCACCATTATAAGTGAGAGGTTCTTTTCTGTACCTCGACCATTTGATTTCATTATCAGTAATTTCAGTTTGCTTTTTTAGCATTTCAAAGCCTGATGTTCGGTTAGATTTCCATAAAGCGAAGTTATCACAGTTAAATAAATTGTGCTTTAGTGCAATTTTTGTAACTGCTAAGGCCCAGTCTGTTTTTTTAATATTTGTAATTTCAGCATTTCCTTTAAAGCAAACTCTGTATTTGCTTGTATGTTTACCTGTTTTGCTAAATTTCTCATATGTTTCAACTAACTCTGCTCTTTCATCTATATCAATATCACCGTATTGAGATTGCACGTTTAGAGCAGCAAGGATGATCTTTTCATTTTTATTCCAGAAGTCTTTTAAAAGATTTATTTCTTCATTGGACTGGCCCATTACTAGCTTCGTTTTATCTTCCATTGAGTTCTCCAAAGTATTTATTGTTAGCGCCCTTAAGTAGTCTTTAATTTTCTCTTCATTATGAGAGTTTTGAGTAAAATTGATTAGGGGAGTAAGCACATAATCAATTAAAAATTGGTAATTAGCAGATATAAACTCTTCCGACTTACAAGGGGCTTTTGTGATATTTGAAAAGTCGTAGCCTGCTGAGATCCCTAGTAATTCTTGTTCCTCTACTATGTTGTAGAAAAACTTTTTACTTCCAAAAGTTTCAATTAAATCAGCCATGATTTATTCCCTTATTTTTAAAACAAATTTTTTGTCATGAATTACTTGATCTAAAATGGATTCAATTAACTTTTGTCTTGAAAGCTCACTTTTACTTGTAACTTTATCAATTTCCCTGACTAGCTCAGGGGGAAGTCTTAATGATAAGGCTACTCTCTCCTGTGGCTTTTCCTTCAAAACTTTCATTTGAATCTCATATTTTAGATATAATAATATGAGATTAGTAGTTGATATCATATTTGTATAGCACTATATGACATTAAGCTATTGAATTTATTGTAACCAAAAATGTAGACAGGCAATCCGCACCCTGCCACAAGATAATCTGAATTATACGTAGTGATAACCTGCCTATTGACAGTTTTTTACATTGCACCATGTTGAGGGTTTTGCGGCCATGCGTCTACGGCCCTGCATAATGAAAAAGGCTTTTTTTG